>CAUQTI010000039.1:0-3322 GCA_963521065.1 uncultured Anaerovorax sp. | reverse complement strand
AAAATGCCAGGGTCCCACCTTTCGATGGACACCCCAACATTTATTATAGAGCCAATTAAAATGTCTTTGCTCTTGTTTATTTATCTCTGTTATAAGTAATTAAATCCTCTGAAATTTCGTTTGCAGCAATGGATACTGGTTTTTCTGCTTCTACCTGTGTCAGCTTTGGCTTGCCGTCGATCAGGTCGCGTGCACGTTTTGCAGCCATCACAACCAAGGTATAGCGGCTGTCTGCTTTCTTTTTAATCTCATTAATTGATGGATAAAGCATTTAAATTTCCTCCTTATATCGTTCAATAATCTGATAAATATCCTGAGAGACTCGTGAATGCTCTGCTTTCATAATGCAAGCAACACGCTCTACAGCTTCCTCTACCTCATTATTTACTACACAGTAATCATACTTGTCAATGTAAGATACTTCTTTCAAAGCTTCTCCTAAGCGCATGTTAATCGCAGCTTCCGTTTCAGAACCGCGCCCGGTTATCCGCTTTCGCAGCTCTTTCATAGATGGCGGCAAAATAAAAACAAAAATTCCTTCAGGATACGTCTCTCTGATTTTGAGAGCACCCTGAATGTCAATTTCTAAGATAACATCTCGTCCCTGCTCCAATTTATCCATGACCATCTTCTTCGGTGTCCCGTAAAAATTCCCATAAACATGTGCGTGTTCCAACAGACCATTTTCACTTTGTATTTTATCAAATTCTTCCTGCGAGACAAAATAATAATTGACGCCTTCTATTTCACCGGGACGCGGCTTTCGTGTAGTCATTGATATTGATAATTCAATATCAATCGCATCCAGCAATCTCTTGCAAATCGTCCCTTTTCCCGCACCGGAAGGACCGGAAACAACGAATAATAAACCTTTACCCATGGATCTTCCTCACTATTCCATTCTTTCTATTACTTTTCATATGAATATATAGAATACTCCATTTTTTTTCTTTTTGCAAGTAAAAATCTGCTATTATTCAATATTTTGCACCTGTTCGCGTATCTTTTCGATTTCACTTTTTACGTCCAAAACAATATTTGTGATTTGAATGTCGTTTGCCTTAGAGCCGATTGTGTTTGCCTCTCGGTTCATTTCTTGTACCAAAAAGTCTAATTTTTTCCCATCTGGCTGATTGCTGTTTGATAAAATCGTTTTCAATTGCTGAATGTGACTGTCCAGACGAACCACTTCCTCTGTCACGCTGCATTTATCCGAAAAAATTGCCGCCTCTAAAAGAATGCGGTCTTCCGGAATCGTTACACTGTTCCCAATCAATTCTTTAATTCTTTCGCGCAGCTTTTCCATATAAGCCTTGCCCACTTCAGGAGAGCGCTGTTCAATTCCTTTTACCATCTGGCGGATGAGTTCACCTCGCTGCTCAATATCTTCGGCAAGCTTTTTTCCTTCAATCACACGCATTTCATCCAAGCGCTTTGCTGCTTCTTCCACCGGAACAGACAAGCTTTTCAGCAGTTCCTCTTCATCCTCCAAGAAAGGGACAATTTTCATTACATCCGGCAAAGTCGCCAAAAATTGAAGCGTAATCTCTCCTGCCATATTGAAATCATTTTTCAATTCTTTTAAGTTATCATAATATTGTTTTGCTACTAAAGTATTTAATTTTACATTCGTATCGTTTTCAGTTACATTTTCTACCATAATGGAAACGTCGATTTTACCGCGCCTTGCAATTTTCTTTACAATTGCTTTCAGACGCTCTTCCGCAAAGGAATACCGCCGGGGCATCTTCATCGTCACATCGCAGTATCGGTGATTTACTGATTTGATCTCTACGATTATGTTCCTTTTTCCGTCTGCATATTCGCTTCTTCCAAAGCCCGTCATACTTTTTATCATAAAAGCCTGCCCTTCTTACCTAATTTGCTGTATCCCACATCTGAGGTCTGTGCAATTCAACTATCGTTTTTTTCAAATTCATGTTATTATGATATATTATACTACTTACTATAAAAATAATCTATAAGGAGTTTACTCTATGAGCTTTGATGGCTTCGTTACAGGCGCGGTCGCCCGCCAATTAAATCAAGTTTTGACCGGCGCAAAAATTGAAAAAATATATCAACCGGAAGCAGACGAGCTGCTTCTTCATATTCACTCCAAAAAAGAAAAATATAAACTGTATTTATCCTCAAACAGCAGCCACCCTCGTATTCACTTTACAAATGAGACAGAAAATAATCCTTCCACCCCCTCCAGTTTTTGCATGCTCCTTCGCAAGCACCTGCAGGGCGGCCGAATTGCCTTTGTTGCGCAAAAGGATTCTGAACGTATCATCGAAATTTCTGTAGATACTTTGAATGAACTTGGATTTTCAGTCAATAAAAAGCTGATTATTGAGATTATGGGCAAACATAGCAATATTATTCTTCTCGACTTGAATTCAAACCGGATTATAGACAGTATCAAACGTATTTCTATCGACATCAATCGCTATCGTCAGATTCTTCCGGGACAACCTTATATTTATCCCCCTTCTCATGGAAAAATAAGTGCTTATACGCTTACCAAATCCGAGTTATCCGGGATTTTAGAACAGCGTAGCTCAAAAATGGCAAAGCATCTGATGAATCAGATTCAAGGAATCAGTCCGGCACTCGCCGATGAAATCTGTTCCCGTGCAGGTGCTGAAAATGATTTAGAGGCAGAAGCGCTAACAGAAAAAACGCTGCTTCCCGTCTTTCAAAAGCTTGCACAGATACAGGAAAGCGGGAATATCACTCCTATTGTTTATTTCAATCAAGAAGGTATCCCGCTGGACTTTCACATTTTCCCACTTTCTTCTTTGCAGGAAACATTGGAAAATAAAGTTTTTACAGATATAAGTCAGGCAATTTCTTATTATTATTCACACAAAGCTTCCTCAAACCGTGTTCGTCAAAAATCTTCTGACCTTGAACGAACAGTAAATTCTCAGCTTGATAAGCTTTATTTGAAAAAACAACGCCTTTGCGAAGACATTATAAAAGCTGAAAATGCAGACATGTATCGGCTTTACGGAGAATTGCTGACGGCAAACCTCCACTCCATTGAAACCGGCGCGGAAAAAGTTTCTGTCCTTAATTACTATGATAACTCTTTTTTAAGCATTCCTCTCGACCCCCGCTTTTCAGCAGCAAAAAACGCCCAACGCTATTATAAGAAATATGGTAAAGCCAAAACTGCTGTCCGCGAAAAAAATATACAGCTTGAAGAAACAAATGTGGATATTCAATATTTAGAATCCGTCTTAACGTATATCAGCAATGCGGTCACCTTTGAGGAGGTCGAAGAAATACGCCATGAACTGGAAGAGAGCGGCTA
>CAUQTI010000038.1:0-4893 GCA_963521065.1 uncultured Anaerovorax sp. | reverse complement strand
AAAGAAGAATAAAAACAAAAAAGAATAAAAAAAGAAAAAAATAATGCCTTACTCCTGTACGTCGAGTGATGGATTCCGCATACTGGTTGGCAGAAACAACAAAGAAAATGATTATCTCACCCTAAAGCTGGCAGAACGCACGGATTACTGGTTCCATACAAAGGATATTCCCGGTTCTCATGTTATCGTTTGCACGCAGGGAAAAGAGATTACAGAAACAGCGATACACGAGGCCTCTGCACTTGCTGCCTATTACAGTAAAGCAAGACAGTCCGAAAACGTTCCTGTTGATTACACAAAGATAAAATTTGTAAAGAAGCCCTCCGGTGCTAAGCCCGGCATGGTGATCTTCACGGATAACCGCACTATTTACACCACACCTAAGAATTTAAATTCTTAGTCGATTTTCTAAAAAAAGAATGAGCGTTTTTATAAGCTCATTCTTTTTTTACGGTTTTTTTATTCACTTCCGGTCGGTGCGGCGGTTTCTCCGCCCGTTCCCCCCTGATTGACAGGGGCATTTGTCTGGTTTGTCGGATCATTTGAAATTGCATTTTCCTTTGGCGTATCCGGAGAATTTTCTTCGCCCGGCTGCGGCGCAGGTCCTAAGCCTTCCGGCAAGCCATCCGGCCCAATCACAATCGGATTCGCTTCCTCTCCTTCACCTTCCGGTACTTCTCCCTCATCAAGCGGTGCCCCTGTTTCATCCGTATTTTCTGGATCTTCGAGTTCCGGTGCACTTGGTAGAATCGGTTCTATTTCTGCCGGTGTTGTTGTTGCTTTTTCCGGTGGATCGGTTACCCCGATTCCTTCTGCCGGCTTGTTAATTCCATTCGGATCTTTTACAGCGGAAGGACGTTTCAGTTCTCCCAGCATCTGCCCAATTGTATCATTTTTTAAATAGGATTGAGAACGGAGAATCAGCTGTGCTGCCTTCAATGAATCAATCCTGAATTCTTCTAAATCCAGTTTTTTACCGGTTTTCATATCCCAGGCTCGTCCATTCTCGAAGATGCCGTCTTTCGACATCACATAAAAAACATTATCTTTTACAAAAGAACCCTTCGGAAAATAGATGCCTTCTGCTACAAATCCACTTTTCGCAGTCATAAGATTCTGACCTAGATATAAAGTATCCAGCGATTCAAATCCCATCAAGTAGGCAATTGTCGGCAGAAAATCCATCTGCCCTCCCGAGATACTGATAGTCTGCGTTACCTCTTCTCCCGGAACATGGATGATGAGAGGAATCCTTGCCATTTCATCCACATCGTACTTTTTACCCAGCAATTTAGTCATTGATTTTTGAATCCCCGGATCACCTGCGGTTAATCCAAAGTGATCTCCGTAAATTGCAATAACCGAATTATCATAAAGGTCGGAAGCCTTTAATTCTTCAATAAATTCTCCGATACATTTGTCAGTAAAGCGAGCACTGTTCAAGTAATCATACACCAGCGTTCCTTCATCGCCTTTCTTCGGAGGAATTGGCTCTTCGCCGCCCGGAAGCGGGAAAGGGTGATGGTTACTCAAGGTAACTAAAAAGGAATAAAAAGGCTGCTTCATTTTTTGAATATAGTCTACTGACTGCTTGAAAAAATCATCGTCTCGAATTCCAAAGCCTACAACTTCATCATAATCATAGTCCTTTTCACTGTAAAACTTTTTAAATCCTAAGGCGCGGTATGCCCCCGAACGATTCCAGAATTCCTTTTTATAGCCATGAAAAGCTGCGACATCATAGCCTTTTTCGGCAAGTAAAACTGGCAGTCCCCGATAATGGTTATTGTCATAAAGTGCATAGGTGCAATATTCTTCTGAGCCGTATAAAGAATTATTTGTTGCAAATTCAGCATCAGAAGTATTTCCCATCGCTACCTGCATATAATAATTATCAAAATAAATGCTGTCATCTGCAATCAGTTTGTTTAAATTCGGTGTAATTTCCACCCCGTTATACTCTCTGTTAATTAAAAAATTCTGGAAGGACTCCACTTGAATTACAATCAGATTTCGTCCCTGTGCCACTCCATAAAGTGGCCCCCCAATCGATTTCTCATATGCAAAGTCCTGACTGCTTGCCAAAACAGCATCCGTATTTCCAAAAAAATAGTTCACGATATCTTTTACATGATAAGAAAAAAATTCTTGATTCGTTACCGACCTGCTTACGGTACTTATCGATGAAGATGCGATTAAAATCGCAATCAAAAGAACAGATACAGCCGCCTTTACCGGCCTCATTTCCCAAATTTGGCTTAATTTTAATTTTTTATTTTCATTGACTCTCACTTAAATGCCTCCGTTTTTACGGTTTTATATCACAAAATATATACATATATCTTATTTATTTTCACTCGGACTGTCAATGATTTATTACTTGATAACATTAAAATGATTAATTATTACATAAATGTAAAAATTTGTTGATTTTTGTTTTTTACAGATTTATGATAAAGATAGCTTCCACAAAATAAATAAATACTGATTTCGTCACAAGAAAGGTTTGTCGTATGCAAAATGAAAAAAATTTAACAAGTCGTGTCAAGTATGTTACAAAGCAAAAACCTTGCACCTTATGTGGCAGTAAGACTTCTGACGCTCAACTGAGAGGACATGCTGTCTGCTTCCACTGTCTTGAATTCGTTAAAGCTAATTTTTGATCGAAACTTCTCGTATTTGGTTCCCCAACCGTTTTATTTTCTGGAAGCAAGCATAACGGAGTGCACATGCCTGAAAAAAAACAGGAGAACTGCACTCCCTCCTTTATTTACTGTTCACTCAGCGATGTAAATCAATTTCTGTAAAAGATTCAAAAAAGCACCTCCTACATTGCCGGATGTGCTTTTCTTATCAACAGTTTTCTTTTAAATTCCCGTCATAAAAATGCGTGCTACGATTAATTCTTTTGGTGTTTTTGCAGTATATTCCACCGTATTGCTATCCACTTGCACTGCTCCAGGATACCAAGAAGCACTCCTTGCATGCTGATGATCCCTAAAATTAATCTCTAATTTATATTCTTTTTCTACTGGAAGAAGAGGAATTTCCGCGGTTAATGCCGCATGCATCCCTGCCTCAATTTTTTCAACCGCCTCTTCCGGGTGAATGTTCCACGTCCCATTTCCAATTCCTGTCTTTGTTGCGACCGTCACAATCTCAGGATGGCTTTTTTTCGCAAGCTCACACATCCCCAAGTCTCCCGATAGAAACACTGAGGTCACTTTATTTGCAGATGCCCAAAGCGCATTTAAAGAAAATTCCGATGCTAAGGTTCCGTTGACCTTTATTCCTTGAAACAAGTCATGTCGAATTGTGTGAGCCAAAGGGCTCGCATTACTGCCTTGCGGAGAATGGTAACCAATGTAGGCAGCGGCATCAAAAGAATCATCCAGACCGGCCATCATAGACGCCGGAGTCGACATCCAGCCGCGAATCAGCTGTACTCCTCTCGGAAGCAAAGCCGGATTGATATTTAAAGCATTCTCGTGTCCATCCTTAATTACCACTTCGTATCCAAGCTCCAACGCCGCCTTACATGCAGCAGCTACTTCCAGCGTCATTTGATGACATGCCGCCTCATAGCCCTGTTCTCCATATCGCGTTTCACACCAGTTTGTAACGCCTGCAACACCCTCTAAATCCGCACTGATAAATAATTTCATTTTTTGCCCTCTCCTTCATTGTCTCAGGTCTTAGTTTCATGTCTTACAAAAATTCTTTTAACGCGAAAACGGTTTTCCCTCTGCTCCCCGTTACTGTCCCCGCATGGTAAATTGAGCTGATGACGGCTTCCTCCACAACCTCCGCTGCGGCTTCAAACACCTTATCAATTGCAGCATCATGAAACATTTTCGTTTCAATAATGTCCTTCTCACTGTAGTGAGTCACCCGATTTGCGCTGGAAAAAGCAATTGCGATATCTCCACTTCCATTTCCTAGAAAGGAACCGGTTCGACTCAGAGCTACCGTCGCTCTTTTTGCCACACGTTTCAGTTGTCTTTCATTTAGCGGTAGATCGGTTGCAAGGATTACAATCACCGATCCTTTTTCGGTCTTACTTCCTTTTTCGCCATTTTCAGTCAAAATCCTCTTTCCGTCAATCATTAAATTTCCTGCCATCCCAAAATTCGACATCAATATCGCTCCGATTGTGTAATCATGTCCATCACAGGAAACGATTCTTGAAGCAGAGCCAATTCCGCCCTTTACGCCGAAACAGCACATCCCTGTACCGGCTCCTTCTGCGCCTTCTTCAAAGCTGTCTCCGCAATTTTTCAATGCCTGCAATACGTCTGCTTCTGTTACATGCATTCCTCTGATATCGTTCAGCTCTCCATCATTGCATTCAGTGACAACACAATTTACGGTCCCGGTACTGATTCCGATGTCCTCATTTTCTTTCAGCATATATTTTACCAATGCATTGAGTGCGGTTCCGATGCCGAATGTATTTGTCATAATAATCGGTGTCTCAATTGTCCCCAGTTCTTCAATCTGCACCAAGCCAACACTTTTTCCAAATCCATTGATCACAGAAGCGGCAGCCAACACCTTATTTTGAAAGAGGCTACCTTCATGCGGTAAAATTGCAGTTACACCTGTATGAATCCCTTTCTCTTCCTCTCTTAACGTCACATGCCCCACCTTCACACCCGGTACATCTGTAATTAAGTTTCTTTTTCCGCTTCGAAATTTACTTCGTATCTTTACTTCACATCCTTTTGGTAAACCCATTGTTCCCTCCATTTTATATGCAATTCCAAGCCGTACCTCTTATACTTTATTATCATAAAACATTTTTTATAAAAAATCCACTGGTGTACGGTTTCTTATTGATTGAGGAAATTGCATAATTCCTCAACTATTGAAAATTAGATATAAATCCTATAA
>CAUQTI010000037.1:0-9284 GCA_963521065.1 uncultured Anaerovorax sp. | reverse complement strand
GAGCCGCCTATTGGTAACTTTTATTTTTCTTACCCCAACATTTGACACAGAGCCTATAAAAGTCGCTTGGCCTGCTGTTATTGAGAATTGCCTCTTAATCTTTCAAAGTAAAATGTTATAGAAATGGTAACAACAAAGGACTGGATAGAATATCCTATATATAGGAAAATGATATCTAATTTATTAAAGGGGAGAATATAATGAATATGTCCGATGATTTTGACAGAAATGCTTTCGACTCCTTTGGCAATAATCAATGTGGCGATGAAGAAGCTACATTTGGAAGGCAAAGGCCGAGTGATGGAGCATGCTACTGTAGAGAAGGCATGAAAGAAGTCTTAGAAGCAATCATTCATGCGGTAAATCGTATGAATGTTCCCGGATTTGCTGTTACTCTTGAAATTACAATGAAGAACGGTATCTTGTATACGGTTAACATTGCATCCGGGGTACAAGAACCGGCAAGAATAAGAGGAACGCTATTAATGACAGACGACCTTGCAATCTCCATTTGTGATATTGCAAAAATTCATATTCTATCTGCACAATCCGATCCATCGTTTACTACAATGCTGGAAAGGGCGCTCAGAAGAATTTGTTACGGAGGAAATGGACCATGCCCGCCATGCCCACCTCCATGCCCGCCGTGTCCATCACCATGCCGGCCGTATGAGCAGGCAGGAGAGCTGCAGTATTGCGGAGATCAGCCAATTCCATGGGGAGCACCGCAGCAGGAGGAATCACGCTGCGAAACAGGCGGAGATAGGGAGGATACGTGTGAAGAAGAGTGTGCTAAGGATTTAGAGCGCTTTATTCAGCGTAACTTGGATGATGTACAAAACATCAGCTTCAATGGAAGCATGAGTACAATACAATCTATTTCTGCGATTAATGAAATCACGTATACAGACGCAATCGAGACTGCCAATCTTACGACTGTACCGGCTTCCGTAGTTCAGGGAGTAACACTTTCGCAGACTCCGGCAAGCGTGGTTGGAGCAGTAGCTCCAACGAATACGACTGTCGTCACAAACGTCAGCACTACACCGCAGAGTTTAGTGACAGGGATTACCACACAGACGGCATCCGTTGCCGGAGCAATTACAACAGCACCGCTTCCGGTGGTGAACGCCGTAAATACAACTCTGGCACCGGATGGTGTGGTGACTGGTATAACCGAGACGACACAGGCGGTTATTGGAAGTCTTACAACGACACCGGCAACTGCAGTAACTGGATTCGGTGCGCCGACAGTGTATGGAGGCGTAATCACTGGTGTTGATGTGATTTCAAGTATTGCACCGCAGGCAGTTACCGTGCCGGTACTGACGTCAGTTGGAACTGGTTTACTGCAAATTACAATCGCAGCAAACTCTTTGGGTGCAGGAATCCCTCCGGCAGATGTTACACTTAACGTACAGGCAGGAGGCAGTAACGTTACCTTTGGAGGAAACATTACAGCAAATACGTTGCCTACGACTGCAAATGTCTTGGGTGGCTTGACCGCAACTCCAGCCATTGAGACGATTTCAGTTCCGGGAGCACCGGTCACTGCAGCGGTTATTGGAAGCGTTACCCCAACACCGGCGACTGTAATTGGATCAATTACTCCGAGCACTTTGGCAGGAAGCCTTGTATCAGGTGTAGAAACAGCGACGATAAACAACGTCACAGTAGGCCCTGCGACAGAAGTAGTGAGCAGTGTAGCCGCGACAACTGGTACGGTAAATGTACCTGGACCTGTCAGCACAGTTCCGGCAAGCAGCTTGTTTACGACAACTCCGGCAAGCGTAGTGGGAACTGCAGTTCTCAATACAACTCCGACAAGTGTAGTAGGCAGTGCAACGTTAAATACTACCTCAGAAACTGTGGTAGAATCCGTAAATGCTGCAGCAATCAACGTACTTGCACCGACCGTCGAAGCGGTTGATGGAAGTGTCGCACAGGCTTGCGAAGGAATTATGGCAGTAGACAATACCAATGGAGATATGACCGTATATTCCATCTGTGAGATAAATGCCGTTAATATACTATAGAAATAAACGTAAAAAGGCCGCCGGGGTGTTACCGGCGGTCTAATTTTTTTGCACTATATTATTTTTCTTCTTTGCAGTAGGGGAAAAATTCATCGACCAAAGCTTGTGGATAGATGGAGACAAGGACAAAATCAGGGGCTGTTTCTCTTGCAAACGTTTCGATATCTCCTTGGTAATAACGTGGGTCGATTAACCATACTTCAGAGCAGACGGAAGAAAAAAAGGAAGCCAAAGGCACAGACATAGAGTCTTTAATAAACAACACCTTTAATCCATCCGGCTTGTCATTGTTTCTGATGTGCACGATTGAAGGATTTCCATGCAAATAGACACCATATTTATCCGAGCTTGATGAAAAGTTATCACTTACGGTGTTTAATGCATAAGAATACAGCTGTGTTTCTTCAAAGGGGCCTGTTAGCTCAAATTGGTTGCTGCCAATATCGTAAAAGCAAGTATAATTTGTAATAAATTTAGGGAATATGAGGGTAAAATCATCTGCACCGGCATAAAAAGTTCCGGTTTTTCGTCCCATTGACCCTAGGTAGAAATTTTCATACTTAATCTGGTTGTAATTGGCGATATCGGTATAATGTCGGTCGGGATCTAAATCAATATTAAATTGATCGTGAAAATAATTTACTAGCTCGCGAAACGCCCAAAACGAGGTTTGAATTGTCCAATGATGGTCAGTTTTAAAAAACAACTCATTTTTAGGAATTTTACTCTCTAAGATTCTTTCACGAAAATCTAGAAAAGGAATCCCTTCTTTCTCGATTGCCTGTAGGTACAGATCAGCATTTTCATTAAAATACGGATAAGGAATACCCCTCGGAAACTTCGTATAGCCTCTTAAGTATTTATCCGGAGGCATCAGGCAGATCAACTCAGTGTTGTCTTTTAGTGCACTGCGAAGGCGGATTGCGCGTTCCGGCAAATCAGGGTCAAGCTGAGGACCGTCTGCAAAAAAAGTATAGTGCAGAAAGCCTCTCTCATCCGATATAACTTCAAAATTATTTTCTTCATTTTTGCCCAGAAGTTTTTGGAGTAAGCCGTAAACATTAATGAACCGATACCTTTGGTAAAAAGATTCATCTAAAAGAAGATTGACTTCCTGAATTATGTTACTGAACTTGGCGGACTCATTTTTCGCGAGCGTCTTTTTTGCTTCGGGGAAAAATGAAATTAAGGTCTGTACAGACAAGAAAAATAAGAGCCCCAGCGCAAAAGCTGCGGTTACTGCTTTCATTCGAAAAAAGCCTTTCATAAAGAGATACTCCTCCTGTATAAATTTAATCCTGCATCAAATTCCGGCGAAAAAGGAGCGCGGATGCAGACGGATTTAAAAGTTAAAATAAATAAAAGGGTTATAGCTTCCTTTTACTAAATAGGAAATACAGATGCAAAGCATTGCCAAAATAAGAATAGGATACGCTGTAAAAGCAACTCCTTTCAGAATTCTGCAATTACTGTGGAGAAGCAGATAGGTGGCGCGTTTGGCAATCGGAAAGCTAAAGAGAACACCCGCAATAAAGAAAACCAAGTATTCTTTAAAAAACATCCAGGTATAATCACTCCAAATACCGTTGGTACCAAGCATGGCGGAAATGTATTTACCCCCTTGTTCCAAACTTTCTGCTCGAAAGAGCACCCACCCTATATTCACAATAAATAGTGCATAAATATGCTTTAAGAGACCGTATTTCTTTATATGATTAAAATTTATAAGCTTCTCAAACGCAATAAATACGAAATTCATAAGGCCCCAAATAAGAAAAGTCCACTCTGCACCATGCCAAATGCCAGTCAAAAGCCATACAATTAGCAAATTGCGTACCATTTTATCTTTATTATCCGTTCTTGAGCCGCCCAAAGGAAAATAAACATAGTCTCGAAACCATTCACCGAGTGATATGTGCCATCTTCTCCAAAACTCAGTGATTGATTTTGACAAGTATGGATAATTGAAATTTTCTAGGAATTCAAAACCGAACATAAGCCCTAAGCCAATCGCCATGTCAGAGTAAGCTGAAAAATCAAAGAATATTTGCAGGGTATAAGCAATGGAACCAAGCCATGACAACGATGCAGGGATGTCAGTCATTGCATAAATGTGATCGGCGACAATTGCCATATTGTTTGCAATTAAAATCTTTTTCCCAAGGCCTGTCAGAAAACGAGTACAGCCGATTGAGAGCTTGCGTACACTTTCCTTTCTATGCAGTATTTGGTGTTCGATGGTATTATAACGGACGATGGGGCCGGCAATCAGCTGTGGGAAGAAGGCGATATACAGCGCAAGATAGAGCAAATTTTTTTGTGTTGAAGAGGTTCCGCGGTAAACATCAATGACGTAGGACATTGCTTGAAAGGTAAAAAAGGAAATCCCTAGCGGTAAGGCAATGCGTGGCACAACTATATTTATAAATCCACTGGCATTTAAGTTGTCTAAAGCGAAGTTTAAATATTTATAAACAAAGAGCATAGACAAATTAAAGAAGATGCTCAGACTTAGGAAAAAGGATTTTTTTTGACCTCCTCCTGCAACTAAAAACCCAAAAACATAATTAACAATAATAGAGAGAAGCATGATTAGTACGAATTTAGGTTCACCCCACGCATAAAAAAACAGGCTGAAAATAAGAAGCGTTACATTCTGAGCTATGCGAGAAAAGCTCAAGATGTAATATAAAATCAACAAAATTGGTAAGCAAACTAAGAAAATAATACTTGAAAACAGCATACGCTTTTCCATTCCTTTCTATTTATAAAAGCTTTTTTCTTTTTTCCCTTTCGATCTATGACGTAAATATTGATAAAAAAGAAGCAAAACAAATGATAAAAAAATTCCACTATAGGAAATAAATTTATAAAAAGAGCGGTGATACAATAAAGAGGAAGCATCATAGACCTTGCCTGCTTGATTTGCTTGTGGAATTTGAAGTGTGGTACCACTTAGCATTGTTTCTTTCACCGTGTAAGGGAGCGTAAGTGCGACTGTTTTTTTCATAATGAATCCGTCGTTTGATTCTGCTAGGATGCAGAGGCTGCCTTCATTTGCCTCAGCGGTAAGTGTCAGATCACCGCGTTTATGGATGAAGAGCCCCGGTATGTTTTTTTCCAAGGAAAATACGGGATTGTTATCTACTTCTTGCCGAATCTGATAGAGTGCAGTTTTTTCCCCAGCCATAGGGATTGTAATTTCACTGGTGCCAATAATTGCTCGATTTAAGATTTCTTCCACTCCTTCCATTTTCTTTTCAGGAATGAGCGAAAAGTTGCCAAAAATGATTTTTTGGGACTTCCTTTCTTCAGAAAAAAGGAGAATTCCCCACGATTCGGACTTTGAAACAGCCCGCGTTTCCCCCTGACTTGATAATTCAGAAAAAGGGATGATGAGCTCTCCAGAATACCCGGAGGGAAGTACAATTGCACCGTTTACAGGGGAGACTACTTCATAGCGTTGAAGGGAATCTACCAGGATGCAGAGGCTTTTTTCTTCCAATGTCAACGTAGCGCTTTCTGTATCCTTTATGATAAAATTTAGTTTTAAAACCTCATTATTGGGATTATTGATATCAAAGCGAATTGCGCCGATGCCGCGCCAATCTTTTTTAGCGGCATTAAAAAAATAGCTGGAATAGGCGGAAGGCGGTAGTGTAGAAGCATCCACTGCACCTTCAAAGTGGTTCGTGACACTTGAAGGAGAGAGAGTCGTCACCGGACCATTGGACCAGGTGCTCATAGTAGTGAGGAATAGAGGGTACTCTCCTGTGTTTTCTGCAAAGGAAGGTGTGGCTTGAATCCCAGAGAAAAACAGTATGGAAAACAGTATATAAGCGAAAATTCGCATTTGGCTGTGAGGGGAAGTTTCTATTATATTTTGTATTTTTGAGGAGACGACTCCGCAGCTTTTAGGATAACAACTCATCTAAATACTCCATTTCATTAAATTCTCCAACAAATTTTTGATGTGTCTTATATTGTGGGGATATTGCATTGCTGTTTTCATACTGTCTTAAATCAAAATCAGAAATCCACTCCTTTAAAACGCCCGTAAATGCTTCTGTATTTCCTATTTCCCGATAATTAGAGAGTCGGTATAAAAGAGAAGACCCAATTGCTTTTTCAAATTCGCAATAAAACTTTAAATTTTTAGCAATAGGAAAGGTGAGCCTCAAGTAAGTTTTGGGGAGCTGGCTTCCATCGATTAGTAGATATGCGTAGTTAAAATCGATTATTTTTATATTTTCACATTCCTCTGCATTGATGAACCGGTCAAGGCGAATGCGAGCGAGCCTTCGGTTAAAAAGGGTGTGAATTGAAGTACGGGATGAAACATTGATAAGAATATCATCAAATAAACTAATGTTATCATGCAGCTTATTTGGAAGAGAGGGAATCCGGTCATATATAATGGCGTATAGTGCGTTTTGTTCATCAAAATCGATATGAGTAATTTCAAAGGCATATCGATAAGTGTTTTTACCCACTGCGTTATCTTGTGTGACGGAAACAACTCTGCACTGAAAACGACTGCTCGATCTTTCACCCGTAATGACGGCAGTTAAATTCATATCATCTGGAATGAAATGTGGAAAATCTAACTTCGTCATAAATCCAGTCTCAGAGATGTCAAATACTTGTGACGTAATTGCTCTTTCTCGTGTGCTCCAAGAGAGGGCGCAGGGGAGGTCTACCTTGTATCGTTCGGCTTTTCTTTTGATTGGACGGCCAAGCATAAAAAAGATTGCCATAAGCAGGGAATGCAGGTTATTAACAAGCCAAAAAATAACGACAATATAGGTCATAGAGCTTGTCGAAAAAGTAAGCCTTATACAATTGATAATGCCGATGAGGCTTAAAATCGCCAGAACTATATGGGGAATTGCATAGAATTTCAAGGGAACTCCCTGAGCTGTGCTTCTATCTTTTTTTGTTACGGAGAAGGTCTTTTTCTTGATGCCGAAAGCTTCCATAAGTACATGTGGCAGTAAATAGGGAAAGAGTACCGTTTCGTAGATATTCGTCCAGCGCGTACTTCGAATATTCCCGGAAAGGCGCTTTAAGGTCATATTCGCCAATAGATACATAGGAAGCCAAAAAATTAAAATCTCCAGTAAGGTACATCGTAGTACGACGACTTGAAACACAGAAAATACAATCGGCGCAAGTAAAAAGATGAAACGTTTTATTTGATTGTACCAATATAAGACGGAGGCAGTGTAGCTGATCCGCTGTTGCCAAGATAGGCCCTTTCCAAATAAAATATTTAATTTATATCCCGTTTGTATACAGCCGCGTGCCCATCGAATGCGTTGCTTTATCAAGCTGTTAATGTCGGTGGGGGAGAGACCTGACGCAAGCGGTGTATCAATTGCGTAGCACGAGTAGCCCATTTTCTGAATCTGTATACCGGTAGCAAAGTCCTCGGTAATTACACCTGTACAAAAACCTCCGGCAGCATTCAGCGCTTCTCTTGAGAGTACGGTATTTGAGCCACCGTAGATAACAGAATTTGTTTTATTTCGTGAAATCTGTACATCCCTGTAGAAGTAATCCTGTTCATCCGGGATGCGGTTTTCTGAATATAAATTATATTGAAATAAGTCAGGGTTATAGAAGCACTGCGGTGTTTGAATAAACCCAATTTTCTTTTGGTCAGGGCGGTTTTCGTCCTGAGGTGTAAAAAAGAAAGGAACGCATTCGGTCAAAAAATGGTGCATGGGTATCATATCTGCATCAAATGTAACGATGAGAGGGGAGTTTGTTTTTTGCATTGCATGGTTAAGGTTGCCTGCCTTTGCATGCAAATTATTATCTCGGGAGAAATAGCCTACATTCATTTTTTCGGCCATTGCCTTCATCTCGGATCGGTTCCCATCGTCGCAGACAAAAATATGAACTTTGCTCTTATTCGGGTAATCCATGTTGATACAGCCATTAATGGTTTTTTGCAGTAAGTCTACAGGTTCATTGTAGGTTGCAATAAAAACGTCGACATTGGGATACCAATCGAGAGGAGGGTTTGGAGCGACTGGACGTACAATATTTGACATGTTGTAATAATGTTCAAATGATTCAAAAGTGCCTACGATCTCAACAATTAACAAGGATAAACCCATGATAAGAGAAATTGTCCCATATCCGAAAGGGACAGTGAAGAAAATCCGCCATAAAATATAGATTATGTTGGATAAAATTGCGGCAGTAAACAGTGCCTTTTGTTTAAATCCACTGCCTTTTAGAAAATCAGGTGAAGGATTTTCGTATGGTAGTGCTTTCTTTGTATCTATTTTCATTGTCTAAACCCTTTCTTTTTTCAAATGTGTTATTTGCGTATTAAAGCGAATGGCAGTGTATGCTGTAGAATACGCCCATATAATTATTTTATTTTTGTGGGAAAAGAGGGGTGGCTATGTCACGAATAAAGGGTTTATTGTATTCAATTTTAATAAAAAAGTGGATGAAAATTTTATAAAGAAGAAAAGGATTTTTATCAGTTTCGAATGAAATTAAAAAATAGAATAAATATAAAAAAACAGTACCCGCAAGTGTAAAACATGAAATGCTTTACCGCTTACAAGTACTGTTCTTTTATAAAGAGAATGCAACGGAATACATAGGGCGAGGGTATCTTTTTGTTACGTCATTCTATGGACAGACCATAGAATTCCACTACTGTTACTTCCTCCTAAATTGAGAGTCAATGAAAGCCCATCAGCAATATAAAATAGGCCGATTACATCTCCTGCACTTAATTCGACTTCACCTGCTAAGGTTACTGCCCCTCCGCCCAGTATTGCTCTTAGATTTACGAGGGTTATATTGATATTCATGAGAGGAAGAAGGGCGCTCACGAGAGGCAAGGTCGAAGGTGAAGTTCTCCGTATTTGAAAAACTGGGTTTGAAGAGCCAATTGAGCCGCTGATTGCTGCTGTAGTTGAATAATTGATGGTGGCAGAGGCAGAGTATCGCCCTGTGGCTGGAACGGTAAAACTTCCAGTGGATGCATTGAATCCGGAGGTCGTGTAATACGGGCTCGCGGTGGACCAATTGGAGATTTGTGCATCATTAGAAAGATTGAGGGCGGATCTGAATGCAGAAAATCCCGTAGCGGAAAAAGGAGGTCCGGTCGGACCGGTAGGACCAGTGATGCCTTGTGGACCAGTGGGTCCGGTATCACCTTGCAGGCCTTGCGGACCGGTAGGACCGGTTTCGCCCTGCAATCCTTGAGGCCCAGTTGGA
>CAUQTI010000036.1:0-10118 GCA_963521065.1 uncultured Anaerovorax sp. | reverse complement strand
TGTTCTCAGAAAGTTTTCTTTAATAATCGTGTCTACTCTATTGACTATGGTCCATGTCAACATTATCAGCCTTAGACAATGCTCTTTCAAACGCTCTAGGCTCTATTTGTTCAATGTATTTGCCTTTGGCAGTTGATATAGGCTTACTATCTCTTCCAACTGCATTCACACATAGCCATCAAGCAATACACTATCATTTCTGATTTCGATTCTCATAGCTGGAACCACCTCCTTTTTTTAATAAAAATAAGACTCCGAAGTGAAGTCCTATTCAAATAATTCTATTTGATTTTGATAAATTACAAGTTCTGCACAAAACTTGAAGATTGTTAATTTCTGAATTTCCACCCTTTGAGATTGGAATTATATGGTCAATGTTTGCTTTTAATTCATCATTTATTATTTCGTCATGAACTAAACAACCGCATATTTGGCACTTCCAATTATCTCTTTCTAGGATTTCAATTCTTTCATGTGGCATAAAACTAACTTTGTGCTTATATGAACGCCTTTTTTCTAACTGTACTTTAATCATCTACTTCTTCACCACCTTTCAAATTAGTTATATTTTGAGATTTATCAGTATTTGGAGTGTAAATCTCTTTTGTCTTAGGATTATATAGGACTGAATCAAGTCCCAGCTTAATCCATTCAATACCTAAAGCTGGTAAATCTTCAATGAATCTAACTTCATCAATGCCCATAAAGTTAGCTTCAATTGCTGTTTTATAAGCTTCAAACCTTTCTTTTGTATCACCTTTTAACATTTCTTTTGTATCAAAAGCAAAATAAAAGGACCCTTTCTCTTTTTCAAGTAAATAGTCCCGGTTTAAAGCACATTCAATTACTCTTAGTACTGGCATTACTGCGGTTTTAAAAGAGTTCGAATAATCTTTTGATGATGCAGTACCTGTAATAATAGTTTCTGCCATATTAAATATTTTGCAAATTTCTCCTGAGTTAGATTTTTTATTCTCATTTAATTGCATTTCAACACTTGTATTAGAGGCCTCTTGAAAATCCAAACCCTTATTTAATATAACTACGTTATCACTATTATTACTATATAGGTTTCTCCAGGCTTGTTTTAATGCAGAAATAGCTTCCTCACCTAGAGTTTTTTCAGATTTTAAAAATCCTTTTTTGTTACCACCCTTTTTTACCAAAGTCTCTTCATAGACTAAAGAATTATATGCTACACTGAGCATTAAATTATTTTCCTCTATGATGCTAACGCCCTGGGCTCCATCTTTAGTATTTCTAAGCAATTTTATAAAATCATAAGGCATATATGGTTTGCCATGAACTAAAATATCAAAATTTTTAAAAATTGGATCTGCATTTTTATTTGTAGAAACACTCTCTTCGTTTACATAGTGTAAGCTTATAAAATTATTACCACGCTTATTAATATAAGCATATCCACCTTTACCGAGGAAGTAATCTGTTATCAAAGCTCTCCAAAATTGAACCGCATCTAATGTGTCCCCGGTGTCATCATTAAGAAGTTTTACTCTAATGTCGTCTTTAATCTCATTTGTTTCATCTTCTTTTCTTTCTTCTGAGTATAATTTTATAGGTAGCATTGATACTGTATCAGCTATGAAATTAATACAACCTTTTACACTAGGAATATTTAAAGCTTCTGCTTTTGTGATAGTTGAATTTCCTAATAAAGCTTTTAAAAGTATATCATCTACCTGAGTAGTATCAGTTGTAGTTTCCTCTGCTCTTTGCTCTTTTTTACTAAACCATCCCACTTTTTCACCTCCTCTAAATAACCTGGTTTGTTTTATGCATATGCCCAACGATATCCACCAGTTGTGTTTAATCTACCATTGCAACAAGAGTTTATGTTTGAAGTCCAGCAATATTTTGCTTCTGCTGCAATACGAGCATTTTCAAATGTTTCCCCACTATCAATACAAATTACTTTTTTAGATTGGGATATCATGCTTCTATAATTTCTTGTACCATAGTTATTGTTATAATGTCCATTGCACCACTCAAGATTATCCATCTTGTTATTTTCTTTGTTTTCATCTATATGATTTACTTCTGGATATCCATGTTCATTGTCAATAAAATGTAATGCAACTAATCTATGGACTGAAAATGTTTTAGTAATTCCATCCTTACATAAAATTACCCCTCTATATCCTCTTCTATTTGCATATTTTAAAATTCGCCCTTTTCTCCTGTGTCCTCTGCTATCAATTCTATCTAAACTCCTTACTTTTCCATGAGTACTGACTTGATATAGACCTTCGTAATCTCTGATATCATTCCATATTTCCATTTTCCCCTCCTAGATTGTCTGAACTACAAAATCATCCATACCAAATAATAGATCCTGCTCTAGTAAATACATAGCATTTATTAAACTTACTACCATATCAACCTTACCCTCAGACCTTTTTTTATTTACATATAAATTCAAATTTGTATCTTTGGTGCAGCGTGCATTTTGAAAGTTAATTTCAAGCATTAGATTTTCTTCATATACAAACATTTTACTTAAGATTAATTCTTTTAGTAATTTTGTAGGCATGTGAAGAATGCTTGAATGCTGTTTAATTTCCACGCATTCACACCCTGCATTTTCGAGTTTTTGCACGGTGCTTATAGCGTTGTAACGGTCATAGCCCATTTGGACTATTTCGACACTGTATTCCTCTTCAATGCCCTTAAATTTGTATTTTTCATCCCCTATTATAAAAGCTTCAACAAATCCGTAATCTATGACCTCACCGCCGCATTCAAAACACACACCTTGTTTTATTAGTTTGTCATAATTAACACCTTCTTTTTTACTCTTTTGTTTCTTTTTATCGCTTGGAATGAATCCCCAAACTTTACCGTATAACTTACCTTCGTGCTCGGTAACCATTGCAAGTGAGGTATTATCGTCAGTCTGCGAAAGATCAAGCCCAAGCCATACTCTTTTACCTTTCCAAAAATCTTTATCTTCTTTAATTTTACATTCTCTTACTTTAGTAATTTCAATATAACCCTCAACGCCAAGACCTTTATATTTAATGTTATTGTGCTTACAAAGATAATTTTCGCGTTTGTTTTCATAGTCAACTGCATCTTCTCGCATTTCTTTGATAGCCTGAAAGATATAACCATGAGCTACTGCAACTGGATTAGATTGATAAATAACTAAATCCTCTGTTTGCCAGTTATCGTCCAGGAGAAATTCATCATCAGGCTCATACAAAAGAGAAAAACGTCTTTTGCTATCTCTAAGCCCATCTAAAGTTTTCTTCGAAATGTCTATCTCGTCAATCATTCCATTGTTATCGTTAGGGTATTGAGTAGAAATAATAATTCCTAACTTATTAAACAATGTGATCTGTGAGGACCTCATGGCTTCTATTGGATAACTGTCCATAGCTCCAGCTTCATCGGCCAGAAATGCATTGGCAAGTTTACCGTCCATCTTGTCTTCTGAGTAGGCAAGTGGAGTATATTCACTATCCGTCAATACGCATCTTATTTCACTTCTCAATATCTTAAAAACATCATTTTCAGCTAACAACGGACTTACTTTTATAATTTTCTTAATAGCTAATTGCAGCTCTTTTGATAATTTTAAATCTGGAGCAACTGAAAAAAATCTGCTAAACTGTGGATCAGTAAGCATCAAGAGTATAAAAATAACCGCTGCATAGAAAGTCTTAAAATTCTTACGACTTATTTCTAATAGTACGGTTGTATAGTATCTTATATCTCTATTTTTATCGTTTTTAAGCTTAGTACATAGAGTTGCAATTATAAGCAGCCACGCATAATCCTCCATCCCCTCACTCATAGGACAAAGCAAATCAGGGTGAACCATTAAGCCTAGCAGTGTGGTTACTTGATCGAGAGTGTCTTCGTCAACGTAAGCTTCTAAATCTTCTCCGTCAGCTATTTTTATCCATGATTCGGCTTGTTTTTTTACATACTTAGGAGCTTTTTTATTTTCGGGAATCACACACCACTTGGCATATTGATAAGCTCTGCTATCCTGTACCATTGCTCTTTTTCCCTTTTTGCAATGCTTCGAGCAATGGATTTTTCGACTCATCCACCTTTTTAGGTATACTCCTCAATGCCGATGCAATGGTCATTATATTTTCTTTTTCAATATCTAAGAGCATTTTGCGTTTGGACTGGATTTGCGAATCACATCCGAGCAAATGTTTGAGCGATTCATTATAGCTTTTGGAATAGCTCCTGATTAACTTTCCACGCTCTTCCGATGGAGTGTTTTCAATTTCTTCTTCGAATGCATCATCTAGTCTTTCGATAGTCTTATAACATCTTTCTCTTTTTTCTTCTAGACCAGTGCACTCGGCTTGAAGTAAACAATATCGATTAATTATCGCTTCGTAGATTGCATCGTTTTTCTCTATGCCCTTTAAAAGCTTATTTAATCTTAAAAACTCCTTATGTGCCACAGGATTTTCTTTCACTTCCGGTCGTTCTCTTAATGCCGTGCCGGTAGCGAGTGCTTTTTCTCCTTGTTCTCTTTGTTTTAGTTCCGCTTTGGTTCTGTGCGACTTTTTTTCGTTCACAAGCATGAGGTATGGTTTTGGCGGTGTAGGCATCAATATCAACTCCTTTCGTAAAATCTGATGTGGGAATGTTTTGTTTACAGATATGGGCACGTGGTATCCAAAAGCCTCAATAATGACCATATGGACCGCCCGGGGGGTATCCATGTTTATTTGATAGTATGTCGAATAATGTTTTTCTGCTTATCTCTCCACGCTCTGCCTTCTCATGATACTCTTCCGATAATGTAATTAAGTTCTCATCTTCCAATCTTAAATCCCAGTCTTCTTCTATTGGTATAATGTGGTGCACTTCTAACGTAGTGTATATGTATCGTGGTGGATTATCTGTTAAAGCCATTTGACATAAATAGTTGTCTCTCTCTTTTATATCTAAGCTTTTCTCTCTCCACTTCCTTGACCATCTAAATTTATTTATTTCTGTCGGTTGTTTTTTTCTTTTAGGCTTCATGCCGCAATCATATTTGCTATCATGTATCTTGCCACAATACTTGCAACTCTTTAACATTACCTCTCGTCCTTATTTGTACATACTATACATGCACCTATCCATAACGCACCGCCTATTATCGCAAATTGTGTTGTATCTTTCAAAATTGCCATAAACATCGGGATTGATGCACAAATTAAAACCTTTGCTCCTTTGTCTAATTTCATTTTACTAACTCCTTATTAATTATTTTATATACCTTATCCCCACCGACACATAATCTGGTATATATTTTCCCACTAAAAAATCCGCCATTTCAGACGGATCATTGTTCTCCTGTTTATTTTAGAAATATTTTGAATTATTTTCCTCTTTTTCATTGACATACACGTACGTGTATAGTATAATAGAAACATAGAAAGGAGGTAAACAAATGTGAAAAAGAAACCAAAAGAAAAGCTGTCTACAAAAGAAATTTTAGAACTGATAATTCAAGCAGTGATTGCCCTCGCCGCATTGATTACAGCCATTAAATCTTAAGTGACAGCCCAGTCGGAGCCGTAAGGCTCCTTCTGGAATCTATTGTATCACATTTGTATGTATATGAATACTCGATTATTTTTAACGATCATTCTTGCAGTAAATCTCTCTATTTCCGTTATGTGCAACTGGCAAACATGGAACAAAGCTTTAATTATCCTTAATGCTGCCGCCTTGTTGTACTTTATTTTCCTAAAGATAAGAAAGGAATGATAGCTCATGTCAGAAAGCAAATATACCGCTCAACAAAAGTATAACCGTAAAACCTATGTTCGATTCCCTCTTGACTTAAAGCCAGAAGTTCTTGACGAGTTCAAAGCTAAGTGCAAAGAAAATGGAACTAAACCCACAACAGAAATTAAGCGGTTTATTGCTAAGTATTGTAAAAACGAAGCTGGGGAATAATTCCCAGCTTTTGTTTTGGGGTATAAGAAAAGAGCCACCGCTGGGATGGTTCCTGCTATAACGTTATTTTTCCACTCATTAAATCCGGAAGAAGTGCGTCACGAAGCTCTATAAGGTAACGGTTTTCCTCTTGATTGAGGTAATAAAGATGTTGCCTCCACATCGGCATAAAAATAGACAAGAGACTTGATAGTAGCTCCTTGTCTCTGTTTTCAATCT
Organism: uncultured Anaerovorax sp.; assembly: GCA_963521065.1. Lineage (GTDB taxonomy): Bacteria > Bacillota > Clostridia > Peptostreptococcales > Anaerovoracaceae > IOR16. The sequence goes on along the minus strand of CAUQTI010000036.1, from coordinate 3,959 downwards.
TCAATTCATTCTTATTCTTCGATAAGCTTATATAATCTGACTTCACTGGCTCCTTGTCGAATAGTGCAAATGTCTTTTTCATTTCTTCGATACTCGCATTGCTTTCCTGCGCCAGCCTATATAATTCATCAAGCCCCATTGCTTTTGCCAGCGTTTCGTTGACAGTGATTTTTATAACATTGCGCTCCCGGCAAATATGGTTGATATCGTCGATAATGTCGCCATGTGGCCTGTGTGTCTGCTCCTGCTCCTGAAATTCTATATATCGGGATAGAACGAGTAGATAATCGTTTTCTGCAATTTCATCAATTGGCACCACCCGACAGAACTCCGCCTCATCCTCTGCGGCTCCTGATGCAATCAGATTTATCAGCTCATCCGGTAGAATTCGAATCTCTTTTTTGTAGGTCCGCCCCTCATGGCTGGCACCGCCATACTGCCCGTTCTGTTCCCTTATCCCCGTTTCGCATCGCTTCCGGCAATCGTACATCCTGACCGCTCCACCATTCTCCCCGAACAGCAAGACACAGGTCGGAATCGTTGTTGCTTCAAACATCCGATCCGGAAGAACGATCACCGTTTCCAATCGTCCCGAATCAACGAGGTACTGCCGGATGCTTTTCTCATTTGATTGGCTTAGCACACCACATGGGAGCACAAAGGCGCATTTTCCGTCCGGCTTTAACCTGTTGAGCGCCGTCAGTACAAACGCATAGTTGGCATTGCTTGCTGGCGGTATATCACATACCTGAAACCGTTCATCCGCCGTCAACGGAGCTGGAGAATCCCACTTTATGTTATATGGCGGATTCGAGATTGCGGCATCGGCCATGATCTCCGGTACATCATCGACAATTTCAACCGTGGAGAAAGTCTCCCCGCCCGTAAGTTTATATATCTTTTCCGTTTCCAATGTCAAGACGTTTCGGTTAATCACATAGCCTGTCACGTTTCGGACACCCAGATTAAACAGCAGGAACGGAACGACACGACAATCGAGCTCCTCGCAAATAAACATTGCATCTTTATTGTCTTGCCATTTCTGGATGGACAGTGCTCCGCTACCTGCACAACAGTCATAAACCGTGTCGGCATCTCCTGTGAGGGCCGCCAGAAGCTTTGCGATTGATGCGGGCGTAAAGTCTTGGCACTTCTCTTTACGGTCTGCCAGGTAGTATTGGAACACCTTCTGTAGATAGTCAGCGGTCAGATCACCGTCAACCAATGCAAGATAGCGCTCAAAATAACCCTTGTTTCCGGATAGCACGGCGTTATAGACCTTTTCCGGAAGCTCGCCTATTTTTTGGCAGCCGAACAATTCCAGTATTTTTTCTGTTAGTTTCTTTAGCTCCAATCTTACTCACCCGCTTTCTGACATAAAAAGACCCCGAGCCCGAAGGACACCGGGGTACGTTCCGAGTATAACAAAGACAACCCCAATATCTCTACCGAGGTTGTCTTTTGTTAGAAATATTCGACGCACATTATTTCAGCTGTGGTTGCACTCCTGGATGTCCAGACCGTGGGTGTTGTCCTCAACGCTCCGCATTTAACGCTGGCTCATGCTCACGTATCGCGCCTTTCGCCGGTCTTTCCCGGCTGCCAACGTTTATTCTTCTTTTGGTCTTTCTCCGCCTGCTTGCACAACAAAACGTCTGTACGTACACTCTATCCTGTGGCGGCTTCGGGAACCTCGTTAGGTCTTCAGAGGTTCAAAGCTACTCCCTTTCGGTTGACCTGCTTATGTGGTGGAATAGACAGGATTTGCACCTGTGGTTCCGAACCTATGTCCGTGCGTCACTACATCGCCCCTATCCCGCATTGCCGGGGGATTGCCCCCCGGGCTCTAGCCTAAACAACTCTACGCCATTGTTTTGCATCCGCTCGGAAGGTTGTTATGTGCTGTGACTGCTTTACAACCTACAATCTATCTGTCTGGGGCAGGAATCGGATTCGAACCGATATAACCAAGCTTATGAGGCTTGTGAGTTACCAGTACTCTACCCTGCCATAATTCGGGCCGCTTTTACACGACCCTATAAATAAGGAGAATTAGGATTTATGCAATTTCACCCAATACCATATTAGCATGGGTAAAAGGTGAATTGGGTGACACTTCACTCTTTATCGAAAAATCTTTTTACCTTCCAAGACACCCCCGCCCTGCTATATCCTAACTCATCCGCTATTTCTCTATCCTTCAATCCATTTCTGTATTTAAGCCTTAGAATTGACCTCATTTCCGCATCTGGTACCGTGTCAAGAAAATCCTCCATTTCAAAAAGTGTATCTTGCAACTCGTCCAGTCTTTTCTCTAACCGCCTTCTTAATTTCTTTCCCTTATCCTCATCCAGCCCCGTGATAACCATCGTACGCTTTATGTAAGGATGCTCCACCATTGACCCCGTTACACTGTCTTTAGTCATGGGTAGGTTGCGTAGGTCGTCTTGGATGGCTTTAATCTCGATTTTAAGGGACTTTATCTGACTTAGCTTGTCTTTATCCATTATACCTCCAATCTGTGCATCTTTATGTACTTTGCGGCCTGTAGCTGACCATACGTCAGGCCTTTGGCTCTTGCTTGTGCGTTTAGTGCATCGAGGTTTGACTTTTTAGCACTACGGTTTTTTATAAACTGTTTTTGTTGTTGAAATTTGTATCTGCACTCCGAAGAACAATACTTTACACGGACGTTATCCGTCTCAAACCCCCTACCGCACATAGGGCAGTTTTTAATCATCAGTACCCTCCTTTGGTTCATGGTCGTATGCAATCCACCCTTTGCAATAATACATTGCGTTTAACCCACACCCCTCAAAAATAACAAACGGATAATCTATTGTTGGATTACACGACTTTAATATGAGCCATTCACTTGGTTTTTTAAGCGAACACGAGCTAGAAAAATGTACAACATATACTGGCTTACCTATACGCTCTCTCAGTTGCTCCAACGTCAAAGGCTTTGGATTCTCCCGCTCTGCTTTTTCTTGCAGAACTTCAATGGCTAATTCTATTGCTCGGCATCGTCTATCTCTGTTAATTTCATACGATGTGTTTGCCACAAATTCTAACGTTTCTTTTAGGTTTTCAATTGCTTTTTCTGTATCATTCATTCTCACCACTCCAATCTCTGACCGCAATCAGGGCAATATTTTACGTTGTATTCGCTTACCAATTCGCTGTTTAATATATACCCACAAGCAGCGCATTTGCCAAACGCTCCGTCATCAATAGGTTTCTTTGGTATCTGCTTTTCTAATGCCTCTTTACCCATTTGTAAAGCTTCGTATTTTTCGGGAGATTCTAAAAATTTACCCTTTGCTAAAATTATAAGTTCCATTGCATCTTCAATCTTCATTTTGATTCACGCTCCTTTTCGAAATAAAACACACCGTCAAACGGTACCAACTCCACAATCCTAAAATCCAAACCGACTTTTGCGATATAATCCTTCGCTATCCGCTCATGTAGGGTTTTTATGTGCTCCCTGAATCCCTCTAGGTCAAGGGATCGTTTATAATGATTACACCTTCGACAGCTTGGATTTAAGTTGTCTATATTATCCTGCCCTCCGTTGCGTTTTGGTTTAACGTGGTCTACTTGCATATTGTTGTAGGTTATTATCTTTCCGCAATAAGCACAGTGACCGCCGTATTTCTCATAAACTTTTAATCTATCTTTTTTATTCATTCCGTTCTCCTAACGCCGCTTCGGCAGCTTCACGGGAAATGAATACGGTTTTGTCCAACATCGGAATCATCCAATAGTCAAATTTCATGCACCACGGAGTGAACTCTTCTGATAGGTCTTCGATGCCCCAAACCATATCCCCAACCTTGCACGGCAACAACGGTCTTAATCCGCTGTCTATTTCTTTTTTGATTTGCGAAAGCTCTTCAATGTATGGATCTATATTATAAAAGTGGACACGAAAAGTAATTACCTATTATAATTAA
>CAUQTI010000035.1:0-10816 GCA_963521065.1 uncultured Anaerovorax sp. | reverse complement strand
AAAAAATGATACCTTTGAGCATTGTTAATGGAACACCTTCATGCGTTTGTCGTGGATTTGCAGTAAGTTTCCCTTGCTTGAAAGGTTGGTATGATGTACAATAATATACTAAAGATTAGTGAAATGTATTAAAAAATACTGTATTTTGTGAAAAGAGGTCTTGAACGAATCCAATGAAAAAAAAAAGGAAAAGAAAAAATACGAAAACCGGAGTATTGTTGTTGCTTGCTTTCCTTGTTGTTCTGGCAGCGATTTTTTTTACGAAAACCATAGGCAATTCCTTATGGAAAGATAAAAATAGCCCGAAAATCTTGAGTTCTTCTGAGCAGGCAGGGAAGCAGCCGGACAAAGAGGAAGAAGAAAAGCCAGCCCAAAATCAAGAATTGCTGATTTTAGTAAATAAGCAGCACGCAGTAGATGAAGCCTATGCGCCGGAGGATTTGACGTCGGTCAAATATTTTGCTTCTGACCGCTCAGAACAGGGGCGTTATATGAGAGCGGAGGCCGCGGAGCAATTTCACCAGCTTGTGGAAGGTGCGAAGGAAGATGGATTTGAGCTTGCGATGACGACAGCATACCGTTCTTACGCATTTCAGAACACGCTCTATACAAATTATGTAAATCGATATGGACAAGCAGAAGCTGATACTTTCAGTGCAAAACCAGGGCAGAGTGAGCACCAGACGGGCTTGGCGGTCGATGTTTCTTCTCCTGTCGTTCAGTATCGCTTAACAAGTGAGCTGGGAGATACGGAGGAAGGCAAATGGATGGCAGAGCACGCACATGAATATGGCTTTATTTTGAGATTCCCAAAAGGGAAAGAAGAAGTCACTGGATACCAGTATGAACCGTGGCATCTTCGTTATGTGGGACAGCCTGCGGCAGATGAAATTTATGAGCAGGAAATTACACTGGAAGAATACTTGGAACAGTGAAGCAAAGGATAACGAATAAGGGACTATTCCCTGTTTATTAATATAGAAGTAAAAATTAATTTTTGAATAAAATAAGAATGGAGGAATCAAATGGCAACCTATTTTAACGAACCATCTCGTACCTTTAATGAATACCTGTTGGTACCGGGATACTCTTCTACAGAGTGCAGACCGGAGAATGTAAGCCTGAAAACACCGATTACTAAATTTAAGAAGGATGAAACTCCTCAAATTACGATGAATATTCCATTAGTGTCTGCGATAATGCAATCTGTTTCAGATGATAAGATGGCAGTCGCCTTAGCGAAGGAGGGTGGAATTTCTTTTATTTATGCCTCACAGTCCATTGAGAGTGAAGTAGCTATGGTAAAAAAGGTAAAGAGCTACAAAGCTGGATTTGTGACGAGTGATTCAAATATTCGCCCGGACCAGACGCTTTCTGATATTCTAGCGTTAAAGGAAAAAAGCGGACATTCTACGATTGCGGTTACGGATGACGGAACGGCGGCAGGAAAGGTAGTTGGATTGGTAACAAGCCGCGATTATCGTGTGAGTCGGATGTCACTGGATGAAAGGGTTTGCAATTTTATGACACCGCTGGACAAGCTCGTGTATGCAGAGGAAGGAGTCCGCTTATCCGAGGCCAATGATATGCTTTGGGATCACAAGCTGAATGCGCTTCCTATTATTGATAAAAATGGGAGACTGACACATTTTGTATTCCGTAAGGATTACGATTCACATAAAGCCAATCCGAATGAATTACTTGATGAAGGAAAAAGCTATATGGTGGGTGCGGGTATCAACACGCGTGATTATGCGGAACGTGTGCCTGCTTTGGTTGAAGCCGGAGCGGATATTCTCTGTATCGATTCCTCCGAAGGTTTTTCACAGTGGCAGGAGATCACATTAAAATATGTTCGCGACAAGTACGGAGATACCGTTAAGGTCGGTGCCGGAAACGTCGTAGACCGAGAAGGATTTTTGTATTTAGCAAAAGCCGGAGCGGATTTTATAAAAGTAGGCATCGGCGGCGGTTCCATTTGTATCACCCGTGAACAGAAGGGAATCGGGCGCGGACAGGCCTCTGCCGTGATTGAGGTCGCAAAAGCAAGAGATGAATACTTTGAACAGACCGGAATTTACATTCCGATTTGTTCGGATGGCGGAATTGTCTATGACTACCATATGACGTTGGCTTTGGCAATGGGAGCAGACTTCATTATGCTTGGAAGATATTTTTCACGTTTTGATGAAAGTCCTACAAATAAGCTCAACATTAATGGGAATTATGTAAAAGAATACTGGGGTGAAGGTTCTAATCGTGCGAGAAACTGGCAGCGTTATGACTTAGGCGGCGACGGGAAGCTTTCTTTCGAAGAAGGTGTGGATTCCTATGTTCCTTATGCAGGAAGTTTGAAGGACAACGTGACCTTGTCTTTGAATAAGGTGCGCTCGACTATGTGTAACTGCGGTTCTTTATCCATACCGGAATTACAAAAAGGCTCCAAACTGACATTAGTGTCGGCGACCAGTATTGTAGAAGGCGGCGCCCATGATGTTATCTTAAAGGACAGCTCGGCAAATCCGGTTAGATAATCGCTTTTAAAGAGGAAGTGCGGCAGGCTTTGGGAAAACTTATTTTTGAAAATGTAGATTTTTCTTGAGCTAGGGAAACAAATACAGCTTACGTTTCTCTGAATGCTTTGAGTCTAAAATGAAGGTTCTCTGAAGATTAAAATAGGGATTCTTCGTACGAAAAATGGGAAGCTGTTAGGAATTAGAAAAGAAAGGAATGCTATAATGCCCACGCATTATACAAGGAAATACAATGGAATATCAGGGAATCATAGTTGTTGACTTTGGCGGGCAGTATAATCAGCTGATTGCCAGAAGAGTCAGAGAAGCGAATGTGTACTGTGAAATTGTACACTATACAAAATTGATGGAACGCATTGAAAAAGAAACACCAAAGGGACTCATTTTTACAGGTGGGCCGAACAGTGTTTATCTCGAAAAGGCGCCGATGCTGCCAAAAGAATTGTTTGAAAAAAACATTCCGGTTTTGGGAATTTGCTATGGCGCGCAGCTTATGGCACACGTCTTAGGCGGAAAGGTCGTAAGTCCGGATTACAAAGAGTACGGGCGCGTGAAAATCTATAGCGGAAGCAAAGACCGGCCGACAGAAAAGCATGAAAGCATTCTGTTTGATGGGATTGAAGCACAGACGCTTTGCTGGATGAGCCATACCGATTACATCGAAGAAGTGCCGCAGGGATTTACGGTTTCTTCTTATACGGATTATTGCCCGACTGCATCTATGGAGAATGCAGAAAAGAAGCTTTATGCAGTGCAGTTTCACCCGGAGGTACACCACACTCCATTTGGCCAGCAGCTTCTAAAAAACTTTTTATATAAGATTTGCAGCTGCGAAGAAAATTGGACAATGTCCAGCTTTGCAAAACAGAAAATTGAAGAAATTCGTGAATTTGTAGGCGATAAAAAGGTGCTTTGCGCCCTTTCCGGCGGTGTGGATTCTTCCGTTGCGGCCGTTTTGGTGCATAAAGCAATCGGTGATAATTTGACGTGTATTTTTGTAGACCACGGTCTTCTCCGAAAGGATGAAGGAGATCAGGTTATGGAGGTTTACGGAAAGCAGTTTAAAATGAAGATTAAACGTGTCAATGCGCAGGAGCGTTTTCTTTCGAAGCTGGCCGGCATAAGTGATCCGGAGAAGAAGAGAAAAACGATTGGAGCGGAATTTATCAGCGTATTTGATGAAGAGTCTACAAAGCTTTATGATGCAGAAGGCGGAATTGATTTTCTGCTGCAAGGAACGATTTATCCAGACGTAGTGGAAAGCGGAGCCGGAGAAGCCGCAGTCATCAAGAGCCACCACAATGTAGGCGGGCTCCCGGAAAACATGAAGCTGGAGCTTTTAGAACCGCTTCGCCTGTTGTTTAAAGACGAAGTAAGAGCTGTGGGTGAAGAACTCGGCATTGCCCATGAATTGGTTTGGAGACAGCCATTTCCAGGCCCTGGACTTGCCATTCGATGCTTAGGTGAGATTACAGATGAAAAGCTTCATATCATCCGCGAATCCGATGCGATTTTGAGAGATGAAGTCGCAAAAGCAGGCCTGACAGAATCCATTTGGCAGTACTTCACCGTGCTTCCGAATATCCGCAGCGTCGGCGTAATGGGCGATTTCAGAACCTATGACCACACCGTTGGCATTCGCGCCGTTACCTCGGTAGATGGAATGACCTCAGACTGGGCAAGAATCCCCTACGATGTACTAGAAGTCATCAGTAACCGTATTGTGAACGAAGTAAAAGGCGTAAACCGCATCGTGTATGATATTACGAGCAAACCACCAAGTACGATTGAGTGGGAATAAACAAAATAACAGAGCACCTGGTGACAGCTAGTCCATGAGACTGGCTGTCATTTTACATTATTCATATTTTATTTTTAGCGTTAAGGCTTTTCATACTTGAAATTTTAAGTATACTAGAGAGTGCTGATTATGGTATTTTAATATATAATGCAGCAAATCGATTTTTAAAATAGGAAAAGCTGGGGCTATTTAGTTTTTTCATTCCTAAATAAGCCATTTAAACCATTTTCAATAGTACGAGGTGAAGCACGTGAAAGAGGCATATTTGCAAAATTATCTTATTGAAAACTATATATTGATTGCAATGGTAGTAGGCACTTACTTTGTTGTTTCCATGAAATCGGCCGTTGATTTATTAATAAAAAAACGCATGGTTATCAATATGACATTGCTTTTGACTCTATCTATAGCGGAATTTTATCTGAATTATCTTAAGGAGCAAGCAATCGCGGGATTGCCGCTCCTTTTAACGGGAATAACCTATTATTCTTTAAAACCTTTGATTATGGCTGTGGTCATAAATATGGTAGAACCGAAAAATAAACGAATCTATATTCCTGCCCTAGCGAATTTTCTTTTTTACTGCGCCGCATTTTTCACCGACAATATATTTTATTTTGGGGCAGCGGGAACGCTTGAGCTTGGACTTTTTGGATATGCCTTTCTTGTTACGGGCTGGATGTATTGGGTGATATTCCTTTTTATATTGAATATGAAATTTTACAGAAAAACAGATGTAAACTCTCTTGGTGTCTTCTTCTGTATCGCTTGGCTGATGACGGCGAATATTATGGAATCGATAGGGGTACGAGCAGGAATTTTGACCGAAACGTATGCTGTAGCTTTTTTGTTTTATTACCTCGTAATACATGTACATATATCACAGCAGGTAAACGAGGAAAAGGAAATAAAGCTGAGGGAGCAAAGAGTGTCATTGATGCTTTCACAGATACAGCCTCACTTCTTATACAATACCTTGAATACAATTACTGCGCTTTGCCGGGCAAATCCCAAGCTTGCAGAAGAAACGACGATAAAATTTTCCAGATATCTCAGAGAAAATATGTATAGCATGGGTGAAAATGACACGCACCCTTTTTCCCAGGAGCTGGAGCATACAAACATTTATCTTGATATCGAAAAATTGCGATTTGGAGATCGTGTAAAGGTAGAATATGATATAAAATCAGACGACTTTAATATGCCGATTTTAACCTTACAGCCAATTGTAGAAAATGCAGTCAAGCATGGAATCTGCAAAAAGATTGAGGGAGGAACCGTAAAGATTTCCACAGAGAAAAAGGGGAGGGATCATATCATAACAATCATAGATAATGGAATTGGTTTTGAACTGGAAAAGACATTGAATGATGGACGACCTCATATCGGTATACAGAATGTAAATGAGAGGCTAAAGAGTACAGTTAAGGCAGAAATGGAGATTACAAGTTTCATCGGAATTGGAACAACTGTAAGAATCATTATTCCGGGAGAAAGAAAAAATGTAAGACTGGAAAGAGGGGAACGACGTGAAATACTTAGTATTGGACGATGAAATCATTGCAGCAGAGTATCTGGCAGCATTAATATACGAAGCAGATGAAGAAGCGGAAGTTATAATAGCAAATAATCCTGTTCAGTCATTGGAATTTGCCAGACAGCAGCAGTTTCACGTGTGCTTTATTGATATACAGATGCCCGGATTAAATGGCATTGAGTTTGCCAACAAGCTCAAAAAAATTTACGCAAAGACGAACTTTATCTTTGTAACGGGCTATTCGGACTATATGGGCGAGGCATTTAAGCTGGATGCCAGTGACTATATCATGAAGCCTGCAAATGTGAGCCAGATACGTCATGCGCTCGAAAATTTGAGGTATTTACCGCAGGAGAAAGCGGTAGAAAAGGAAAAACAAAGAATTCAAATTACTTGCTTCGGAAATTTTGAGATATTGATCGATGGAAAACCTGTAAAATTTAAATTTGACAAGACGAAGGAACTTTTGGCATACCTTGTTCACAGAAAAGGGGCGAGATGTACCTCAAAGGAAGTGATTGCAAGCTTATGGGAGGAAGATGGCCATGACTCTTATTACAGGATGCTGAAAAAAGATTTGCAGGATGTATTGAATCAGCTCGGGTGCGGAGAAATATTATATAGTGAAAGAGGACAGATTGGGTTGTCTTGCTTAGAAGCTATCCGGTGTGATTACTTCAAGTGGATAGAAAACAGTGTGGAGGGAAGCAAGCTTTATCACGGTGAGTATATGGCCCAATATTCTTGGGCGGAAGAGGTGAACGCGCTTATTGAAATGGAGAAATATCTAAAATAAATAGCTTGGAACATATAAGAAATTGTCTGAGATTCCTATTTATTGACACTTCCTTGACGGAGAAAAGATTATGATGCAATTGTAATTTTATAAATCATTATATTTTCGGAGGTGTTTTTATGAGCGAAAAAAACAAAACAGTCAGATTGCCAAACAAAGTGGAAGCGCTTATTCCAATTATTTTTCTTCTGACACTAATGATCACAAACTATGCACTTGGCTGGGGACAGGACCCTCACATTCCTGTGACGCTTGCATGTGGAGTTGCTATGATTATAGGAAAACTATGCGGCTACAACTATAAGGAGATGCTAGCAGCAGGCCTTGAAGCAGTCAATCAGTCTCTTGAAGCAATCATTATCATTCTGCTTGTGGGCTGTTTAATCGGTTCCTTTACTGCATGCGGGACGATTCCGGCAGTTGTGTATTATGGGCTGAAGCTGTTTACACCAGCGATATTTCTCCCATTTACAACGATTCTTTGTGCCGCTGTAGGGATTGCACTGGGGTCAGCATGGACGGTATCTGCCACGCTCGGAATTGCATTTATGGCAATCGGTACAACGATGGGACTAAATCCGGCATTGATTGCGGGCGCGATTCTTTCAGGCGCATGCTGCGGCGATAAATTTTCGCCACTTTCAGATTCAACAAACCTGGCTGCCGGTTCTGCACAGACTGGACTGTTTGATCATGTAGGCGCCATGGTGACTACGACTTTCCCGAGTCTGGTGCTTTCAATCTGCTTGTTTGCATTTTTTTCATTTTCAAAGGTGCAGAGCTATGACCCTACGCTTGCAAATGAATTGTCAGCTGCAATTATTGATCACTATACATATATGAGCCCGATTCTTCTGATTCCTATTTTACTGATTATTGTAGTGGCAGTCATAAAAATGCCGGCGATTCCATCCGTTGTATTGCTCGCCTTGGTTGGATGTGCATTTGCTGCCATTTTTCAGGGTGCCGGAATCTCTGACTCCATCACGATGCTGCACTATGGATATGAAGCAGAGTCAGAAAACGCGCTGTTTATGAAGCTTGTAAACAGAGGTGGTATGGATAGTATGCTTTGGACAAATAACCTTGTAATCGTTGCGGTTGCTTTTGGTGGAATCCTTCAGAAGATTGGCTCTGTGGAATCGCTTCTTGGAGGCCTGATTAAGAAGGTTAAGACTCCATTCCAGTTAATCGTTGTAACCATATTGACTTCCATGTTCTGTATCACTACGATGTGCGACCAGTATTTAGGGTTAATCATTCCCTCCTCAATGTATAAGAAAAACTTTGACGAAATGGGCCTTGGCAGGGATATGCTGTCAAGATCGCTGGAAGATGGCGGAACGTTATGGTCCCCGCTTATTCCTTGGTCATCCTGCGGTGCATACCACGCGGCAGTGCTGGGAGTTCCGACGCTGTCATATCTACCGTACTGTTTCATGAATATCATCAACCCGATCTATGCGATTGTTACAGCAAGCTGGGGTGGAAATATTTTATATGCCGATGGATCGAGAACGAATCTGTTTGGCAAACTGAAAAAGGGCCATGGACCTGCCGAAGCCCCTGAAGAAGCGCATGAAATAGCAATGAAAGCGCTTGCGGAAAGAAGAACTGCGGGAATATATAAGAGTCTATAGAAAGAATTTGGGGGAATAAAAGAGAGGAGCTGCTATGGAATATTACGGAATTATGCCGGATCGAAAACTTTGGGTAAAGGTGGCGGTTATCTTTTTTGGAGCTTATGCTGTTTATAACGCAGCGGCAAATCATAGCTGGTTTTACTTGCCATTTGGCATTATCCTGATTCTTGCTACTTTTTCTGACAGAAAACATGTGATTTCACAAGAAGGAGTGGATATTCTGTACACTGTGTGTGGAGTGCCGTTTCATAATGTGTGGGATTGGACCGAAATAAATACCATTCATACGGATTCAATCCATTCCAGACCAAATGTAGAGCTGCATATTGGTAAGGATGTGGTATCCAGAAGGTTCATTTTATCAGCGGACGACGCTGGTGAAGCAATTGAAATTGCACGCGGAAGAAATCTCAAGATTTATATCGCAGAAGTGAATCATAGATAGCAAATTGTATAGGGAAAATATCGCCGATTTAAAAAGGATACGCTATAAATTCAATCGAAATATCTTTAAAATTTTTATTTGAGCTTGTTCTGGGGCTTCATATTTGCCCCTAGAATGAGCTCTTTTTTAGGGCTGCAAACGGAATTTTACCTAAAAATAGGAATAATGTGAATGAAAATATGAATACATCCTTATATAATGGGGCATATTTGTTCCTATTACTGTGATATAATATTCCTAAATAATTTAATTTTCGTGAGGTGATTGATATGGATTATATGAAAGTTTCTGAAGCTGCGCAAAGATGGGGACTCTCTGCTCGTAGAGTGCGCATTCTATGTCAAGAAAATCGTATAGAGGGAGTGATTCGTAAAGGCAATCTTTATATGATACCAACAGAGGCAAAGAAACCGGAAGATGGCCGTAGAAGAGACAGAAATCGCACCACACTTAAAAAGCTGCTGAATAATATTGATAAAAATCTTGAGAGCCTTTCTACGCTGCGGCCGCTGACAAAGGGCGAAATTGAGCGTTTACGGGAGGAGTTCTTGATTGAATTTACCTATAACTCTAATGCGATTGAGGGAAATACTCTTACCTTACAAGAAACAGCAATGGTTTTAGAGGGTGTTACCATTGACCAAAAACCGTTAAAAGAACACTTAGAGATTATTGGGCATCGTGATGCTTTTCAATATGTTGAAACTCTTGTAAGCAATAAAGTGAAGCTGTCGGAATCTGTTATTAAAAACATCCATTCCCTTGTGTTGATGGATAGACCAGAGGACAAAGGCATTTATAGACGCATCCCTGTACGAATTATGGGAGCTTTTCATGAGCCCCCACAGCCCTATATGGTAGAACCTGGGATGACCGACTTGTTATCAAATCATAGACAAAGAAAGAATAAAATGCACATTATCGAAGCAATTGCACTGTTCCACTTAGACTTTGAAGGAATTCATCCATTTATTGATGGGAACGGACGTACGGGGAGATTGCTAATCAACTTGGAGCTAATGCAATACGGTTATTTGGCCATTGATGTTAAGTTTTCTGATAGACAAAAATATTATCAAGCTTTTGATGAATATTTTCGTAACAAAAATGAACTTCCGATGGTGGAATTGGTTGCAGAATATGTAAATGAGCGATTAGAAAAATATTTGAACATTTTATAATGCTAGGAGCTTGAGTAGATTTAGAGAAATCTTGTTTTCAATAAAATAAAGGACAAGAAAAAGTATTTAGAGGGAGATGGACTTTTATGCTTAAAAAGACTAAACAGATATAAAGGGTAGAAAAAAAGGTGATGTAAATCATTTTATAGAGAAGCGGGCCTTACTGAGTGGTTCGACTCTTTGCGGGATAAATTTTCGAACTGGGATGTGTATGTCTCGGACGAAATATCTACGTATGAATATACAAGAGGATGTTCGCTCATCATATTTTCTTGAAGAAACAGCGACGGAATTTGATATACAAGGTCTTGAGTTAGATTGGTCAGTATTATGTTGGGATGCAAATTTAAGATTTAATAATGGCAGATTTGAGTATTATAATTTTGTAGGAAGCAAGTGGCAAAATGTGAATAAGCCTACAAATATATTGTACCTAAAAAATGCATATAGGGTTTTAATGACGAGGGCAAGACAAGGGTTTGTTATTTTTGTGCCAGAAGGTGACATGGCCGATGTAACTAGACAGCCTGAATATTATAATGGAATATACAATTATTTAGTTTCACTAGGGATTGATATTTTATAATGTGCTTTTATAGATTTTATATCGTTTTCTAAAAGATGACTAAATAAGCCCATCGAAAAATTCTTGAACTTCTACTTTAAAAATAGCCGTTAACGCAAGAAGTTCACTCACTTTAATGTTCATGCGATTCGTTTCTAGCTTCGCATAAGTACTTTTCGATATCTTGAGTCCCATAAGGTGCATCTTTGCGACGACCTGGTCCTGAGTTAATCCGGATTTTCTTCTGAGGGCTTGAATATTTGCTGAATTGAAAAGTTAAATTCCAGTCCATTCAGCTCAAAACTGGAACTTAG
>CAUQTI010000034.1:0-13455 GCA_963521065.1 uncultured Anaerovorax sp. | reverse complement strand
ATAGCAGAGGATACGCCTCCTGTCAAGGACATTCTTCTATTTTTTTCATTTACTTTAGAAAGCATCTCTTTCATCTACTTATTCATTTAATGTACTTATAATGTACTTACTTCTATTCTATTTAATATCCCGGTCTATTTTTAGGGGTCCATACAAGGCAACAAGGTCAACCATACGCCGGTTGACCTTGTTTATGTCTCATTTTTCTCGTTCTTGCATGTTTTTCCACTCACGAATCAGAATGGGTATACAAGCCGCATACATGACAGCAGTTGCTATCACAAAGAAAATGGGCACGAAGGGCTGCTCTAGAAACATTTCATCACACTCCCAACTTTCAAGCCGTAACGCACGCTCCCCTTCGTAGTTGCAATCTTGAAATGCCTGACAGCTCTTTGCACGGTTTCCTGTGCTAATTCCATCACGTTCATGTTCCGTCCCCCTAATAATAATTTGACGATTCATTTTAAGAAAACAAAACGCACATTTAATCCCCTACTTCTCACTATCCACATTATCTACTTTTTCCGTCCAAAATAATGTCGAAAACACCCACTTCATTCTTTGTTTTTTCTACGAATATCTGACACAAATTTTAGGAACCAACCATATACTTCTGTTTTTTTATCATTATATACAAATTACTCTTCTTTTATTCCGGTTTTGTTGAAATTTTTTATATTACAATCCCACTGCCTGGGTATAATATGCACTCGTTCTTGTTGTAATGCCATTCACCTTATCTTCAAAAACCACCTTTACGCGATACGTACCACTGCTGCCTACCGTAAGATTATACACTTCGAATAAGGTCGGAGTATTCGTATCCTTAATTTCAAAGCTGTCTGCATAATCCGTATACTTTCCGTTAGACCCCTGTTTCTGCACCGTGCACGTTGCCTTGATATAGTCCGCTACCACAGATGAGCGGCAGTACACCTCCAGCTCCGCTTTACGGTCTGAAATTCTTGTCAAGCTTCCTGATCCACTCGCTACCATTTGGACAGATGCAGACCCGGCTGGGCGAATCTCCGCACCATAGGCAACGACGGATGAAAGCATCAGCATAACTGCCAATACAACGAATAATAATTGCTTTCTCTTTTTCATGAAATCCTCCTTTATTGGTCCCTGTAGTTAGACGCAAAAAGAGCGACAAAAATTGCACTTTTTTATTATATTTCTCCATAAAACAAAGTTTTTTTATATTAATACTTAATGTTCGTCTCAATTTTTAATAATTCCTCTTTCTCCAAACTCGCAGAAATAGAAATACTATTACTATTATGTATTGCTAATAATATAGAAACACCATTGACCGCTCTATCTTCCTGATAAAATAATGCCCCTTTTTCTAGCTCTTCAAAATCTGCTACAAAATTACCAAAAGTAAAACCATTATCTCCGGTTACTTTTTGAGTAATCACTAATTGCCCTATTTTATTATTCTTATAAATATAGTTTGCGCCAAAGCTTCCACTATTAGAACAATTCACTGTCAGTGACTCAAACACATACCCTTGCGGAATATATTCCGGAACGACCAGCTCTTTATACTTTTCTTTCATTGCAGGAATATACTTTTCGTCTTCGATCACTTCTTCTAGCGCTTGCTGTTGTTCTGTTCCAAGATGGCTATCCTCTACAAAGCCATTTTTCACTTCTTTTCCGGACAATTCTAGGGTTATTTTTCCTGCGGTAGAAGGCTGCAGTTTTATAAAGGAAGTTGCAACAGCACTTAAAAATAAAAAGGTCAAGAATAGTCCTGCAATTTTAAGACACCGTCTGCTCTTGCCTTCCCGAAAAAAATCTCTCTTTTCTCCTGCATAAATCGGCTCATAGCTATGAAAACGCTGTTTTCTTTCTTCTTTTATATCTTCCTGCTCCAGTCTTTTCATGAAATCAGCTAAATCCGGCTTCTCCATAGAATCTAGATTTTGAAAAAACTCTAATTCAATGCGGGGGTCTTCCATCGCTTTTGCGGTCAAAGCTTTGCTCATCCTCCGATCCCTTACATAATCCATCTCATTATTTTTTTCATACATGCTGAACTCCCCTCCTGTGATCCTTGCAATATTCTGTCCCGTTTACTTTTGCTCTCATGTATTCTAATGCTCTTTTATGATAGGATGCCGCTGTATTATAGTTGAGGCCCAAAAACTTTGCTGCAATTTTCAACGGCAATTCATAATAATCGCATAAAATTACGATCTGTAAGTACTCGTCTCTCATTTCATTAAACAAAAACTGAATATCACGAAGGTTCCCCTCTTGATTTACAAAGTCATTAATATTAGACTCGACTCCGATATTCTCAATAATTTCGGCATTCTCAAGGCTGCGCAGCAAATCGTGATTCTTTCGGTAATGACTGCAAAGGGTATTCATCGCCATCTTTCGCAGTGCTGCAGACAAATGCCGATACCCTTGTAATTTTTCTATATTCTTCCACGCAATAACCATGGTTTCCTGTGTAATCTCATTTGATAAGAAAGCATCCAGAGTGATAGTATACAAAAATTTATTTATGTACTCATATTTAGGCCAAACAATTTCCTCGAAAAACCGACGTTCATTCAAGCTTCTTTCCATTTGTATTTCATCTCCCACTTATTCACTATTATACAAAATCTACAGCAAGTTTCTATTGTGCTAGACCAATTCATGAAACCTATTTTTTATGACTCGATTATTCTCCTTTTTCTACTCTGTTTCTCCCCTTATCTTTCGCTTTATATAATCCCCGGTCCGCTCTCTGTATCAGATTTGGAACAGTGTCTGCTGCTCCGCTCACGGAAATACCTAAACTACATGTTATTTTTTCTCCCAAGTGAAACTCAAAATTTGCAATTTCAGATCGGATTTGTTCCGCAATGCAATGCGCTTCATCGAAAGCAGTATCCGGGCAAATTACTAAAAATTCTTCACCGCCCCAACGTCCGACGCTGTCGTCTTCGCGTACACTGCGTTTAAGCAAAGCCGCTACCTCCTCAAGAACCCGATCTCCGGCACTGTGTCCGTATGTATCATTAATCGACTTAAAAAAGTCAATATCTAGGAGTATCAATGAGCAGACGCTTCCGCTTTTCTCGCACCTCGAATATTCATGTTCTAAGAGTTGATTCAATCTGCGCCGATTATGCAGGTTTGTCAAAGAATCCATAATGGAGTTATAGCGCAGTTCTTTATTTATTTTTTCTATCTCACGTGTTTTTTCTTGCAGGGTTTCATTCTTTTTCTGAATCATTTTCTGATTGTAGAACTCTTTGCGAAAACGATGGAATCCGATGCAAGAGGCAATCCAAGCGATAATATTATTGGATATAATGTCATACGTATAATTACTATAGATAAACTCTGATTTAAATGCCGGCAGTAAAAAAATCATGCATATACAGGTTACTGCATATAAAATGAAGCTTTTTACCGGATGAAAATAAAAAAACACTGCAAATCCATATATTACTGCAATATAGACAGTAGGTACTGCAAATGTATTCGTTTTTATCACAAATGCACGCAGCATCGCTGATGCAAATCCATATAAGCCAAAGCTCAACTCATAAATCTCAATCCAAAAACTAGCTTGCGTCACTTTTCGGTGTCGAAAACCCGCTGCCAGCAAAAAATAAACACTCATTACACAGGCAGAGACAAAGTGAATCCTCCTTAGCATAGCATCCGGTGCTAAAAAATAGCCATAGCACAATTGTTCCCCTGTTAAATAAATAGATAATATTAAGATGCAAAAATTATTGTGTGTAAAAAGCTTTAACGAAAATTCATTCTTATTTTCTTCAAACTCTTTTTTAAACCAAATTTGATTGATAGATTCCATATATTACCTTCCGAACAAGTAAAACCGCCTAAAAACAGCATTTCCTCTGGACTTTCCTGTTCTTAAAACAAATCACTGTCATAATAAACAGTTATTTCTAATTATATTCTAGCATTCGTTAATTTTCTACATGTTTTTTCAAATGTTTGCCGATTTTTAACGCTTTTTGCGCTCTTCCCTTTCTTAGTGACACGCTTTTGATAATTTCCTTTTGTAAAGGGGCACCTATCTTTTTATAATAAAAAACTTCCGGCATGTCACTTTGTCTGTAACACGCCGAAAGTCATTTTATCTTATCTTTTTCTCTTGTTTCCCCAAAAGTATACGTTATGTGCTCTCTCACTTATTTCACATACAGCTGCATCGGATAGGCAAATATTCAACGGTTAGTTATGGACGTTTACAGGAGCTCCTTTGTCTTGCCTGCAAGATATAGAGGTATATTGGTGATAAGGCCATTTTTCAGATATCCAAGCTTAGAAAAACGAATTGCATGGTCTGGTTTTTTATCTGTAATATAACGTTTGAAAGAAGGTGCAGATTTATCTTCGCCGCCCTTTGTCTCCACAGGAATAATTTCCATCCCATATTGCAGTACAAAGTCAATTTCACTGTTCTTATCCCCGTAATATCTCGGTTCAATCTCAAATTGACCACGAAGCTGCTGTAGGACATAGTTTTCAGTAAGTGGTCCTTTGAATTGATAATCACTCTTCAAGAGAATTGCACTGTTATCAAGTCCAGCCATATACTTAAGGATGCCTGTATCAAATAGGAAAAGCTTAAAGCAGTCCAGCCGATCAAAAGCAGCCAGTGGATGCTCTGTCTTTGAAACGTTATAAACACGGCATAACATACCTGCCGAAACAAGCCATTCAATTGCTTCCTCAAAGTCTCTTGCTCTGCCCCCTTCTCTGACAGCGCCATACATAAATTTTTCGTTCGGTTTAGCAAGCTGCGAAACAATGCTCCTGAAGACCATAAGAATGCGTCCGCTGTTAACCTTGCCATTGTGCTTTGAGAAATCACTCTCATAAATCTCTACTAATTCACGTTGAATCTGATTGATCAATACTGGATCTTTATATTTAATCCACGATGCCACGCATTCCGGCATTCCCCCGATGATAAGGTAGTAATCGAAAGCTTCGAGCAGGCGATTATGAAAAATCAACTCAATCTGTTGCTCTTTTGTAATACTCGCATAATAAGTGTATAGTGACTCATCAATCGCTTCAAGAAATTCACTAAAAGTGAGTGGGCAAATATCAAGCAGGTTGACCTTCCCTACCGGATAAGATTTCGGTTTTGCAAGTAGAGTACCCAGCAAGCTCCCTGCTGCGATTACATGATATTCGTTTGCCTTCTCTTTAAAATATTTCAGCGCATTCAGCGCTTCAGGGCATTCTTGAATCTCATCAAGGATAATCAGAGTTTCTCCCGGAAGTATCTTCTCACCGGCTATGAGAGAAAGAAGTTCAAGAATCCGCTGTGGATTCTTATTTATTTCAAAGATAGATTTCAGTTCATCTTCTTCATCAAAGTTAAAATAAACATAGCGACTATAATGGTTTTTTCCAAATTCTTTCATGAGCCATGTTTTACCAACCTGCCTAGCTCCGCGTAGCACAAGCGGCTTTCTTTCTGTATTTGATTTCCATTTTACCAAATCTTGAATTGCATCGCGTTTCAAGGGAACCACCTTCCTTTTTCTTAATTAATTATAGCATAACACATTTTTCTAGGAATAAAATATAAAAAATACACTTTTTTACGTTGATTTATAACAATAAAATCACGTTTTTCTGTAATTGTCCCTTATTCAGGAATTCTGCCACACGATACCCCTTGCGCATGTGCTCACCTACTCTAAATTCTGAAATAAAAAAACTCCAGCTCCACTATTTATAATGGACTTGGAGTTTTACTTAGTAGGCGGCTCGCAGATTTGAACTGGAATCCTCCTACAAAATCTCTTTATTAAAATGGCCTCTTGTGTCTATTTCCCCATTAAAGACAGCTTTATCCACTCTGCTATTTAATTTACTTAAGGCCTTATCAATGGTTTTCACAACCTGCTCTTTTGATTCAACTGTGAAGTTTAAGCGGAATGCGTCGATTCCTTTTATGTGAGACATCTCATCTAGCAGATTCAATGTCTTGCCATTCAAAATTGTCGTTGTGCAGTCTTCATGAGAAATGATAGGAAACGTTCCGTGCTCGTCTTTTAACTCATAGTTCTTTGTTTTGCAAATACCGCATTGATCCATTTTTTTCAACGGACAATATTTTGTAAACATCAAAGGAGCCTTTCCGTATACGATCATTTCCAATGCAGGATAGCCGTCATTTTCTTCATAATAGGCATTGATTAAATCTTCTATTTGTCTCTTATTTAATTCATAAGATAACGTGACTCGTTTCGCGCCTAAACGATATAATTCATAGCAGCTGGCAGAGTTCACAACATTGAGGGAATAGTCCGTAATAAAAGGATTCGTTTTCCGGTAGTGGTAGATTCCGCCGTATCCTCCGATTAGCAGCTGACCTTCCTTTTCTTTATAATCGTTCTGGTTTCTTCGAACAATGTTTTCGAAATAGATTTCCTGAATTCCGCAGCTCACGCAAGCCTCATACTGTTCCATTGTCGTTACAGAGGCCGTAAGAGTTGGTTTTTGAGGGGTAAAGCTTATTTTCTCTTTTGCTTTCGGAGGCTTGTTTCTCTTCTCTTTGCTGTTAAGCTTTAAGTCATACAAACCCTGTACAATTTCTCTTCTTGCTGCATTTAAGAGCTTCACTGGAACAAAGGCATTCTGATCCTCAAATTCCACAGATTTAAGCTCAAATATTGTATCATTCAATCTCGAAAATTGCTTGATTACCTGTTCTTTTGTTGTTGGGTTATTTATTGCTTCGCTTAGTATTTCCGTACCCTCATATAAATAATGAACACCCAATCCTTGTGCATCTACAATCAGCTTTGAACCTGGACAGGCATACACTTTAATATCTAGGGTAAAACGCTTAAATTCTTTTTCCAGTGAGGCATCTAACTCTTTGTAATAGGAATAATCCTTCGTGATATATACCAAATCGCCCTTAGACAACTTTTCTTTGACTTTAATGTAACAGGTATCCTCTGCTTTGTTGATTAAATTGCCGTCCTTATCGTACAGCTTTACAACGGTTAAATTCACATCTTCATTGTTATGACTGATTCGGATGATATCGTTTTGATGTAAGGGTTTTGTGAGCGTTATTTCATAGCTGTCTTTTACGATTTTACTGATTTTTCCAATTTCATAGCCAAAATTGTTCGGTCTTAAAGTGTTTGTAATCTCTTTCTTATCTTCGTGAAACAAATATCCTTTCGTAAATGTCCGATTAAAGGTTTTATTCAGATTTTCTTTCTCATCATTGGTTATTTTTTGGTCTAAGGCTGCGCGGTATTTTGATACAACATTCGCAACATACGCAGGCTCCTTCATTCGACCTTCTATTTTTAAAGAATCAATCTCTTTCAAATCGTCGATATAATCAATTGTGTTTAAGTCCTTCGTAGATAGAATATAGCTTTTTCCTAAAGAGATGTTTGTTGTCTTATCGATGAGTTCATACTCCTTACGACAGGAACCAACGCATCTCCCGCGATTTCCGCTTCGATAGCCAATCAGTCCCGACATAAGACAGTTTCCGGAATAAGAGACACATAAAGCACCATGAACAAAAATCTCCAAAGGTATTTGAGCGATTCTTTTGATCTCTTTTACTTTTTCAATCTCAACTTCACGGGACAGAACCACTCTTTTGGCACCAAGTTCTTTCAATAATAAAGTTCCGTCTAAATCATCAATCCCCATTTGCGTGGAACAATGTGCTTCCATATCAACAAAGTTTTTAACGATGTAATCAAAAGCAGCCAAATCCTGGACAATAATTCCATCCACACCGATTGCATTTAATTCGTCCATCTGTTCCTTCATCTCTGTTATTTCGTTTTCAAAAATGATGGTATTCATCGTTACATAGATTTTAACATTCCTCAGGTGCGCATACCGGACAGCCTCTTCTAACAATTCTAAATCGAAATTAGAGGAGTAGGCTCGTGCACCAAATTTCTGCGCTCCTAAGTATATCGCATCGCAACCATTAGAAATTGCAGCTTTTAAGGCTTCCATATTTCCCGCTGGAGCTAATAATTCAGTCATCTTGTTCCTCCATACTACTTGCTGCTTAGCGAAGTGTTTCCAACTGGCTGCAAAGTTTTTCTACCGTTATCAGGTCATTCGTTTTAAAGGCCGCTGTAATATCGGCTTCTAATTCTTGTTTTTCCTTGTCTATTTCTAAATACTTCTGATCGAAATACTTATCATAGACCATCTTACGAAAAGAACGCGAGCGCATACGCCGAATCGTGTTATCTTCTATCAGCAAAACGTAATCTGCACAATTCGCCACAAGATAAAAATCATGGCTTACCATAAGTACAGCCCCTTTATATTCCAAAATTGCCTTTTCCAAGGCCATTTGTGCGTAAAGATCCAAATGGCTGGTCGGTTCATCCAAAATAAGAAGTTCTGCATTTGTCTTTGCAATCATCGCGATTTGGAGCAAATTCTTTTCTCCGCCGGATAACTCAGCTACTTTCTGCTTTAAGGTATCTCCTTCCAAGCAATAGTTCCCAAGATACGCACGAATACTTTCCTTTGTCTCAAAGCCTGCGTTCTCCATAATCTCGTATACCGTTTTGGCTTCCTCTAAATTGTCGCTCTGAAGCTGAGATAAATAGGCATAGCTTGTATTTTCATCGATATGAATCGAAGGATGGTTATTCTTTAAAATATCGCGTATTAAAGTCGTTTTTCCTGTCGCATTTGCACCTACAATGGCTGCTTTTTCGCCAGCGAGCAATTCAAAATTGATATTTTGGAGTAAAGTTTCATCAAACGAAACCTTATAATCTGTAATGCTTAAAACAGGTTTCTCTGTTTCAACTTCAATGATCGGAAGTTCAATTTGGGGTTCACGAACTTCAATAAAAGGTCTCTTAATTTGTCTTGCGCGCAAACGGTCGAGTTGCGCTTGCTTTGCCTTTGCGGTACTCCCAACAACAGGATTGTCATGCAAGGTAGCTCTTGTGCGTAAACGATCAACCATTTTTTTCGTACGCTCAATCTCTTCTGCCTCTTCTATGCTCTGTAGTTTCAGTTCTAATTTTTCTTTTAGCTGGGCCGCACGATATTCCGTATAATTCCCCTCATATTCCTGAATATCACCATTCTCTAAATGTAAAATCTTATTAAAACAGTGATTCAACAAATAGCGATTATGAGTAATGACTAACACAGTGCCACTATATCCGTTAATCAACTGGCAGAGTCTATTTAAGTTCCCAAAATCCAAAAATACATCCGGCTCGTCCAATACAAGAAGATTTTGAGACAATAACATTTCTCTCATAATTTGAAGCAGTTTATATTCTCCACCGCTCAGTTGTGATAACTTTGTTTCTTCTAATTCACGCATACCGGCTATATATAGCTGTTTACGAATATTGTTTGTATAATTCTCTCCATCCATAGCCGTAGAGGCATCTAAAAGAGCCTGGTATTTCTCAAATAACGGCCCTGCATCCTCAGCGGTTGCCATCTCTTCACACACAGCCGCGATCGCTTGCTGATTTTCCACAAATCTCTCACTTAGATATTCGAAAACAGTGCATTCCTGCTCTTTCTCTCTCACAATAAACTGGCTGGCATACCCAATGCGGCAGCTTTCATCTTTGATGATCTTTCCATCATACAAATACTCTTCCGGATGAATCAGCATATCAACAAGCGTCGATTTTCCGGCGCCATTGCTTCCGATAAAAGCCGCATGCTCTCCCATCTCCAATGTAAACGAAACCTCTTTATATAAATCTTTTGCAGGAAAACCATAGGAAAGTTTTTCTACTCGAATCATTTTTATCTCCATTCCTGCTATCGGGGCAAAGGAATCGCCATTCGTATGCCCGTGCCAGCATTTTGCTTTTGCTTCTTCCATGTGCAAAATGACACATGGCTGTAAGGTTGAAACGCTTTCAACCTTTTATCCTTTTTTATGAAAAAATGCTAAATTTCTAAATTTGCCACAGTAGATTATAACAATTCATACTAAATAACACAAGAAAACTTATCAAAATAACAACATCTATATACGGACGATATCTGCATACAAGCTCGTGCCTTCCGCCCTTAGGCGATGCACACATTTCAACGAGCTGCTCTGTCTGCATGCATTTGACCCAAGTGCCACTTCCATCAAATCGATTTACGGAATGAGCGGTCTATCTTTGCATCATTTTCAAGGATAGGTTATCATAACAATAACGTTACATCTAAAGAGGGGCTTACTTATGAAAAAACAGAAACTCAAACTATTTATTAACATTCTTTTCATTGCAGCTTGGATAATAATAGTGGTGAATGCAGCCATTAGTATTTATTTTAAAGATTTACTGCTATCCGATATAGATTTACTTTGCAGCTATATATCTAAAAGAAATGCATCTTTCATATTTGCTTTACTTTTTATTGGCTTGAAGTTTGCGACTAAAAATTATTTGGAATCAGATTAGAATCCTTAACTATTACCCGTATCCATTTGATTAATAAAACAAAAAACCCCAAGTCCATTGTTCGAAACGGATTTGGAGTTCTCACTCTGGAGGCGACACCCAGATTTGAACTGGGGAGTGAAGGTTTTGCAGACCTCTGCCTTACCACTTGGCTATGTCGCCCTAACAGTATTATCTTATTATCTAAACTGCACTCGTATGATAATTTTTTTAAAAAAATTGGCTAGGGTAGGAGGATTCGAACCTCCGAGTGACGGAATCAGAATCCGTTGCCTTACCGCTTGGCGATACCCCAACATCACTCGTTTTTTTATTTTGGGGTGGGTAATGGGGTTCGAACCCACGCATGCAGGAGCCACAACCCTGTGTCTTAACCACTTGACTATACCCACCATAAGCACAAGCGCATCTGCAAATTAAATGGCGACCTGGATCGGGCTCGAACCGACGACCTCCAGCGTGACAGGCTGGCATTCTAACCAACTGAACTACCAGGCCAACATGGTGGGCGCTATAGGGCTCGAACCTATGACCCTCTGCTTGTAAGGCAGATGCTCTCCCAGCTGAGCTAAGCGCCCAAATTTGCATTTGCAACTTCATGTCATGTGTGTAAATGTGGTAGCGGCGAGTGGAGTCGAACCACCGACCTTTCGGGTATGAACCGAACGCTCTAGCCAACTAAGCTACACCGCCACATTTGGTTTTACAAACGCCATGAACACGTCGCAAGAAAGATATTACCATTTCCATGATTTCCTGTCAATACATTTTTCGCGGAAAATTTATTTTTTATACATAAATTTGTTTTTATTTTACTGATTCTCTATTTTTAGCCATCCTATTTTGCCTCTTCTTTTTCATCTTTTAAAAGTATGGAACCTTTTAATGAGCTCTTCCGTCATATTTCTATACGACAAAATTTTTTATGCTAGAAGGAGAAAAAAATGAAAAAAAATAAAATCATAACATTAACTGCATATGCACTCTTATCTGTCAGTCTGCTTTCCACAACGGTTTATGCACAAGCCCCTACACTCTACTCCTCTGCGTTGATTTCCACTCAAGCAGAAGAAACTCTCGTACAAAATAAGTTGGTGTCAGGCACAGTAAGTGATGTAAAGCTCCAAGATGGGACTTATACGATTACAATCAAAAATGAGGATATGGGAATGGTTTTTACCGTAAATCCTTCTGTTTTTATTTTGGATCAAAAAACAAAAAAATATGCACAAATAGAGGAAATCCATGTTGGTTCTAAGATAACCGCAATTCTCAATAAAAACGCACCCATGACACTGAGCCTTCCTCCCATTACCAATGGAGCCGTAGGCTTTCTTCTAAACAGTGATGCAGGATTCTCTGACCTGTCAATTTATAATGAGGCTTTGATCAATAAAGAAAACACGCTTGCATTAAACAGTTCTGAAAGCACCTTAATTTTTTCTGAAAATGGCGCAAAACGCCGTTATACTGCGGACGATTTGAAAAACAAAGAATGTCTCGTCCTATACACCGCTTCCACCCGCAGCATTCCGGCACAAACCACTCCGGAGCTTGTAATGATTCTAAACGGTCAGAGAGAAATAGATACAAAAGATACATACGTTTCTCTGCGTTCTTACGCAGAAGAGAAAGGCTATACTGTAATTTGGTCCTCAAAGGATGCCCCGGTTTCTTTAAAAAAGGGTGACGTTCGTTTTTCACTTTCCATTGGAACTACAAGCTTTACGTTCACCTCAGAAAAAGAAACAAAAACGCAGGAAATGACATCTGCGCCAAAGCTTGAAAATGGCATTACACTTGTCCCTCAAAGCTTTCTTGATTTACTATAGATTATATAAAAATCCCCTGTAAATACAGAGGGATTTTTGTTTTAAAGAATAAATACATTTTCTAAATAGTGAATGTATTATCCATTTTAATCTTAAATTTTTGGTAGCATATCAAACACTTTTTGTAAATCCTCATCTATTGAAATATAAGATTTTAATTCTTAGCTTATCTATATTATCATCCCCTAAATTGTACTAAATTCATCTTTGATATTATAAATAACTGCAAATTTTTCACTTAAAGAATTTAATAATTCTTGATATTTTTTCTCCCTTTCATCTTGTTTTTCATCGCGCCTTTCTTGTGTGCGAATAATATAAAACAAAAGTACAACCGTCAATACAGTCCAAATTCCTTGTGATAAAGCTGATTCCAATATCATTGATTCCATGCTGCGCTCCTTCTATATGATTAATATTTCATCAATAATTCTTTTAAAGTAATAAGCGATCGATTTTTTATCTGATTAACCGCTTGTCTTGAAATCTTCATTTTAATCCCAATCTCCGAATCAGATAAACCCAATAAAAATTTATAAATAATCACTTTTCGCTGCTTGTCCGTTAGCTGTTTTAGCAATTGTTGAATAGAAATGGCATTTATAATATCACTATCTTCCTGACATAAATATTCTTCCATGAGACGAACTTCTTGTAAGCTACGCTTTGATTTTCTAAAAAGATCATTCTTTTTATTTCTTAAAGCATGGACTATATAATTAACTAAAGCTGATTCACTTAAATTAGATAAAGATCTCCATTCCACTTTGCGAATCAATTCCAAGAGAAAAATAATTAAATCAGTTTCTGCACAGTCATAATTTAAATGATATGCATATTTTTTCAGTAACGGTTTAAACTTATCTACTATTGTACAAATAGCCTGTTCATCATAATCGTTCGCTGCACAAAGTGTAGCATATAATGTATCTTTACACAAAACAACCCCCCCACTTTCAATCATTTCTAAAAAAAACGATCAAAAGTCAAAGGTTGTAAACATTACATAAAAATAATTATTTTTATGATTATTTTAGGAATTCAATAATATTCATTTTCCAAGAATAAAGCTTTGTGAATTTAATAAAAAATTCATCTCCCCCTTTTCTAATTGGTGCTAGTATATAAATGTGGACACAAAAAGTTTAACACGTTAAAATATTTTA
>CAUQTI010000033.1:0-15132 GCA_963521065.1 uncultured Anaerovorax sp. | reverse complement strand
AAAATATTTTAACGTGTTAAACTTTTTGTGTCCACATTTATATACTAGCACCATTGTAGCAGACATTTCTGTTTGTAAGATAAAGATATGTAAAAGTCTGTGTACCAGACGTAATTTGGCTCATTAACAGCAAAATTTTGATTCAAAAGATTAGGAAAAAGTTTATTGGAAATTCCTTTACTTTATATATACTAAAAAACCACATTATTTTACCAAATCAGATAAAATAATGTGGTTTTTGCTTGGAGCGGAAGACGAGATTCGAACTCGCGACCCTCGCCTTGGCAAGGCGATGCTCTACCCCTGAGCCACTTCCGCAAACTACTTTTATATTATAACGTAAAAGGAAAAAATTGCAATACTTATTTGTGAAAAAATGTAATTTATAGTGATATTCCCCTTCTTTATAATCAATTCTCTATACGCAGCAAAAAGAAGCAATCTTAAAATTTCCATTACTCGATTCTATTATTTAATTGAAAACCTGAGTATTCTATTTTTTATTCCATGAATAAAGCAGTCTTATTCTTTCTATAAAAATCATATAATACTGTACCAAAATGATACAGGAGGAACATGCCATGGCAAATTACACGGTTGAAACAAATCAAACAGAGGAAATTGCAGCGGAGGCCCCCGTAAACGAAAGCTATCTCACCTACGAACAGGTAAATATCATCATTGCATTTCAAAAATTATGGTTAGACATCGCAAGCTGGATGCGTTCTTTCATTAAGGCAGACATCTATGAAACAAAGAATTTACAGTCTACTAAAGATTATCTTCTAACCCTCCCTTCTGAATTTTACAACACCTTTGCCATTTTTTACGGTCCAGTCACCGCACAACGAATCGCAAATTTTATGCAGCGCTTTATCGAAGCCGGTATGAAGGTAGTCGAATCCTTAAAATACGGCGATGCCATACTTTCAGACTCAAGGATTGTAGAATGGTATAAAATTGCAGATGAATTCTCTGCCTTTTTAGGTCAGATAAATATATATTGGGATGAGGCGCAATGGAAATATCTATTATATCAATATATTAAGCTAAAAATAGATGAAATTAATGCAATTGTCAACGACAATTTTGAAGAAGAAATCACGCTGTATAACGCAATTGAAGATATGGTTTTCCTCATGGCCAGCTATATGGCGAGAGGCATTATTTCATCCAACCTGCAATCCTAAAGAATCGAGGTCCTTTTTCAGCATTTGCGACGCTTGGTTGATTCATAATCGAAATTTTTTTGCGGTTCGAGTGCGTTTGCTTTCAAGAAAAAGGAGCCCTCTTTGCATGATTTCGCATCATTCAGAGACAGGCTCCCTTTTAAAATCGTATAAATAGCAATTTTTATTTTATTGAATGGTATAACCGCCACGGACCATAACCCAGATAATCGTCTTTGCTTTAATGCCTCTTCCATCTTCACGGGGCACTAAAAGCAAGTGATTTGCAGTAACAGCATTGCCGCTCCAAAGGTCAACCCCAGCCGTTACATCAGAAATTCCGTTCGTACCATTGTCGAGTGCGGTTGCCTCACCGCTTCGAAGAATGATTTCGGTGCCTTCCTTGCCCAAAAGCGTCTGGCCTGCTTCAATTGAAATCGCAGTGTAAGTGGCGGAGGTACCTCCTCCCTGAGATATGCCCGCTATTTTATTATCAACATAGCTCTTTGTCACCACCGGATCATCCTCAGAGCCGGGTGAACCCGCGGCCGTTGCTCCTATTACTGATAAGGCTACAACAAGCACGCCCACTGTAAACGCAGTTATCCATTTTTTTTTCATAAAGCTGCTCCTTTTTCTCCTGCAAATTAAAAATCAATCATTCCAAGACTTATGGTAAGAGCTTTCTCGGTCTCTTCCATTACTTCTTCGTTTACATGGCCGATCTTTTCTCTCAATCTTTTTTTGTCAATGGTCCTAAGCTGTTCCAGCAAAATTACTGAATCTTTATTCAATCCATGCTCTTTCGCCTTGATTTCCACATGTGTGGGTAATTTCGCTTTATTAATCTGTGAAGTTACTGCCGCTACAATAATTGTAGGGCTATATTTATTACCAACGTCATTTTGCACCACGAGCACGGGACGTACGCCACCTTGCTCTGAGCCTATGACTGGACTTAAGTCGGCAAAAAAGATATCACCTTTTTTTACAATCAAGTCATTCACTCTCCAATATTCAGTCTATTTTCATAGAAAGCGAAATCCTCCTGATCCCGGGCAAGCCCTTCTTCGGAAAGCTGAAGATTTAAAAGCCCCATTTCGTGGTAGCCTTTTTTCATCTGTTCTCTGATTCTAATTTTTTCTCCCTCTTTCAGATATAAGGCAATCGCCTCTCGAATCCATTCGCTTCTATTTATTTTTCTTAACTCAGATTGTGCATCGACCTCGCAGAGCAATTCTGGCCTCAAACTCAATATGATTCGCCTTGAATTCGACATACAGCATTTCACCTCATCATTTTCAACATCCATAAGTTACATAATAGATATGCATTCATATATCCGATTATATATACTTTGTCGTTTGGTGTCAAATGCCTTATTTCTCCAAATTCTGCTCATCTAAAGTTTTCTTTATAGAAAGTGCCATCATCGAAGCGATGTCCGATGCTGTCAAACCATACTCTCCCAGCGTTTCAGCGCCCAAATCTGCAGAGGCCCCATGGAGATAAATTCCGGCCGTAGCCGCCTGAATTGGCGTACAACCTTGTCCTGCCAGTGCCGCAATGACACCAGATAGAACATCTCCACATCCTCCCGTCGCCATACCGGGATTTCCTGTTGTGTTAATATATGTTTTCCCCTCCGGTGTTGCCACAAGGGTTCCTGAACCTTTTAGCACTGCAATGCCATTGAAAGACTCCGCTAACTCTTTTACAGCGTTTTCACGATTTTCATTAATTTCTTTTGCTGTTTTCCCTAGAAGCCGTCCAGCTTCACCCGGATGCGGCGTCAGAATCAAGTTTGCCTTTTTATTCTCTAGAATCTTCTTATCTTTCGCAATCAAATTGAGTGCATCGGCGTCCAATACAACCGTTTTACGAAAACCTTCCACTACGTTTCGGATTAAGGAATCATTCTTATCCTCCTTCCCCACTCCAGGGCCGATGACAATTGCATCTGCATCTGAAAGCATCTCACGAGTTAAATCACGAGTTACACAGGTCGCCTCAGGAAGGCTTGTCTGTATAATCGGGAAAAGAAACTCCGGCACCGATATTCGAACCAATCCCGCTCCGCTTCGCAAAGCGCCGCGTCCACACAACACCGCTGCGCCTGCCATTCCAAAGGAGCCTGCTATGATTAAAACCGTTCCGCAATCTCCCTTATGTAATTCCCTTTCTCGCTTCTTAAGAAAAGTATTGACAAAAGAGCCCGTAATTAAACAAGGTTTTTCCATTTTTTTATCTCCTTTTCAATTTTTCTTTCAATAAGCCAAACCCGCCATTATAAAAGGCGGGTTTGATTTCAGCATTTTGTTCCGATGCTGTCATTATATAATGTTTTATATGGCTTGAAAAGCTTTTTCCCTTCCCACTTTCGGGAAGGACAGCTCCCAAAGGGTTATTTTGCCATCCTTTCTTTCATGCTTGATCTTTTTTTCGGTTTTCCATTCATAATCAGGTAGTAAACCGGAAGTACAATGAGTGAGAGGATTGTCGATGCAACCAATCCACCAACATTTACCAATGCAAGCCCTTGCATCATCTCTCCGTTGTCACCATATGCAAGTGCCATAGGAATCATCGCAACTACTGTCGTTAAAGTTGTCATAAAGATTGGACGCATCCGTGTCGCGCCTGCTTCAATAATCGCTTCTTTTAGAGGCATGTCTTCTTTATATTGATTTACGGTATCCACATATAAGATTCCGTTGTTTACAACTGTACCAATCAGCATAAGAAATCCTAAAAGTGATGTCATACTAATCGGCACATCCGCTAGGAACAGCAATCCAAAGGATCCAATAAGTGCAAACGGGATGGTTGTCATTACCATGACAGAAAACTTTATGGACTCAAATTGAATACCCATAACGATGAAAATCAGGAAAGTAGCGGCAGCAATTGCCCCCAATAAGCCCTTAAACTCATCCTGCATCGACTCATCCATTGCGCTGAGTGCAGTGGAAACACTCCCTTTTGTATATTTTTCCATTGCCTTATTTAAGGTTTTCTCTATATCTTTACCTGCCTTTTGGGTGTAGTCTGCCGAAACGGTAACCTGATACTGCTTATCCGTTCTCTGTATTGTCTGTGGGCTATCCTTGTAAGAAATTTCTGCTATGTCAGTCAGCGCAACGGAGCCTCCTGCCGCATTCTGCAATGTCATTGCCTGTATGTCATCAATGGTATCATACTCACCTGGCGCATATTCTACCATGATGCTTATGCTTTCACCATCCGCATCCATTTTCGCGGCTTCTGTCCCGCTCAGCATACCCCTAACCGTCCCAGCAACTTGCACCGGGGAGAGTCCTTCTGCCGAAGCTTTGATCGGATCTACGATAATTTTTATAACCGGAGCTGCATTTTCCAAGGTAGAATGTACTTTTGTTACTTCGTTTCTTCCCAGCAAATCCTTTACGACTAAATCGGAAGCCTGCTTTAAGTCTTCATATTGTGTACTTTGCAAGATCAATTCATAATCACTCGTTCCTGCCGACATCGACATCGATGTCGAAGAAGCCACTTCCATTTTGATATTACAATTTTTCAAACGGCTCATAGCCGGCTTCCATTTGTCGATGAGTTCATCACAGGTCACTTTCGAATCATCATATAGATACGCATTTAAAGTCGCTGATGAGCCGCCGGATGCGCTAAGTCCACCGCCTCCATAAGTGAGCATATAGGACTCTATATTTTTATCGGTCGAAACAACCTCTTCTACTTGCTTCAAAACCTCATTTACATTATCAATCGTAAGTCCCGGCCGCGTTTCAACCG
The DNA here is from genome assembly GCA_963521065.1 of uncultured Anaerovorax sp. Lineage (GTDB taxonomy): Bacteria > Bacillota > Clostridia > Peptostreptococcales > Anaerovoracaceae > IOR16. The sequence goes on along the minus strand of CAUQTI010000033.1, from coordinate 10,174 downwards.
TCACAGCAATTGCCCCTGTGTCCCCTGTCGGCATCAACTCCATATCCAACTGGGAGGCAAGGCCAAAGGAAATTAAAAGTAAAATAACAGAAACGATAATTACTGTCTTTTTCTTTGGTAAAAGCAGGCGAATCCATTTACGGTAAACCGCTTGCAGTTTTTTAATCGGTGCATTTGCCAAGGCTTTCTCTTTTTCTTCCGGGCGGTACAACGCATAACAGAGAGGTACCACTGTAATCGCGGATATTAAAGATGCCAGCATACAAAATACAATAGTGAATCCAAGCGGCTTAAATAGCTGCCCTGTCATCCCTTGTAAGACTGCCATCGGAAGAAATACAACACAGGTAGTCGCTGTAGAGCCAATAACCGCACTCAGCACCATTTTGCTTCCTTCCAGCGCCGCTCTCTTATAATCATGAATGCTAATCTTTGCGCCGCTGAAATACGTTTCTTGACCCATGATATTTTCAGCGCCTCTAAAGCAGCTTTCGAGGACTACAATCGAGTTATCAACCATCATTCCAACGCCCAAGACCAAAGCTCCCAGTGTGATTACATTTAATGAGAAACCCATCGCCCCCATCATAATCAACGCGGCAAAAATAGCAATCGGAATGGAGCTTCCTACGATTAAAGAGGCTTTCATATCTCCGAAGAAGAGGAAGATAATCGCCATGGAAATGAGAATGGCCAAAACCAGAGTTTCTGCAACTGATTTTAAAGATGCCATAATATCATCGCTGTTATCAGAAACAACTATAATTTCCATATTTTTATCGGCAGCAGTGAGCTTTTCAATCACCTTATGTACATCTTTTGAAACGTCCACCGCACTGCTGCTCTGCTGCTTTTTCAGACCGAGAGAAATCGTGTCTTCCCCATTATAGCGGCTTATGCTCTCTTTTTCCTCCACGGCTTCATACACATTGGCCACATCTTCTAAATAAACCACGCTTCCTGCATTAATTGAGATTGGTATCTTCTTTAAGCTTTCAACGTCGTCGTAGCTGACCCCGGTACTTACAGCAAGGTCAAGTCCGCCTACCTTCGCGTTCCCTGCCGGGTATGAGAAATCTGCGCTTCCGATTGCAGTAACGACGCTATTCATCGAAAGATTATACTGCTTTAATTTTTCTGCAATCAGCTCTGTCTTTATATAAGATTTCTGTCCGCCGCCGATTTCCACACTGGCTACGGAGCTTATTTTTTCAAATTCCGGAACAATTTTTTCATCTACATAGTTGTATAAGTTGTTCTTTGTTGAATTTTTAATGGAAAGTGTAACTGACGCTGTATCATTGATATCAATTTCCATGATATTTGGGGTTTCTGCATCCTCAGGCAAATCAGAGACGACTCCATCCATCTTCTTTTTCAAATCAATGTATGCCGAATCCATATTTGTTCCGTACTCGTAGGTCAGCAATACAATTGAGCTGTTTTCCATTGAATACGAAGAGACTGAATCAATGCCGTTCAGAGTATCTACCGCTTCTTCAATCGGTTTACTCAATAATTTATCCGTATCATCCGGACTTGCTCCCACATAAACAGTCGTTACGAGCATTACCGGCATTTCCATCTCAGGTGTCAATTCAAGTGTCGTTCCTGTAACAGAAACGAACCCGAATACGACCAACGACAATACACAAAGAATCAGAGACAGCGGTCTTCGTAAAACAAATCTTGTTAAATTCATGTCGTTTCAGTCTCCTTCTTAATTCTTTTCTTCTACTTCAGCGGTTTTTTTATCCACAACCACCGCTGCGTTATCATAAAGTTCAGAACTCCATGAAATAATAACCTCATCCGTCGTACTTAAGCCGGAAATAATCTGCATACTATTCTCGTCACAAATACCAACCTCTACAGCAAGCTTATGTGCTTTTCCATCTTTATAAAGGTACACAAACGGTGCGCCGTCATCATAATAAATGGAATCGACCGGCACGGTAAGTACATTTTCAACTTTATCAGAAGTAACAAACAGCTTTGCGGAGGAACCGCTTGCAAGTGTTTCTCCTCCCTTGATAGATGCTTTTATCTTAAACAATCCAGTGGCAGCATCTACCATAGAGCTTACCTCTGTAATCGTACCAGAGTACTCTTTTCCGTTTTTTTCAATTTTCACTTGATTGCCTGTTTGTATCTTATCCAGCACGCGTTCTGTAACATCAAAAGAAATTACCTTTTCTTTTCCTCCTGAAATAATGCATAAAGTAGTTTGCGGAGAAACGGTATCATATACTTTTACATCCGCAGATTCAACAATTCCAGAAATCGGAGAGGTTACCGCACTGTATTTCGACTGATTTGAATAAGTAAGTTGGGAGGAATCATATTGAAGCTGTGCTCTTTTTAATGCACTCTTTGCATCTTCATAGCTCTGCTCCGATACGCCACCCTCTGCATACAATGCCTCAATCCGCTCAAAATTTTTCTTTGCATCGGCCAAAGAAACCGCAGATCCTTCCAAGCCAATCTGCGCAGAGTCAACCTGCGCGTTATCAATTCTGCATATCACCTGTCCCGCAGACACTCGATCTCCGGCCTTCACCATAACTGCCGATACTTCTCCTCCTATTTCAGGAAAAATTGAAACAAATTCTGCCGGCTCGACAGTTCCGATCAGACTTGTTGTCAATTCAATCGTTCCATTCTTCGGTGAAGTCACCTCTATCTCCGGCGGAGAAACTTCCGCATAAGATTCCTCTTTCTGCATCATACGCGGCAATAATAACATTGCAAGTACCGCTACAATTACAACGCTTCCAATTACGATTTTTGTCCTTTTCTTCATTCCTATTCCTCTTTCTATTTCTTTTTGATCACCAGATTAAAGAAGCCCAGCGATGATTCACTACATCTATACATTAAAAACTGACGTTATTTAGGATATATTGCCAACAGAAACTGAAGGTAAACTTTTTGCTGAAATAGAAATTATTTTTTGTTTATCTCTGATTTATAAAACGATGTTATAATAAAGACAATCTTGCAAGGAGGTACAAACGTGTTTAATATTTTAGTTGCAGAGGATGATAAAAACACTAGAAAGCTGATGCAAGCCGTATTATCCGCAAATGGCTTTCGCCCCATCTTGGCTTGCGATGGAATCGAAGCCTTGAAAATACTAGATGTACAGCATATTGATTTGATTGTTCTTGATGTCATGATGCCAAATATGGACGGCTATGAGCTGACGCAACAGCTCCGAAACAGCAAATACACAATCCCTATTCTCATGGTAACCGCAAAGCAGCTGCCGGCAGACAAAAAAAGAGGGTTTATCGTAGGCACTGACGATTACATGACAAAGCCCATTGACGATGAAGAAATGATTTTAAGAATCAAGGCGCTGCTGCGAAGAGCCAAAATTGTAAATGAGCACAAGCTTACAATCGGCGAGGTCACCTTGGATTATGATGCGCTGAGTGTATCGCGTAAAGGAGAAAGGCAGACGCTTCCTCAAAAAGAATTTTATTTATTGTACAAGCTTCTTTCTTATCCGAACAAGATTTTCACTCGAGTTCAGCTTATGGATGAAATCTGGGGGATTGATTCCGACTCTACTGATTATACCGTAAATGTACATATTAACCGATTACGAAAACGTTTTGAGCAGTACCCTGAGTTTGAAATTCAAACCATACGAGGACTAGGCTATAAGGCGGTGAAGAAAGTTTGAAATTAAAAATCAACGGTCCTAAAACAATGACTTTATTCCTGACATTCCTTGTATTTTTCATCATTATGGCGACCATGCTTATTATGGGAATTTCGGTTTTTATTTTACTAAAGATTGGATTGCTCTCAGAAATATATCAGCCCACTATTTATGCACCCATCATGGTAATGATGGTACTGAGTGTTGCCATCGGCACTACGCTCACACATATAACAAGCAGAGGACCCTTACGCCCGTTCCGGCGTCTTATTGATGCAACAGAACAAATGGCAAAAGGGAATTTTAGCGTACGCATCAAATTTAGCTATCCTCAGGAAATGAAGCTTCTTGCGGAAAGTTTCAATAAGATGGCCGAAGAATTGGGCAACACCGAGCTCCTTCGTTCTGACTTTGTAAATAATTTTTCACATGAATTTAAAACGCCGATTGTATCCCTTCGCGGCTTTGCAAAAATTCTAAAGAACCCGGATTTGACACAAGAGGAACGGGATGAATATCTTGATATCATTATCAGTGAAGCCGACCGCCTATCTTCTCTTGCCACGAATGTTCTTAATCTTTCAAAAGTGGAAAAGCTTAAAATTGTTACTGAAAACCAAAGATTTGACTTATCCGAACAAATTCGAAGAGCTATTTTAGTCTTAGAAGAAAAATGGATGAAAAAAAATATTGATATGAAAGTAGAAATAGATGAGGTGACATTCAATGGAAATGAAGATTTATTGAACCAGCTATGGATTAACCTCGTCGATAATGCCATTAAATTCTCCCCGCTCAATAAAGAGATTCAAATTTTATTGAAGCAGGAAGAAGATTCTGTTATCTTTGAGATTAGGAATTTCGGCCCTACTTTGAGAGAAGAAACAAAAAAGCATATGTTTGACAAGTTCTATCAAGGAGACACCTCGCATACAGCAGACGGAAACGGCATTGGCCTTGCTATCGTAAAAAAGATTGTTTCTCTTTATCACGGCACAATCGCTGTAGAAAACAAAGAGGACTCAACAGTATCGTTCACCGTAGTCCTCCCGAATTTTGATTCATTTAATTGATAAGCTTCTTTTCAGTTCTCTTAAAAGAAGACTTTTTATATTCCCAATATCCAGGTTGCCATCGCAAAATAAGTAACGACGGATACCATATCTGTTAAAGAAGAAATCATCGGGCTTGCCATCAATGCCGGGTCAATCCCGATTTTTTTTGCCGCCATTGGCAGCATACTTCCAATGCTCTTCGCCGCAATTACAATTATAAGCATTGCGCCGCTGACTGTCAACGCCACTAAAGCCCCGCCTTTATCAATCCAGCAAATTCTTGCAAAGTTCAAGGCACTCAGTAAAATACCAATTAAAAAGCTAATCCTTACCTCTTTCCAAAGAACTCTGCCCGCATCGGAAAGGTGAATATCATCCACCGCCATTCCGCGAATCACCAGAGTTGCAGATTGTGAACCCGAATTCCCACCGGTTCCCATGAGCATTGGCATATATGCAACTAACGAAATCACTTTGGAAAGTACGCCTTCAAAGCTTGCGATAATGCCGCCTGTAATCACATAAGAGCACATCAGCACAAAGAGCCACGGAATTCGGTTTTTGATATGGTGCCAAACGCTCATATCGAGATATTCCATATCGCTTCCGTCAAGGACGCCGGCCATTCTTTCAAAGTCTTCCGTTGTTTCTTCATCAATAACATCTAAAATATCATCAAAGGTAATAATTCCGACAAGCCGGTTCTCATTATCTACAACAGGAAGTGCCAAATAACCATATTTTTTAAAGATGTTGGATACGTCCTCCTGGTCATCCAAAGCGTTTACATACACCATGTCTTCATGCATATATTTTTCGACTAGCTCGGTATCCTGCGCAACAACTAATGTACGAAGTGAAACGATACCTAAAAGTCGCCGTTCTTTGTCTTTTACATAACAGGTATATACGGTTTCACTGTCCATTCCCACTTCTTTAATATGAGCCATGGCCTCTGCAATGGTCATATCCTTCCGAAGGCTGATATAGTCAATCGTCATCAAGCTGCCCGCACTGGTCTCTGGGTAATTCAAAAATGTATTAATCAGCTTTCGTTCGGCTTTCGTTGCATTTTCTAAAATTTTATCTACAACATTTGCCGGAAGCTCTTCCAGCAAGTCAATCATATCATCAAAAGCCAATTCATCGACGATATGCTGGATTTCTTTATCAGTAATGGCAGCGATAATATTAACTTGATCATCTGAAGGCAAATAAGAGAATACCTCCGCTGCTATGTTTTTGGGAAAAGAGCGGAACAAAACAACGGCCTTATCAATATCAAGCTCGTCAATTACCTCTTCCACTACTTCCGCAATGTCCACTTCATTCAATTGTAAGATTTCTTCGCGGGCCTTCAGGTATTTTTTTTCTTCTAATAATATTAATACCATTTCAATGATTTGATTCATTTTTTCGTTTTCCATCGGTCCTCTCCTTTCGAATGGTTAAAGCATGCCTTAACTTATCTTTGAGATTTTCCCCGCTGAAAACGATGAATTTTAAAAGAAAGAGCAGAGTCCTATCTAAAAAAAGCCAGCGTGAAAGCAGGGACGTTTCCATTATTATTCAGTTCACAGTACACTTGCTTATGACTCGGAACTGTTTCCATTTACTCTCACTCCTTTTCTTAAATATGATATATTAACTCTAAAATTATACCTAAACTGCGTTTTTTTTGCAAGCGATTACAAGAAATGTTTTTAAGAAACAATATAGAAACATGAAAAAACATTCTTTTAACTTTTTTCTACCCGATTTTTATAAAAATTTTAATTTTTTATCCCTGCGATTATGGTCGAAAATCGGAGAAGAACATCAACCATAATCGCTATATTCATTCCTGTCCGTTTTTAATGCTTACTTCACGGTCGCATAATAAAAGCTGTTGTAGTTTTTCATTAAATTTCATAGATCGACCTCTGTTCTTAAAAATCCATTGCGTTATATCGTGTAAAACTTGATTCCTTTGCCTGCTTCCTAATGACAGTGGATATTTTCCGTTTACATCAAGAAACCATCAAACAAATGATTGATGGTTTCTTGAACTTTTTATTTTAATAGATAATTTATTTCGGTGATGTCAGCATTTTTTGTTTCAACATTCTAACTATATTCAAGAATTATCAAGAAAAACTACTTTTGCTCAAAATTCTTATTCTCCCGATGTGATTTTCCCACAAGGGATTTAAAACAACTAAATTGTTTCCATGTATGCCAAATCCGGCTTCCAGTGAACTTCCTTCATATAGCGTTCCAGTTCTTCCGCTTGTTTCTGTTCAAACATGGTAAGCATGGTACGATGCTCATTATTTGTGCGATGAAGAACTTCTTTTACATTCTCCCCTACATTCATAATATAGGATTTTTTCAAAAACTTTTTCTTTGTCCGATGCATCAAACTCACTAGGCTGTCATTTCCGCAGCAATCTAAATAAATCTGATGAAACTCTTCCTGCTGCCTGTAATACATATCATAATTGCCAGAGTCAATCGCCAAATCCATACTTCCAATATAAAACTCCATATCACGCATTTCTTTCTCTGTAACCCTTGGACAGGCTAAGGAGACTGCAAGTCCGTCTAAGACACCTAAAATAATATAAATCTCAACGGCTTCCTTCTCACTCAAAGGCCGAATCATAAAGCCTTTTCGTGGAACGTTCTCTAAAAAGCCTTCACTTGCCAGCTGAATCAAAGCTTCTCGTACAGGGGTACGGCTTATATTAAGTAAGTCGCTGATTCTCTGCTCATTTATTTTTTCATCCGGCTTTAGGTTGCCTTTATTAATTTCGTCTGCAATATAATTATAAACATGGTCTTTTAAGGATAAATACCCTTCCATAAAATTCCGATCTCACTTTCTATTATCCAAATCATCTAATATCTTTAACTAACTGAACAAAAAAAATTCCCCTCACTCACTTTTTATCATTTTCTTGGAAGTTCTATCTGCTTGTTATTCTTTGACGCCCGATACAGTGTAAATTTTTTGCCGATTGCTTGTACAAATTCCGCATTTAATTTGGGAGCAATTTCATTTGCTACTTCTTGCGGCTTTCGCTCACACCCGTCTTGAATTTTTACTTTCACGAGCTCTCTGCATTCAAATCCTGTGTCCAATTCCTGTAAAATATTATCTGTAATTCCTGATTTTCCAATATATACGGTTGGTTCCAAATCGTGCGCAAGGCTTTTCAAATAACTTCTCTGCTTTCCTGTAATCATATAAAAATAGATATCCTTTCTTCATTTGAGCCTACTTTATGCTTCTTTAATTTATTTAGTATACCGCTTTATTTTACCCAATTCAAGCGAATAACGATATTTTCAAGCCAATGGGCTAATTTCATAGAAAAAATTTTTATTTAATAAAAATTAAGCTTAAAAAGGCTGATTTTTCAGCCTATCTTTTCTAACAAATTATTATTCTACGATTTCAAAAATATAGTTTTACATTTTTTGTGATTCTTGCTATTGACTATAAAAATTTAGTGTGATAAATTGAAATTGCGGAGAAAATTCAATCTGAAAATCCACATTTTTAATTTTAAAACAGAAAGAGGAGAGAAAAAATGGCAAGTATCGTTCAGAAGTACATTGATATTGCAGCAAAGAGAAACCCAGGTGAACCTGAATTTCTCCAGACAGTGGAAGAAGTATTGACTTCCTTAGAACCGGTTCTCGAAAAGCATCCCGAATACATTGAATCCGGCTTGGTTGAAAGACTTATTGAGCCAGAAAGAGGCATCAGCTTCCGTGTAACTTGGGTAGATGACAATGGCAAAGTACAGGTAAATAGAGGCTATAGATACCAATTCAACAGTGCAATCGGACCTTACAAAGGCGGTCTTCGTTTTGCATCGAACGTATACCCTGGTATTATCAAATTCTTAGGATTTGAGCAGATTTTTAAAAACTCACTAACCGGTCTTCCGATTGGCGGCGGCAAGGGTGGCTCTGATTTCGATCCGAACGGAAAATCCGATGCGGAAATCATGAGATTCTGTCAAAGCTTTATGACCGAACTGTTTAGACATATCGGCCCTGAAACTGACGTTCCGGCAGGAGACATCGGTGTAGGTGCCAGAGAAATCGGCTACTTATATGGACAGTACAAGAGATTAGCAAATCGATTTGAAGGCGTTTTGACTGGAAAAGGAATTCCTTACGGCGGCCTTATGGGCAGAACAGAAGCGACCGGATATGGTATCGTGTTCTTTGCTAGAAATATGCTGGAAGCAAACGGCGAAAAAATCTCTGGCAAAACAGTTGCAATTTCCGGCTTCGGTAATGTATCTTGGGGTACTGCAACCAAATTAAATGAATTGGGAGCAAAAGTTGTTACCATTTCCGGACCAGACGGCTACATCTTTGATGAAGACGGTGTTTCTGGAGAAAAAGTTGACTATATGCTTGAATTAAGAGGAAGCGGAAAGAATATTGTTGCTCCTTATGCAGACAAATTCCCTAACGCTAAGTTCTTCCCTGGTGAAAAGCCGTGGAGCGTGAAAGCAGATTTATACATTCCTTGCGCAACACAAAATGAGATTCACATCGAAGATGCCAAGAAAATTGTTGCCAGCGGTGCAAAATTTGTGTGTGAAGGCGCTAATATGCCAACTACAAATGAAGCGCTTAAGTTCTTACAGGACAGCGGCATCATTGTAGGCCCTTCTAAAGCAGCCAATGCAGGCGGCGTAGCTTGTTCCGCAATCGAAATGAGCCAAAACTCCTTAAAAATGCCTTATACAGCAGAGCAGGTATATGCTCAGCTTGAAGGAATTATGAAACACATTCATGATTCTTCCGCAGCAGCTTCCAAAGAATATGGCTTCGGCTACAACCTCGTTGCTGGTGCAAACATTGCCGGATTCTTGAAAGTCGCTCAAGCTATGATGGCACAAGGTGTGGTTTAATCAGAAAACAATATAAATTAAAAATGATAAAAATGCAGCACAATCCATTCGTGGGTGGTGCTGCATTTCATTTTACGAACCTCCTTCGAACCAATTAAATATACCATGCATAAAATATATAACGGTACACTTGCGTACTGTGCGTGATATATGAAATTTACTGGAGGTTTTTTTTATGTCAAATTGTTGGGATGAATACTCTGGAGACCAGAGATGTACCCCAAATAATTCTATAGATTGCAACGATTTTTGCTGTACACCTTGCTATACCTCTGGGCCGCGAGGTGTGAGAGGTCCGCAAGGTCCAACCGGTCCAACCGGCCCACAGGGTAATCCTGGCACAATTGGCCCTGCTGGACCGCAAGGAAATCCCGGTCCTGCCGGTGTACAAGGAGTTCCTGGCCCTGCTGGCGCACAAGGTCCTGCCGGTGTTATTGGTCCAACCGGCCCTGCCGGTGCTCTGGGAGCTACCGGTCCAACCGGTCCTGCCGGGTTAGGTGATACCGGTCCTACCGGCCCGACTGGTCCTT
>CAUQTI010000032.1:0-18115 GCA_963521065.1 uncultured Anaerovorax sp. | reverse complement strand
ATATGCTGAATCGGAAGTTAAATTTGCAAACTTGAATCTCGGATTCCAATTCAGCGAGAAATTTTTATACTTACCATTTTAAAGTAATAATGTTACTAAAGTCAAATAAAATAGTAGTTAAATTTCTTAATCTCGCGCATAAATCCGTACTTTGAAGCGCACCCGCGAGCTTTGGATAGCGTGTTTTTACTTTGAATAAGAAGCGGAAGCCACTGTCAGAAGTGCTGGGCGAGGCGGGAGCGCAGAACCTAAATTTAATTTTTTGAAACTCTATTCGCGAAATAGAAGAATCGAAAGAAAGACCGCGCTCTGCGTCCGACTCGACAGCTTGTGAGTGGTCCGCTCACAAAAAGTAAGACACAATGGTTTCTCTCTTGGTTTTATTTTTTATAAAAATATTTTTTCTTGTCGAAATTGGGTATATTTGGTAAGCTTATAAAATAGAAATGGAGGGTGCCGGATGGAATTGCTAGAAGCTGTACGAGAAGCAAAAACAGGTGATGAAAAAGCACAGAGTGTGCTGTATGAAGTGATGTATAAGAGAGTCTATTACTTGATTTTGCGCTTGGTAAAAAATTCGCAGGATGCCGAAGATGTGACGCAGGAAACATTCCTTTCTGCATTTGGAGCATTGCCGAATTTAAAAAATGATAATGCATTTGAAGGCTGGATATTCCAGATTGCAGCGAACAAGTGCCGAAATAAACTTTCACGAACAAAACAAACGGAGGAGCTTCCTGAGGATTTTGAAGAGCATACCCCTGACCTGCATGAGAACCTTCTGCCGGAATCGGTATTACAAAGCGCAGAAAAACGGCGAATCCTATTGGAGTTTATTGAAAGTCTTCCTGATGCGCAGCAGGAATGTGTCATGCTGTTTTATTACTCAGAAATGAGCGTGAAGCAGATTGCAGAATCGCTGGGATGTTCCGAAGGTACGGTAAAGAGCCGCTTGAATTATGCGCGGCAGAAAATCAAGGAACAGGTGTTGGAAATGGAAGAGCGAGATGACATTCGCCTGCATGTATTCATTCCTCTTGGTTTGGTTTTGGCGAAGGATTTCGAGGCGATTACGGCAGGACTTACAGCAGCTGCTTTTGGCGGAACGGGTGCTGCGGTTTCTGCTGCGGCAGCAGGCGGCACTGCGGGAAGTGCAAAGACAGGAATTCTCGCCACACTGAAAGCGAAGGTGGTTGCAGGAGTGACCGCTGTAACTGTAGTGGGCGGAGCGGTGGCCGTGAGCCAATTACCGGCACCGATTGTTTTTTCCGACCCGGCAATGGAACAGAATATACGCATTTTGGCAGATAAGCCGGAAGGGAAGCTCTATCCATCGGATGTAGAGGAGATTCACAGTGTTTATATTTTGGATAATGGAATGGATATCGATGACTGGGAAAACGGTCATACCGGAGATAAGCCTCGAGCTGGAACCATTGCGCCAGACAGCCTTTCGGATTTAAAAAAACTGCCGAATCTTACGTTCATCTACTACGATGCACAGAATTTGAGTTTGCTCAACACACTGGGAGAAAACAAAAACTTAATTAGCTTGAATCTTTTGGGAAGAAGTCGACGGCAAATAGCAGTGAAAGATTTACATTTTCTCGATTCACTGCCAAAATTAAAGTCCTTTCAGGCGATGGTAGCGGAAGATGCCGATTTATCACCGATTGAACAGCACAGAGGTATTCAGGAGCTTTTTTTGGAATCGCAGGGCTCCTTGCGACTTAAGGCGGATGACCTACCTCAGCTGCTGTCTTTATCACTTTTTGCGAATGCTGGCGGAAGAACACCGGGAGCAGCGGGTGAACTGGTTTTGACGAAAGAGCTGCCGGAGCTGCGTGTTTTGTGGATGAATGGAGGCACCGTGCCGTCGCTCCAGTTTTTAAAGCAGATGCCAAAGTTAGAATTTTTGAATATTTATGCAGAAAATATGGAACAGCTGGATCTGCGGCCGCTTGGAAGCCTAAAGTCTTTAAGAGCGATTCACCTCATGGGCAGAAACAGGGGGACCTTGGACCTTGCACCGCTCTCGGCTTGTTCACGACTTGAGGTCTACAATGTATTAAATGAGAACATTATCAACCCTCCGGTGCAGGCCATGAAAGAGACAGACAGCGACAATCCACATTTCAATCAGATTGCCTTTGAGGTTCAAGAGGAAGTGCATAATTTGATGTACGGTGAAGAGTGGGGAGAGTGATGAACGTATCAAACCATTTAAAATAGAAGAAATTTCCACACTCCGGATGTTTGTATATCAACGCAGCGAGACGGTCAGTTCTTGTCCTATTTGTTCGCAGAAAAGGGGCGCAGAATAACTTTCAGTTGTAATCCTGAGAAAAAAATGATACTATCAAATAGACTTCTTCTCCATAGGAGAAATTTCTTACCATGCAGGAACTGTAGAAAAAAGCAAGATTGACGGAATCACAAAGAACTTTTAGTATCGCTGCTGCCGAGTGGGCAATATTCGATGCTAAGGAGCTTTGCTTCAGTTGATGCTACTTTTTTTACTATGAAAACTGAAAAAAGGAAAAGGTCTTAAGATGGAAATAGAAATGAAATATGGCATAGGGGATAAAGAATGTGCCGAAAATATTTGGGATGACGAGGATCTTTTAAGTATAGCAGACATAGAATCAAGAGAAACTATTTTAATGAAGGCAGCCTACTTTGATTCCGATGATTATGTACTGTCTGAGAACGACATTGCATTCCGTGTACGAATGGAAGGCAATCGTGTAGTAGCTTCCCTTAAATGGAACGGAAATTGCGAGGATGGGCTTCATAGCAGAGAAGAAATTAACGTTCCGATGAATGATGAGGCGTGTCTCATTATGCCCTCGCCGGACGTGTTTAAAGAAAGCGAACAGGGGAAAGCCGTTTTGGAGCTTTTGGGCGACAAGCAATTGCACAGCCTGATGGAAACCTGTTTCATACGCAAGCGTATGCGCATCGATACCGGAAAATCGATATGCGAAGTGGCCATTGATGAAGGGGAGATTGTAACTGATTTCGGAACCTTGCCAATTTGTGAACTGGAAATTGAGCTCTTTTCAGGGGAAGAACAGGAAGTGACAGTAATCGGAGAGCGTCTTGCGCAAAAATATAATCTGACTCATGAAAATCGCAGCAAGTATGCAAGGGGACTGCATCTCTTAAAAGAAGGAATTGAAAAAAATAACCTTAAAAAATAGAAAAAACAAATAAAAAATGCAAGAGGACTTGGTGAAAAATCAAGTCCTCTCCGTTTTTTTAGCATAAATGGGACAAGAAGACGCATTAAGAGGCTCAAAAGGGCTCTTTTTATGAAATTCTCTTTACTTTATAATAGGAAAACGATATAATAATGTGCGCAGTTTATACATTTTCGTAAATTAGACGTAGAAAATAAGTAAAAATGGGTGTAAAATGCTTACACTTAAGTATCATATGCATGCTGCATATGAAAAAATAAAATAAAGCCAGGCAAATTGACAGCATGTAAAAAATCGCAGATTTATTTGCCTTGTTCGTTGAGATGGAGGACAAAGATGAAAGCAATTTTATTAGGAAAAGAAAGAAATGATGCAAAGTTTACTATGACCTTTTCTGCAGATGATTTCGAAAAGGCACTGGGAGAAGTGTATCAAAAGAACAAAGGCAAATTTGCAGTAGATGGTTTCCGTAAAGGGAAAGCACCAAGAAAGTTGATTGAAGCAAAATTTGGAGAAGATGTTTTCTTTGAAGATGCAATCAATGAAATGTTTTCCGCAGGCTACCCGCAGGCATTGGAAGAGTTGTCTTTAAACCCTGTGGACCGTCCGTCTGCTGATTTTGGAGAGGAAAAGATTGAGAAGGGCAAGGACTTCACCGTTACCATCACAGTAACCTGCATGCCTGAATTTGAAATTAAAGATTATAAGGGTGTAAAAGTAGAGAAGATTGAACATCCTGTTACTGAGGACGATGTAAATAAAGAATTAGAAGCTTTGCAAAAGAGAAATGCAAGAATGGTAATTGTCGACAGAGAAGCAAAAGACGGCGATACCGTATTAATCGATTACTCTGGCTTTGTAGGTGAAGAACAGTTTGAGGGCGGCACCGCAGAAAGACAGCCGTTGACTTTAGGTTCCAATACCTTTATTCCTGGATTTGAGGAACAGTTGATTGGGGCAAAGGTAGGAGAAGAAAAAGACGTAAAGGTGACCTTCCCAGAAGAGTATCATGCAGAAAATTTGGCTGGAAAAGAAGCAGTTTTCAAGTGCAAGGTTCATGAAATCAAGGAACAGGAACTGCCGGTTCTCGATGACGAATTTGCAAAAGACGTAAGTGAATTTGACACGTTGGACGAATTGAAAAAGGATTTGGAAGAAAAGCTGGAAAAAACTGCAAAAGAAGCAGTGGAATATGAGACAAAGAACGCAGTGATGGAAAAAGTATATGCTGCAAACGAAATCGACATTCCAGACAGCATGGTGGAAGACCAGTTAGAAGAGATGCTTCGTGAATTTGAGCAGCAGTTGGCACAGCAGGGACTGAATCTGCAGATGTATTGCCAGTATTTAAATAAAGAATTAAAAGATTTGAGAGAAGACCTGCGTGCAGATGCACAGAAAAAAGTGAAGAGCCGTCTTGTAGTGGAAGCGGTTGCGGATGCAGAAAAAATCGAAGTTTCAAAAGAAGAGATGGAAGAAGAGCTGCAGGCAATGGCAGATATGTACAAAATGGAGCTTGCTAAGCTGCAGGAGATGATGCATGTAGAAAACATGGGATACCTGCGTCAGGATATAAAAATGAGAAAAGCCATTCAATTTATGTTTGAAAATGCGATAATTGAGTAATAAATAATATATACCAAAAAGAGAGGGGTAAAAAAACATGAGTTTAATTCCTATGGTAGTGGAACAAAGCAGCAGAGGCGAACGCTCCTATGATATTTATTCGAGATTATTAAAAGACAGAATTATATTTCTGGGCGAAGAAGTCAATGATACCACGGCAAGCCTTGTGGTCGCTCAGCTTTTGTTTTTAGAGTCTGAGGATGCTGAAAAGGATATTAGCTTCTATATTAATAGCCCAGGAGGATCAATTACCGCAGGGATGGCAATTTATGATACGATGCAGTACATTAAGCCTGACGTTTCAACGATATGTATAGGCATGGCGGCAAGCATGGGGGCATTTCTGTTATCCTCAGGGACAAAGGGGAAAAGATTTGCGCTGCCGAATGCTGAGGTTATGATTCATCAGCCTTTGGGTGGAATGAAAGGGCAGGCAGAAGATTTAAGAATTCATGCTGAATGGATTATTAAAACAAAAGAAAAGCTGAATCGCATTCTAAGCCAAAATACAGGTCAGGATTTGGCAACCATTGAACGCGATACAGATCGTGATAACTTCATGGATGCAGAGACTGCCTTAAAGTATGGGATTATTGACAAGGTGATTGCCACTAGGAAATGAGGGGAGGATTTATGAGCAAGTATGATGAAAGCAAGCAGCTTCGCTGCTCGTTCTGCGGAAAACCTCAAGATCAGGTTCGCAGACTGGTAGCGGGGCCCAATGTATACATTTGTGATGAATGCATTGAGCTGTGCCAGGATATTATAAATGAAGAGTTTTCTTCGGTCGAAGAACATGGAAAAGGACAGCTTGAAGGCGGTTCTTTGCCAAGACCCAAAGAGATTGCCAAAATTTTATCGGATTATGTAATCGACCAGGATGGAGCTAAAAAGACTCTTGCGGTAGCTGTGTATAACCATTACAAACGGATTAACAGCTTGAAGAAGCAGAAGAGTGACGAGGTTGAGTTGCAAAAGAGCAATATTGTAATGATTGGACCGACCGGATCTGGAAAGACTTTGCTTGCACAGACGTTGGCAAAGATATTGAACGTGCCATTTGCGATTGCAGATGCTACGGCACTTACAGAAGCGGGATATGTTGGCGAAGATGTGGAAAACATCCTTTTAAAGCTGATACAGGCTGCGGATTATGATGTTGAAAAAGCCCAAAAAGGGATTATCTATGTAGATGAGATTGACAAGATTGCGAGAAAATCTGAGAACCCTTCCATTACTCGTGATGTGAGTGGGGAAGGTGTCCAGCAGGCACTCTTGAAGATTTTAGAAGGAACGGTTGCGAGTGTTCCGCCGCAAGGAGGAAGAAAGCATCCACACCAAGACTTCATTCAATTTGATACGACAAATGTATTGTTCATTTGCGGTGGTGCCTTTGATGGATTGGATAAAATTATTCAAAGAAGAATTGGTGAAAAGACGATTGGATTCAATTCACAGCTAACGCAGACGAAAGTCGATTCTTCTGAGCTTTTGCAGAAAGTTCAGCCAGAGGATTTGCTGAAATTTGGTTTGATTCCAGAGTTTATCGGACGGCTTCCTGTTATGGTTACGTTAGAGGAGCTTACCACAGACGCTCTGGTAAGAATTATTAAAGAGCCAAAGAATGCAATATTAAAACAGTATAAAAAGCTTTTTGAACTGGATGATGTTGAATTGGAAATTGAAGAAGATGCAATCAAGCGTGTTGCAGAAAAAGCAATCGAACGAAAGACCGGAGCACGCGGACTGCGAAGCATATTAGAACAGGTTATGACTGATATTATGTATGAGATTCCGTCGCGGGATGATATACGTAAATGCATTATAACAAAAAGCACAATTGATAGTAACACAGAGCCGGCGTTGGTGCTTTTAGAGGGAACTCAAAGTGCTGAAGGCAGTGAAAAGGAAGAATCCGCATCATAAACAGACGGCCCTGCCGCCTGTTTTGTTGCTTTGCGCATCTATTTTTTAGAAGGAGGGAGATGTTATGGTAGAGAAAAAGAAAAAAGCTGCCTTAGAAGAGCAAGAACCTGTTGAAATGAATGCGAATATAGATTCAGATATTAATATTGACAGTGAAAAACAAGATGAAATAGATAACGCAAACGAGGAACATGATTCTCATATTATGCCATTGATTCCGTTGCGAGGATTGACTGTATTTCCTAATATGGTGCTTCACTTTGATATTGGCAGAGAAAAATCAATTGCGGCATTGGAAAAGGCTATGCTGGTCAATCAGATGATATTTTTGACGGCACAAAAAGACGCGGAAACCGACCTGCCGACAAAAAAGGATTTCTATCATGTGGGAACTGTGGCGAAAATCAAGCAAATGCTAAAACTTCCGGGAGACAATATCCGGGTTTTGGTTGAAGGTGTATGCCGCGGAGAAATGAGCAGCTTGCTGAAAGAGGTTCCTTATTTTAAGTGTGAGGTTCATAAAATTTACGAAGAGCGTTATGAAGTATTGACTCCCCGTATCGTTGCATTGATGCGTACGGTATTGAGTGAATTTGAGGAATATCTCAGCTTTACACCAAAAGGAGGCGTTGATATTCTATCTTCGGTTGCTTCTGAAGATCAACCGGGGCGTCTTGCGGATATTATTACATCAAATTTAGATGTAAAAACAGAAGAAAAGCAAGCGATACTGGATGCATTTGATGTGGAAGAAAGATTGGAAATTTTAGGGGCAATGCTGAGCCGCGAGATTGAGATTCTGCATATTGAGAACGATATTAGCAGCAAAGTAAAAAATCAGATGAATAAGACGCAGAAAGAGTACTATCTGCGAGAACAGATTCGTGTGATTCAAGAAGAATTAGGACAAGACGAAGAGATCGAGGATGAAATCCAAAGATGGCTGAAACAGTTGAAAAAACTGAAATTGCCTGCAAAGCAGCATGAAAAAATTGAAAAAGAAATAAAGCGATTAAATAAAATACAGCCGTCTTCTGCGGAGGGCGGAGTCATCCGCACGTATATTGAATGGGTATTGGCGTTGCCATGGAATAAGGTGACGAAGGACAATATCGACCTGAAAGAAGCAAAGAAAATTTTAGATCAAGATCACTATGGATTGGATAAGGTAAAAGAACGCGTTTTGGAATATCTCGCGGTTATGAAGCTTGCAGGTAGTATCAAGGGGCCTATTTTATGCTTGGTTGGTCCTCCGGGAGTAGGAAAGACTTCCATTGCAAGGTCTATTGCTCGTGCGGTAAACCGTAATTTTGTACGAATGTCACTTGGCGGCGTTCGCGATGAAGCGGAGATTCGCGGCCATCGAAGAACCTACATCGGAGCGATACCGGGACGAATTCTTTCTGCGATGAAAGATGCGGGAAGCAGTAACCCGATTTTTCTTTTCGATGAAGTGGACAAGATTGGATCTGATTTCCGCGGAGATCCGGCATCAGCCCTTTTGGAAGTGTTAGATCCGGAGCAGAATAAAGAATTTATGGACCATTATCTTGAGCTGCCGTTTGATTTGTCAAAAGTTATGTTTATTACCACTGCAAATTCTATAGAAACGATACCGCGTCCATTGCTTGACCGTATGGAAGTGATCTCGGTTTCCGGATATACAGAAGAAGAAAAAGTTAGGATTGCACAGAAATATCTATTGCCGAAGCAGAAAAAGGAACATGGACTAAAGGAAAAGGATATTTCCGTTTCTGAAGAAGGAATACGCTCTCTGATTAATGATTACACCAGAGAATCGGGAGTTAGAAATTTGGAACGTGAGTTGGCGAACCTGTGCAGAAAAGCCGCTCGTCAGGTCGTAGAAGGAAAAGATAAGAAAAAAAGAGTGACACCAAGAAACATAGAAAATTACTTGGGGAAAAAAAGATACCATTATGACAGAATTAAAGACAATGACGAGATTGGCGTAGCCACCGGAATGGCATGGACCATTGTAGGTGGGGATACCCTGTTTATCGAAACCACAGTGGTACCGGGAACTGGTAAACTTGTCCTGACAGGCCAACTTGGAGAGGTCATGCAAGAGTCTGCAAAAGCAGGCATTAGCTACATTCGATCCCATTGCAAACAGTTTAGTATTCAGGAAGATTTTTATAAAGAGAAAGATTTGCACATCCATATTCCGGAGGGAGCAACGCCGAAAGACGGTCCTTCTGCAGGAGTGACTATGTGCACCTCTGTTATTTCAGCATTAACCAATACGCCGATTTGCAAAGAGGTTTCGATGACCGGAGAAATCACGCTCAGAGGGAAAGTGCTTCCGGTGGGCGGAATCAGGGAGAAGGTCATGGCTGCGCATCGTGCAGGGATTAAAAAGGTGCTTCTTCCGAGAGGAAATGAAAAAGATATTGAGGAAATTCCATCTATTGTACGCAAAGACTTGACGTTTGTTTTGCTGGATACGGTAGAGGATGCATTAGAAGAGGCTCTCGTAAAACAATAGATGGGCTTGACGGAGGAAAGTTATGATTATAAAAAAAGCAGACTTATTGGCAGTGGCAGTGAAAGAAGCTCAATATCCACAGGATGAAAAAAAAGAGATTGCCTTTGCAGGACGTTCCAATGTGGGGAAGTCTTCACTTATTAATATGCTGCTGAATCGAAGAAACTTTGCTCGCGTCAGTGGGAACCCGGGAAAAACGAGAACGATAAATTTTTATGAAATTAATGATGACTTTCGCATTGTCGACCTTCCTGGATACGGCTATGCGAAAGTATCAAAATCTCTTTCTGCGGGATGGGGAGATATGATAGAGCGCTACTTATCCAACCGTCAGAATTTATTAAAGGTAATTCAACTTGTTGACATTCGGCATGAGCCGTCTGTGCAGGATGTGCAGATGTATGAATGGCTGCGCTATTATGACCTGGATGGAATTGTAGTGGCGACAAAGGCAGATAAGATTTCAAGAAACGAGCAAGCCAAGAATATATCTGTGATTCGGAAGGCTTTGAAATTATCTCAGGAAGATTTAGTACTCCCAATCTCTTCCCTTAAGAAGACCGGGAGTGCAGAACTTTTGGAGGTTTTTGATTTGCTGCTGGAGGGCTAAACCATGCAATTTCTCAGCTTTAGTTTTATTGTCAAACGCATTAAAACAATTATATGCATGATGAAAGATAAATCTGTACCCAAAAGAAAAAAAGCTCTGATTGTGGCGGGTGTCATATACTTGCTCCTGCCCATTGATTTAATTCCCCCGATTATCCCGATTTTAGGGTTCTTGGATGACTTTATTTTGTGGCTGTTTATCTTAAATCATCTAAGGGAAGAGCTGAATAAATATTGGGTAGGGGACGATAATGTAAAACCAACCACCAAAAAATACCGTGGAAAAAATGTAATAAATGATGTAAACTTTGAAGTGTGTGAAGAAGAAAAAGACACATGCGAGGAAGCGAAAGAAGACTGCAATGAGAAATAATTGCAGAAAATAAGGAGAGACGATTGTGGAAGAAAAACAATATGTATTTGGTGAGACTCTAATCAGTAAGGAACAATTGAAAAAGAGAACCGAAGAACTTGGCAGGCAGATTACACAGGATTATAAGGGTGAATCTATTTTAGCCGTTTGCATACTAAGGGGTGCAGTATTGTTCATGACAGACTTAATTCGTGAAATTGATTTGGAGGTTCAAATTGATTTTATGTCTGTTTCCAGTTATGGTGCTTCAACAAAAAGCTCTGGCGTTGTGCGTATTTTGAAGGATTTAGATACAGCAATTGAGGGTAAGAATGTATTAATTATAGAAGACATTGTAGATTCCGGATTGACGTTAAAATATTTGAAAGATTATCTGTTAGGGAGAGGGCCAAAGAGCTTGAAAATTTGTACTCTGCTTGATAAACCGGCAAGAAGGACCGCGGACGTCAGTGCAGATTATACCGGTTTTGAGGTCGAAGATCAATTCATTGTTGGGTATGGTCTAGACTACAATCAAAAGTATCGTAACCTGCCGTATATTACGTGTCTGATAGAGAAATAAACCGTTTATGAGACTCAGTTTTGAGCCTTTTAATAATAGAATTTTATGTACATAAAAAAAGGAGAGTAGAAAAATGAGTTACAAAGCACCAATTGGGTTATCAAATAAGCATCTGCATCTATGTCAGGCAGATCTTGAGGCGCTGTTTGGAAAAGGCCATGAGCTGCATCCGACGAAGGACTTAAAGCAGCCGGGGCAGTTTGCTTGTGAAGAAAAGGTTGATATTGTAGGGCCGAAGAATACATTAAAAGGCATTCGTATATTAGGACCGGTTCGCCCGGAAACACAGGTTGAGCTTGCGATGACAGATGCAAGAACAATTGGGGTTTCCGCACCGGTTCGCGAATCTGGAAAGTTGGAAGGCACACCTGGAGTAAAACTGGTAGGCCCGGCTGGAGAGATTGAGTTAGATCACGGTGTCATCGTGGCATTGCGTCACATCCATCTTTCTCCTGCACAGGCACAGGAAGCAGGCGTAAAGGACAAGGACATTATAAAGATTAAGGTAGAAGGAGATCGTGCTTTGATTTTTGACGAAGTACTGGTTCGCTCCGGAGATGGGCATGAATGTGAAATTCATTTAGACACAGACGAAGGAAATGCAGCTGGACTGGGGAATAATTCCTTTGGTGAGATTTTAAAATAATGTTCGTTTGATAAAAAGAAGTATTACGGCGCATAGCAAGAGAAAATGCAAAGTGATGCTTCTTTTTCTTCTATGATTTAAAAAAGAGAAATGTATTTATAATTTGAATGATAGGGTGGGGAGGACGCATGGATGAAGGATTTCAACGAATATTTCGATCATACGGTTTTAAAAGCAGATGCGACAGAGGATGATATAATAAAACTTTGCGAGGAGGCAAAGCAGTACTCGTTTTATGCGATTTGTGTCAATGCATGCTATGCTGCTTTGGCAAAAAAGCATTTAAAAGGAAGTACTGTAAAGCTTGCTTGTGTGATAGGATTTCCTTTAGGAGCCTGCGGAACAGAGCCGAAGATATTTGAGACCGAGTGGGCTTGCTTGCAGGGGGCCGAAGAGATTGATATGGTGATTGCTGTCGGCGCATTAAAAGATGGGAAGATAGATTTTGTAAAAGAAGAAATTCAAAAGGTAGTTGTGGCAGCCAGTACCTATAACGCCACTGTGAAGGTGATTTTAGAAACCTGTCTTTTAAGTGATAAAGAAGTCATCACTGCATGCCGTCTTGCACGAGAGGCAGGAGCTGCTTTTGTGAAAACATCAACCGGATTTTCCGCAGACGGTGCAAGCGTACACCATGTTGCGCTCATGAAAAAGGAAGTTGGTGACACCATGCAGGTGAAGGCATCCGGAGGAATCCGGACCTTAGAAAAGACAATGGAGTTGATTGAAGCAGGGGCGGATCGGATCGGAGCCAGTGCTTCGGTTTCTATCATGAAGGAAAAACATGAAAGTGATTCTTTGTTGAAATAAAATGCTTGCATTTTGGAGAAAAAAAGACTCCTAACAGTGGAGTCCTTTTTCTTTTGCTAGCTTCATAAGATAGCTGTATTTTGTTTTCGCTGCGAGCATATCATAAATAGCCTGATCAATGAGATCAGTCTCAACGGCTTCGTTGAAACGGGATTCAGCATCACGCCATTCGCGCTGCGCTTTGCCAATTGAGCTGATTAATTTACTTTCCTCGGTAACTGGCTGGGGAAGGTTGATAAAATTTTTCCACATTACTTTCATGCCCCTTTCCGCTTTCTCATTCTATTTTATGCTCATAATCATAAATTATACGGAAGGGAGTGATTTTATGGATATGCAAGCAGAAATCGGAATTTTATTGGCCTACGCCGTAGGCATTCTTTTGCTCTATGTTTTAGGGTATATGTTTTTAGTGCCGATTAAATTAGTCGTAAGGCTGATTATAAACAGCATTTTCGGTGGAATTAGCATCTTAGTGATTAACTGGGTTGGTGGATATTTTGGATTTCATTTAGCGTTGAATTTTATTTCCGCAGCGATTGTGGGCGTGCTAGGCGTACCTGGGATTCTACTGTGGATTTTACTGACTGCAATTCCGCTTTAATGTAAGGGCATTATTCGCTCATCTGTTTTTTTAAGCGTTGGTATAGAACAGAGGTGAAGGACGAATACACAAATACCATGACAATGGTTACGAGAATTCGTGGGAGAAGCAAGGCAAAATAGCTTGTTCCATACACGATGGAAAGCCATAAAGTAGTAAGACCGATTGAGCAGACGGCTTCTGTAAGGAGGGTAATGCATAGGATGTTGATCCACCTCATTTTTCCGCCGATCAGCGGCTTCAGCAAACCCGCTAACAGCCCGGTAAGGCATGCACTCAAAGTGAATCCTGGGAAATAAGCTCCTGATGGAAATAGAGTTGCACCGAGAAGATCTGCGAGGACTCCGGTAATTGCGCCGCAAAAAGGCCCTAAGAGAAAGCCTGAGAGGATGAGGGGGATGTTACCTAAACTGATTCGAACTGAATTAAACCCTAAAAAAGGGAGATAAAAAGCTAAAAAACGTGTTAATATAATGCTGATGGTTGCGAAAAGTGTGATTAGCAATAAATTCTTTGTCGTCAAATTTTTTTTCATACAAAAAAATCCTTTCTATTCTAAATAGCTATAGCAAAACACTACACTAAAGAGGAAAGGATTTCTTACGATTCCTTTATTCATTTCTCTAATGCAGTAGTGGACGCAATATTGCACCGCAAGTCTTCACTTTTCGTTCATAAGCAACATCCCATCTTATGACACTTAACGCACAATATTTACTCTACTGCTTTTTAGCATACTATGCTTACATAATATTTTCAAGCGTGATTTTTTCATTCGAATAAAGAGCCTCTAATTGCTCATAGATTTGGGATAACTCCCCCAGCGCCAGCGAGTTGTCTCGTGACTTAATATAAGCTTCTGCTCGGCCGATGGAAAAATCGGTCTCGAGTAGAGTGTTACTGTCTAAAAAAAAGGAATAAACTTTTCTGTGTCTATGCCATTGTGTTGTGAATGTCTCTAATTTCTTTTCTGCGCCTTCCCAGTTTCCTTTTTCAATTTCTAATATAACCTGCTGTTCAAGATGATTTGATAATTCATCAATACTGTTTTCACAATAAAACATAAAACCAATCCAACTGCCAATGGTTAGAAGAATGGCAACGAGAGATATAATAAAAGAACGCATTTTTTATTGCCCTCCTTCTTTCAAAATGTGTTTTTGTGGATTTTTAGGATCATTATGCCCATAAATGTGAAGCGTTTTCTTTTCATCTGCGTAGCAGAGAAAAACCTCTTCATATTGCGTAATTTGTTGGGTGAGAAGCTGACTCTTTAGCTGATTTTCGGAAATATTTAAGCGGGAAAGATTTTGTTTATATAAAATACCATCTGAAATGAGGACCATAGGGAGTGTCTCATCTTGCATGTTCATGGACAAGTCAGATGGGGTTACGGCTCGTTTATCAGGTGAGGGAATTACACTTAAATCACCGTTTACTTCTAAAATGGCATAATCTAAATCAGAAATAGACGGATAGTTTTTTAGACGTAGCTGCTGCACCAAATCATCAATACTAATTCGAAGACGTTTCATTTCTCTTAAGTCAAGCGTTCCACGGTCGATTAGAATAGACGGAGTACCGTTTATTATTTTTTTAAACCGTTCACTCTTTAAAGACAGTATGGAAATTAGCACTTGAAGAAATAATAGGGAAAGTAATGCGGTAACACCATTAAGGAGGGAAACGTCAGGAGATTCAATCGGAAGTGAGGCCAATTCCGCAATCATAAAAAGAATTACCATTTGGAAAGGATCCATTTTTGAAAGCTCGCCTTTTCCCATGACACGAAGAACAAAGAGAACGACCAAATATAGTATAAAAGTTCTTATTAATATAATAATCATTTTGCACCTACCAATTTCGTTTTATTTACAGAAAGCTGAAAAATACAATTATCGATTATTTTGCGCACAATTTTGTACCCTATACTTAAATATGAGATATAATAAATACAAAATCAGAAGCAAAATTAAGGAATTTTGCCGGATGTATTTATTGAATCGGTGTGAAGCAAATCGGAGCAGCGATTTGCACGTATGATATAAATAAATACAAAATCAGAAGCAAAATTAAGGAATTTTGCCGGGATGTATTTATTGGATCAGTTTTTCATTTTGATTGCGTGGGGAGGAAAGGATGTTCTCAATATTGATTGTCGACAGTAATCGTAGCCGCTGTGCAATACTTTCTGAAATTATTATTTTAAGCCTGCCGGGCGGGATAGAACTTTTGAGAACCTCATCTGCAGAGGAATGTCTGCGGTTGATCTATCAGGAAGAACGGGCTTTTGATTTGATTTTTCTTGCGTCAGTGCAAAAAGAAGAAACCGGATTTCACTTAGCAGAACAGGTGAGAAAGCAATTAAAGCATAAACAAGTGCCGATTGTCTTTATTACAGATCGGCCATTTCAAGGGTTAGCACACATTTCTCACAATGAGACAAATAGTTTTTTGATTAATCCCTTGTTGGAGAGAAAATCGATGCAGGCGCTGAGTCAGTTTCTTGAGAATTTAGTAGAAAGAAAGATTCGCCTGCAAGAATCGCGGCTGATTTACATAAATCATGTACAGGGAGAAACCTTTCTGGAGGCAGACTCTATTTTGTTTTTAGAGATTAGAAGTAAAAACTGCATTGTTTATACTGCACATGGAAGCCTTCGTTGTAAAAGAGAAGCTCTTACAAATATTTTAGAACGCCTCAATGTACCATATATAAAGCGCTGCCATCGCTGTTTTGCTGTAAATATAAAACAGGTAAAAGCTTGCAAAAAAATAGGGAGAAGACTTTGGGAGTTTCAATTTGATGAAACAAAAGAGGTTTGTTATGTGAGTGAGACCTTCTATGCTTCTTTAAAAAAACAATGCCATTTCATTCCATAAAGTGTCCTTTCGGGGCAGTCTACTTGTTCTTTCATAAGAAGTCTTTATAATGAGGAGCAAGTAAATACGAAAGGGAGTGTACGCTTGTGGACAAAGACAATATAAAGATTCGTTCGGCAGGAAAAGATGATGTGAAATTGATTATTAGATACATAAAAGAGCTTGCGGATTACGAGAATGAACTGAATCAAGTCTGTGTAGATGAAGAAGTACTAAAAAAAGAAATGTTCGAAAAACAGGGGGCCGAGGCATTCATTGCAGAGATTAGTCAAGAACCAGTCGGTTTTGCGCTATTTCATCGAAGCTTTTCTACGTTCTTAGGGAAAGCGGGAATTATGCTGGTAGATCTTTATGTGGAACCGAATTCGAGAGGCCGGGGATGTGGAAAGAAAATGCTGGCGCAGCTGGCACACTTGACTAAAAACAATGAAATGGAGCGATTAGAGTGGTGGGTTCACGACTGGAATTCTGATGCGGCAGCACATTATAAAAACTGGGGGGCCCTCCAGGTTCCGGATATCCGAATTTATCGACTTTGTGGCGATGCACTGACGAATTTAGCCAAGGAAGGATTTTGCAGTCCGTCAAGAGAAAGGAGTCTGCTCTTTGAGACCGAGCGGCTGCGAATTTTAAAAGCGAGAGAGGAAGACATTAAAACAATTATAGACTTCGAAAGTGACACCGAAAATAGAGATTATTTGTGGGTTGGAACGCAGGAAGAGCACAGAAATGAAATCCATGATCCGAATCATGAGTTGGTGGTATTTGAAGAAAAGGAAGAAAAAGAAATTATAGGCTATGCACTGAACCGCTTAGACTACACTTCAAAGAAATGGGAGCTGCGGCGCATTGCGATTGCGAAGAAGCAAAAGGGATATGGGAAAGAAGCCATGCTGGGATTGTTGAAGTATGCCTTTCTTGGATGTGACATGAATCGTTTTTGGTTAGACGTATACCCCGACAACTTAATTGGAATAAAATTATATGAAGGACTTGGGATGCATTGTGACGGCAGGTTGCGCCAAAATTATAAAAGCCAAAGAGGTTACCTCGATCAAATCATTTATTCCATGTTGCGTGAAGAGTATAAAGGATAAATTAGTACGGCGAAAAATAACAGTTTAAATTTAAGGTATTGCAAGGTTATAAATTAAGAAAGTGAAGTGTCGAATGATTTTACCCTTTGTTTGTTTAGGGATTGGGATTTTGTTGGGGGCATTTATTAAAAGAGAGCTGTTTTATAAAGTCTCAGAGAAAGCAACGACTGTCTGCCTTATTCTTTTGATGATAACAATCGGAAGTAGTATCGGAATGGATCGCGTGATTTTAAAGCACTTTCCGAGCATTGGTTTTCATTGTATTGTAATTTCTCTTTGCACAATCTTTTTCAGCATATTCTTAACCTACTGCTGTGAACGGACTGTTCTCCCTTTGGGTTTAGTCGAAAAAGAATTAGAGAAGGGTACTCGAGGCAATGAAGCTGCTTCTTCATTAGAACTGCTGCAGATGGAAAATGAAAGAACGGAAATCGAAAAAAAGGGAACTTCGTTGTTGGCGTGGATGATGCCGGGAGGGATTTTGTTCGGATTGACGGCAGGTTTTTTATTTCGTAAAAGCCTTGTGAACATCAGCCTTGATTTTTTCTTCACTGTATTTTTAGCAGTTCTTTATATCTGCGTGGGAATCGGACAGGGAGCAAACCGAAATGTTTTTTGCTTTATAAAAAGCTTAGGCATTAAAATTCTATGGCTCCCGGCGGCCATAACAGCAGGAAGTTTAATGGGTGGGGTTGTTTCTGGCATTTTGTTGAAGCTCCCTTTTAAAATATCTGTTCTGTCGGCAGCGGGAATGAGCTTTTACAGCCTTACGGGAGCCTATATGACCCAGCTTTATGGAGTGGAAGCAGGTGCGTATGGGTTTATCGTAAATCTGCTGCGGGAGTGTTTGACAATATTGGCGTTACCATTTCTTATAAAAATAAGTAAAGGAAGTGCGATTGCGGGTGGTGCATCGGGAGATATGGACACTATGTTTGCACCAATCATAAAATTTACAGGAGAAGAGCTTGGGCCTGTGATATTATTTACAGGGATGATTTTGACATCTTTTGTACCATTCTTGCTCCCTTTGCTTTCCCAGATTTTAAAGTAAACAGTAGAATACGTTTAATATCCCGGTATTTGATTTAAATTTATGTATATTGTTTTATTTTTTGGAAAAGATATACTGGGAACAGGATAGCAGGTGCATTATTTCCTAAAAGATAAAATGTTGAAAGTTGAGAATTACAAGGCTTTTAGAAGCATGTAAGCAAGTAAATGAAAAAAATAGAAGAATGTCCTTGACAGGAGGCGTATCCTCTGCTAT
>CAUQTI010000031.1:0-18637 GCA_963521065.1 uncultured Anaerovorax sp. | reverse complement strand
TACTAAGTTCCAGTTTTGAGCTGAATGGACTGGAATTTAACTTTTCAATTCAGCATAAAAATTTCTCTTTTACTTCAACAATCTGCTTTAAACGGCAAATACAACGCAATTATTTATTCAATCTAAAAAGAAAGAGGTTATGTAATGGAAAACGTATTTGGTATATTTAACTCACTATCTACAGCTGCAGGTGCAATGGATTCGATGGCAGCCGGTGTTGCTTCTGTCATTTCAGCGCTGATCGCTCTTGTGGGGCTGTTATACTGCTTTTTTGGTTTTAAGCTGATGAAGCTGTGGTTTGCAGTCTGCGGCTTTTTTCTGGGTGCTTCCATCGGCTTTGTCCTGACATCCTATGCTTTTCATATAGAGGAAATCGGTCCTCATATTTTCGCGGCACTTATGGGAGGCGTAATTGGTGCGATTTTACTCTATCGAGTCTATTTGCTCGGCATTTTTTTAATGAACCTCACACTATCTTTCCTACTGTTTGTAATACTTTTAGGCTCCCAAAACGCATCTCTAATCGTTTCGGGAATCTGCGCAATTTTCTTCGGTATTCTGGCAGTTAAGTTCGCACGCATCTGGACAATTCTTTCTACTGGTATCGCCGGGGGACTTCTCGGAGGCAGTGCGCTTGCTTCTTTGGTTGGTATTACACTTCCGGGTCTACAGCTATTGATCGGGAGCATCGTAGCCGCACTCGGCGTTTTCTTCCAATTAAAAACTACACGCAAAGTAAAATCACCGGCTGCATCCCCCACACCTTCTGTCATTCCAAACGCAACCCCCGAAACAGCAAACTGTGACTCTGCCACGTCAGAAAACATTGTCGAACAACCTGCGAACAATGCATTTAGCGCTCTTATTTCAAAGACAATAGTGCAATTAAAAACGCTTTGGGCTGATCGTCAAAAACGTATCTTTCTATGCGTAGGCGCGGGCGTAGGTATTGTACTTTTACTCTTTGCAATTACTTCATTTACCAGCCAAAACACCACATTGCCGACGGCTCCCGAATCGCAGCACACTAAAACAGGGTATAAGGCTGCCGATGGGAAAGACATTGCACAGTCTGCCTTTTGGCTCGATGCCGAAAGTATTGATTTCTATGACACTGACTTTACTCCCGTCTCCTATCACGCAGGAGATGAAACCGCAGCTCTTATTGCTAAATGGGATGACTATGACCGAAATTACGGTTTAATTAATAAAAACGGGATTGTCGTTGCAACAGGCTACAATAAGCTGAAATATGGCGGAACAGTGAACGGCGAACCATGGTTTGCCGGTGTGAGCAACGATTACTCTTTCTCTGGATTTCTAAACGCACGAGGAGAATGCGTACTGGATTTAAGCAGATATGCCATCTCTACCTATAGCTTTGACGTAGAATTTGGTGATAACCTTTGTATCGTACAGCAAGAAATAACCGGTTTATACGGAATCATTGACACAAGCGGTAATTTCGTCGTCCCTTTTTCCCTGAATTATGACTGGATTGTTGCTCCAACCTTCTCAGAAGGATATGCAATGGCGCAGCTTGACAGCGGTACATTGAACAGCCGATGCGGACTAATCGACAGCCGCGGTCAAGAAGTGATTCCTTGTGAGTACGATAGCATCAGTGACGTCCAGGATGGAATACTCATTGCAGGCAAGGACAGAAAATACGGTGCACTGTACACTGACGGAAGTATCGCACTTCCTTTTATATATTCCAATTATAACGAAGCCGCGGTCAAGCTGGGATGGATCAATGCGAAAGACATTCCACCTGCAAAGCTAAAAGACCGCTATCAATATGTAGAAGCTTTAGGCAATGGTTTATTTGTTGTCGGTATCGCGGATGACAAGGATCTCGGCTACTACCCCGCAGGAATTGTAAATCACGCTGGAAAAGTAGTCCTCAAGCCGGAATACCAAAGCATTCAAGCTTGTGATTTTGAGCCGGGCCTGTTTCAAGTATGGAATGGCTCTACCACTTTTTACTGTGACTGGAAGGGCGAACGCCGCACCCCTGATTTTAGCGGCTCCGCGATTTACGGTGCAACACCGATTTTCCAATCCGATGGAAAACTGGGTGTCCTTCCTAAACTATTGACCACAAAGGAACAAGAAGCCTTTTTAGATTAAATAGAAACGCTCCCTCTAAGCAGCTAAACGTCTTATAAAAACAAAGCTTCTTCACTGAAAAGTGAAGAAGCCGCCTAGAAATAATCTAATAAAAAATCTCTCAAGTGATACTCCTCATTTGAGAGATTCTTTATCCGCTTATTTTTATCCTCTTATAAATCCAATTTGTAGTCTCCAAGCTTAATTTTTCCGCTCTTCTTTAGTCCATAATCTGTAATCCACGCAATGACTGCCGGTAAGAGAAAATGTAGCAGCAGAACCGAAAGCAATACTTGTCCGCGAAATCCCATGGAAGTAAAGGTTCCGATTTGCCCGACCAATCCGGAGGTTCCCATGCCTGATCCAGCAGGCACATTTGTCATCTCAAAATATCGGCTGGTCGCAATTGGACCGCATATAGCTGCCGCTAAAGTGGGCGGAACTAAAATCCATGGATTTTTTATAATATTTGGAACTTGAAGCATAGAGGTTCCAATCCCCTGTGCCAACAATCCACCGATTCCATTTTCGCGAAAGCTGATCACTGCAAATCCGATCATTTGTGCACAGCATCCCACAGTTGCAGCACCTCCCGCGAGTCCGCTCAATCCTAGCATAATACACAGTGCGGCACTGGAAATCGGTGCGGTCAGCACCAACCCTACAATAACAGATACGATAATACCCATTAAAAACGGGCGCATTACGGTTGCCTTCATAATAATCATCCCAAGCCCGCTCATCAATGCAGCCACAAGCGGTCCAAAGAAATGAGCGGCCACAGCACCGGCCAAAATTGTGATAAAAGGCGTTACGATAATATCTACTTTCGTCTCCTTTGAAACGGCTTTTCCAAATTCAGCACCAATAGCCGCTGCGAGAAACGCACCCGCAGGTCCGCCCAATGCCGCTCCCATCCCGCCAGTAACAATGCTTCCAAATAAAACCAAGGGGGGTGCCTTTAATCCAAAGGCGACCGCGCCTCCAATTGCCGGCCCCATAAACTCCATTGCCGTTTTTCCGGTTGCCGCTAAAAATGTGGATAACTCGTTTTCTCCGAAAAACAAAGCGCTTTGTTCTCCTAATGTCTTTATAATCAATCCGATTAAAAGAGAGGAAAACAAGCCCAAAGCCATTGCGGATAAGGCGTCATTCAAATAACGCTTTGCTGAAAATTCGATATCCTTGCGTTTTAAAAACTGTTTTATCTGCTCCATTTTATTCGCTCCATTTCCTTATTCAAATAAAACTTATGTACAAAAGCTGTCTTATTTTATCAAATAGCAAGATATGTGTCAAGACACATATCTTGCTATTGTTTGACCGCCTTTTTAATCTATGGTATCATTGTATTAATAAAAATCGAGAAAAGGAGCGTTCTATGCAAACAGAGACGAGACGCCAACAGGCGCTGGAAGCCTTGAAAAAATCAGAAACACCCCTCAGTGCCACGGCCCTGGCTAACCAGTTTAAAGTGAGCCGTCAGGTCATTGTAGGTGATATTGCGATTTTACGCGCCTTAGGCCATGAGATTACGTCTACCCCTCGTGGTTATCTTTATCATTCAGAAAAAGAGAATAAAAATACCTTTGGTTATACAGGTGTAATTGCTTGCAAGCATACAGACTCACAATTGCTGGAGGAGCTTTATACCGTTGTTGATTACGGAGGCTGCCTGATTGATGTCACCATCGAGCATACAATTTATGGGCAAATATCCGGTGCTCTTGCTATTCATTCCCGCTATGATGCTGATTTATTCGCCGCCAAGGTACAAGAGGGTACCGGAAAACCACTCAGCGATTTGACATACGGCATTCACCTGCACCGCATTGGCTGTAAGGACAATGCTACTTTTTTACGCATAGAAAATGCCCTTTTAAAAAAGGGCATTGCACTTGAAAAATAAAGTTTATTCTTTTTCTGTTTTTATCTGAATTGTTTTCGGATCCTCTTCCAGCGTAACGGTTGAGCCTAAATTTAAGGTGCTTTTTTGCAGTTCTAATATAATGTTATTAATCTCAATCATGCGCTCCGGAGAAATCGAATCACCCACTGCCAAATTCGTTCGGTATAAAATATTCTCTAAGTCATCATGCACATCAGCAATCCGATCACGCATCTTCATAAGCTCTTCCTTATCAACTCTCTCCGCAGGAATATCCTGAGAGGTGAGTGTAGTGACACGATCCAACTGGTATTCAGAAACGCTATCGATTACCGTGCACTCATACCCCATCTCCTTTTTTACTGCCTCTGCAAAGTCATGCTTGGATTCCTGCTCGCCATGCACTAAAAAGATATCATGCGGTGCTTTTTGAAATCCGTGAAGCCATTCTAAAAGACCCTCTCTGTCAGCGTGTCCTGAAAAGCCTTCTAAATTGTGAATCTCAGCATTTACATGAATTTTTTCTCCAAACAGCGTCACATCTTTTTCCCCTTCAACCAAGTATCTTCCAAGCGTTCCCTCTGCCTGATAGCCTACAAATACAATGCTGTTTCGAGAGTCCCATAAGTTGTGCTTTAAATGATGCCGAATCCTTCCTGCTTCACACATTCCGCTTGCAGAAATAATAACTTTTGGTTGATGATCAAAATTAATCGCTCTGGATTCGTCACTGCTTCTTGTAAAAACTAGATTTTTGAAATCAAGCGGGTTATTTCCTTTTAAAATATAAGCTTTTGTTTCTTCATCGAATACCTGTGCATTTTTCCGAAACACTTCGGTTGCCGTCGTTGCCATCGGGCTGTCTACATAAACCGTCAGCTTGTCCAGCGCCTCTTTATCCTTTGTATGCGTTTCATAAAAACGGTTGAATTCATAAATCAGTTCTTGTGTTCTTCCGACTGCAAAGGAAGGAATCACAACATTTCCGCCTCGTTTCGCCGTCTTTAAGACAATTTCAATTAGTCGGTCAATACTTGTCGCATTTTTCTCATGAATGCGATTTCCGTAAGTCGCTTCCATAATAACGTAATCTGCTTTTTTTATTTTTGTAGGATTTCTGAGAATCGGACGATTCATCACACCGAGATCTCCGGAGAATACAATCTTTGAAACGCGTTCTTCCTCTTCCACCCAAAGCTCTGTGATTGCAGATCCTAAGATATGGCCGGCATCATTAAATACCACTTTCATCTGATCATTAATTTCAATCAATTGATCATAAAGAACCGGTGTAATATATTTTAGAGATGCAAGCGCATCATTATAAGTGTACAACGGCTCAATCAATGCCTTTCCAGCTCGCTCCGCTTTACGGTTTTTCCATTCTGCTTCCTTTTCGTGAATGTATCCGCTGTCCTTTAGCATCACTTCCACCAAATCTGCAGTGGCATCGGTGCAATAAATTTTCCCTTTAAAGCCCCGCTTTACCAGCAACGGGATTCTTCCGCAATGATCGATATGGGCGTGACTAAGTAAAAGATAGTCAATCTCTGCCGGATTAAACCCGAAATCCTCATAATTCATAGCATCCATTGCTTTTCCGCCCTGAAACTGTCCGCAATCCAATAAAATTTTATACTTATCGGTTGTAATCAAATGGCAGGAACCCGTTACCGACGTCGCTGCTCCGCAAAATTTAATTTTCAATGCTTCTTCCCCCTCCGCTACATTTGTTATAACAAAATGATTTGTTGTTTAGTAGTTTAATCGTATTTTATCACAGTTTTCTGACAAATAAAAGACTGCCCCTGTCATTTAAGAGCAGTCTTTGTCACTATTTTTATTCCTTATTTTGTAGGTTTTTATTCAGATAAATAAATTTGTATCTGAGGTTTCTGCCGCGCCGAGAAAAGTAGCCACTCCGCCGATTTCAACCCCCTCAATCAATTCTTCCCGTTGTATGCCCATCACATCCATGGACATTTGGCAGGCTACAATCCTTACTCCCTGATCCAGTGCCGATTGAATCAATTCTTCTAAGGAAGCTACGTTCTTAGATTTCATTACACTTCGAATCATCTTCGCACCAATGCCGCTCATATTCATACGGGATAAGCCAAGGCGTTTGCTCCCTCTTGGCATCATTTTTCCAAACATTCCTTCCACAAATCCCTTATTCACGTTCACCGCTTGATTTTTTCGAAGGATGTTCAATCCCCAAAATGTAAAGAATAGAGTTACTTTCCGCTCCATTGCTGCTGCACCGTTTGCAATAATGAAAGCAGCTATCGCTTTATCCAAATCACCGCTGAACACGACCATGGTTTTATCCGTTCCGCTAGAAAAGGGCACGCGTTCGTGGATGCTTCCCTCTACGTTTTCCTTTTTTCGCTTTTGTAAACAAACTTCATAAATTCCTTTTTCATTTTTTATGCCGTTTAAACGATTTCCTGTACGCTCACACCAAATCTTGATGTCGGATGCAAACGCGGGGTCGCTTGCACGGATTACCAAGCGTTCTCCTTCCATCATATCTTTCATAGCGGAAGCCACTTTCATAATCGGCCCCGGACATTGCAACCCACATGCGTCCACTTCAATTGTCCTTACGTTTTTTGTATCTAGCGGTATTTCATCTTTTTTTTTAATCTTTAATTCGTCACGTTCTTCACAATCTGAGAAAAAATCTTCCTGCTCTATCTGATACGTTACATGGCTGTAAGTCCGATAGCCTCCGCTTAAGTTTCTCGCGTCAAAGCCATGCTGCCTCAATATACGGGTAGCGATATATCCTCTAAGACCAACTCTGCAGGTTACATAGATTGGCTTACTGTTATCTAGGTCACTCAAATGCTCACGCAGAGAGTCTAAATTCAGGTTTATTGCATTCGGCAGCGTCCCCATCATAATTTCTTCCGGCGTGCCGATATCAAGCAGCGTAACAGAATCTGGTTCTATCGTCTCCAATTCCTCTGCATACCACACCGGCATATCTCCCTTTAAAATATTAGCCGCCGTAAAGCCCAGCATATTCACCGGATCTTTTGCGGAAGAAAACGGAGGTGCATAGCAAAGCTCCAAATTTTCTAAATCATAAACATTCCCGGAAAACCGCATGGCTGTGGCTATGACATCAATGCGCTTTTCCACGCCTTCGTATCCTACTGCCTGCGCCCCTAAAATCTTACCCTGCAAATCGAAAAGAAGTTTCATACTGATCGGCGTTGCCCCCGGATAATAGGATGCATGTGACTGTGGATGCACATACGTTTTTTGATACTCCATCCCTTCTTTTTTCAACTGCTTCTCATTCATGCCGGTGGATGCTGCCGTCAGTTGAAATACTTTCAGCACCGCGCTGCCCTGCACGCCTTTCCCAATTGTCTTTTGCCCGCCGAGTGCGTTCTCTGCTGCAATACGCCCTTGCTTGTTTGCAGGCCCCGCAAGCGGAATCAAGCTCTCTTTTTCGCTCACTAAATTGATGATACCAACCGCATCTCCGACTGCATAAATATCGGGGTCTGAAGTCTGATAAAATTCATTGACCGAAATGCTCCCACCTGCCCCTAGATTCAGGCCCGCATCTTTTGCAAGACGACTTTCCGGAGCGACCCCCATACTTAAAAGAACGAGCTCACAGTTTAGCGTTTTCTGTTGTGTCGTTTCCAGTGCCAGACTTCCGTCTTCTTTCTTTTGAAAGGCGGTAACGCCTGTGTTTAGATGAAGCTTTATTCCATTCTCAATTAAATGCTGATGCAGAATGTTGCCCATTTCCACATCCAAAGAGGCAACCACTTGATTGCTATATTCCACGACCGTCACATCAAGGCCTCTTTCTTTCAAATTTTCGGCCATTTCAATGCCGATAAAGCCTCCTCCAATCACCACCGCGGATTTTACTTCATGCTGTTTTATATAACCTTCAATCTGAAATGTGTCCGTCACGGTGCGCAAGGTAAAAATTCCTTCTGCATCAATTCCCGGAAAATTTGGCTTTTTTGCCTCTGCACCAGGCGAAAGAATCAATTTGTCATAGCTTTCCTCATATTCTTCTCCCGTCAAGTAATTTTTTACTGTAATGTGCTTCTCTTTGGGGTGAATCGAAAGTACTTCACTTTTTGTTCTTACATCAATTGCAAAGCGATTTCGTAAAAGCTCTGGCTTTGTAACAATTAAATTCTCTTTTTCCTTGATTACACCGCCTATATAATATGGCAAGCCGCAATTTGCATAAGAAATATATTCTCCTTTTTCGAATAAAATAATTTCGGACTCTTCACTTAAGCGGCGCAGCCGTGTCGCTGCACTTGCTCCGCCGGCGACGCCTCCAACGATACATATTTTCATAGTAAGCTATCCTTTCCCATCTGATTTTATTTTAAATTGATAGTCATTTCCTTTGTTAATATATAATAGATAACTTATTGATTTTTGTATGTGACAAAGTCACCTTATTACAAGCGTTTACTGTGATTAAGTCACAGTCATTTTTCTTTATTTCTCTTATACTTAAAATCAAAGGCAATTTTAAGTCGCCATTACACAAAATCAGGCATAAAAAATGATTTTAACAAATATTTAAGATGTAAAGGAGAACGATATTATGAGTATAAAAATTACAAAGAGCAACTTCGAGCAAGAGGTATTGAAAAGCAGCAAGCCGGTTCTGCTTGACTTTTGGGCACCGTGGTGTGGTCCCTGTCAAAAACTAAGCCCGGTTATGGATGAGCTGGCACAGGAAATCGGAAATGATGCCACAATTGCTAAAATTAACGTGGAAGAACAGCCTGAGCTGGCAAGAAAATATCGTGTTATGTCAATCCCAACGGTTATGATTTTCAAAAATGGAGTCTGCACACATACCTCTGTCGGTGTAAAGTCAAAGCAGGAATTAATCCAGATGATACGCTAATTTTTTTAAAAAATAGTTTGTTTTATTGGTTTTTTTCCATCTTCACTTTGCTTGTAAGCCTCTCTTTGATAAGGTATAATTTACCTTATCAAAGGAGGTTTGTGATATGTCAGTGACAAACAAGGAAATTGAATTTATTCGAACTGCCTTACCTTTTTGGGCCCATTTGACACCAGTACAGCAAGATTCTCTGCGGCAAGAGATGACAAAGCAGCATTTCATGCCCGGAGAATTTTTGCATACCGGTTCAAATGACTGCTCCGGCCTGTTTTTAATTCAAGCAGGTCAGCTTCGTATCTACATGATTTCAGAAAGTGGCCGCGAAATCACTTTATATCGCCTTTTTGACCGTGATGTATGTATTTTCTCTGCTTCTTGCATTATGCGCAATATCACGTTTGACGTCCATATTGAAGTTGAAAAAGATACGGATTGTTTTCTGCTTCCCACCTCTTCTTACCGCCAGCTCTCAAATGAATCAATTTCTGTCCAGTCATTTATGAATGATTTGATGGAATCTCGTTTTTCCGATGTGATGTGGGTGATTGATCAAGTTTTGTTTTCCAGCTTTGACCGACGGCTTTCGAATTTTTTATTAGAGCAATCCAACATAGAACAAAGTAATACACTATGGATTACTCAGGAAAAAATTGCAAATAACATTGGCTCTGCGAGGGAAGTCGTTACCCGTATGCTCAAATATTTTCAAAGCGAGGGAATCGTGCGCCTGTTCCGAGGAGGAATTGAGATTTTAGACAGCAAAAAATTGCAGGAATAATCGCACAACACAGTATGAAAATGTGGAAAAATCCCTTTCTTTATGCTATATTATTAATTAGTTTATAAGACAGTATCTTCCCAAAGCGGGGAAAATTTATTTGAGGATTAAGGAGTTTCAATGATATATCTTCCATTGCAGCATCTGCAACCGGGTATGGTACTTGCGCGATCGGTATATTACCATCCGACTTCACTGCCGCTTATTGTTGCAGGTCAGCAGCTAATCCCGGAAATGATAAGAAAGCTTACTGATTTAAATATCTCCGGTGTATATATTGAAAGCAAATTTACAAGCGATATTGAAGTAAAAGAATTTATTGAACCAAAGGTAAAACAGCAGGTTACAAGAGACTTGAAATCACTTTACAGCAGCTATATCCGTAATGTGCCTCTCTCTTCTAACACGATTGACTCCATGCGCAATATCGCGGAAGAATTGTTAAATTATATCACTTCAAAAGAAGAGTTCCTGCTGAACATTATTGATATCAAGGATTACGACACCTATACCTATTCTCACAGTATTTATGTGGGAACGCTGAGCGTTTTAATTGGGATGCAGCTCAATTACTCTCAGAATCTTCTCCTTCATCTGGCAATGGCAGGGCTTTTTCATGACATCGGAAAGCTTGACATCCCTCTAGAAATTATAAATAAAGAAGGGCCGCTCACGTCCGAGGAATTTGAAGAAATCAAGACGCATCCGAAAAAAGCAATCAGCCGCTTGGAGTTTAGCCAAAAAATTCCTAACATTGTACTCTCTGCGATTGAAAGTCACCATGAAAAATACAATGGAACTGGTTATCCTCATGGGTTGCAGGGCAATAATATTCCGATTTACGGGCGAATTTTGGCGCTTGCAGATGTGTATGATGCATTGACTTCCGCACGCTCTTATCGGCGTGCCTGGCTTCCAAACGAAGCGGTGGAATACATGATGGGCTGCGGCGGCACCCATTTCGATCACGACCTGTTAAAAGCCTTCCTAAAAATTATTGCCGCTTATCCAGTCGGCACTATCGTTCAACTTAGCAATGGTTCTCTTGCAGTTGTTCTTCAAACCTCACAAGAAAATATTTTACGGCCTAAAATCCGTCTTTTGACGCCGAAATCACTTGAAAATACGGATATAGACCTGGCTACAGACCGCAGCTTTTTCAATGTAACCATCACTGGTACGGTCACTGACGTGGACAAGCTTCCAAATGCAATCTTTGAATAAAAAGAAAAAATGCGTCTATACAGCGTTTCACGCTGCAATCAGACGCATTTTTTATCTCTTCCAATTTGAGGTTATGCCCTTTTTCAATACGAGCAAAGGCCGGTCACTTCTTGTATTTGATATAATTTGTATTTAAAGAAACTGTGGTCCACATACCTTCCAAACTCTACAGTATAATCCCCGCCGGTATTGCTCCAAAGGCGGTCAAAGTAATCGTTTACACTTCTTGCAATGTCAGAATTTCTAACTGTTACAACTTCCAAATCACTCTCCAGATTATACCCCTTCAAATTTCGCCTCGTATAATTAGAAGAACCCATCAATATCACTTGATGTACTGGATAGCTGAAAGATGCCAGCTTGACATGATATTGCTCCTCTCCAATGTTATACCATTTAACGGTAAGGTTATCCCATTTATCTCCTATCTTTGACAGGGACTGGCAATTAGGTGCTCCATTCATTTTCACTCCGAATGCATTCTTATTCGGATCTGCAATAATTTCAATCAGAACCCCTCTCTCTGCAGCACCTTCCAATGCATTTATTACCGCAAATTCACTCAGATAAAAAATCCCTATTTGAATTTTATCATCCTTTTCCGCAGCCTCAATACACGCAAGTAATCGTTCATACATTGCCTTTTCTGTCAGATATCTTACTTTCGTATCTGGCAAATACGTCTGATTCTTCTGTGGAGGTTCAAATTTTGGAAGGCTGACTCCGGAAAAAGCGGCTACGCTACGCTCTGCTTGAATTACGTCAGTGAGCACAGGACCTTCTACCACCATCGCAATATTAGAGTGATAGCTGCTCGGATCATGTGGATTTGCGGAGGTAATGACACCTTCTTTTTCTGTAACGAGAAGCTTACGGTGGTTTGCCTTTAAATTTAACAGCTTCAAAAAATTTCTAATTTTCACATCTGGCTTCTTCGGATCGGTCGGGTTTTCAATCCAGCCCTTCCCCTTCGTCCCAAACCATTGAAGATATGTCCTGTAATAGCCGGAAAAAAGAGGATTGGAATCTTTCATCTCATTTAATTTTGTAATGATAACGTCAATTCCATTCTCTCTCATGTTTTTGATTGCGTCCTCTTCATACGCTCCATAAAACCCGTTAATTGGATCGGTGATAAAAACAATCGGCAATTCGGGATTCTGCGTTTTCTTTTCGATTAATGCCTCTGAAATTTTATTTACAGACGGAGGATATGCTGCTTCACTTCGGTCATAGCCATCATTAAAGAGAAACATATCTATAAGAATAAATTCTTGCGCTTCCTTAATCATTGTCAGCTCATAGTCTAGAATATTTAGCTCATGGATTGTTTCTCCGTTTCTCGTATACGTCAAATCTGTAAGAAACGCAATCGAATTGACTTGATGATAATCGCCTTTAAATGAGATCCCTTTGGGGTCTCTTTGAAAAAGGCTGAAAAAAATCGGCCCCACTATCACAAGCAGTATCACTATACCTAATATCATTTTCTTCATAAATTCCTCTGATTAAACTCTATTGAATACGCGTTCTATTTATAAAAAATGATTTCACTTTTTATAATCTTTTTTATCCAGTCATTTATTTTTCTGCAGCATCTTTCTTTTTACATTGTAAGGAGCTCGCGTGCATACGTTATTATGAGGTGATTGGTATGACTCCGCAAGAGGTAACAACGTTCTTAACATTTACAGCCAATATCATAACAAAGGATATGTCTGCAAGCGAAGTAAACCGCTTAGCAGATTGCTTTTCCTATTTTGCCAGCACACTGTATCTCTTATCGGATTTAATGAAGGAGCAGGAAGATTCCAACGGATTAAATACGCTGAATCCGCTCGACAATTTAAATACTTAAGAATAGATTCCAGAATACATCTGTTCCATTTATGCCACTGATAAGGCATGTATCATCAATTGCTCCATCATAGAATATTCTCTAAAAAAGGACTTCTGGCTTGCCTCAAGCATCTGCGCACTGCTTATTTTCATAAAATCCAGTCGGTATCCATTCTTTTCTGCTAATTTTTCTAAAAACAGCCGCTGTACACGGCCGTTCCCTTCACGAAATGGATGAATCGCATTCATTTCGCCTAAATAATAAGCAAGCCGCTCTCCCATCTCAATTACATTTCCGCACTCGCTTAAGTAATTCTCTTCTTTAAGCTGGAAAAAGATACGATCCATCTCCGCTTCAATGTATTGGAACAAGCAAAATTGATTTCCTTTTGAAATGTTTACATTTCTGATTTCTCCGGCCCACTCATAAATGTCCTGAAAAAGAAAATAGTGGATAGCCTTTAAATGTCCAAAATCAAATTTGCCATCTATGCCTTCCACCATAATTTGTGCTGTGCGAAGCGCTGTAATCTCCCGCTCTACCTGTTTCAGTTCTTCTGCATCTATTATATTCAGCTTATTTCTCAATGTGTTAGAATTGGGATAACAATAATATGTATCCTTCTCGTACCCATAAAAATACATCTCGTCCATCATCACACCGTTTGCTTGCGAAAATGTTTTGCCACTAAAAGTGCCACTGCATCCTGAAAGGAGACAGAACCGTCAAGGCACTTTTTAATCCGTTCCTTATCGATCGGCTTAAGGGGCATGTCTTCCATACTCATCGTCGCATCTACATTTTCAATAATACGTTCAAAATCGCTCATAGGCTTCTCATTTCCTTTCTGCTGATTCTGCTTATAGTATACCATTTCCCGATTCTTTTATAAAGGATTTTTCGTAAAAATCTCCTTGTGCAGTCTTCTGTTTTCTTTTTGGAATTCCTCTTTTTTCAAAGCACCCGTCTGTGTTGTGAATCAGCCCCAATTACTGGAGCTGATTTTTTATTTTCTTCAGTTCTCTTGTTAATATATTTAAGTCTTCAATTTTTCTGGCAACTACATAAGTGCTTGTCTCACGATACATTAAAATATGGTTCAATTCCGCCCGAAGTTCCGCACAAGTCTGTTCTACCTCACTTCTAAATTTCCCTGACAGCTCTTCTACAAGTTGTTTCAAACGAAGCGTGTAATTTGAAATTATCTTTTCAAAAAACGCAGCAAACCCTTCCTGCCTTTGCGCTTGATCAGCCAGTGCTTCAAAAGCAGCCAACGGTGCATCTTCTCTATCTCTGCGCAAATCTAACACCTTGGTTTCATAATGGTATTCCATTCCAAAAAGCTCGGCAACTAAATCCGACAGCGCATGCTTCGTCTCGTTTAATCCGGCCTCCATTTCATTTGCCATTTCCCAGCACAAGTCTTCAATTTTTTGGTTTTGATCACTGTAAATCTTCCTTTGAAGCTCCTGCTGTGCTTCCGCTTCCATTGCGGTTAAATTCAATTCATAAGAGGCAAACGCGTTCTTCGATTCCAAAATAAAATCTTCTGCAATCCCTTCCAAACGTATGTGCATTCGTTCTCCGCTTTCTTTCACATCCTCTAAATACTCTTCCATACTCTTAAAGCGGTCATCAAATCTTCCAGTCGGCATTTTTAGCGCATTCCAATAAAGCCCCAGCTGTGCCAAAGCCACCGTGATACTATCTTTTAATTTCATTGCAACAGACTCTTGTATGATTTTCTCAGAGGCTGCTTTACAATCTCTTTGTATACTATCCTTTAATACCGAAACGCCTTCTCCGCTTTTCGCGCTTACAGCGTACATATTTACACTTTTTACTTCCAATATACGGCAAAGGAGTCTTCGGCAGTAGTCTAAATACGCGTTTAAGTCTTCCTCCGACACTACATCCATCTTATTGACGGCAAAATAGAACTTGGCAGCATATTCTTTCGCATTTTTTAAGAAATCAATCTCGATTTCGTTGATCGGGCTATCCACAGACAATGCAAAAATTACAGCATCGCTCTCTTTTATAAACGCATACGCAGCATCTGAATTATGCTTATGAAAAGAACCAACTCCCGGTGTATCAACAAGAATAAGGCCATCCTTTAAAAACGGAGCCGGTGTTCGCAAAGTTACAGAAGATACCCCACGTTCATTATCCGGATTTTCCTGCTCACTAATATACTCGGACAACTCGTCAAACGCTACCTCCCTGATGATTCCATTTTCAAA
This sequence comes from uncultured Anaerovorax sp., assembly GCA_963521065.1. Lineage (GTDB taxonomy): Bacteria > Bacillota > Clostridia > Peptostreptococcales > Anaerovoracaceae > IOR16. The sequence goes on along the minus strand of CAUQTI010000031.1, from coordinate 3,637 downwards.
ATGCACGGCCGCTGATTTTTCTCCATATTCGACTCTGGTCACCGCAGAGGTTACAGGCACAATTCCTACCGGAAGCAGCGATTCTCCAAGCATACGGTTCAATAAAGTGCTCTTTCCCCGTTTGAATTGTCCGATGACCGAAATTATCATTTGCGGATTTGTAAGCTTGTCCTCCAATTCACGAATTTTTGCAGTTTCTTTTGCACAAATTTCAGAATCTCTCAGCAGCTCCTCCGTCCGTCTTACCATATCTAGCATAACTGTATCCATTTCTTATTCTCCCATTGTTCCATTCAGTTTGCGGATAACCGCCACAGTTTATCATACCATAAAAAGGCCCGTCTTACACCTTTCTATTGGAAACAATTGTTCTCTTTCAAAAACTACCAATTTATAAAAAAACCCTCTTCCCGAGCAGGAGAGGGTTCCCGTTTTAAGATGCAAGCGGTGTTCCGCAGTATTCACATTCCGTAGACTGTCCTGCATACACAGTATTATTCGCTCCACAGCTGCTGCAAGCAACCACCTTTGTTTTGTTCTGGCTCTCTGCCGGGCTGGCTTTTGCCGTTGCCTGCCGTGAAATGTGATGAGGAAGTATAATCTCCCGCTGCCCTTCATCAATAAAAGCGTCCCTGAAAAAGCCGTAATCAATCATTTTCTGTAAATCCTCATATGCCATCTCATAGGAAACTCCGGCGGCTGAGGCAATGGCATCAATTGAAGATTGACTGCGATTTACAATGAGTTCAATATATTTTTTGTAGCGTAAACCCGACGCTTTTGTCGTTTTCGATAAATAAAATAACGCAGCTGCACCACCTCCGAAAAAGAGCACAGGGAAAAGTAAGATCACCCATCCAACCTCTTCACCTTCTGTCGTCTGCATTCCTTCGCTGAAATAGACAATTATAAAGAAAATCAAGCCTATGAGAAGAAACCATGCAATTTTTCCAAGGGTTTTACTTCGTTTCAAAACTGCTGTTTTATCCGCAGTTGACCTCTTATAAATCAAAAAGAGTGACAACGGCCAAAAAAAGATGAAACTTGCTATGATCATAGGTGATGAATAAAGCCAGCTTAATTTTTTCGTTTCGGGTACATACATTGTATACTTTGGATCTTCTTGATACATCTTCTTCTCATCCTTCCCTTGTAAGTCCTATTGGTTCTTTATTTTATAGCTGAATTGCAGTATTCACAATAGGTAACACCCTGCAAATTTCTCTCATTCATTGCTCCGCAGTTTTGGCATGCTACCGTTGAAGAGACTTCTTCCGTAACCGCATCTGTATCCGCACCACTGTCTTCTTCTAAGTTGATTTCAATATTTACGGAATCCATGCCATTTGAATTCATGTTGAATGAGCTTATATTAATCGAATTGTTCCCCATTGTAACACGATTTTGTCCATCAAATTGCACATTTGTAAAAAAGTTTTGATTCATCAGCTTTTGTAAATCCTTCCTTACAAAGTCAGAAGACTTCATCGTACAGTTTGCAAGCTCCTCAATGGAGCTAATCTGTCCGGTCCCAATCAGCTCATCGTATTTCCGAAAGCGTTGAATTTTCTTTTTCATTTTTATACCTAATCGTATCAAAAAAATTCCAATTGCAACGATTACGAAAAGTATTTTCACTAAACCATCTTCATCCGGAATATCATCGACCAAGGTTATAATCGTTAATAACCCGAAAAAAATCGTAATGATATATCCAAGTATACTGCTTATTTTTCCAAGTATAGTCTGCGATATAATCTTCGCTTTTGAATGATTCATAGTCTAAAATCCCTCTCTTCCCTGGTTGGAGCTTTCTTGTTTTCTCTGCTTCATCAGGCTGTCTATTTCATCAAACACACCCTCAATTGCTTCCGTTTCTTCTGTATCTAAGACTTTTTCAAGGTAAATTAACTTCTCAGAAATTTCCTCATCCAAAGAGGCACAAACGGTTTTATCTCTGTAGTGGATTGCTTCATAGACTGTATTAAGCTGTTTTTTATAAGCTTTATATTTTGCATCGTTCAAAAGACGAAATACAATTGCTTCGCAATCTTCCAACTGCTTCATCGACTGAAAGGTCTTGCTGTCGACTGAATTGGTTCTCTGTGAAAAGACAACAATCAAGGCCGCCAGAATGATAAACGCTCCTGCAATCAGAATTTGTATCAAAACAAACATTTTCAGATTGCTTCGAAAGACTCCGGAAAAGAGTGAAAAAGCGCCTGTAATCAGAAAGTACAGTACCAAAACACTGGTCAGTCCCGAGCGTATAAACACCTTATTTGCAGCAGGTTGGTAGCCTTTCAGCCAAAATAATCCGCCGATAAATACACATTCAGCCAGCAACACAAAAGCAAGTGCCCACGAATCTGCCGCCGTCCTTTGGGTCGCTAAAAAATATACTGATATCGTTACAATAAACATTACACATCCGATGACTGCAAGCAGGCCGGAGGTTTCATTTTTCTTCATTTTCTTCACTCCCCTTATAATTTATTTCCGCATTCCGGACAAAACTTAGGAGAGCCGTCAATCTTCGTTCCGCAGCTTCCGCATTTTTTTATCAAGGATTCCCCGCATTCCGGACAAAACTTTGCATTTCCGTCCGCAATTGGTGAATTGCACTTTGGACAAGGCTTCGGCATCATTTTACCGCAAACCTCACATTGATCTGTGCCATCCTGCAAATCAGCGCCGCAGAACGGGCATGGATTATATGGATTTCCGCATTCCGGGCAAAATTTTGCATTCTCCGCAAAATCAGTCCCGCAGCTACTGCATTTTACCAGCTTCGAATCTGTTGTTTCCTTCTTCTGCATATTATCAAACCCGCAGTTTGGACAAAACCGCTGCTGTACATCGACCATCGTACTACAATTTGGGCAAGATTTTGTCACCTTAGTGTTCAACGTTTGTGAAACATTTCCAAATTGATTCCCAAACATGCCGCCGAGACCTACCCCCATACCAAGCCCTACACCGGCTCCCATAAAGCCGCTCTGCATGCTTCCAGGATTGGTTGCCGCGCCTTCCAGCGTGTCGAAGGACCGCTCCTGCGTGTAGTTATAGCCTACAATATCCATTTCGGCTTTTTTCGCTAACGCATTTTTTAATTGAACTACCGCCGGGTCATCCTCTGGAATATTGATATCATTTACATAAAAATTGATTAACTTTATTCCATATTCTTGTAAAATTGGTACCATCTTTTCTTTTAAATGCTCTGATAATTCTTCCAAATATGCATTAATCTCAAGTGCACTTACCCCATTTTTTATCAGATAGCTGGAAATGGAGTCCTTTACCTTCATCAGATATAATCCTCTGAAAAACTTTATAAGGCTGTCTTTGTCAAAGATAGGGAGCGTTCCCACGAGCTTCGTGAGAAATTTTCTTGAATCTTCAATCTGAATGCCGAATTGTCCAAAAGAGCGCAAAGGAATAAAGATATTATATTTGGGGTCCTGTAATTGAATTGGAGAAGGTGTCCCCCACTTGATATCCAAAGAATGCGCTTTGTTTATGTACCACACTTCCGCTGTAAACGGGCTCCGACCTCCAAAGGGAAGGTTTATCACCTTGTGCTGAATTGGAATCCGAGATTCAAGTTTGCAAATTTAACTTCCGATTCAGCATA
>CAUQTI010000030.1:0-21756 GCA_963521065.1 uncultured Anaerovorax sp. | reverse complement strand
CGCTCCAACGAGCATGGCGGTAAAAGCGGGTACTTCTCTCGGTTCCGTAAGCGGAGCAGTGGCGGGCAAAGCCGTTACGTTGACGGCGGGAGCGAAAGATATTTATGTGGTCGTGGAGGATTCGGCGAATAATATCAGCACCCCGTTAAAAATACCGGCGGCGGCGTATGTACCGCCTGTGCTTTCGGCGGGGAGCGTAAACCGCACAAGCGACACGGCGGCTACAATCGGCTTTACCACCGACAAGGCGGGTACGGCGTATTACCTTGTTGTGAACAGCGGCGCGTCCGCTCCAACGAACGCGGAGGTAGCATGGGGTGGTGGTTTTCTCGGTTTCGTAAGCGGAACAGTGACGGGCAAAGCCGTTACGCTGACGGTGGGGGCGAAGGATATTTATGTGGTCGTGTTTGATTTGGCGGGTAATATCAGCGCCCCGTTAAAAATCGAGGCGGCGGCGTATGCCAAGGAAACACCGACTAAGAGTGATTTGGTCTACAGCCTAACCGCTGTGGACTATGATGGCACCGCAAAACCGGTATCCGTAACGGCAGCATACGGCAAGAATTTGGGCACAATCACCGTCCTATATGACAGCGGCAGCGGCATCAGCACTTCAGCACCTATCAATGCGGGAACTTATACCGTCAAAGTGAATATTGCCGGAAGTGCAGAATATAACGCAGCTACGGGGCTAGAGCTCGGCAACTACACCATCAATAAAGTTGTCTATACAGGCACAACAACCGTGTTGGCAAGCGTTTTGGTAAGCGGGCAAACAGGGGCGACCGTAACGCTTCCCGCCCTGCCGATAGGCGCAAGCTACGGAAGTCCGACCTCAGGCGGCGCAATTACGATGACAAATATGAGCGTTGCGGGCAACACATTGACCTATACCGCACCCGCAAGCACAGCAGGACAAACCGGCACGATGACGATTCCTGTGACTGGCGCAACCAATTACAATGATTATAGCATTGTTGTAACCGTTACCTATACGGCAAAGATACCGCAGGCAATTTCTTATGCAAATGCCACCGTTGCCAAAACTTATGGTGACGCAAAGTTCGTAAACACTTTAACCCAAACGGCGGTAAACGGTGCAATCACCTATGAAAGTGATGATACTTCCGTGGCGACTGTCAATGCCACCACCGGCGAGGTGACCATTGTTTCCGTGGGTGACGGAAGCGCCACCATTACCGCTACCGCTGCGGAAACAAGTAGCCATGCACAGGCAACGGCAAGCTATACTGTGACCGTTTCTAAAAAAGCGCTTACCCTAAAAGCCGAGGACACGAGTATGACCAAAGGCGATGCGTTGCCGACCTTCACTTACACAGCCACAGGCTTAGTAAACGGTGATACCGTGACAACTGCGCCAACCATGTCTACCACAGCAGACGGAACTGCCATCGGTACCTTTGACATTACCATCTCAGGTGGAGTGGTGGCAAACGCCGCAAGCTATACCATCACCTATACAAAGGGTATCTTAACGGTAACGGCGGTTCCAGACTACACCGTCACCTTCAACCCGAACGGCGGCACGGTCAGTGAAACATCACGCTCAGTTGCATCCGGCACAGCGGTAGGAACGCTCCCGACACCGACACGTTCTGGCAGTTACAGCTTTGACGGCTGGTATACGGCGGCAAGCGGCGGAACTCAAATCTCCGTAGGCACAACCGTCAGTGCAAATGTGACCTACTATGCTCATTGGACTTACACCGGCGGCGGTGGCTCTGGAGGTGGCGGCGGAAGCTCCTCAAACGACAACAGCAGCCTTGTCATCGTCACCCCACCCGCACCGGATAAGCCGAATTCACCCACTCAGGGAGAAATCAAGGTTCCCGGCATAGTGGACGGCAAGGGCAATGTCACAGTGAGCCTCACTGACAAAACTGTGACTGACGCTTTTAACAAGGCATTGGCTGAGGCCAAGAAAAACGACACGGAGCAAAATGGCATCACGGTGGTTCTCCGTGTGGATACTGGCAACAAAACCGGCTCCAATGTTACGGTCAATCTGCCAAAGGCCGTGCAGGATACCATCATTGCAAAGAAAATCGTCAACACCATTGTGGTGGTAGACAACCCCGACATCAGAGTCGGTATGGATTTGGCGACCGTACAGGAAATCAATAAGCAGGCAAAATCTGATGTAAATATCACCGCCACCCGTGGGGACAGTAGCAAGCTGACCGGTGATGCGAAAAAAGCCATCGGTAGCCGCCCGGTATTCGACCTCAAGGTGAACTACGGCAACGGCAAGGAAGTTAGCAGCTTCGGCGCAGGCAGCGTATCGGTAACCATCCCATATACCCTCGGCGCAAATGAAAAGGCCGGGAATGTGCAGGCGGTCTATGTGGACGCCAAGGGCAAGGTACACTGGCTCACAAACTCAGTCTATGACAGTGTGGAAAAGGTACTGCGTTTCAGCACCGATCATTTTTCCACCTATGGCATCGGCTATAAACAGACTAACACCGCATTTACGGACATTGCAGGTCATTGGGCAAAGGGAGATATTGAGTTAGTGGTAAGCCGTGGATTGTTCAGCGGCACTTCTGAAACCAAGTTCAGCCCGAACACCACTATGACAAGGGGAATGTTCGTTACGGCGCTGGGGAGGCTTGCAAACGCCGATGTGAGCGGCTACACAAAGAGCAGCTTCACCGATGTGAAAGGCGACGCCTACTATATGGGCTACATTGAGTGGGCAAGCAAAAACAACATTGTAAACGGCACCGGCAACAACAAGTTTGCCCCGGATCAGTCCATCACCCGTGAGCAGATGGCGGTCATTATGAGCAACTATGCCAAGACCATCGGTTATACTCTGCCGAAGGTTCATATCGAAAATATCTTTACAGATAACGCTAAAATCAGCACCTACGCCAAGGAAGCCGTGAAGCAGATGCAAATGGCAGGCGTAATCAGCGGCAAAAGCGGCAATCTCTTTGACCCGCAGAGTACAGCCACAAGAGCCGAGGTGTCTGCTGTACTGCGCCGCTTTGTGGAACTGGCAATTTCCAGCGACACGGCGCAGGGCTGGTCCATGAACGATTCTGGCAAATGGATGTACTTCAAGGATGGCAAGCCCCTCACCGGCAAGCAAGACATCGACGGGGTGACCTATACCTTTGATCAGTACGGTGTGACAGCGGATGTGCCGAAGAATTTGCGGTACACCACCTACACCGTGCAAAAGGGCGATAGCTTCTGGAGCATATCCCGCAAGCTGGGCTGCCCCATGAGCGAGCTGGAACGACTGAACAACAAGAGCCGGTTTTCTCTCATCCTCCCCGGCGATGTACTCAGAGTACCAGAGAAGTAAAACAACAAATCAATAAAGCTATGGGCAAACTCGGCAAAAGCCGGGGACGCAAAGCCGAGGGTCTAAGGTGTCTTAGGACGCTATGATAGTCTGGCTGCTGACAGTTAAGGAAAAGCCTGTCCTTCATACTCGGAGGGCAGGCTTTTGCGGCTTTTAACGGATGCTTTGGACTTCGTGATACCGGCTTTCGCTATGGCTATGGCGAGAGAGGTATCCATTCCGAGGGTGGATCCTTGCCGCATTTTACGAATATTTTCGGTATTGGGCAGAGCTTTCGTTATACGCCGCGGCGAAAGGGGTCCCTCATGAATATGCCATGACTTTTGCCTTTTCATAGGTGGAAATAAAGACGGCGCAGCTTATACATATCAACAAATACAAAAAGACAGCATTTTGCTTTTACAGGCAAAGTACTGTCTTTTTTGTATTTGACAAAGTTCTTGTTGATACGACATTTTCCGGCTTTTCACTACCGTGTTCCTCCCTTGCGGAGAAATCTCGGCAAAACCGCAGAGGACTTTTTGGATATGAAAGCCCTGTCGGCTGAAATCTATCATCAGCAGGTTATAAACATATTTCTTTCAAGGGCTATCCTATCGGCAGATTGCAAGCCGTGAAGGAGTGTATTTTACTTCTGTACATGAACGCATAGAAGTAGCTACGGTAAAAATGCAAAATTATTTAAAAAATTTAATTTCATACTCCTACACCCCCCTGTTTTTTTGACATTGGGTGAAAGGAAATTTTCCAAGCTTCCTTTCACTTGCACATTGAAAACAGAATATGGGTGTGATGGGTACATTCCCGGGAGGAGAAGCGACATAACGGGACACGCGAAGACGAGGGCAAGCCCTCCGAGCGAGAATGTCTGCGGTTGTTACGCTCCGTGGTGGAGCGGATTGCGATGATTCCTGCCGGTGATTATGATACTTCTGTTTTGAACGCTTCACCGCATTGAACAGCCCGGCAGGATGACCGGGAGAACGCATCACCCTCATTTGAGAGAGAATGAGGGGCGGCTTCTATGGATTCCATGTAACCGCGCGGAACGCTCATCATACCTTCTTTTTTATAAAACCTCTATCGGAGCGATAGAAACCATGCGGCGGAACAGGTATACCAGTCAACAGACTCTCAAATTCGATCCTGCTTTCCGCTGCATTCTTGTGTCGCTCCTTTAGGACTCAAAGGAGGCATAAAGCTATGAATGAGAAAAAAGTCTGCATGGCAGACATTCAAAATAAGATTTATGAAGCCGGTTTGTTCCGACCGGACGAAAAGGTGGTACTGACCACCAAGAATTGCGTCCTGCTAGAGCTTTATACCGGCAAAGCATACAGCTACCGTATGGTAGACCTGACAACATTAAAAGCGAAAAGACTGTTTTCCCGCCAGAAGCCCTTGTCGTCTTCCGGCTACCAGAAAGCCATTGAAAAAATGCTGGCACAGGTATCCGAGGTGGAAGAACCAATACTTGCAGATAAGCATAACCGTGCGAGGGAGCTTCTGACCTATATTTTTACGGACATTCTGCCAAGGCATGGCATGACCTTTCGGGAAAACCAGCTGTCCCTTGCCCTGTCGATGTTGGATGCTATGGAAGAAACCAAAGTAGCGCTGTGCGAGGCAGGGGTAGGCACGGGAAAGACGCACGCCTACATTTTGGCAGCGACAATCTACCGCTTGTTCCATGGGAGCAGTCAACCGACGATTATTTCCACTTCCACCATTGCCCTGCAAAAAGCATTGACCGAAGAATATATTCCGCAGATTTCCAATGTCTTAATGGAACATCGTATTATTGAAAACCCTTTATCCTTTGTGGTACGTAAGGGAAAATCTCACTATGCCTGTGATGACCGGGTGCGAAATTACCGCTCCTCCATTGTAAATAATGGGCGTGGGGAAGATAAAGAACTGATTGAAACGCTGGATTGCTTATATACCGGCGCATGCTTTATTGATTTGGACAGCCTGCCCCTGACCGATTATGTCAAGGGACGTATCTGCGTGGAGCGCTGCCATCTGCATTGTGATCTCTCTACTATTTGCCGCTATCGCAATTTTATCCGTATATCGCAGACCGATGCCTTTGATTTTCAAATTGCAAACCACAACTTGGTATTGGCGGATGTGCTGAGCCAAAAAGGCGGTAGAAACCGACTGTTTCCGGCCTGTGGGATACTGATTTTTGACGAGGCTCATAAACTGCTGGATACAGCAAGGCAGATGTATGGAATGACCCTTGAAAGTGTGGAGCTGGAACGGCTTACCTCCAGCATCTACCGCTCCATAGGCAGCCAGAACCCGGATAAGGGTGAGATTTTAAGGCTTTGTGAAGAAATGCTGCGGCAGAATACGGCATTGTTTGAAAATCTGAGAAGCTCCGCAGGCGTGAGCTATGATAAAACCTGTTCAGCGGTAGAACTCCGCTTTGACAGCATACAGAACCTAAAAGCACTGACAGAGATTTTACGCAGACTGTCAGTGCTTTTCTTTACCAAGGATTATAGGAAAGCTGGAGCCTATGGACGATTAGTCAGCCGAATGGAGCAAAAGCTTTCCAAGCTGATGATCCTGCTGGACTATTCTCAGTCAATCTGCTGGCTGGAGCATACTGGTACCACTGCCTGTCAGGTCTGCACTCTGCCAAAGCAACTGGATTTCTTATTGTTTGAAGATATTTGGGATAAAGCGATGCCTTATGTATTGACATCAGGAACGCTATCAGTCGGCGGAGATTTCAGCCATTTCAAACATCAGACAGGGATTGATTTTCTTGATACAGGAAGATTGATAGAAACCAGCAAAGCATCACCCTTTCACTACCGGGAACACGCATTGTTATACCTTCCAAAGGATATGCCATTTCCCGATGTGAAGAACGAGGAATACATGGAAGCCGTGCTTATTAAGCTCACGGAGTTGATCCAGCAGACCCATGGACATACATTGGTGCTGTTCACTTCCTATCGTATGATGGAGATTATCTACACTGGGCTTTCCGACAGAATTACGGATTACCCGTTGTTTCTGATGGGCAAAGGGCGATTAAACGCCATTGAATCCTTTCGGAAAAGCAAAAACGGTGTGCTGCTTGCCAGTGACAGTGCCGGAGAAGGTATTGACCTGCCCGGCGATATTCTATCTTCGTTGATTGTGGTCAAGCTGCCTTTCCCTACACCTGATCCGGTTGGAGAGTATGAAAAGTCCCTCTATGATAATTTTTACAGCTATCTGTCTGATGTAATCGTCCCCAGCATGATTATCAAACTGCGCCAGTGGATCGGCCGCGGGATACGCCGGGAAACCGATACCTGTGTGTTTTCCATCTTGGACAGCCGTGCCAGCGAACGCTACCTAAATGATATTTTGGCCGCTCTGCCCGATATGCCGGTAACTGACCGGATTGAGGATGTGGGGCGGTTTATTCTGTCCCATAAGGATGAAAGTTACTTTGCATAGGACAATCCGGATTTTTCATACAGTGTAAGAGAAGCGGTAAAGGAGGTCATGCCATGCAGCCACAAATCATTACACTTAATCCATCCTGCAAGGATGTAGATATAAGAACGGTAGATCGGAATACGCTGGTTGATATCAATGATGTAAATATAGATAAAAAGCTCCCAAGGGAACAACGGCTTAAGGATTATGTCCGCCAGATTGGAAATCCGTATTGCTACAAATGCGGTGAGGCCATTGTAAAAATCAGTTTTTCCGAAACAACAGCGACCCTTGAGGATCGCATTGAAAATTACTTAAAAACATTTTAGGAGCGGAAAATGGATCAGACATACTGTAGTGGATTTTTCTTTTTGTCTGGACGCGAAATTGTTTCTATGCTACAATGAGTCGCAAATAGACGTAACGGTGGAAGCCTGTTGTTGAAAAGTCCTGCTGATTGGAAATTCAACGATTAGGAGGTTCCACTATGGAAAAGTTAATAAAAGCGAAATGTTATCGTGCCGCTATTTATGTGCGTCTTTCCAAGGAAGATGGCGATAAGGTAGAGAGCGACAGCATTGTGAACCAAAAGGAATTAATCAGGCAGTATCTTACGGATAAGCCTGATATTGAAGTGCATTCTGTCCGTGTTGATGACGGATACAGTGGTGCCAATTTTGACCGCCCGGCCTTTCAGCAGTTGCTAAAGGACATCCGAAGCGGTCAGATTGATTGTGTCATCGTAAAGGATCTGTCCCGTTTTGCAAGAAATTTTGTAGAAGCGGGGCGTTTCCTTGATCAGGAGTTTCCGCTGTATGGAGTCCGTTTCATCGCCATTAACGATGGCTATGATTCTATCCAAAGAAAAGGCGGAGCAGATGATATTGTACTTCCCTTCAAAAATTTGGTGAATGATGCTTACTGCCGTGACATTTCTGTAAAAATCAGGAGCCAGCTTGAAGTCAAACGAAAAAAGGGAGACTTCATTGGCTCTTTTGCTGTATATGGGTACCTGAAAGACCCCAATGACAGGCACAAGCTGGTCATAGACAAGTATGCCGCCGATGTGGTACGGGACATATTTAAATGGAAGCTGGAGGGACTCAGCCAGCAGCGTATAGCAGAACGCTTGGATGACCACGGCATCCTATCCCCTATGGAGTATAAGCGTTACTGCGGTATGAAGTATAAGAGCGGCTTTCAAATCAACCCGAAGGCAAGATGGACGGCTGTTGCCATAGGCCGTATTCTGAAAAACGAATTTTATGTTGGTACCTTGGTGCAGGGTAAGCGAAGTACGCCAAACCATAAAATTAAAAAGCTCATGCAAAAACCCGAAAATGAATGGGTGTGTATTGAACATAACCATGAGCCAATTATCGAAAGAGAAATCTTTGATACGGTAAACCGTCTTCTGATCAAAGATACTCGGATTGCACCACAGGAGCAAACGGTATATCTGTTCAGCGGACTGCTGTTCTGCGGGGATTGCAGACGCAGTATGGTGCGAAACAACAATAACCGTGGCGGTAAAATCTATACCTACTATATGTGCGGCAACAACCGGAATACGAAGATTTGCTCCAGCCACCGGATCAAAGATACCCTGCTGGAACAAACGGTCCTTGCCAGTATCAGAAGTCAAATTGATGCTGTCCTTGATGTTGAGAAAATGCTGAAACGCATTGATGATATGCCCTACCGTAAGAGTATAGCCAGTCGGACGGGAATACAGGCAGAGCAGAAAAGAGAAGAAATTGAGCGGTATAAACGCTTGAAAAAGGCTTTGCTTGAATCCAAAGTGGAGAAGCTTATTTCGGAAACAGAATACTTTGAGATGAAGCTTCAATACGATGAACAGCAAAAAGCAGCCGAAGATGATTTGCACAGGCTGGAAAAGGAGCTTCATACCGCCACTTTTAGCCTGAAAGAAAATAATAACTGGATAGAAATATTCAGGCAGTACCAAAATATCACGGAGCTTACAAGACCCATTGTGGTTACTCTAATTGACCATATCAATATCTATGAAGGAAACCGCATTGAAATCGTATTTCAGTATCATTATGATTTTGAACAGGCGCTGCGAGTCATTTCCTGTGCAGAAACTGCGGATGCCACCTCACCGGAAGTAAAGGAGGTGGTCTAAATGGCAAGAAAGAGCAGACAAAACGCGATCGCCGCTTCCCTGAATGGAGAAGTGACAGAAAATATCGCTTTACCGGAGCGAATTTATAATACGGCAATTTATGTGAGGCTTTCCGTAGAAGATAACAGCTACGGCGCAGAAAGCGAGAGCATCCAAATCCAACAGCTTATGCTGGAGCGGTTTGTCAGTGAGCAGTCAGATATGCGGCTGTGCCAGATATTCTGTGATAATGGATTTTCAGGTACAGACTTTGAACGTCCCGATTTTGAAAAGATGATGGATGAAGCCATGGCAGGGCGTATCGACTGTATTGTAGTCAAGGATTTGTCCCGTTTTGGCAGAAACTATGTGGAAGCCGGATATTATATCGAAAAGACCTTTCCTACCATGGGAGTACGTTTTATAGCTTTGCACGATGGCTATGACAGTCTCACAGATGATGGAAGCAATTCCATGATTGTTTCGCTGAAAAACCTAATCAATGATTTTTATGCCAAGGATATTTCCAGAAAAATCAATACTTCCTTGGAAACAAAACAGCGAAAGGGCGAGTTTATCGGAGCCTTTACCCCCTATGGTTACAAGAAATCACCCGAAGATAAACATCAGCTTATTCTTGATGAAGATACGGCACCTACCGTGTACCAGATTTTTCAGTGGAAGGCACAAGGGATTGGAAATACTACTATTGCCCGAAGGCTTAATGAAGCCAATGTGGTATCACCTTCCCTATATTTGTATCAAAAGGGTGAAATCAAAAAGAAGCCGCAAAACGAGCTTTGGCAGGGGCAGATGATAAAAGTTATCACGGAGAATCCCATTTATACAGGCTGTATGGCACAAGGTAAGACCAAGAAGGCACTTTGCGACGGACTCCCAACCACAAAAGTTCCTCGTTCTGAGTGGATTGTAGTTCCACATACCCACGAAGCCATCATAGACGAGGAAACCTTTGAAAAGATTCAGCAGCAAAAGGAACAAATCCGACAGAAAGCTGTAGCGTTAAGGGGAAAGTATGATAAGCATGGGAAAAAGGAGAATATTTTCGCAGGGCTGTTATATTGCGGAGATTGTCATACTAAGTTAGTACGCTATAAGGATGCGACGGCTACCTCTGTCCGATATTATCAGCAGTGCAGAGTTTATAATGAGAACCTGTTCCATGGGTGCATTAAAAAATCCACCCGTGAGGAAGTGCTTGAAGCTGCTATATTTTCCGTAATCCGCAGTCAAATTGAGTTGGCTGTGGATATGAAAAAACTGCTGGTGCGGTTTAATGAGTCTTCTGCCTATCAGAAACATATCCGTAATTTGCAGCGGAACATACAAACCCTACAGCAGAAAATCAAACGGATTACCACCTTGAAGAACACGCTGTTTGAATCTTTTGATAACGGCATCCTTTCCGAAGAAGATTTCCTCTATATGAAGGAACGCTACAACGGAGAAAATGCCGGACTTAAGGAAGAACTACAACAGCTCACGCAGGAGCTTACGAAATACACAGAGGAACTGACTGCTAAAAACAAATGGATTACTTCGTTTGAACGCTATGCAAAGGAACAAATACTGACAAGAGAAATGATGCTGGAGCTGGTCAGCCGTGTATGGGTTTGGGCAGATAACCGGTTTGAGGTTGTCTTAAATTTCAAAGACGAATTTCAGCTCATTATCGGCAATGTAAAGGGGGCGGAGGCTGTATGCCAAAAACACTCGCTCTCTATATGAGGCTATCCTCCGAGGATGAAAATATCGGTGAAAGCGACAGCATTAAAAATCAGCGGGAGCTTCTTCATAGATTTGTCGCAGAAAAACGTGAGTTTAAGGATTGGGAGATATTAGAGTTCCAAGACGACGGATACACCGGCACCAACTTCAACCGTCCGCAAATCAAACGCTTACTTATGTTGGTCAGACAAAAGCGGATTGACTGCATTATCGTAAAAGATTTCTCAAGGTTTGGACGTAATTACATTGATGTATGCGATTACTTGGAGCAGGTATTCCCTCTTTATGGGGTACGCTTTATTGCAGTAAATGATATATACGACAGCAACCAGACCAAGGGAAGTTCTGTTGGAATGGACGTTGCGTTGAAGAGCATGGTAAGTGAGCTTTACAGCCGTGACATCTCAACGAAAATCCGCAGTTCCAATAAAGTCCGATGGTCTAATGGCAAATATCTTGGGACAATAGCGTTTTATGGCTATCAGCTATCGGAAACAACAAAAAACAAGCTGGTGATTGACGATCAAGCAGCCGTGATGGTAAGACGTATTTTTCAAATGGCTGCGGATGGTGTAAATCCCAATGAGATAGCGGTTCTTTTGAATAAAGAAAAGATACCTTCACCACTGGCTTATCGTAAACAGAACGGTACAGACCTCGACCGTGGATGGAAAGTGGCAGATGACCGTCTATTATGGACACGATTTGCCATCAAGCGGATTCTTTGTGACGGGCGGTACACCGGGAAATTAGTTAGCTATAGACGGACAAAAGCGGATGTATCAACCAAACGGACAAAGGCGAATCCAAAATCAGAATGGATTATTGCTGCGGATACCCATGAGCCGATTGTAACACAGGAGCTATTTGAGAAAGCTGGTGTTTGGTTTCCGAAAAGGGAAAATTCGTGCAAACCTGTTCCTTCCAGAGGGTATCCACTGACCGGGATTTTAAAGTGCGGATACTGCCATCATAATCTGACCCGTGCCAGTGTAAAGCAACCCTATTATCACTGCTATATGGCTAAGTATGAAGAAAGCACTCCGTGCAGTACAATCAAAGTAATGGAAACGGCATTTAGTGATATTCTGCTTGCCATCATCAACAAGCAGGTCATTATGGTACTTCGTGATGGCAGAAATCCTTCGGAGTTTACTTTGACCAACCATGAACGGATACAAAGTCTGCAAAAGGACATCCAGATTAGACAACAGGAAATTGAAAAACTTCGTGTGGCAAGGAAAAATGCCTTTGAAGAATATTGCTTTGAACATATTTCCAAAGAGCAGTACGCGGCAATGCTCGAAGCCAATACCCGGCAGATGAACCTGATTTCAGAAAAGCTTCGGGAAATGCAAACAGAATGTTCCTTGCTCACAGAAGATAAGCAGGAAACCGAGTATCAGCAGGTCCATCAAAAGTATGAGTTTGCCGATCAGCTTGCCAAGGATATGGTACTGGTCTTTGTGAAAGAAGTTTCTGTATTTGAGGATGAACGATTTGAAATTGTGTGGAATTATGAGGATTATTATAAAATGACAGGCCTGTTGTAGATATGGAGGTAGAAATGAAAAAATGTTGGCTCTATGCAAGAACTGCCCATAAAGATGATATAGCACTTGCTTTTCAGATAGAGAAATTGAGTGACTATGCCAATAAAAATAATCTTGTGATTGCAGGAATTACAGCAGAAAGCGTGACAGGACTTAGCTGTAATCGTGTTGGATTGAAAGAAACACTCCAAGCCATCAGGAGCAATCAGGCAGATACCGTATTGGTTACGGATTTATCACGAATCGGACGAAGCATTCCCGATGTCATAGAATGGCAGAGCAAAGTTTGTGAAGAAGGTGGAGCAGTTGTCTCCATGCAGAATAATATGTTTACTTATATGAAAACCTGCGAACTGCTTAAACTTTGTTTTGAACAGAGATGTAGATAAAATAACGTAAGCCAGCATCAGCAGTTTTTTGCTGATGCTGGCTTATTTCGATTGTTTTCGGAAAAATATTCCCTTATTTTTTTGTTGTACGTCTTGACACAAGCTAATGAATACTATCCGGGAGAAGCGAAAGAGAAAATGGATTTTCTTTATAAGAATGCAGCGCTCTCCAATGTGGATGCCGTTGTAAACAAGAGAATCTATGCTGTAAATCTGGATGATATGGAAGGAAGCTCTGGTTCGGCAGATGTTGTGAAAGAAATTGCATCTTATTTACATCCCGATAAATTTAAATAGGGATAGGTTATAGTCGATACTGCATGGTCCTCTCTCATTGGTGTTCTTTGAGAGAGGATTTTTAAGGAGGGTAGTATGCAGAAAATTTCAATCAAAAATATACTGCCATTAAAGAAAAAAACGCATTATGTTGTTTTTTGTTTTATTATGTGCATTTTGCTGGCCGCTGCATTGGTGACCTCTATTTTAGTAGGCAGCGTAAATATCGATTCTTTTATAATCGGTAAGATTATTATAAATAAGATTACAAATTCACAGATTTTCGAGCCGACGTGGGCAAAGAACGTTGAGTCGATTGTCTGGACTTTGCGTTTGCCAAGAATCATATTAGCATTTGTAGTTGGAGCAGGTTTGTCCTTATGCGGTATCTTGATGCAAGCACTTACAAAAAATTCACTTGCGGACCCCTATGTACTCGGTATCTCGTCAGGTGCATCCGCAGGAGCCGTTTGTGCAATTTTACTTGGGTGGTTTTCCTTTGCCGGAAACTATAATGTAATGTTTGGAGCGACAATCGGTGCGCTTTTGGCATTGGTGACTGCGATGAAAGTGGCAACTGTGAATAATAAAATTACCTCGACTCAGCTTGTGCTTGCGGGGATTGCTGTTTCAGCACTTTTTTCTTCCTTCACGAATTTTTGCATCTACCATGTACAGAGCGGTTCCGATAAAATCAATACAGCCCTTTACTGGATGATCGGTTCCCTGAGCGGAGCAACCTGGGAGAAGATGTTCTATGGGTTGATTGCATTTGTTGTCTGTGCGGTTACGATTACTTTTTTTCATAAGAGCTTGGATGTGCTTTTACTGGGCGATGACGCAGCGATAACGCTGGGGGTAAATCTGCGTAAAATGAAATCCTGTATTATTGTGTTAGCCACAGTTTTAACGGGAATCATTGTTTCAATCAGTGGAGTCATTGGCTTTGTAGGCTTGGTGATTCCGCATATCACGAGATCCATTGTAGGCGCCTCGCATCGCCGTTTGATTCCTGCATCGATACTTGTCGGCGGATTCTTTCTAATCCTATGTGACCTGCTTGCAAGAATTGTTGTATCACCGCAGGAATTGTCTATAGGCGTAGTCACCTCATTTTTTGGAGCACCATTTTTCCTTTTCTTAATTCGCAAAAGCAGCAGTGTGTTCGGGGGTAAATAATGATTAAATTAAAAGTAGAGAGCCTTGGGTTTGCAATCGCAAATAAAAAAATTTTATCGGATGTCTGTTTGGAGATTGTGGAAGGAGAATTTGTCGGACTGGTTGGACCGAATGGCTGCGGAAAATCCACCTTGCTCAAAAACATTTACAAGGTTTATAAGCCGGATAATGGCTGCGTTTACATAGACGGCAAAGATGTCACAAAGCTGTCTAACAGAGAAACCGCGAAAAAAATGTCAGTGATGGTGCAGGAAAATAGCGTTGAATTTGACATGGACGTCATGGAGATGGTGCTTCTCGGAAGATATGCACATAAAAAATTTTTAAGTGATTCTTCCGCAGAAGATTTGAAGATTACCGTGAATGCGTTGCAGGCGGTAGGCATGGAGGGGTACAAAGACAGAAGCTATATCAGTTTGTCTGGCGGAGAAAAGCAAAGAGTTCTGATTGCAAGGGCTTTAGCGCAGCAGGCAAATTTAATCATTCTCGACGAGCCTACAAACCATCTGGATGTCGGCTATCAATACCAGATTATGAGTATCTTAAAAAAACAGAAAACCACCGTGTTTTCGTCTATTCATGATTTGAATCTTGCCGTATTTTATTGCGATAAAATCATTGTTATGGACAAAGGGGAGATTATTGGTTTTGGAAAGCCGGAAGAAGCTCTATCCGAAGAGCTGATTGCAGGCTTATTTGGAGTTTCATCTGAAATTGCTACGAATAAGAGTACGGGAAAGTTGCAAATTTATTTCTATCCGAATGTTTGAACAGAATACTTATTTTGCATCTTCAAATGCTACACGTTCAAAGTGACCCAGCTCTCAAATTCTTTTTCATCCACATTCCAATGAAACTCAGCTGTTCCATTATATTTTTCGGCAATCGCTTTTACTGATAGAAGTCCGTATCCGATGCGGCCACTTTTCTTTAAAGAAAAGAATTGACCCTTTATTTGACGGACCGTTTCAGCGGTGTTCCATACACGAATGGTAAGAAACTCCGCAGAGGTGCGGACGATTGCGACACGGATACGGCGCTGTTCGGATGGAATACGTACACAGGATTCCATAGCATTTTCTAACAGATTGGAATAGATAGAACACAAATCAGATTCGAGCATATCGACCTTTTCGGGCTCAAGTGCCCTGATTTCACACCGAACCGCTAACTTCACACCGTTTTGTTTCGCTATTGTATGATAGTGATGAGTCAATACGTTAATGACGTCAATGGGACAATAGTTAGGAAGTTCCCCATACTCAGCATCAAGCCGGTATCCTGTTAAATAGCTACTGAGCTTTTCAAATTGACGACGTTTCAGATATCCTTCCATCATAGTGAGATGGTGACGCATGTCGTGACGCATGGATTTTGTTTTTTCCATTTCTTGTTTTAGTGTCTCCAGGTGTGAGCGTTGATTTTGATATAATCGCTCCATGCTGTTCGCACGTTCGTTCAGCACGGCATTTTTGCGAAATTGCAAGGCCACTTCTTGGACGGTCGAGGCGCCGATAAACAGTATAAGCGTAAAGCTGGCAAGCTCAATAAACCATCCGGTTACGATTGGTTCATACAACGGGAAGAGACGGTCCATTACGAGCGCGCATAGGAATACGAGAATGCCATAAAGAAGTGGAGCTGTGCGAGATGTATTTTTCCTTAAAGCAGAAAAAACACAGGCAGTAGTAAAACCTGCAGTGATCCATTCGTAGGCGGATATGAGCGTTGAGTACCAAAGGATCATTGTAAGGCTTCCGTTGTCCACCAGAAGGTTCACCATGAGAGCTGCAACGCACATTACGATTCCAAAGAAAAAAACAGTCTGTGAGCATTTGCTTTTCAGTCCGCAGATTTGTTTTGACAGCAGCATTACCACGAAAAGCATTGCACAGAAGGAAACGTTTTCTATGGCGTATTGAGGCTGAAATCCTGTAAATAAAGTTCGGGTGAGCGGATAGCTCGCATATCCGACAAAACAAAAGCAAAGCAGTCCGAATAAGAGTGCAAGAGAATTTTTTTTAGATAAAAGGCCAACCATTACCGACAGCAATCCAATCGTCAGCACAGCGGCACAAATTAGGCTGCGCAAGATAAGCCTTGCGCTGAGAAGGCTCATGACCGCTTCTGAAGCGCCAAAGGCAGGGGGGTATACCATGCCGCTGTAGAGGTGAGAAAAGTCAGATACGGAAAATAGGATTTCCAAGTTATTTCCCGTTTTTATGGTTACACTGCGGTTTCCTGTTTCCGGATAGTAGCTCTCAGGAGAAGGCTCTCCCATTTGAACAGCAGGTTTTCCGTTTATGTACAAGCGGTAAGCCGAAAAGATTTCAGGAAGCTCCAGCGTATAATCTGCAGGTTGCTCCGGCAGTCGAATCGTAAGCCGATAGCTGCCGCTACCATGTGGATTGCCGTCATTCCATTTTTCGAAACCTCCAAAGCTCCCAATAAATAGGTATTGGTCGGGTGTCGGAGGCGTTTCAGAAAAGTCATCTGGTGTGAGCAGGCGATTCGCATAATATTCCCATCCATCTACGAGAAAAACGACAGGAGTTTCTGTGAGTGTTGCCTTATTGAGGATGAGAAGACCATTCTTTGCTTTTGGACCTTCCGTGGTATATTTATTATCATATTGGTATACCAGAAGAAATACGGCGGCTGTCAAAGCAAGGACTATGGCAGCCTTTAAAATCACTGAAATTTGATCTCCTGAGAGTTTCAGCTTATTCATTCTTCCACCCCCGGTGTTTGTATAGGCGAAGAGAAAAAAGTGCGGCAAAAAGCAAAACGGCAAGGCCCAGTAATGCCATGACAATCTTTTTTACCGGAAGTGGCAATTGAGGGGCTGACTGTTCAAGCTCATTGTCAACAGCTCGGGGAATATCAATTTCGGCAGTGGAATCGGAAAAAGCAGACTCGGCATCGGCTACTACCAAAATCCTGTTTGACAAGACCGGAGGCCTTTCTTTGGTACTGGAAGCAGAGTTGCTTGCGGCAGCCGCAGAATAATTTTTTTTGCTAACTTCATTTTTCAAATCGCCAGAGATTTTATTCTGCCCGTTATCAGGTGATTGATTTTCGATTTCCAAGGCATAATCGCCGCTGTTCTCCTGCTGTGGACTGTGTTCGGATAGATCGCTGGTGATAGCGGGCAGCGCTTCACTGTCAGGTGATTCGCTTTCCTCTTCTGGGCTCTTAATGTCTTCGTTATCTAAATCGTTCTTAGTTTCCGATTTCTTGCCACCGCGGCTTTTATGCTTTCCATTGCCTTTGTCCGGAGGCGTTACACCACCTCTGTCAGTACCGGTGCGGTCACCGCCATTTCCACCAACCCCCAGGCCGTCTTTTTCAGAAAGTATTACAACATTGGATTCTCCAATATCCGGAGCCTCCAGTACAAACCATACGGAATTTTCCAGTGTGCTGTATTTAAAATGAACGCTATTTCCGTACCATTCAATTTCTTCTGACTGCGTAGCATCCGTCCAGGTTTCACCCTCGTCATTGGAGCGCCAGAGAAGGATGTCATCATTTTCAGGATCATAATTATTCCAGAAATTAAGGAAGAAAAACTTGCCGTCTATCCCATAATCTCGAGATGTGACTTTATAAATGCAGGGCAGTGCCGCATCGCGCACGTCTACAGTAAGTAAGAGCTCTGTGTTTTCAAGGCCAAGCCCAAGGAAAGGCGGAAGGAGAGTGTAGGGAATTGTAACTTTGCCCAGCGTGCTTGTATCTATCTGTGAAAGCGCTGCATCATCAACATAAATCGGAAAAAGACGGTACACTGAAGCATATCCAGTTCCTCCGCTGAGAGAAAGCACTGCATTCTGATAGTCCATCCAGTCAAAGAAAGCAGGGTCGTCATATTGCTTCATTGGCAAGTACAAGGTAGTGCTAGATTCGGGCAGCAGCGAACGGCTTCTATTTTGAGCCGTAGGAGGTTCAGGCGTAGCAGTACAGGTATCTAAAATTACATTTCCTTCATTTACGGCGGTTGCATCTTCGCCGTCAGCCGTTAGTCTGCAATAATAGAGGGTTGTTCCATCCGGTGCAACGACCCCTCGGCTTCCATCGCCTGAAACTTCGATTTGCAAGCAGTAGAGCTCCAAGGGAACGGCAAGCTCCACTCCTATGGCGCCTGTTCCGTAAGCGCGTATAAGCCCTTGCTTTTCCACGCTGGTGAGGTCAATGCTACCGTCGATATCGCGTGATAGCCGTAGTGCGGTGCCACCAATCCCGTTCTTTCCGTTAGCAGTAATGTTTAAATCAAGCAGTAGATTGTTCCACGGCACATCAAAAAGATCGCCACTGCCTGTTCGCAGAACCTCAACCACAGGGACTTTAATTCCTTCACCGATAATGTGCATATTAAGGGCGGAGAGTGTTGCGCCATCAAAGATAAGTCCGAACTCTCCAGTGTCAATGGTAATACTTCCATAAATGCCGTAGACAGCCAATGGTTCTGTAATTGTGACATTGCATCCGAGTGATACGGTGCCGCCTACTTCTTTATGTTCAGAAATCCAAGATTTCAGTTCAATTTCGGTATATACAACATCTTTAGTATCTGTTTCACCGGTTAGTACACTGTCCTCAACTTCTGCTTGTTTTTCAGTAGGGGGTTCTAGTGCATCTGCTGGCACAATCGCATTGTACCATGTCAGACAGAGCATAAGAAAAAGCACCGATAGATGCATTGAAGCGCGGCTCATAGCGACACCTCAAATAATCGGTTGGAAATAAAACGATTGTAGCAATCGCGTAACTGTGACCGCCCACGCTGACGCATGGGAACCTTTTCTCCACCGAACATTAAGATGTAGTCTGTCTGAAATTCTGTCACGTGGTTCATGTTGACAATGTATGACCTATGACAACGTAAAAAGGCAGAATTAAGGGATTTTTCCACAGCGTTCAGTGTCGTTGTGGTTTTAATTATGCCGATGCTTGTGTGCAGCAAAATCTCTTTGTTATACACCTCTAAATAGATAATTTTTGCAAGAGGGATTTTTATCATTTTACCGTTGCTTGAGACCTGAATAAACCGTGCATTTTTCATAAATATATTATTGCATTGAAAAAATGCGTTATCAATTTCTGTGCGCTGAATGGGCTTTCTGACATAAGAGCAGGCGCGATAGGAAAAGGCCTCCATTGCATGGTCGCTGCTGCTGGAAATAAACACAAGTGCAAATTCAGGGTCAATTTTGCGCAGTTTTTCAGCGGTTTCCAGACCGCTCATGCCTTTCATATAAATATCAAGGAATACGGCATCGTATGTGTGGTTTTCAAAAGCAGAAAGAAGGGCTTCACCACTTTCGAAAGTTTCAAACTCGCCCATATATCCGTTTCTATCAAAATGCTCGTTCAGCATAGCGCAGATTTGCGCGGTATCCTTTGCGTTATCATCACATATAGCTATTTTCATGTATCCGCCTCCCCTCTATAAAGCATGATTTTAGTATAGCATTTTTCTGAAAATCAGACAATAGAATAACCTTGTTGTTAAAGTGTTAGATTACTGAAAAAAAACATTATGGTGTGTAATTCACGCTTCAAAACGTCATTTCACGCCAATACTGTTTGAAGTAAGTGAGGAAGCTGTTAAACTGAATAAAAAACGGAGCGGATTACTTCCGTTTTCCGAACAAAACTGTTGCAAGCTAAAAAAATTGATTGATTACGGAGGTTATTATGTTTGATGTAAATAAGTACATTGAAGAGATGGAAAAAGCACTGGGGATAAGCATCCCCCCAAATGCCACACTAAAACACGATGGATTTAAAGAAATGTAACAGGCCGTGCTACCATCACGAATATGCGTGGCTCTGATGCACAAGGTATTGCATGGTTTGAATTTAAGAAATAAAAAAGGAGCGAATAATAATGTTTTCTCACAAAAAACGAATATGGAAAAAATTACTTTCACTCAGCATAGTGGCAATGCTGCTGACTGGAGGTTTCTCTACATCAGCATTTGCTGAGGATAGTGAAGGACTTCCTGAGATAAATACACAGGAGGTCAGCGATATGATGCCGCTGGTAAGTACTAGCTCGATCATTGATGTTGGCGACAGCAGTACAACCAGCGGAACCGGTTGGACTTATCAAAATAATGTGTTCACAGTCACGGGTGATGTGACAATAACTGGTACAACCACTGCAAACCGTGTTGCAGTAGCCAGCGGTGTGTCTGCAAATATTACCCTTTCGAATGTAGACATTAATGTAAAAGCAATTAACGGGGCCGCAGCTTTGGATTTTCGAAATGCAGGGACATCTACAGTCACTCTGGTGGGAAACAATGTACTGAAAAGTGGCAGCGAAGCTCCCGGTATGGGGGTTCCCAACGGTCTGATTACCATAGATGGTATGGGCAGTCTTAGTGCGACAGGTGGGAAGAATTGGCCGGGCATTGGCAGAGACGGAAATGGGGACATAGTTATTAACGGTGGAACCATAATTTCCACCGGTGGAGAATGTGCTGCAGGGATTGGCAGCAGCCATGGAAGAGGTACAGGAAGTATCACTATAAATGGCGGAAAAGTCACAGCCAATGCCGGTTCGTGGGGAGCGGGCATTGGTTCTGGAGATAAAGGTGCAAGCGGCACAATCACAATTACCGGCGGTCAGATATTTGCAACAGGAAAGTATGGAAGTGCAGGGATCGGCGGACCGGGGAATTCTGGCAATGGCGGTACCATTAACATTACCGGCGGCGTGGTTAGCGCAACCGGGGATGGTGCGGCCATGGATATTGGTCCCGGTTCGAACGGTGTTAACGAAAGTATCACCATCACCGGCGGCAGTGTGAATCCCACCCGTGGCAGAGTCAGCCCACAGCCCACCAACGGAAGCGCTTCAGTATATCTCAACACTCTGACAGTGGGAAATCCCTCTATTGGAGATGATGAGGCCTTTACTGCCATTGGATATGACAAGACTTTACCCTATGCCAGCAAGGATGTCGTTACAAAAAATGGCGGAAAGCTGTATCTCTGGCTGCCGCAAAACAGCAATTCTGAAAATGCTCGAGTTGAAGTTATTAAAGGAGGTACATATTATAGAAATATAAGCACTAGAACAGGAACTACGGAGACCGGAATACTATTGATGGATGGTAATGCACAAACACCAAGCATTACAGGAACACTGGAAAGTGCCACCTACGACAAAGGAGAGACAGCAGATGCCCTTGCAGTGTCAGCCAGCGTAGGAGACGGAGGAACCCTGTCCTACAAATGGTATGAAAATAACGAAAACAGCACAGAAAACGGCACAGAAGTAGGAACAAGCAGTGCAAGCTATACCCCGGATACCAATACGGTGGGAACCAAGTATTACTACTGCGTGGTGACAAACACCAATAACAGTGTGAGCGGGACGAAGAAAGCCACGGCAACCAGCAATGTAGCCGCAATCACGGTGAATGCCCTTGTGGACGCACAAACACCAAGCATTACAGGAACACTGGAAAATGCTACCTACGACCAAGGAGAGACAGCAACTGCCCTTGCAGTGTCAGCCAGCGTAGGAGACGGAGGAACCCTGTCCTACAAATGGTATGAAAATAACGAAAACAGCACAGAAAACGGCACAGAAGTAGGAACAAGCAGTGCAAGCTATACCCCGGATACCAATACGGTGGGAACCAAGTATTACTACTGCGTGGTGACAAACACCAATAACAGTGT
>CAUQTI010000029.1:0-24725 GCA_963521065.1 uncultured Anaerovorax sp. | reverse complement strand
CTAAAATATTTTAACGTGTTAAACTTTTTGTGTCCACATTTATATACTAGCACCAGTTTGACGGAGGAATTTATGATTAACTTAAATAAAACAGTTTATATCGTTTTACATTTGTTTTTAGTATTTTCATTTTTATTTGCATTTATGATTTATACTTCCTTAAATATAAATTTTCCGTGGTATGATTCCTACGGGATGCAGTTTTTAAATTTATTCACAATTTGTGTTCCGCTTCTTCTAATGATTGGGATATGTTTTGTGCTTTTAAATACAAGATACTCTATTTTAAAAGGGGATTTATTCCTGCCCTTTTATTCTATAATCGGCATTGTAGTACCTGTTTTATTAGATGATAAACTGAGCAGTGCCACCTTGTTAACAGGAATGCTTTGTTCCCTAGCCGCAATGATGCTGACGATGTTATTTTTAATCAACCAATTTTCAAAATGCCTCCTTACAAAAAAATTAACTAAAACACAAATTTTAACCATGATTTTTCTGGCTGGTTATGTAATCTGGGAAGTAAATGTGGATAATTGGTCAGAAACCATGTTTGGGCCCAGAATTCGCGTGGATTTAATTTTTATCTATCCGATCTTACTTGTACTGGTGAGCATTTCCGTCTACCAAATCATAAAATTAAAGAGACATGCAAAATAAGAGGATTAGGTATTGTTTTGAAACAGGCAAATAGGGTAAAATAGATATAACGAAAAAATTAACTGAAAGGATTGGTGAATTTATGGCAATTTATGTTTGTGAAGTATGTGGATGGGAATATGATGAAGAGGCAGGATATGAAGAAGGCGGTATCGCACCGGGAACGAAGTGGGAGAGCCTTCCAGACGATTTTGAATGCCCTCTGTGCGGCGTAGGCAAGGATCAGTTTGAAGCAAAATAAAAAAACAGCACCGGAACAATACATAAAAATTGTTACTCGGTGCTTTTGTTTTTTACTCATTTTTATGGGGGAAATAGGGCCATTAATAATCGTAATCGCTTCGATGAATCGGAATTTCATTGTTAATCCCTTTTGTAAGCAACAATTGATGAAGATCGATTACACCGTTATTAAAAGAGGCTGCGCAGGCACATAGATACAGCTCCCACATGCGCGTAAAGGAATCAGAGTATTTTGCCATAACCTGAGGCTTCATCTTTTCAAAATTTCGATACCAGCAAAGTAAGGTTTTTACATAGTGACGGCGCAGACTTTCTACATCGACTGTATGAAAATTATAGTTTCCGCAAATCGTTGTAATCTCACGCAGACTGGGAACGACACCGCCTGGGAAGATATATTTTTTTATCCATGGATCACCGGGGTTCTCTCTGAGGGCACTGATGTAATGGAGAAGAAAGACTCCCTGGGGCTTTAAGACTGCATCTACATTTTCAAAAAATAAATCATAATTATCCCGTCCGACATGCTCCAGCATGCCCACACTGACGACTCGGTCAAATTGATAGCGTGACCGCCGAAGCTTGCGATAATCCATGCAGCGTACCTCAAGCTGATTTTCAAGGTGTTCTGTTTTGATTTTTTCCTGAAATGCTTTGTACTGTTCTTCACTTAAGGTGATTCCCAATCCTTGAATCCCATATTTTTTTGCAGCTTCAATTAAAAGATAGCCCCAGCCACAGCCAATGTCTAAAAGGGTCATGCCTTTTTTTAATTGCAGCTTTTTAAGTATTTTTTCAACCTTATTTATCTGCGCTTGATGAAGGGAGTCCTCTTCCGTCTTAAAATATCCGCAGGAATAACTCAGCGTTTCATCCAGCCAAAGCTGGTAAAAATCATTTCCTATGTCATAGTGGGAGCAAACGTCTTTTTTTTGATGCTTTTCTTTTGTAGAGGAATGTAAAAGGGTATCTAATGCCTTTGAATTTACCGAAAATTTATCAATCTGGCTTAAAACGACATTTAGAGCGGTAAATAAATCTCCCTCAATTTCAATGTCACGCCGCATATATGCTTCCCCCAGCGCTAAAGAAGTGCTGTTTATCAGCTCTTTTTTAGAAATAGGTTTACGGATAATCGTAGAAAAAGCAGGCTCTCCTTTGCCAACAGTAAAGACATCTTCATTCATAAACTGTACGCGGAAAGGAACCTGATCCAGTTGATTTAGAAGCCGTTTAAGGGCTATTTTTTCAAATATCATAAGGGAATTCCTCCTAAAATATACTAATGCTACTAAACTCTAGGATGGACGAAAAGAGTTGCAATTATTCAAAATTCTATAAGTTTCAATGTAAGATTCTATGGGTTGAATGCATTTCTTTTTTAGTGTAAAATAACACTGAAAGAGAGGCGATACCATGGAGAGAAATGACTTTATTGAAAAGCTGAACGAGCGTGTGAAGCTGGTAAGAACGGAATATGCATTGAATCAAGAGCAAATGGCACACATACTGGGAATTTCTAAGAAAACACTGGTAGAAATTGAAAAAGGCCGCTCTTCTTTAGGATGGACAGGGGCGGTTGCAGTGTGTACACTTTTTTCTGAAAGTGAAATCCTTTCTGGTATTTTCGGAGGAGAACCAACCGATATCATTTTGGCACTTGCCTTTGAAAAAAATGAACCGCGTTATCCGAAGACGATGGGCGGAAAAGTATGGTGGCGTGTGATAGACGAATGCAACGGATATAAATTTCAGCAAAATATTGTCTCGCAGCATTATCGCATTTTGAATCAGGAAAATGAAAGGATGCGGGCGTCGTTCGACTATGAACGGATCAGGGAGCAGTTTGACGCACTAAAATAAAATGGATAAAAATGTACAGTTGACACAAAGGTTCTTTTAGGTGTAAAATTACACCTAAAAGAACCTTTGTTGATTTGGGTTGTATTTTAAATTGTATCCGAATATGGGAAGGACAAGTATGCTAAGAAGGAAAAAGGAGATTGCCATGCAGAAAACAGGTGTATTAATCATACATGGATTCATTGGAAGTCCCGATGAAGTAAGCATTCTTTCTGAGTATTTAAAGGGGAGAGGGTATTCAGTAAGCGTGCCCCTACTGCCTGGGCATGGAATTGCAGAAATTTCACTTTCGAAAGCGAAAGCAGCGGATTGGATTGAATCCGTAAAAAAAGCTTATTTACAGCTTTCTGCGCATTGCAGCTCTGTCTTTGTAGTTGGATTTTCTATGGGCGGTTTACTCGCAGCGCATCTTCATAATTATGAAATTTCGGGTCTGATTACGGTCAATACACCAATATACTACTGGAATGTGAAGCAGATGGTGGTGAACTTATTTTCCGAATATGAGAAGTATGCGGCAAAATATTTGTATTCGGGAAAAGGCAAGCCTTTAAATGCGATGATACAATTCCAAAAATTATTAAGCGCTACAAAGCCTATTTTCAGCGAATTAGAATGCAGTTCATTAATCTTACAGGCAATGGATGATGATACCGTGTTGCCTAGAAGCTCGGACTTTATTCTTTCTAAGATAAAAGGAGAAAAACGATTAGTTAAAGTCAAGACAGGAGGACATCAGATTTTTCAAAGTGATGCTGCAAAGGAAGTTTGTCAGATGATAGAAAGCTATATACAAGAGTTAACAGAGTATACACAGTGATTTTTTGAGAAGGTACACCGACAAAAAAATGAACAAAAGGAAATTAAAAATGAGGGTGTAAGCTTACTTGTTTTTTAAAATGAACTATGTTAGCGCAGCAGTATTTCACTGCCGCGCTATTTTTCTATTTTGCGTCCAATTCAGAAAGCCACATTTCATAATCAGCATCGCTTGGCATTCTCCAGTCGCCACGAGGGGACAGACTGACAGAACCAACCTTTGGTCCGTCAGGGATGCAGCTGCGTTTAAATTGCTGTGTAAAAAAGCGACGGTAGAATACAGACAGCCATTTTTTAATAAAGGTCTCATCATATTCATCCGCAAAAGCAGATTTTGCAATAAATAAAAGCTTTTTAGGAGACATGCCGTACCGTATGGTATAAAACATAAAGAAGTCATGCAGAACGTAAGGCCCTACTGTATTTTCCGTTTTTTGTACAATTTCACCTTTTTCATCGGGAGGAAGCAGCTCCGGGGAAATCGGAGTATCCATAATGGCTTGCAACGTTTCCTTCAATAGCTCATTGTTGCTGCTAAAGCTCTTATCTTCAGTGGAACCGCTTAGCATGTGCTCCATCACCCATTGAATGACAAAACGGACAAGTGTTTTCGGCACACTGGAATTTACGCCGTACATAGACATGTGATCCCCGTTATAGGTACTCCACCCAAGCGCAACCTCTGATAGATCTCCGGTTCCGATGACCATACCATTTGCCTGGTTGGACAAATCCATTAAGATTTGTGTACGTTCTCTCGCTTGGGCATTCTCATAGGTTACGTCATGGACAGTTTCCTTATGCTCGATATCTTTAAAATGCTGTAAGACAGCATCTTTAATTGAGATTTCGCGAACCTGCGTTCCCAAAAGGCGCATAATGGTCAATGCATTTCGATAGGTCTTTCCTGTCGTTCCAAATCCCGGCATAGTGACGGCAAGAATATCTTGCGGGTCTTTTCCAAGCAGGCGGAAGGTTTGTACTGCAACCAGAAGTGCAAGCGTGGAATCCAGTCCGCCTGAAATTCCAATTACAGCGGTCTTTGCGTGTGTATGCTGTATGCGTTTTGCAAGTCCGGCAGCTTGAATATTGAAAATATCGCGGCATCTTTCATGGAAGGTGTTGGGGTCAGCCGGTACAAATGGATTTTTTGAATACTGGCGCATTAAGGTGTCCTTTTTCGAATCCAGAACGCGAAGCGGGAATAATGAAACGGTTTGTATGCTCTCTCGATTACTGTAAGCGGTGGTGCATAATTCAAAGGTCTGCCCGTAGGTTCGTTCGAAACGAATGTGTTCATAATCAATTTCACCATAAAGGATCGCGCTTTCCCGCTCAAATAAAGGGCGTTCCGCAAGCAGACTTCCGTTTTCAGCAACGAGACTGTCTCCGCTGAACACAACATCCGTCGTTGACTCATGCACGCCGCAGGAGGTATAAACGTAACCGCAGACATTTTTTGCACTGTTTTGCAGGACAAGGTTATGGCGGTAATCCGATTTTCCCACGGTTTCGTTGCTAGCGGAAGGGTTGAATAAGATATGGGCACCGTTCAGAGCTAGATGTGTCCCCGGAGAAATCGGAACCCAAAGGTCTTCACAGACTTCAATTCCTAAATTTAAATCGTGCTGTGCATCACGAAACAGGAGGTTTCCAAATGGAATTTCCTTTCCGAATAATGCAATGGACTTACGAGATTTAGAAATTGCAAACCCAGAGGCGAACCAACGTGCTTCATAAAATTCTCTGGCGTTCGGAAGAAACATTTTTGGGACGATGCCGATCAACTCTCCGTTTTGAATGAAAGCAGCACAATTATAGTAGTTATTTTCTATTTTAAGATAGAATCCGACGATGAGAGCCGCATTCAAATCAGAAGAAGCATCAATAATAGCGTTTAAGCCATTTAAGTTTTGCTCGTATAAGAAGGTCTGATAAAATAAATCGGCACAGGTATAGCCGGTAATGCATAATTCGGGAAATAAGATAACACCAGCGCCTCTTGCATCCGCAACACGCGCACATCTAATAATCTCTTGTGTATTATAGGCGGTATTTGCAACCTTTAGCTTTGGAGAAACCGCAGCGGTACGGATTAAGCCTAATTGATTCATAGGGAGTCCTCTCTTTTTTTATAATAAGCTTATTATATACCAAAATTCAGGAACTAAAAATACTATTTGTCCTATTTCTAAAAGAAGAGGCACCGATGTAAGGAAATCTTATTGATGGGATATTCCGAATTCCATCCTCTTATCTTGCAGGCAGGGGAGAAAGTGGTATATAATTAAAAAAGAAAAAACTTAAAAAGAAGAAATTTTGCAGTAAGTGTCGCTTGCAGATTTCAGTGAGAAATAGATGGAGGATGAAAATGAAGGAACGTTATGTCGTAGAGTTGCGTGCGGAAGAAGAAGTGCAGGATTTCTTTCTGATAAAATCTGTGGCCATTAAAATTGGCTCAAATAAAAAGCAGTACCTGGACCTTTTGCTTGCGGACAATACAGGTGAGATTACCGCAAAAAAGTGGGATGTGGCAGATCCGGAATTACCGTCTCTCAATGAACTGAAAGAAGGAGAACTTGTAAAAGTCAAGGCAAATGTAACCGAGTGGAATGGAATGAAACAGCTGCGTGTTTTGCGTATCCGAAAAGCTGTGGCACAAGATCAGGTTGATTTGGTTCAATTTATCAAGGCGGCACCGGAAAAAGCAGAGGATATGTTACAGTATATTTTAGATGCAGTGGAAAAAATGAAGGACTTAGATTTGAAGCGGCTATGTACGCGGATTATTGAGGATAACCATGAAAAGCTAATGTATTATCCGGCCGCTGCAAAGAATCATCATGCAGAGCTTTCCGGCCTGTTGTATCATATGAAGCGGATGCTTGATATGGGGGAAAAAGCTTGTTTGGTCTATACCAATTTAAAACGCGATTGGGTTGTCGCCGGCGTCATTTTGCACGACATGGAGAAGATAAACGAAATTGAGGCCAACGAAATGGGTGTGGCATCCGGCTATTCCTTTGAAGGGCAGCTTCTCGGTCATCTCGTACAAGGGGTAAAAACGATTGACCGTTTGGCGTTCGAGCTGGGAATTGATCGTGAGAAAGCAATTCTTTTAGAACATATGATTTTAGCACACCATTACGAGCCGGAATTTGGAAGCCCGAAAAAACCATTGTTTCCGGAAGCGGAAATGCTGCATTATTTAGATATCGTCGATGCGAGAATGTACGATATGCAAGAAGCCTTGAACGGTGTAGAGCCGGGTGGCTTTTCGGATCGGGTATGGACACTTGATAATCGTAAATTGTATAAACCATTAGAGGAAGAAGGAGAGGCACATCATGGTTAAAATGCCGAAAGAAATTAACCGGATTCTGCAAAGCTTAGACCACAATGGATATGAAATCTATTTGACAGGCGGAGGTGTGCGTGAAAGCCTGCTCGGAAAAGAGAGTAATTCGTGGGAGTTTATCGGAGATGCACCACTTGATGCGATTCAGAAAACTGTACCGGAGTTGGTGGTTGTAAACAAAACGTATGGATATGCATCCCTTTTAGAGGGGGAATTGCTTGCAGAATTTTCGGTGACGGACAGCGTTCCTGAAGCATTAAAGAAGGCAGTTTTTACGATTGAGAGCATAGCGGATAATCCAAATCGTGCGCTGCTCGATTTGTACGACGGGAAAAAAGATATTTCAAGAAGGCTGATTCGAACGATTGGTGCGGCAGAGTTGCATTTTGAACAAAATCCGCTCTTAATTCTAAAAGGGATTGCACTTGCGGCGGATGCGGACTTTGACATTGAGTTGGAAACCTTTGAAGCAATGGGTAAGAACGCGTTTCGATTAGAAGAGAGCCGCATAGAAGACATTCGAGATGCCTTTGGCGAAATTATAACGGGACAAAATGCGGCAAAAGGTCTTAGAATGGCAATGGCAGCAGGTATTTTACCTTATATACTGGGAGCGGATTGCTTTCCTCCGAAAACAAAAAATGAAATAGCGGACTTTGAAATTTTGATGGAAAGTCTGGATAAGTGCCGTCCTGAGCCGGAGTATCGCTATGCACTTTTATTTCTGTGCTTTGAAAAGAAAAGAGCATTGGAAGCCATTGAACACTTGCAGTTTGATATAGAAATGAACGAAAAAATGAAATTGTCTCAAGAGTTAGTGTCAGAGCTTTATTTCATTGTGCAGCCATTTCCGTTTAAAAAGTTTTTGGGAAAATATGGATTTGAAACATATGAATACGTTGAGAACGTGGCAAAACAACAAAGAAAGGTCTATGAACACCCTGAAAATAGAGTGTTGAGCCGGTATTATATGCTTCAGGACTTTGAAAAGATGAAAATGCCTGTCTATGTGAGAGATTTGGCATTGAAGGCGGAGGATTTAGCACAAATCGGTATTACAGAAGAGGAAGAGGCGCAGGAGATGCTGCGGATGCTCCTTGATATGGTACATGCATATCCGAAAAGAAATGAGAAGAAGCTCCTCATGAAGAAAGCAGAGGAATTCAAAAAAAACCCCATTAAGCGAATGTTTCGGGGTGTACAGTGGATGAAATAAAAGAAACAGGCGGTAAAAATGGAAGAGAAGCAAGGAAGCATAGCAGAAGTTATTTACTATAACAAAGAAAATTGTTATACCATTGCAGTAATTGAAAATGAAGAAGAAGAATTTACGGCAGTGGGCTATCTGCCTGTCGCAGAAAAAGGGCGGAGCTTTACCTTTGAGGGAGTGTGGAAAAATCATTCGGTTTACGGAGAACAATTCGCATTCTCTGCTTTCCATGAAGAAATGCCGCAGACGGTACAGGGAATTGAGGGATTTCTTGCCTCCGGCGTTATGAAAGGGATTGGGAAAAAAACGGCATCTTCAATCGTACACCAATTCGGCACCGATACCTTTCATATTATTGAACAGGAACCGGAGCGTCTGTGTGAGGTGGATGGAATCGGACAGGCAAAAGCTGCTTCGATTTGCGAGGCATTTCGTGCACATCGAGAATTTGCACAGATTGCACTACTTTTTCAGCAATACGGTATTTCCGCGAATTATGCAATGAAGCTTTATAAAGTGTACGGAGCAGATGCGGTCAAGGCAGTGGAGGAAAATCCTTACCGCTTGGTCGGAGATATCTACGGCATTGGCTTTCGAAAAGCGGACCAGATTGCAGAAAAAATGGGGATGGATAAAAAAGATGAAAACCGCATTCGAAGTGGAATTTTGTACGCCCTTTGGAGTTTTGTAAATGAAGGCCACACCTTTGTACCGCAAAAGCTGTTTTGTGAACAAACCGGGCAGCTCTTAGAAGTCAGTGCAGAAGAAATTTATGAGATGGCGGTAGAGATGTCAATGGAAGGAGATATTCATCTGGAGCATCTGGACGGCCGAAACGTACTTTTTTTATCGACCTATTGGAATGCGGAACAGGCGGTTTGCAAGAAGCTGATGCTTTTAAATCAGGCACCGTTAAAGCATATCAACCTTGATATCGCACAATTTATTCAAGGACAGGAACACCAAAGCGGAATTTTTCTCTCCGAAAACCAAAAATATGCAATTACCTCTTGCCTGCAAAATGGAGTCTCTGTTATCACAGGAGGTCCGGGAACGGGGAAAACGACAATCATTCATACCATAATGGACGTTTTTGAGCAATGTGGTTTTCAGACCGCGATTGCGGCACCGACAGGCCGTGCGGCAAAACGGATTACAGAGACTTCCGGATACCCTGCGTCCACCATTCACCGCCTTTTGGAATATTACTACTCTGAGGGCGAGGATACGATGCGGTTTGGAAAAAATGAAGAGGAGCCGCTGGAATATGATGTGGTCATTGTAGACGAAGCTTCTATGATTGATATTATGCTGATGCAGGGCTTGATTTCAGCGATATCGAAAGGCACACGCCTGATACTGGTAGGTGACGCAGACCAGCTTCCTTCGGTCGGAGCTGGGAATGTATTAAGAGACATCATAGAAAGCGAAATTATCTATTCGGTAAAACTGACGGAAATTTTCAGACAGGCAAAAGAAAGCATGATTGTCGTGAATGCCCACCGAATTAACAAGGGTGAATATCCGGACTGTAATGGGAAAGACAAAGATTTCTTTTTGCTTCGAAAAAACGGAGAAAAAGAGACCGTCAGCACTCTGCTTGATCTGTGCGTAAGAAGGCTACCGAATTATTATAACGATTGTGTGGCGATGCGTGATGTACAGGTTTTGACTCCGGTGAGAAAAGGTATCGTAGGGAGTATTCAGATGAATAAAGAATTGCAGGCTGTTCTAAACCCACAAGCTCCAGAAAAAATAGAGAAAAAGTTTGGGGAACGATTATTCCGAGAAGGGGATAAGGTCATGCAGATTCGAAACAATTACCAGCTGGAATGGAAACGCTTAGATGATTTTTCGAAAGGCGAGGGCGTATTTAACGGTGAAGTTGGTTTCATACAAAGCATTGACAGTGAAAACGGGGCGATTCACATTATTTTTGAAGAAAATAAGCATGTAACTTATGAGTTTTCGCAGATGGACGAGCTTGAGCTTGCGTATGCAATTACCGTTCATAAAAGCCAGGGAAGCGAGTTCCCGATTGTTGTGATGCCGGTCAGCTGGTTTCCGCCGATGCTTGCCACGAGAAACCTCTTATATACAGCGGTGACGCGAGCAAGGCAGGCAGTAGTGCTGGTTGGGTCTGAAAATAAGCTCCATGCGATGGTAGATAATAACCGCATTGTAGAGCGTTATTCCGGACTGGGCGCAAGGCTTCGCACTTTTTTACAGCAAGATACACTGTAAAAAGAAAAGGGGGAGGGCAAAGTGGAAGAGCTGTTTGAAAATCAAAGAAAAAAGAATGGATATGCATGGATAAGGAACGTACTGGAGTTTCTATTTCCCTCGAACATATACTGTATTTGCTGCAATGATTTTATCGACAGGAAACGACCCTACGCTTTATGTGATGCCTGTGCACGCAAGTTACATTGGATTATTGAAAAAACTTGTACAAGGTGCGGAAAAAGTGTACAGGAAGAAGAGCTATGTGCAGATTGCAGCTCCGAATACCGTTGGTTTGACAAGGGTATTTCCTGTGTGCAGTATGGAAGAATGGAGAAAGCACTGATTCATCGTTTCAAATATAAGGATGGGGCATACATAGGAGAAAAGCTTGCCTCCCTTATGGCTGAACGTTTGGAGGGTGAATCTTTTTCGATTGATTTGCTTGCTGCGGTTCCCATGCATTTAAAGAAGGAACGCGTAAGGGGATACAACCAGGCGTCTGTTTTAGCAAAAGAATTGTCCTTAAAAACAGGACTGCCATACCACAATCATTTACTGATTCGAAATCGCAGTACCACCCCTATGAGTTCGCTTTCTGCGGAAGAAAGAAGAGAAAATGTAAAAAATGCATTTACGATGAACGAAAATTGTTGTAATATAGTACAGAGTAAAAATATATTACTGATTGATGATGTATTTACGACCGGAAATACAGTAAATGAGTGCAGCCGTATGCTAAAAGAAAATGGCGCGGCATGCGTATACGTTTTAACATTTGCTTCCGGTGTTGGAAAGTAAGAATCGAATGAGGAGATTGTTTTGGTCTGTGGTTGAAAGTCCATGCTAGTTACGGGCAAAGGGACCCACGTAAGCTGGACCGCAAGGCGGCAGTGATCATGGCGTAGCTTAGAGGTAAGTCCTTGAATCTAAATTCACAGGCAGGTGTGGGGGCAAAGACCAGGTCAGCAAAGCAGTTTCCTCAATCGGTTCTTTTTTTATTTTCATTTTTATGCACAACCTTATCCACAGCCCTGTTTATAGTTCGAAAAATAAGGGTACTATATATAAAACAAATAGAAACTCAAAGAAGTGAAAATGCTAAAAATGTTGAAAAATAAGGATTTTAATCTAAAAAAGCAGAATTGGGATCCTTGATCGGTGAAAGGAGAATGCAGAAAATTTTCCACGCTTACAACCATTGTATTTTCAATTATGCACAGACTTATCCACAGTATTAACAGTGGATAACTTGAGGAAAACTTGGAAAAACTACTTCTTAGAGTAATTTGCAAAAAAAGAGGAAAGGATATGCTTTTGTCGAATAAGATAGGAAACAAATAACAAGGGGGTTATGTTATGAAAGTGATTATTACAAGCAAGAATTTTAGTTCTAGTACCAATTTAAATGAAACGGTTACGTCAAAATTTGAGAAACTGTCTAAGTATTTTTCCAGTGATATCGTGGCAAATGTAACGCTGAGCGTGGAAAAGGAAA
Organism: uncultured Anaerovorax sp.; assembly: GCA_963521065.1. Taxonomy (GTDB): domain Bacteria; phylum Bacillota; class Clostridia; order Peptostreptococcales; family Anaerovoracaceae; genus IOR16. The sequence continues at coordinate 12,851 of CAUQTI010000029.1, read as the reverse complement.
GACAAAGAGTCGAAGCAACCATCAATGCAAATGGAACTCTTTTCCGGGCTGAAGATACTTCACTGGATGCTTATAACAGCGTAGACCGCGTTGTAGACAAGCTGTCTTCCCAAATGTCCAAGTTTAAAACGAAGCTTTTGCGTAAGCATAAAGGGCAAAAGGAGATTAATTTTACAGAACTTCCTGATATTGAAGAAGATGAGACAGAAGAGGTAAAGGTAGTTCGAAGAAAGAGCTTTGAATTGCGTCCGATGTCTGTTGATGAAGCAGTGATGCAGATGGAGCTGTTGGGACATACCTTCTTTGTATTTTTAAATGTTGATACAGGGAGCGTCAATGTAGTATACAAGAGAAAAGATAAAGATTATGGATTGCTGGAAACACAGTATTGATAGAAAAAGCGGACTTGCAGAAATGCAGTCCGCTTTTTTGGACTGAATTTTTTGTGTTTTATCGGGTCTTTTCTATTGAACAATGTTATATTTTTCTGTACAATAAAAATAACACGGATCATAGGATAAGGGAGTAATCAAATGTCAGATATTTTTTCTAACATTTTTTCTGGAATTGGGATTTCAGACGTAATAGATGTAATGATTGTTGCATTTGTAGCCTATAAAATAGTCGGCTTTATTCGGGAAACGAGAGCAGAGCAGTTGGCCAAAGGATTGTTGGTATTGGTTGTTGCTAATTTTGCATCTCGTCTTTTTCATCTTTACACGCTGAATTGGATTTTGGTAAAGACAATGGATTTAGGAGTCATTGCGCTGATTATTGTGTTTCAGCCGGAGCTTCGTCGTGCACTTGAGTATTTGGGAAGAAGTAAAATTATCACCAAACAGTTTGCACAGATGGATAAAGAGAAAGCGAAGCAGCTCACCTCCATTCTTATAAAAACTGTAGAATATTTTTCTTCCAATAAAGTAGGTGCGCTTATCATTTTGGAGCGTGAGACGACGCTGACAGATATCGCAGAAACGGGAACCGTAGTGGATGCAAAGGTGTCCTCAGAACTTTTAGGAAACTTGTTTTACGAAGGAGCACCGCTACATGACGGAGCTGCCATTGTCAGGGGCGACCGGATTTTAGCCGCAGGATGCGTTCTGCCGCTTACACAGAATAAAAATCTGAGTAAGGACTTGGGCACGAGGCATCGAGCCGGGATCGGGATTACAGAAAATTCTGATGCAATCAGTTTAATTGTATCAGAAGAAACAGGGATTATTTCTCTGGCAACAGACGGAAAGCTTTCACGTTTTTTAGATTTAAAAACGGTAGAAAAAACGCTTTTGAATTTATACTTAAGCCAGTTAGACGTAGACGGGAAAAAAATGCCGTTTTTAAGTTGGTTAAGGAGGCGCGATGCAGATGAAAAGTAGCACATTTAATAAGGTGCTCTCTGTTGTGATCGCCTTACTGCTTTGGGTTTATGTGATTGGGGAAGTAAACCCAACGACACAGCACACTTTCACAAATGTACCGGTTTCTTTGGTGAGTATGGAAACACTTACTTCAAGAGGGCTGGCCGTTGCAGGAAGCAGCGACTATACGGTCGATATTGTTGTGGAGGGGCAGAGAGCGGACATATCAAAGTTGAATATGGATGAAGTGGTAGCAACTGCTGATTTGTTTGGATTCGGAAAAGGGCAGAGTTATATAGAGGTTTCTGTCAAAGTACCGGAAACTGTGAAAAAAATTGAAGTGCGGCCTGCGAGAATTCCAGTGAACATTGAAGAGCTTGTTGCAGTAAGCAAGCCGGTTCGTGTCTCGGTCAACGGACTTGAGACTGGAAATCAGGAAGTGGGAAATATTAAATTAAAGCCAAGTGAAATTGAGGTCACCGGCGCGAAATCTCAAGTAGATTCTGTTGAATTTATTCAGGCAACACTGGATGCAACTAAGATTCTAGAAAATGGAAGTACCTTGCAGGTGACGGCGATACCTCTTGATCATAATGAAACGCCTGTCCGAAATGTCAGACTTTCTTCAGAATATGTGGAAGTAAGCGCAAAGCTGTTTGGTGTAAAATCAGTAAAGCTGAATGCGCAGACGATTGGTGAGCTGTCGGAGGGATATGAAATAAGCAGTATTGAGCTTCCGAATACCATAGCGGTAAAGGGTTCGAAGTCTACACTTCGCAGTTTGACTGAAGTGAATACAGAAGCAATTGATTTAACAGATGTTTCATCGAATACAACACAAAAGGTAAAAATACAACTTCCGGACGGAGTAGAGCTTGCAAATGCAAATAAAACCATTGAAGTAAAGATTTTAGTAAAAGAGGTTGTTGCAAAAGAGTTTACTTACAGCGCCGATGAGATCGCCGTGGAAGGACTTTCACAAGGCTATAAAGCATCGATTCAAACTTCAGAGATTACGGTGAAGGTAATCGGTGATGACAGCGTTATGGATACCATTCAAAAAGAGGATTTTAAGCTGTTGATTAATCTGACAGATGCAGATACAACGACTGCGTCCGCTAAACTTGTGGTAAATCATACAAAAACAGTAAGCCGGATTATTGTTACGCCGGAAGAATTAAATATTACGGTAAACGAGGAATCATAGCCTCGTTTCCTTTTTCTGTGTCTTTTTATAAAGCGGGCACAGGGATATGGATTGAAGTGAAAACCAAAGGAGACATTAAAGATGGGTAGATTGTTTGGAACAGATGGTGTAAGAGGCGTTGCAAATTCAGAGTTGACACCGGAGCTTGCTTTCCAATTAGGAAAAGCGGGCGCTTATGTTTTAGGAAAAGAAGGGCAGCGTCCGGTTGTAATCATCGGAAAAGATACGAGAGTGTCCGGAGATATGCTTGAGGATGCAATCAGTGCGGGGATTTTGTCAATGGGAGGAAACGTGATTAAAATTGGTGTGCTTCCAACCCCTGCAGTGGCATATTTAGTGCGTTATTTCCATGCAGATGCCGGTGTGGTTATCTCTGCGTCGCATAACCCTTTTGAATATAATGGGATTAAATTTTTTAACGGAGAGGGTTTTAAGTTAGACGATGATATTGAAGAGGAGATTGAGGAGATTATACTTCAGAATACAGATGTCCACAGCCATATTACAGGAGAACTTTTAGGGCGTTCTTTGGAAGCAAATGAAGATGCGTTATCTTTGTATGCAGAATTCTTAAAAGGGACGGTAGACGTAAATTTAGTGGGAATGAAGATTGTAATTGATTGTGCAAACGGGGCTGCTTATCAGGTAGCGGAGCGGGTGTTCCGTGAACTGGGAGCAAAGGTCGTTGCACTCTTTAATGAACCAAACGGTCACAATATTAACGCACAATGTGGTTCCACACATCCGGAAAAGCTTCAAGAGGCGGTTCTTAGAGAGAAGGCAGACATTGGGCTTGCTTTCGACGGAGATGCAGACCGATTGATTGCGGTGGATGAAAACGGCTGTGTGATGGATGGAGACCGTGTGATTTACATTTGCACAAAGATGTTAAAGGAGACCGGAAAGCTGAAAGACAATCGGGTAACTGCGACGGTTATGAGTAATATTGGATTTCATAAAGCGGTTGAAAGTATTGGCGCAAGCGTGGATACAACACAGGTGGGTGATCGTTATGTACTTGAAAGCATGTTGAAAACCGGCTCCGTCATTGGCGGAGAACAGTCGGGACATATCATTTTTTTAAATCATACAACGACAGGCGATGGTATTTTATCCGCATTGCAACTACTTCAGGCAATCAAAATATTGGGCAAGAAGCCGTCTGAGCTGGCATGTGAAGTAACGATATATCCTCAAGTATTAAAAAACGCAAAAATTAAGAATGAAAATAAAAATAAGTACATGGAGCACCCTCAGGTGAAATCAGAAATGGAAAAGATGGAAAAGGTAATGGGTGGAAAGGGCAGGATTTTAATTCGCCCATCCGGAACGGAGCCTTTGGTGCGCGTAATGCTTGAAGGTGAAGATATAGAACAGATTACAGCGCTCGCAGAAAACCTATCAAAATTAATTACAAAGGTGTTAGCGTAGATTCTTGTTATAAACTAAATATACAATGTTGAAAGCGGTCAAGAAGTAATTTTGACCGTTTTTTTTTGGCGAATTGTATAAATATACATAAAAAATACCCTTGATAAGTTGTCGAAGTTTGTGGTATGATGGACAGGCACTGTGTCTTTACGGGTACAGTGAGCTATTTTATCTTATTTTTTACTAGGAGGGTAAAAATGAAAGCTTTTATCAAATTCTTACCGGTTATCGTGCTTGCAGCTCTTATGATGAGCGGGTTCGATGCCTTGCTGGCAGCACCGATTGCAACAGTTGCTGCGATGGTAGTAGCGAAGCTGACTGACAAATTGACGCTTCAAGATTCAATTGATGCGGCGATGGAGAGTGTTAGCAAAATCTTGGTGGCACTTTTCATTTTGATGTTTGCTTATGCAATGGCAAGTGCTTTTATGTCTACTGGTGTAGGCGCAGCAATTGTAAACGTGGCACTTTCTTTGGGAGTAACTGCTAGAACGGTTGCTATGGTAGGACTTCTCGTAACTGCAATCTTGTCTGTTGCGACAGGTACTTCTTGGGGAACCTTTGCGGCATGCGCACCGATTTTCTTATGGTTAAACCATATTGTAGGCGGTGACTTGTATCTCACAACTGCAGCAATTGCAGGTGGTGCTTGCTTCGGAGACAACATCGGATTGATTTCCGATACGACAGTAGTATCTTCCGGTATTCAGGGTGTAGAAGTAATTGACAGAATCAGACACCAGGGTGTTTGGTCCGTAGCATCTTTATTATTTGCAGCGGTTATTACTTTCGTACTGGGTCTTGTTTTAGGGCTTCCAGATACCTCTACAAATGCGGGCGCAGTTATCAGCCAGATTCCGCAAGAAGTTTGGACTGCGTTGGAAGAGCAAAGACCGGCAGCCGTTGATTTGTTAAACCAGGTACAGACAGGTGTTCCTGTATATATGATTATTCCGTTGATCTTGGTAATTGTGACTGCAATCTTAGGATTCTCCACTTTCCTTTGCCTAGGTACGGGATTGCTTTCTGCATATATCTTGGGTATCTTCGCTGGAACTGTTACAAGCGGTATGGACTATCTGAACATGATGACAGATGGTTTTGCAGAAGCAGGTTCTTGGGTTATCGTTATGATGATGTGGGTTGCTGCATTCGGTGGTATTATGAGAAAGATCGCAGCGTTCGCGCCTCTTTCTAAGCTAGTATCCACGATTTCCAATAACGTTAGACAGCTCATGTTCTGCAACAGTGTACTTTCCCTTCTTGGAAATGCTTGCCTTGCAGACGAGATGGCTCAGATCGTTACGGTAGGACCGATTATTAAAGATTTGGTTGATGAAAACGTAGTAGCTGAAACAGAAGAAGATATGTACAAGCTGAAGCTGAGAAATGCAACATTCTCTGACGCGCTTGGTGTATTTGGTTCTCAGTTGATTCCATGGCACGTATACATGGGCTTCTATGTAGGAATCGCATCTGCGGTATATCCGCTTCAGCAGTTTGCAGTTTTAGACATCATCAAGTACAATGTAATGGCGATGACTGCTGTATTCTCTATCATGATCTTAACTTTAACCGGATGGGATCGTTTCATTCCGCTGTTCAAGCTCCCAAGAGAGCCGCAGGTTCAGTTGAAGAAGAACGTAAAGGGAACTGTAGCAGAGCGCTAATAGCTCTTTTCTAAGAGGTATATAAAAGCTCTTATTACTTTTAAGATTTAAAAAGCGCAGGATTATTAATCCTGCGCTTTTCTTGTAGTTACGATGAAACGAAATGTAATTGCAAAGTGCTTGCTAGAAAGCCTCACCTTAAATTTTTTGGCTCTATAATAAATGTTGGGGTGTCCATCGAAAGGTGGTACCCTGGCATTTTTTTAATGAAAACAAAAAAAAGAAGGGACAAAGAGAAAAAATCCTGTAGAATAAAGTTACCACACCACACCCTAAGGAGGTTTCTCAATGCCCTACACTAATTATACAGAAATAGTACTGGATTTAAAAGACATAATTGTAACAAATGTAAAAATAGAAAAAGATATGCTCACCATATCCTTAGAGCAGAAGCGTTTACCGCATATTTGCCCAGATTGCGGAACGCATACAGAACGCTTGCACGACTATAGAGTGCAGACAATCAAGGATCTTCCTACACTTGGAAAGCATACGGTTCTTCTACTACGTAAAAAGCGATATTTCTGCCCTGTTTGCGGGAAGCGTATCCCAGAAAAGATCTCTTTTCTCTCTCGCTATCAGAGAATGACCGCTCGGATGCAGCAGTACATCATCAGCCGTTTTGCACAATCAAGAAGTGCAAAGAGCATTGCATCGGAATGTAATTGTTCTCTTACAACGGCGCTTCGCATGTTTGACCAAGTTGCGTTTCCTCGTCCCAACCTTCCTCCGGTGCTATCCATTGATGAGTTTAAAGGAAATGCAGGAGGGCACAAATTTCAATGCATTCTAACCAACCCAAAGAAAAAGTGCCTTTTAGATATTCTCGAAAGCAGAAACCTAGAATCTCTGTGTGCCTACTTCAATCAGTTTGAGAAGGGCCAGAAGAATACGGTAGAACATATTGTGATGGACATGAGCGGTGAATTTCGGAGTATGGCTAGGAGGGTATTTCCTAAGGCAAAAATCGTAGCAGACAAATTTCATGTATGCCGGCAGGTTACATGGGCGTTTGAGCGGACGAGGATAAAGGCACAGAAGGAATTCGGTCCTGAGCGGAGGAAATACTTTAAACGAAGTCGATGGATTTTATTGAAGCGAAGGCGGAACCTAAAAGAAGAAGAAAAACAGCAGCTTGAAGTGATGCTTAGTTTGTCAGAAGACATAAGGAATGCATATCTACTAAAGGAGAAATTCTACGAGTTTATGGATTCAAAAGATTGGGAAACTGCAAGGCGGCGCTTGAAAGAATGGAATCTCTATGCGGGAGTTGTTAATCTTCCTGAATTCAATAAAGCGGTGAATACCTTTTGTAATTGGAGCCACGAGATTTTGGAAGCGTTTCGGACGGGGTTCACAAACGGTTATACAGAAGGAATGAACAATAAGACAAAGGTCTTGAAAAGAGCCTGCTATGGAGTAAAGGACTTCAACCGATTTCGAAACAGGCTACTGTACATGGCGAATTCACACGAATAGATTGAATGTATAAGATAGGCGGCTCGAATTGAGCCGCCAGATGGTAACTTTTATTTTTCTTACCCCAACATTTGACACAGAGCCAATTTTTTTAGGAAGCGTGAAATTTAATTCTGTTCTGCTGCAAGCTGATTCAATGCTTTGATAAACTCTTCTACTTTTTCTTCGGGAGTCGCCCAGGAGGTCACCAAGCGTATTGCGCTATGCGTGTCATCAATCACCTGCCATACGTAAAATTGATAATTCTTTTCCAATTCAGAAATCATTGCATGGGGAAGAATTGGGAATATTTGGTTGGTTGGCGAATGAGTAAGAAAGGAAAAGCCTAAGCGCTCAAATTCCTTTGCCATTTTTTGAGCCATTTCATTTGAATGTGCGGCTAATTTAAAATATAGATTGTCCCGCATTAGTTCCTCAAATTGAATGCCTAAGACGCTGCTTTTGGCGGTCAGGGCGCCTCTCTGCTTGATGTGAAAGCGAAAATCTGGTTTGATTTTATCGTTTACAATAATCAGAGCCTCTGCCATAAGTGCTCCATTTTTTGTTCCGCCTATATAAAAGATGTCTGCAAGAGCAGGTAAGTCTTTCATGCTCACATCATTATCTTTTGCCATAATAGCACTGCCTAAGCGTGCGCCGTCAATATAAAGGTACATGTCATTTTCATCGCATATTTTTCGAATTGCTAACAGCTCCGCCTTTTTATAGATGGTCCCACTCTCTGTTGGATTCGTAATAAATACCATCTTTCTTCGAACGGTGTGCTCATCCTCAAAGCCGTTTAAGACCTCTTGAATATGCGCTGGTGTCAATTTTCCGTCCGGTGTTTTTATGGGAAGAATTTTATGGCCTGTCGCTTCAATCGCACCGGTCTCATGCACCTCAATATGCCCCGTGCTTGGAGCAATGATAGCTTCGTAGGAGCGTAGGCATGCCGTGATTGAAATTAAATTCGTTGAAGTCCCTCCGGGCATGAAATAGATGTCGGCATCAGGACACTGGATTTCTTCTCTTATAAGATTTGCTGCATTGAAACAGTGCTGATCATAGTTGTATCCTTCGTTTTGTTCATAACAGGCGTTGGTAAGTGCTTTTAAAATGTTTGGGTGTGCGCCCTCGCTATAATCACAAATAAAACTATACATAATTTGGTTCCTCCATATCAGTTATATAAGTTAAGTATAGCATAATAAAAAGAAAGTCGCGATTAGATTCGTATTAGGGCGACAAAGCGCTGGCATTTTTAAGTTTTTTTTTATATAATAATATAGAATAAGTAAGGGGGGGATAGAGAGTTTATTTTGTGAAAAGCGCCAGAGCTTATCCGGTGGATTAGCGGACGAGGACAGGGGAGTATCGAAACATTCGGCGGATGCCCCTGGGGTTCAATTGGGAATCCTTAACGGTGGAACAAAACTGACAGGTGACTGTCGGGACAAAAATGCCGTATAAATTTTATGATATAAAATAAGGGAGGGCACGGAATGTGCGGAATTGTTGGTTATGTAGGCGATCAAAATGCCTCTAACATTATTATAGACGGATTAAAAAAACTAGAATATAGGGGATATGACTCCTCTGGGATTGCGCTTTATGAAAAAGGACGCCTGGAAATACATAAATACAAAGGGCGGATTGCGAATTTGGAAGAAGCAATTTCTGAAAAAACGTTTCAAAGTACCATTGGTATCGGGCATACCCGTTGGGCGACGCACGGAGCACCCTCCGACTTAAATGCGCATCCGCACAGCAGTATGGATCATAGCATAGCTGTCGTTCACAATGGAATCATAGAAAATTTTGTGGAATTGAAAAAATGGCTTACAGAAGAGCATGGGATTGTGTTTAAATCGGAAACTGACACTGAGGTTATCGCACATCTAATCCAAGTTTATTATGAGGGTGATTTGACAGATGCGGTTTTCAAAGCCGTTGAAAAGATGAGAGGTGCTTATGCACTGGGAGTTTTATGCAGCAAAGAACCGGATAAGCTGATTGCCGTGCGAAAAGACAGCCCTTTGGTAGTAGGGTTAGGAGAAGGAAGTAATTTTATTGCTTCTGATATCCCGGCCTTACTAAAGCACGTTCGAAAGATTTATTTAATTGAAAACAATGAAACGGTGGTACTGACGAAAAATAAAGTGACATTGTATGACGCACAACGGCGCGAAGTAAAGCGAGAGGTATTCCATGTAACCTGGGATGCGGATGCGGCAGAAAAAGAAGGCTATGACCACTTTATGCTGAAAGAGATACATGAACAGCCGAAGGGAATTACGGAAACGCTGACCAGACGGTTAGATGAAGAGGGCGAGATTAATCTTGACGGCATCCGCATGACAAAAGAAGAGATTGAACAATTTAATAAAGTGTATATCGTCGCTTGCGGGACGGCTTACCATGCCGGAATGATTGGAAAGCTTATCATAGAAAAACTCGCCAAAATTCCCGTCGAAATTGATGTAGCCTCTGAATTTCGGTATAGAGATCCTTTCGTAGATGAAAAAACACTATTTATTGCAGTCAGTCAGTCAGGAGAGACGCTGGATACTTTGGCGGCACTTCGGGAAGCAAAGCGAAAGGGCGCTCGGATTTTATCCGTTGTAAATGTAGTAGGAAGCTCCGTTGCAAGGGAATCCGACGATGTTTTCTACACTTGGGCCGGTCCTGAGATTGCGGTTGCATCCACAAAAGCTTATACGACACAGCTTGTTTGCATGTATTTAATTGCACTGTATATGGGAAAAACAAAAGGGTGTTTGGCAGCGGAAGACTATAAGCATTACCTCGAGGAATTAAAGCAGATTCCAGACAAAATAAAGACGATCTTAAAACAAGAAAAAGAGATACTTGGAATTGCGAAAGAATTGTATAAACGCGAGCAGGTTTTCTTTATTGGCCGAGGCGCCGATGTTGGAGTTTCTTATGAAGGATCCTTAAAATTGAAAGAGATTTCATATATTAATTCCTTTGCTATTGCAGCCGGTGAATTGAAGCATGGAACCATTGCCCTGATTGAAGAAGGTACGTTGGTAATTTCGCTGGCAACACAGACAGCCTTGTTTGAGAAAATGCTGTCAAATATTCAAGAAGTGAAAGCGAGAGGCGCATATGTGATTGGTCTTGCGAAAGAAGATAACAAAGAGATTGAGCAGCAGGCTAATCGTGTAATTTACATTCCTGAGTGTATGGATGAAATTACTCCGCTTTTATCGGTAATACCTCTCCAGCTGTTGGCCTACTATATTGCAAAGCTGAGAGGCTGTGATATTGATAAGCCAAAGAATTTGGCAAAAAGTGTTACGGTAGAATAAAAACTAAAAAGGAAAATAAAAAGACGGTGAGCTTCACCGTCTTTTTATAGGTCCTTTTTTTAATTGTAAATGGCTAAAGTTCCCTTGAGGATTACTCCATGGATCTTACAGCAATTTCTGCATCCAATTTTCTTTGCTCTACGAGAGCTTCATATTCTTCATCTGTCATCTTTTCCATAGAGATTCCGGTGAATCCATAGAAAATAGAAACGAGAGGGTTAATCCAGTTCAAGAATGCATATGGTGCATAAGCGAACGTTTCAACACCTAAGAACTTTGTCATGGAAGCGCCGCAAGTGTTCCATGGTACCAGTGCCGAAGTAAGCGTACCGGAGTCTTCCAAGCATCTGGAAAGGTTCTTTGCTTTTAATTTTTTGTCTTCAAAAGCTTCCTTGTACATACGTCCAGGTAAGATGATGGAGAGGTACTGGTCAGAAGCAATGATGTTGATGAATAAGCAAGACAGTACAGTAACAGTAACTAGTGCGCCGGTAGTCTTTGCAACTTTTAAAAGCGTTTCTGCCAAAGCAGCTAACATGCCTGTGCAATCCATGATACCGCCAAAGGTCATAGCGCACAAGATTAAGTTTACGGTCCATAGCATGGAAGCCATGCCTCCGCCGCCGAGAAGGTCAGCTACTGTATAGTCATCATTCAGAGCAATTTCACTGATAGATTCATATCCATAGTGCATGATACCGAACCATTCATTTACAGGAATACCCTGCATAGAAACCATAAAGATAAGACCGACTGCGATGCCTCCCATCAAGCCAGGAAGCGCCGGAACCTTTAATACAACAATTGCAATCAGAAGGACTGGAGCAATCAATAAAATTGGCGAAATGGTAAATTCATTTAAGATTTCGTCTTGTAAAGTGGTGGCTAAGCTCATATCCACAGTGCTGCTGCTCTTGCCCATGCCCAGTATGCCATAAAGAACAAGAGAGATGAGTAGAGATGGAGTAACGGTCCAAACCATGTGCTGGATGTGATCAAATAAAGTAGTCCCTGCGATGGTAGGTGCTAGGTTTGTAGTATCGGACAGTGGGGACATTTTGTCGCCAAAGTAAGAACCGGATACAACTGCGCCAGCAGCCATTGCTGGATTGATGCCAAGACCGACCGCAATACCGATCATAGCAACACCGACAGTACCCGCTACGGACCATGAACTTCCAAGCGCAAGTGATACAATACCGCAAAGCAGGCAGGCTGTCACTAGGAAAATTCCCGGAGAAATGATGTTCAGGCCATAATAAATCATACCCGGAATAACTCCGGCAGCCTTCCAAACACCGATAAGAATACCTACAGTTAATAAAATTAAACAAGATTGCATTGAGCGGGAAATACTAGAGATGATGCCTTGCTCTAAAAAGTTCCATTTCCAACCATTGGCAATGGATACAGCTGCAGCAACGATTGCTGCGATGATTAGTGGGATGTGTAGCTCACCATACCCCGTAAAAAGAATGGAATAAATCAGCAGTGCAATTGTAATCAACATTACAATTATAATCTGCCACATAGGAATTTTTTTACCCATAGTTTTTTTCCTCCTTGAGATAAAAAGAGATAAGATAAAATAAGTAAGATAAAAGTTTGTTGAGGACCTACCAACATGTGTATTATACCATGATTGACTGATTTGTCAATATATATCGAATTATCAGTTTCTTTCAAAGGCTGTAAATGCACAAAAATGGTGAGCGACAGATCGGAAGAGCCAGTGGGTAAATTAAAAACAACCTGCCTTGTGTCCCCTTATTAGTATAGTATTTAAAGCTAATAAAATATTCCTTAAAGGAGCTGTTTGCGTAAAATTAGGATTATCTTACCTAAGAAAATAGTTGTTAGAGAAAGATTTAAAGAATCATTTGCAGAGAAGATAGGAAGAAAGTCGCTTAAAAAAATATTGATTCAATGAATGAGAATATTTTAAAGTGGAAAAGGAAATAAAAATAGAGCAGCATTATTTCTTGATTAAATAAAGTAAAAATGGATGATAATAGAATAAAAGGAATCTTTAAAAGAGGTAAAAAGACATTTGCTATCTTAAAACGTGAAGATAAAAAGTGGATAGAAATAAGCATATATAATAGTAAGGAAAATTTAAAAGGAATATCCGAAATTAGATTTCGAAAAAAATATGGAAAAAAATACGGAAAATAGTTGACAGAAGACGAATGATTTGCTATTCTATTATAGCTGTCGCGTGACACAATAGTCACATAAACATTAAAAATAAGTTAAAAAATTATTAAAAAAATGTTGACAAAGACAAGCTAATGAGATATACTAAACAAGTTCCGTTACGACGGAGCGGCGCTCGAAAAGAGCGTCTCGGAGAAAAGCCAGAGAAGAAACTGAACTGCACTTTTCAGCC
>CAUQTI010000028.1:0-38195 GCA_963521065.1 uncultured Anaerovorax sp. | reverse complement strand
CTAAGTTCCAGTTTTGAGCTGAATGGACTGGAATTTAACTTTTCAATTCAGCAAAGCAAAAAATACAGGAGCGCGATTTCCTCCAAAATCATGTTTCATGTCGAAAAAACCATGTTTCATGCAGCTGACGGTTTTACAGAGAGATTTCTGATAGATTGAACATGGAGAAATAAATATTATTTCGTTCAATCAAAAAAGGAGGAACAAGATTATGAAAAAACAGTTTATGGGCATACTGCTCACTCTGTGTATGGTGCTTACCCTACTGCCGACAACGGCACTGGCGGCAAACTCTCCCTGTGTGTTCGATTCACTAACCGGCAAATCCCATATCGTTTCAAGCAAAGGGCTTTCCGGTATCCCCGCAGATACCTTTAAAGTTGGTGAAAGGTTCGAAAACATCAGGGCTACAATTGGGTACTACTACAGCGGTGCAAACGAAGCTCACTTCGGGCACAACCCTAAATGGTGGCTAAACGGTATGCCGCTGCAAGAAGGGTACAAATTTGATCAGGTTGGGTATTTCACCTTGACCTTACAATGTGAAATGACGGATTCGGAATACAACAGATGGAAAAAGGCTGCGGATAAAGCCGGGGTTAAATTTCCATCATCTAAAACCGCTATTTCTTCTATGCGGGTTGGTGTATTGCCGGATGTTGACTGGCAAAACATTAGCGAGTTCACCCTCGCTTCGTCAATGTCTCAGACAACCTACCGCCAAGGAGCGGATGCGTTTGACCCGACGTCAATTATAGTCCGTGCCGGTATCGGCGCATATGGCGGAAAACTCGCCTACCAAAATTTAGATTGGGATGACCTTACCTACTATGCCGGGTCACGTGGAATGAAATATAAAGAGCACGGTGCGCAAATCACGAAGGGCTATCGCTTCTGGGTACCGGGGGAGAAAGACCTGTGGGTAGTCGTTGGGAACAAGAGCATTGTCATTCCGTTTACAGTTACGCCATTTGTTTCTTCTGTTGAAGTTATTGACGAACCTGATGCGGGTAGCTCGACCTTCGTCACAGGCGACTACTCCGTTAAGACTAACTATAAGGACGGAACTTCAGAGGTACTCAGTGGCGACTGTCTCAACCTTTCAGTCGGAGGACAGAGAATGTATCAAGGCGGCGAATATGTAGTCCCTTCCGGCAATTCCACTGTTAAAATAAGCATGGGTGATTTTTCTGTCGAACGTAAAGTGACCGCTCCGGAAAAAGACGAATCGACACCATCGCCGTCAACACCCCCAAATGCCAACGCCACCGTTATTGAATCCGGCGAATACTATATGAAAATCGGTGACAGATGGGTTTACCCTGATAAGGGATATAATTACTGGCTTACTCTATCTGAAAAAAAGCCTGATAAACCATTTAAGGTTACACTCGTAGGCGAAGATAAAGACCGCGGACCTGAATATACAATTGAGTATTGGGATCGTTATGTGGTCTGCAGTAATACGTGTGTATCGGATCTGCAGTTACATGCGGATATTAACAAGCTAACGTATAGAATCAACACCTATCCGGGGTCCGGATTCAGCACAATAAGGGTTTACGAAAGCCAAAGTTACCTTATAAAAGGCACAGGGGGTGGAGTGTTCGCTGAAGTCTCAAAGGGTACCGCTCCCGACTTAGCCAAAATCGTCTTCATAAAAGCTGATACGCTTTCCGACACACCGTCCTCCACACCTGCGTCTACCAACACTGTTACCGCCGTGCCAACCAACACCAAGTTTATGTTAAACGGTGCGGAGGTTGCGCTGCCTGCATATGCAATCAGCGGCAACAACTACGTCAAGCTCCGCGATGTGGGCGCACTCCTGAAAACGCGCTTTGATGTGCGTTGGGAGAACGGCAAGGCGAAGCTATATAACCATGTGGCGTACACAAAGACAAGCGGCGAGCTTGCCGCAATCGGCAAAGACAGTAAAAGTGCGACACTCAGCACCACCGACTTCGTATGGGGCGACACCGGCGCGGCGGTGTCGGGGCTGACCGCCTACACCATCGGGGGCAACAACTATATCAAGCTGCGGGACATCGCAAAGCTGTTTGACTTCGATGTTGACTGGCGCGATGGCAAGGCTTGGATTGAGCCTGACGTCTCACCTTACACGGAAGATTAGTACGATATGATTCATGTCGGAAAAATCATGTTTCACGCGGCGGACAGTTTTTTGTGAAATTTATGGGAGCTTGAATGTAAGGGAATGTTCCCTCGCCGCCTGCGGCGGAAACGGCGAAACCACAGAGCCATCAGGAACACCGCCTCCTGACGATCCGGGTATCACGCTTGTATCAGGAGCGTCACATTGAAGTAATACCCTGATTATTCATAACCTGACAGAAAACGGAGGATTTGAAATGAAAAAATTACTGGTACTTATGATGGCACTTGCCATGACGCTGAGCCTTGCGGCCTGCGGAGGAAACAATGCCGCTACCGAAGCGTCTCCTTCCACACCCGTACAAGTCGAGAATACGGAATTTACAGCAGAGCAGCAAGCACTTGCACAGGATTTTATGAGCATGGCGGAAGAGTTTGACGTAATCGCTGACAAGGTAAATGCAAGCCCTGAGCTTTTGGAAAATGAAGAGCTTGTTGCATCCATGAATGAGCTTGCCGATGAAATTATCAAGGCTGACGAATACTTTGCCAAGCCCGAAACGCTCACCCCTGAGGTTATGGGTGCCCTGACGGTGGCTATTGATGCAGGCCGCACATTCATCGCTCAAGCCAGCGAAGCATTGGACGAAGCATCTGCAGCAGCGGATGCCGTGATTGTTCCCGTAGAGATTTACAACATGACCAGCATGGATATTTATACCCTCTCACTGTCTCCCGCCAATGATAACGACTGGGGCGAAAACCTGATTGCCGAAGTAATAAAAAAAGGCGACATTGTTATGTGCGAGCTTGCCTTCACCGGGGACACCCTCGTTTGGGACCTTTTGGTGCAGGATGGCAGCGGAAATCAAGTAACCTTCATGGGCGTTGACTTTTCAGATGCCAGCACAGACGGCGCCAAGCTGATCCTCGAGGCAACAGAGGGCGGAAGTTACTTTGCAACGGTCAGCTAAAACGCTTTTTCTTCGTATGATTCTACTGCTCCAAGTCAGCTTTGCCTAAGGTTTCCATTCCTGAAGCTATGTTTCATGTCGAAAAAACCATGTTTCATGCAGATGATAGTTTTAAGTGAAGATTTTTTGATAGAGTGCACGCAGGGGGATACCCTTAACACTATCCAATAGAAAACGGAGGATTTGAAATGAAAAAATTACTGGTACTTATGATGGCGCTTATCATGACACTGAGCCTTGCGGCCTGCGGCGGTGAGGCTGATACAGACGCACCATCCACCCAGCAGCAGGGGGCTGCCGCAGATGAGCAAGCGAAAGCGGATGCGGATTTCGCAAAGCTTCAGGGCTTTTTTGATCGTATTATTGAAAATTACGAAGATCAGCAGGCCATAGGCACACTGCTTGAGGAAGTAAAAAGCGGTCAAAAAGAAGAAAGCGATCTCCTTGACGCATACAAGCAGTTGGCGGAGGATGCAAATGAAATGCTTCAGGATGTGCAAAGCACAGCATGGGAAACCAACATCTACGACGACAAAGCGGAGGTGCTGACTGCATGCATAGAGGCACTTGCACTATATCAGCAAACCCTTTATGAGGCGGCTGACGAAAATGATGCTGCAAAGCTGGAAACAGCGGCGGAACTGGCTGCAGATTATGATGAAAAATTAACAGCGGTCCTTGACGCTATGGGCGTAGAGTAATTTAGCTGCAATGCCATTTCAAGAAGTGTCTTTGATTGACCTGAAACGGCAGGAGGTCTGAAAGACTTCCTGCCGTTTCCAAAAACAGAAACAGGAGGGAATATACGATGCTGCCAACTTTTATCGCAATCATAGCAGTCCTTGCAGTCATTGTCCTATGGGCTATCTCCACCCAGCGCAGACTGGTGGTGCTTGATGAGAATATCAGCAACGCCATGAGTCAGATCGGAGTACAGCTGTCCAGCCGCTTTGATGCGCTGACGGCTCTTTTGGACTTGACCAAGGGCTATGCCAAGCACGAAAGCGAAACGCTGATTGAAACCATTAAATCCAGAAGAAGCGTGATTACAGCAAAATCCACGCCGAAGGATGTGCTACATCAGGAAGGGATTATTTCCGAAGCGCTGGGCAGGATTGCCATGGTGACGGAGCAATATCCGGAGCTAAAGGCGAACCAAACCTATATCAAAACCATGGATGCGGTGCAGACCTTTGAAAACATGGTGCGCACCAGCCGCCTGATTTACAACGACAGTGTGACCAAGCTCAACCGTGAAATCCGGATGTTCCCAGTGTCTGCAATTGCCGGCATGCTGGGTTTCCGGCAAAGGGACTATCTGGAGGAGCAGGCATCCAAGGCAGATATGCCCAGCATGAAATGAGGTGTCCTATGCGCAAAAAAATAAGCGGTCTGATTCTATGCTTTGCTTTATTATTTGCCCTGCCTCTCCCGGCTTTTGCGGCAAATCAGGTAAATACCATGGATATTCAGGCCGTCATTTACGAGGATGGCTCCATGTACATTACACAGGTCTGGACGGGCAGCTTTGACGAGGGAACCGAAAGCTATATCCCCATGAACGCACCCGATTACCTGACCATCAGCCAGCTTACGGTCTCCGATCAAAACGGGAACTATGAAACCGTGCCGGATTGGAATGTAGACTGGAGCTTTGAGGAAAAGGCGCAAAAATGCGGCGTTCTTGAGACGGACAACGGGTATGAAATTTGCTTTGGCATCAGCCGGTATGGGCAAAACCGCTATGCCATCGAATACAAGCTGGATCATGCAGTGGGCGCTTACAGCGACAGGGACGGCGTGAATTTCCGCTTCGTAAACGAGGGGATGAACACGACCCCCACCGATATAAAGGTGGAAATCCGACTGGCGGACGGTACGCCCATCACCGATGAAACAGCCGATATATGGGGTTTTGGCTATGAGGGACAGGTGGGATTTTCAGACGGCGCCATTCTTGCCTACACGGAAAGCCCCATTCGTTCCGAAAACCATGTGACACTGCTGTTCTCCTTGGAAAAGGGTGTTTTATCACCCGCAAGACAGGAGCCGGACAGCTTTGAATCCCTCAAACAAACCGCTTTTCAGGGCAGCGACTATGATGACTTCGGTGCAAAGCAGGAAGAAGGCACAGTTTTTGAACTGGTTTTGGGGATGGTCATTTTATTTGGAACACCCATTGCGTTGGCGGCATTCTTTCTGGGGCGCAGCAAAAAGCTCAGACGAAGAAAGCTAAACAGATTTGCGGACAAATTCGGGTATTTTAGGGATGTTCCGAATAGCGGTAATCTGAGTGCCACCTATGCGCTGGGACGGCTGTTTGATGTCTGTGAAGACGGTTCAATTCTTGCCACAGGAATGCTGCGCCTGATTCAGCTTGGCTGCCTGTCCTCTATGGAAACGCAGGAGGTCGGCTTTATGGGCAAGACAAAGGAAACGGTCAGTTTGCGGCTTATGGGCAGTCAGCACCGCCAAATGAACGAGTATGACGAGTACCTCTATACGGTATTGGAGGGTGCGGCCGGTGCGGACGGCATCTTACAGGCAAAGGAACTTGAACACTTTGCAAGCCAAAACGACAAGCTGCTGCGCACCTACATACAGAAATGTGACAGCGCGGGAAGAGCCTATTTAAATCAAAAGCACGGCCTGAAACGGTGGCATACGCCTGCCAGGCTCACCGACCTGACCCCTGCGGGGGAGCAGGAGCTGGGCGAGCTGATGGGGCTGAAACGCTATCTGGCGGATTTTTCACTGATTGCCGAGCGCGGCGTTAAGGAAATGCCGATTTGGCGGGAGCTTTTGACCTATGCCATGCTCTTTGGTATCGCCGATCAGGTGGCGGAGCAGATGAAAGCACTATACCCGCAAATTTCTGCCGAGCTGACCGACTACAGCCAAAGCATGGTTACCGCCTATTCCTATCATCATTTGCTTTACAGAAATATGAAAGCTGCCGAAGCGCAGCGTGAACAGGAAAAGCGCAGGGGCGGAGGCGGTGGATTTGCTTCCCTTGGAGGGGGCGGCGGCTCCATCGGCGGCGGACGCGGCGGCGGAACAAGATAATGAGCACAAATGGAGGGAATGACAATGGGTCTATTTTCTAAAAAACCCCCTTGCCCCATATGCGGTGGCAAGATTTCATGGCTTCTGCCATCGAAAATTGAGGGCGAATATATCTGTAACAACTGTTATGGCAAGCTTGATATGGAACCGGGCAAAGCAAGTAGCCTGACCATGCAGGGCTTTCGGGAGTATTTGGCGTTTTACGACCAAAATCAAGTTTTGAAAGACCAATTCGTGATTTCCGAACAGGTCGACTTTGGTGTTTGGGACACTAAAATCATCTTTGATTTCCAGCACAAGCTCTTTTGCATGAGCAGCAGTCCCGACAAAACCATATTTGAGGCGGGTCATCTGAAATCCTTTACCATCAAAGAGGACAACGCCCCTTTGTTTGAGGGCTCGGCGGAAGGTATACGCCGTTATGCCAGCACCGTAACACAGCGTGCCATGGCCATGGCGCCGCAAATCGCACAGTATGAAGCGAACAAGCGGCTGGCCCGCACCCTTGACCGGCTGGACGACGGAAAGATAAATGATTCTGCGCCGACGCAGTATTTTGATGTCCCCGAACCCTTTCGGGCGTTTAATGTGGAGCTGCAATTCGACCACCCTTACTGGGCAGTCATCCAATGCGATATGAACGGCCCCCGGTTTGATAACACCCGCCCGAATGTGAACAACTACCTTCGTGACTACCGAATCAGCGTGGAGGAAATCGAAAAGCTGGTGACTGCACTCAAGACAGTTGCCTTTCCGGATGCGGCGGAGCAGGCTGTAGGTTTTGGCGGGGCACAGGGCACATTTACAGCCTCCGCTCCCCCTGCCGACGCTATTGAGGAAATCAAGAAATACAAAGTGCTTATGGAAGAGGGCGTCATTTCCCAGCAGGAGTTTGACGCAAAGAAGCGCCAGCTCCTTGGGATTTGAAGAAAATCAACCTGTCTAAGCGGAAGGGGGCATGAAATGACCTACACCTGCGAGGACTGCGGCTTTTTATTCTGTCGGGCGGGAGTGGTGATGGAGTGCCCCTCCTGTGAGAAAAACCACATCCGCCCCGTCACTGAGCAAGAAGCTGATAGGCTGCAGAAGCTTTTGGAAGAAGGAAAACCATTTTTACGAATCAAGGAGGAACAGACCCGATGAAAAAAATACTAAGTATACTTCTGACGCTGTGTATGATTGTGTCCATGCTGCCGGTATCGGCAATGGCAGAAGAAATACATACGCCTATTGGCACAAGCGGAGAAATTATTGCATTTGAACCGCTTGCAGAAACAGAAAAATCAGTATCACTTGGAACATCCATTGAAGATTTGGAATTTCCCGAAACAGTGACCGCCACGGTGCGGACAGCCGTGCCTATCGGGGAGGATTCCGTGCAGGATTCCGAATGGGTGGAAAACACCATGGATATTCCGGTGAGGCGGACTTCTGAGCCGGAGTATGACATGGACACCGAGGGCGTTTATGTCTTTGCGCCGGTCATAGAGGGCTATACGGTCAGTGCTCCACTGCCGCAGGTTACCGTGACAGTGGGTGAAATGCCGTCAATTGCGGCTGTGGTCCTTGACTCAGGCGGTGCGGCCAAGGATTCTTATGATACTTTTGAGAACGCCTTGGATCATGCCGAGACTGGAGAGACCGTTAAACTGCTGAAGGAAATAACGCTGGCCGCGCCCGCCAGCATCACCGACAAATCGATCATATTGGACTTGAACGGCAAAAAGCTGACCTCGGCTTGGCCACAAACTCTCACCTATACCGGCACGTCGGATAAGACCCTGACCATAACGGACAGCGCTGACGGCGGTGTGGTGGAAAACACGTATGGTCCAAAGGAAGGGAAAGCCCTTGTGAACAACAGAACTGGCACAGTGGAGATACTGGGCGGCACCATCCGCTCCACCGGCGTCTACGGCTATGGAATCCATAACGCGTCCACCGGCACAATCACCGTCTCCGGCGGCAGCGTGGAGGCAACCGGGGACCAATATGCCTCTATGTACTATTATCGCGCCCGCGCCATCGACAATAGCGGCGGCGGCGTGGTGAATATCTCCGGCACAGCGCAGGTCACGGGGGTCACAGGCAATGGCTATGCGATCACCAGCAATAAGGCAAGCGGCGTCGTGAATATTTCCGGTGGTGTGGTGAGCAGTGAGAATAACTTCGCGCTGGGCGGCTCGGAATCGGGGCGCATCAAGGGCCGCGTGAACATCACCGGCGGTGAAATTCGCTCTGGCATTGATCTCGCCAATGGCACCACTGTTAACATTTCCGGCGGCACCCTTGCACCCGGCAAAATTTCTGTGCCTGTCGATTCTACACTGGTTATCACCGGCGGCAATATGGGCTTCAACCTTTATGGTGGCGTAGCGGTCAATGGCCAGGTACCGCCCGTCACCGTCGTGCCGTATGTCCTCACCATCCCCGGTGAAGGAAACAAGGCGGTTACCGAGCTGACCGTCACGCCGGAGCTGGACTATACCTATGGGATGAACGACGTCAAGACCGACGACAACGGCAATCTCACCGTCTGCCTGCCCCTGGGCAAGACCGGCGTCAGCGTGACAATTGACGGCACAACCTACTCCGGCGAAACTGTGCGTGTCAGTGAGGAATATTCTAATCGGGGCTATACCGCGACGCTGACACCGCCTGCGCCCAGCTACACCATCACAGCCAGTCCGACCAGCAAGGATTTTGGTTCACTGGCTGTGGGCTACAGTGTCCCGGCAGCGCAGACTGTCACCATCACAAACACCGGAAATTCCAGCGTGACGCTGACCCAGCCGACCAGCACCAACTACACCATCGGCGCACTCAGCACCATCACACTGGCGGCAAACGGCACGGCTACCTTTACCGTTACACCGAAAACCGGTCTTGCGGTGGGCAATTACAATGAAACCCTGACCGTAAGCACCAATCACAGCACCAACGCTACGGTAGAACTGAGCTTCTCTGTAACGGCGGATCCTACCTACACCGTCACCTTCAACCCGAACGGCGGCACGGTCAGTGAAACTTCACGCTCGGTTGCACCTGCTACGGCGGTAGGAACGCTTCCGACGCCGACACGCTCCGGCAGTTACAGCTTTGACGGATGGTATACGGCGGCAAACGGCGGAACCCAAATATCTGCAAGCACAACCGTCAGTGCAAATGTGATCTACTATGCCCATTGGACTTACACCGGCGGCGGTGGCTCTGGAAGTGGCGGCGGAAGCTCCTCAAACGACAACAGCAGCCCTGTTATCGTCACCCCACCCGCACCGGATAAGCCGAATTCACCCACACAGGGGGAAGTCAAGGTTCCCGGTACAGTGGACGGAAAGGGGAACGTCACGGTGAGCCTCACTGACAAAACTGTGACTGACGCCTTTGACAAGGCACTGACGGATGCCAAGAAAAACGGCACGGAGCAAAATGGCATCACGGTGGTTCTCCGTGTGGATACTGGAAGCAAGACCGGCTCCAATGTTACGGTCAACCTGCCAAAGTCCGTGCAGGATACCATCATTGCTAAGAGAATTGTCAACACTATTGTGGTGGTGGACAATCCCGACATCCGAATCGGCATGGATTTGGCAACCGTACAGGAAATCAACAAACAGGCAAAATCGGATGTCAACATCACAGCCACCCGTGGGGACAGTAGCAAGCTGACAGCCGAGGCAAAAAATGCGATTGGCAGCCGCCCGGTATTCGACCTCAAGGTGAACTACGGCAACGGCAAGGAAGTTAGCAGCTTCGGTGCAGGCAGCGTATCCGTATCCATCCCATACACTCTCGGCACAAATGAAAAGGCCGGGAATGTGCAGGCGGTCTATGTGGATGCCAAGGGTAAGGTACACTGGCTCACAAATTCGGTCTATGACAGCGTGGAACAGGTACTGCGTTTTAGCACCGCCCATTTTTCCACCTACGGCATCGGCTATAAACAGGCCAATACGGCATTTACGGACATTGCGGCTCATTGGGCAAAGGAAGATATTGAGTTTGTGGTGAGCCGTGGATTGTTCAGCGGCACTTCCAACACTACCTTCAGCCCGAACACCGCCATGACAAGGGGAATGTTCGTCACCGCCCTCGGACGGCTGGCAAACGCCAATGTGAGCGGCTACACAAAGAGCAGCTTCACCGATGTGAAAGCTGACGCCTACTATATGGGCTACATTGAGTGGGCAAGCAAAAACAGCATCGTAACCGGCACCGGAAATGGAAAGTTTGCCCCGGATCAGTCCATCACCCGTGAGCAGATGGCGGTCATTATGCAGGGCTATGCCAAGACCATAGGCTATACCTTGCCAAAGGTCCATGTGGAAAATACTTTTGCCGACAACGCTAAAATCAGTACCTACGCCAAAGAAGCCGTGAAGCAGATGCAAATGGCGGGCGTGATCAGCGGCAAAAACGGCAATCTCTATGACCCACAGGGTACAGCCACAAGAGCCGAGGTTTCGGCAGTACTGCGCCGCTTTGTGGAGTTGGCAATTTCCAGCGACACGGCGCAGGGCTGGACAATGAACGATTCCGGCAAATGGATGTACTTCAAGGATGGCAAGCACCTCACCGGCAAGCAAGACATCGACGGGGCGACCTATACCTTTGATCAGTACGGCGTGACAGCGGATATGCCGAAAAATCTGCGGTACACCACCTACACCGTGCAAAAGGGCGACAGTTTCTGGCTGATTGCTCACAAGTTAGGATGCACCATGAGCGAGCTGGAGCGGCTGAACAACAAGAGTAGATTTTCTATGATTCACCCAGGGGATGTGCTTCGGGTGCCGGAGAAATAAGGAAAAACTCAACACAAGCACTCGTTTCAAGTGCAAATATCACGTACAGACAAAATCAAGAGTGGAAACCGATATCGGTTTCCACTCTTGATTTTTCCGTATTCAGTTTGCTTCTCCTAAATTGTCTTTATCGGACTTCTTCTTTTTTTTACGCTGTTTTTCCTCGCCCTGCTGGCAAAGGAAGCCCAGGGATTATTTCAGTTCAATATGCTGTTCAATATGGTTGTGGTATTTTTGGTTGGCTTTGTATTGCGGCTCTTGCCGGCGTTTGCCATGGGTGCGTATCTCATCCAATCGACAAAAGCCAGTGAATTCATTACATCTTTAGGACGTATGCATGTTAGCCGGAACATAACCATTCCCATATCGGTCTTATTTCGATTTCTTCCGACGATGAGAGAGGAATTAAAGGCGATACAAGACGCTATGCGTATGCGTGGGATTCAATTCGGAACAAAAAAATTTTGGAGGAATCCTATTGCTTTGCTGGAATACCGCTTTATTCCACTCATGATTTCTGTAGTAAAAATTGGGGATGAGTTGTCTGCTTCAGCAATGACAAGAGGATTGGACAATCCGGCAAAACGAACAAATATTACAAAAATCGGATTTACATATTATGACTTTATCACCCTGGCAATTTCGGCAGTTCTGCTAGGTGTTACTTTATTTTTCATTTAGAAGTAAGGAAGCGGGATTATGATAGAAATAAAGGATGTTACTTTTACATACGGGAGCGGAGATGCAGAAAATGGTCTCCAAAATATCAATTTACAAATAAAGGATGGGGACGTAGTCTTACTTTGTGGGGAATCGGGATGTGGAAAGACAACGCTGACTAGATTGATTAACGGCTTAATTCCACATTATTATGATGGAAATTTATCCGGCAAGGTACTGCTTGACGGGAAAGAAATACAACAAGTGCCCCTATATGAAATTGCGCAACGGGTGGGCTCTGTATTCCAGAATCCTCGTACACAGTTTTATAATGTAGACACTACGAGCGAGATCGTATTTGGTTGTGAAAATATGGCCCTTCCAGTACCGGAAATACTAGAGCGGCTAGAAAAAACGACAAGTAGTTTGAGGCTGGAAATGTTATTAAATAAAAGTCTGTTTGCTTTATCAGGAGGAGAAAAGCAGAAGATTGCTTGCGCCTCCGCAGATATGATTTATCCGGAGATTCTTGTACTAGATGAGCCATCTTCCAATTTGGATATTTCGTCCATTCGAGATTTGTCTCAAATAATTAAACATTGGAAAACCCAAAAGAAAACAGTAATCGTGGCGGAACATCGTCTTTATTATTTGGTCCCTTATGCAGATTGGATCATTTATATGAAGCATGGTTCCATATGCAAAAAATTCACTCGAGAGGCCTTTCAAAAACTGACACTAGAGGAGCTACAGGAAATGGGACTTCGTTCATTGAATCCTTTCGCACTGCCAGCAGAGAAAGCGTGCAATTCCGATGCACCTAATTTATATCTAAAGAATTTTTCATTTTCATACGATAAGCATGAGCCAATGAAATTGGATATTCCTGATTTGCGGCTCCCTCAGGGGGAGATTATTGGAATCATAGGGAACAACGGTGCGGGAAAATCCACCTTTGCAAGATGCCTTTGTGGGTTGAACAAAACAGCAAAAGGGACACTTGAACTGGAAGGTGAGACTTATGCGGCCAAACGCCGTCGCCATATCTGCTATATGGTGATGCAGGATGTGAATCATCAGCTCTTTACAGAAGATGTAGTAGATGAGCTTTTACTCAGCATGAATGGTGAAGATGAGGAAAAGGAGCAGGCTGCCGCCGAGAAAATTTTAAGCAGTCTGGATTTATTAGACAAGAAACAGCTTCATCCTATGTCTTTGTCGGGAGGAGAAAAACAGAGGGTCGCCATTGGCAGTGCCATCGCCGCCAACAAAGAAATTATGATTTTTGATGAACCTACTAGCGGCTTAGATTACCGACATATGCTGGAAGTGGCTGCGCGCTTAAACCAATTAAAGAGTTTAGGCAAAAGTCTTTTTTTAATCACCCATGACCCAGAGCTCATTTACAAAAGCTGTACTTATCTGATGTTCATTGAGGAGGGAAAGGTAATTTGGCATCATCCAATGGATGTTGAGGCTATAACACGTTTACGCAAATTTTTCACTGATAAAAACATAGAGCGATGCGAAACAGTATAAGCGTTTCTATTCTTACATCAAAGTGAGTGTTGCCAAAATTTTTGTAGTATTTAAAAAATTCAATGTAAAATCCCCATCAGATTATATTCGCACTGAAACAGAGCCAAACGCTGTGGTAAAAAATGATGCAGAGCGAAAGAAGGACGATGATTCTATTGCATTTATAAAAGAGTATAGCGGTTCGCTTGATAAAGGCCTGAGCATGATTTTTCACGGAGCTCTGGGCCCCTTAAATCGATTTGACCATCTCGCAAACTGGCTGATTGAAAAAGGCGAAGGAAAAGTCATCGGTATAGGGATAAAGGATGTTAAAAATATTATACCATAAAGCCCGCCAAGCTCATTGCAGTGCTGTCGGACGAATATATGAAACTTGTGTTAACTTATGGAGTGAAGGAAATACAGTTGATAGGATATTGTTTCGGCGGGGTATTGGCGCTGGAAGTTGCAAATCGTCTAAACGAGCAAGGTACTGTTCTGATAAAGAGTTTATCAATTTTAGATAGCTTGCTTTTGCCGCCTTCGTTTATTGTAGAAGATGAACTGCTTATGGAAATGATGTTTTTGGATAATATCCATGTATCCTTTGATGATGTAGGTATGCCAGCCCTTCGAGTGGCTGAGCAAATCGTGGTACAGGAGGCGATGAAAAAGATAGTTATCAAAGATGGATTACTTAGAGGCTTATCTGGGCCTGTGGAAAAAGATGCATTAGGCGCCCTTTTTTTTAAAATTGGAAAGATGGGAAAAGAGGAGCGATTTAGATGGTATGCAAAGCTTTGTGAAAAGAATACAGGGACAGAGATGCCAATGGATTTAATTCAGAGCTTGTATGGAATCTGTATCAATACTTTTGCGGCAATTTCCCATGATATCTGCCCATATCTTGGGAAATTATATTATTTTTATGCAATTGAAGGAGAAGGAAGCTTTAAAAAAATGGTCCCGGAAACCATTACTCGGGTGTTGAAGATAAAGAGCATGCAGGCACTATGGTGTACGAACTCCTCGCATTAAAATAATATATGAGCTGGGAAAAATATAAAAGAGATGCTAGTTTTAAAAGTAATTTTGAGTCTTGCAACTTAAATACACCTCTTTCCTTAGATCAAAAAATAATACTTGATATGTTGGCTACTATTGTGTATAAATTAAGCATATACAGCCTTTACAAAATGATTTACAGAGGAGCTATTTCATGGGAAGACGGGAGTTAATAAAATTATTTTGTTTATTGAGTATGGTAATGATTATTACTATGTCTGGATGCACAAATCAAGAAAGTGCGATTGAAAAAGTCCCAGATGTGATTGATGTTGCATTGAAAGACGATAATAATGTTGAACTTGCAGAGGATAACGGTTGGATCCATTTACAACCAACCACTCGGATTCATGTACGATTTGAAGGAGAGGTCGATTATATCTTCTTTTATCTTACTCCGACAGGAACAGAGACTTTTGCGCAACGAAAGTTGATTGGAGCAATGTCGGCATATGACAATGATAGCACCGGTGAAAAAGGATTCGGTGCTGAAAACACTACGGCAGAATACGTATGGACGGTACCGGACGAAAGTTTCAGCGGCCATTTAGGAGTAGAATTAATGAGTGGAACAGTAGCAAGATATGAAAGCAGTCTTATGAATGTGGTGAATGATTAAAAGATAAATGAAACTTGCAATGTTGCCTTAAATTTTTGAAAGAACTTCGGAAAAAATCCATGTGTCAGGATTTAAACTGGCATATGGATTTTTAACTTTACGAGAGCAGAGTTTACACTATAATTAATATAGAACTTCTGGAAAACCTAAGCGTATAGCGACACTGCAACCGGCAGTTGACATATCGCCAGGTGGAAATGGTAGAAATGCAACCCTATTTTCTGCTACTATGACAGTATCTAAGAAAGGAGTGTACGTTATGAATCTCGCAGACAGAATACAAGGTTTAAGAAAAGCGAAGGGGATATCCCAAGAAGAGCTTGCAGATAAGATCGGCGTTTCCCGGCAAGCTGTATCCAAGTGGGAAAGCGAGCAAAGTATGCCAGATACAGAGAAAATTATCATCATGAGTGATTATTTTGAGGTAACTACAGATTATCTTTTGAAAGGGATTGAGCCGAAGTCAGATGAAATAAGAAAAAAGCCGGATGCCGGAATCTTTTCTATGATAGGAACCGCATTTAACTTTATCGGCTTGGTCGCAGCAAGTATGATATGGCACGAAGAGCAGGTGTCTTCTTCCGTGGCTGTCGGGCTAATTATCATCGTCGTTGGGTGCGTATGCTTTGCAATTGGGCAGAGTATAGGTGCTGAAAAAACAAAAGCGAAGGCAAAAAAACATTTTTGGCTCATTAATTTGTGGGTATTGCTACTGATGCCAATCGCAATCTGTTTTAACTTGCTGGACGGATTTTTCGGCGGATATGTAAGCGTTATTGCACCGTATCCACAACTTGGAAACTCATTTGCAACCTATGGATTATGTTGGTTAGCATACTTTGGAATTTGTATCATTGGAGATTTTATTATAATAAAGGGAGGAAAAGGTATTCTCTAGATCCATGTAATAAGTAAACAATATCACATGAATTTTTTGACGCTGCTTGTGGGAGACTTTAGGATATATTGACGACAGCGTACTTATGAGAAGCGAGCAGGCACCGATAGCTATGGATACTGTAAAAATTACCTGTTTTAAAGCGATAAAAAAGCAAGTTATATTTGCGTGTAGAATTATGAGGGACAATATGAAAATTACTGTTCTTTACGGAACACAACGTAAAGAAAAATCAAGTACGTACAATATTGCACAGCAATTTATTAAAGAATTGTCCGAGCCGGATGAAATAACCGAATTTTTCTTGCCCAAAAGCATGCCTAATTTTTGCAGAGGGTGCTGGCAGTGTTTTACCGACAATACAAAATGTCCTGACTACGCATACCTTAAGCCGATGATAGAATCCATGCGCGAAGCCGAGCTGCTGATTTTTACTGCACCTGTTTACGTCTATCATGTTCCGGGCCAGGTAAAGGCGTTTCTGGATCATTTCGGTTATCGATGGATGCCGCATCAACCAATGAGAGAGATGTTTCATAAGCAGGCCCTTCTTATTTCCACTGCAGCAGGTGCCGGAACCAAGTCTGCGCTGAAAGATTTAAAAGACAGTATGAATTTTTGGGGAATTGCCCGTGTCTATACCTTTGGGAGGAATGTCAATGCCGCAGACTGGGATACTGTCAGCTCAAAAAAGAAATCACAATTTCAAACAGATATTAAAAAAATATCAAAAAAAATAAAGGAAGAGAGTAAAAATATCAAGCCTTCATTCAAGGTAAAAGGCTTGTTTTATGCGATGAGATTCATGCAGAAAAAATTTCACTTTAATCCGGAGGATGTAAGGTATTGGGAAGAACAGGGCTGGCTTGCAGAGAAAAGACCGTGGCAATAGATGCTCGAATTTTTCACAAATTAAAAGCCTTTCTAAATTCGCTTGGCGTCACTCCGTGGACCGCATGAAATGCCGCAGAAAACTTGGATGCATTCTTGTAGCCACATCGCTCTGCGATATTGTGAATACTTAAGTGATCTGCTGATAAGAGCTGCATTGCTCGTTTCATTTTTTCCCTTCGAATATAATCGTAAAGCGGAATATGGTACGTGTTTTTAAAGCTGAGGCGTAGCTTGCTCTCGCTCATACCAGCTATTCTCGTTAATTCTTCAATCGGCGGGATCGCAAGAACATTTTCATCAATCTTTAATTTTACAGCATAAACTTTCTTTTCATTTTCCCATGTTACATAGTTTCTTCGGCTGCTCCTTCGTTTTGGAAGTGCCGGATAGTTACGGGCAATCGCACATAGAAGGTGGAGCACCATGCCTTCAAAGGCGAGCTGAGGCATATCTCCATTGCGTACTGCCCAGCGGATTTGCTCTAAAATCAACATAATACCAGGGGTATTATAATGCTCACTTTCCCACATTTTTGCATCGCAGAGTGTAATTTTCGGCGGTGTATTTTTTGCTTGCAAAAAAGGCTCTAAAAATTCATCAAAGATAAGAATACTGGTGAAGCAAGTATGAATTTCCTTTGGAAAGGTTAGGCGAAAAGGTCGCTCTGGATTCGACAGCGTATGAATCATAGGAGTGAAAGTAGTTGCCGTTTTGCCCTGCTGAGAGTAAGTGATATGACCACAGTCGATGCAGAAAATCCATAGACACGGTTTTTTTATATCTACGGTATGAGCTACGTTTTTTTCGGGAGTAAACCAGGCGCTGGAAACATATAGGCCTTCCGCAGGATTTTCTTCAACAATCCAGCCGTTCGACCAATGAGACGGGAAGTAATACCCAACGCCGGTGCTGGTTTCACCATAAGAATTTTGTGTCAAGTTATATTTTTTTGCCATGGCGCCCCAGGATGCCGATTGGTATTCATTCATAATCAAAGAAGCTCACTTTCTAGAAAATATATCCGTTAGTATATCGAATAAACAACAAAATTGCAATAGAATAATAATCCGATTTGATTTAGTTCTGCTCCATATTTAATAAAAAGATAAAGTTGAAAATGGAACAAACGATTACTATTAATCAATGTGAACGATAAAAATGGAAAACAATACTTCCGGAAAGCAGCAGATAGCCATATTGACGTACATTTTTTATTATGCTAGTATTTTGTTCAGTTAGCTAAAGCTAACATTTGGAGAATACAGTAGCTTATTTGTTGTAAAAATAAAGTGAACAGAAAATTTAAGGAGAAATGGTATGAAGAAAAAGGGCATAATAGTTTGTTTTATATTGGTACTCGTGCTTGCAATGACAGGGTGCACAAATACAAATGGAAGCAACAATGAGGCGGAGAAAATGCACACAATAAGCACGACAATGGGAGAAATTGAAGTGCCGAAAGAGCCGAAACGCGTCGTTGTGAATTGGTATATTGGTGATGTGCTTTCTTTGGATTTGAATGTGGTTGGGTATTCTGCATGGGAACAGGAAACGATGCCGTTTTATGACAAATTCCAGGCTTCTGCTAAGCTGGAAAACTGGGCGGCAGAAGATATCATGGCTGTTGAACCAGACTTAATTATTACTTATCAAACAGAGGATTTTGAAAAGTTCGGGAAGATTGCTCCGGTTCTGGTGATTCCAGAAGACGGTATAGACTCCATTGAAAGGTTGCGGATCGTCGGAGAAGCTACAGGAAAAAGCAAGCAAGCAGAAGAACTGATTGCAACGTTTGAGGACAAGCTGGAAAAAGCAAAGGAAGAGCTAAAAAGCGAGAAATATGAAGGAAAGACATTCAGAATTATGGAAGACTGGGGGCCAACCGGAGAATGGAATGGTGTTGCCTATGAAACAGGGTCAAGAGGCGGCACAGTGGTGTATGAGTATCTGGGCCTTAAGAAGCCGGAAAAGCTGGAAGCACTGATCAAAAAGACCGGAGAAGGTCGAAGTACTTTGAGCTATGAGGTTGCGCACGAATATTTTGGAGATTATATCTTGTGGTTCCAGCAGGAGGGCAAGGAATCCGAGTACGCAAAGTCAGCAATCTGGAAGAGTATACCTGCGGTTGCAGAGGGAAGACTTGCAGAAATTCCGGGCGAAAATTTGGGATTATTCTTCTATTCTGATGTGAGTAGTCTAACTGCGCAGTTAGATTATGTTGTGGATGCAATTCAGGGTATGGCGGAGTAAGTATTCAGAAAAGGAGTCGATTTAAATGCAGAAGTTTAAAAAATATACAGCCATACTTTTCCTAGTGGCAGCATTCGGAGTCTTACTTTCCGCCTGTGATGCAGGCAATGATTTCTCAGATGTTGAAACCAGAGTAATCCGTACGGCGCAGGGAGAGGTATCGGTTCCTGTTGACCCGCAGCGGGTGATTGTGACCTACTGTATGGGAGATGCTTTGGCGCTTGGAGTGAAGCCTGTTGCAACGTATGATATCGCAGGAACTGCCTATGAAAAGGAATTAGAAGGGGTTCCGGTATGGGACCAATTTGACGCAGAAGAAATTTTATCCTACAATCCGGATTTAATCGTGGTAGCAAATCAGGAGCAATATGAGATTGCCTCGAAGATTGCGCCAACGGTATGGCTTCCTTTTACAGAGATATCCTTAGACGAACGGGTTCAATTTCTAGGAAACGTGCTGAACCGGCAAGCAGAAGCAGATAAGGTACTCGAGGCATTTCACAAAAGACTAGATGAGGCGAAAAGCCTACTTTCTGAAAAGCAAATATTAGATAAAACCGTCAGCCTTATCGAGCGAGACGCGAATGGAAGCATTTGGGTATTCGGCGATAAATGGGGCCGCGGCGGAGACTTGATTTACAGTCAGTTGGGCTTTAAGGCACCGGAGATTGTTGAAAAAGAAATCATTGCCGGAGAACAGTACCGGACGGTATCTATGGAAGTGATTGCGGACTATGCAGGAGACTATTTAATATTGACGGGCGACTTTGATAAGCTGAGCGGAAATCCTATTTGGGAGTCGCTTTCTGCAGTCAAGGAAGGGAAAACCATTCCCCTAGACTTTTCTCTGTTTTATGACATTGATATCTATTCCTCAAATGTGCAGCTGGATTATCTCTTAGAGGCCTTGCTGAAGTTGCCCGAGTAAACGAGACATCCTCCTAGAAAGGAACAGACTATAATGAAAATGAAACAGAGAAAGCGTAAAAAGGGATCTGGCTGTTTTGCTCTTTATATGCTTCTTGGATTTGCGCTTTTGGCGATCATGTCTGCCGCATCCATTTCTTTTGGCGCCGCAGATATAAGCATTGCGACTGCTTGGGAGGCAATTTTCAAATTTAATCCGGATTTGACCGAGCATCAGATTATTTACACACTTCGCCTTCCTCGCACAGTGGCAGATTTGATTGTAGGATGCAGTTTGGCTATCTGTGGAGCAATTATGCAGGGAACCACACGAAATCCCCTTGCGGATTCTGGCCTTATGGGAATCAGCTCCGGAGCCACCTTTGCGATGGCTCTATGTATGGCGTTTCTGCCGGCGAGTACTTATGAACAAACCATTTTATTTGCATGCACAGGTGCAGCACTTGCTACGATGATGACCTACTTTATCGCATCTCTTGGAAAAGGCGGAATGACACCGCAGCGTCTGGTACTGGCGGGAATCTCTATTTCCATGCTGTTTGGTGCATTCAGTCAATATATTTCTATTAAATACCATCTGGGGCATGCCCTTGCCTATTGGACGGCGGGAGGGACCGCAGGTGCAAAATGGAGCGAGCTTTTAAGCATACTGCCTCTTTTTGCAGTGGGCGTTGCTGTAGCAATCTGTCTTTCTCCCGCGGTCACAGTCTTGAGCTTGGGAGAAGAGGTAGCGACCGGTTTAGGTCTAAAAACCCGATTTGTGAAAGGGGTTTCGACTATCATTGTACTTTTGCTTACAGGAATTTCTGTAATTGTCGTAGGGCCGGTAGGGTTTGTGGGTTTAATTACACCGCATATTGTGCGTTATATGGTAGGTGTGGACTACCGATATATTATTCCGGCTTCCGGTGTTTACGGTGCTTTGCTCACCGTCTCTTCGGATTTGATGGGGCGACTGATTAACAAACCGTATGAAACGCCGCTTGGAATTATCTTCGCTGTAATCGGAGTGCCTTATTTCCTCTATCTTGCAAGAAAACAAAGGAGGGAATTTGAATGAAAAAACAATGCTTTTTAACAGATCGGAGAATGCTTATCTTAGTGGGGATGCTCCTTTTAATGACCGCAGTTGCCGTGATAAGCATAAATTCCGGAAAGATGAACCTTGCTCCAAGTGAAGTGTTAAGTGTCATTTTAGGCAAGGGAACTCCACAGCAAAATTTGATTGTCATGGAATTTCGTCTGCCTCGTATCATTCTATCTGTTTTTGTGGGGGTAGGTATGGGCGTTTCTGGTGGTATCATGCAGAGCCTTCTGCGAAATGACATGGCAAGCCCGGGTACGTTAGGAATCAGCTCCGGCTCTGGATTGTTTGTATTGCTTTTCGTGGTGCTTTTTTCTGCGAATGCCCAAACCTCTGCGATTGTAATGCCCTTACTTTCCTTTTTCGGAGGAATGACGGCAGCGGGATTGATCTTTCTGCTTTCCTATCGAAAAAACAGAGAGGTTTCTCCTACGGGATTGATATTAACCGGTGTTGCATTGGGAAGCGGCTATGGTGCGCTGACCACACTGTTGACCTTGAAATTGGATGAAACCCAGATGGAATTTGTGCAGCGTTGGAGTGCCGGCAGCCTATGGGGAGATGAATGGCGCTATCTTGCCGTACTCATTCCGTGGACACTGCTTTTATGCGGCTATGTATTTTATAAGTCAAATGTCCTAAATGTCCTTAATCTTGGAAATGAAACGGCAGCAGGACTCGGAATGAATGTGAAACGTGAATTTATCGGAATGACCGCAGCGGCAGTGGCATTATCTTCGGGAAGCGTATCGCTGGGAGGAAATTTTTTCTTTGTCGGAATGATTTCACCTCATATGGCGAGAAAAATAATCGGCTCAAACCATAAGCTGCTCCTTCCTGCCGCAGGACTTTGCGGCGCAATCCTTGTACTGCTTGCCGATACCATTACAAGAACGATTAGCTTGGGAGCAGACGTGCCCACTGGTATCGTCATTACCGTTCTCAGCACACCATACTTTTTGTATCTGCTGGCAAAGGCAAATTAAGGGGTGATAGTATGAATAGTATCTCAACAGAAAAATTAGATATTGCGTATGAAAACGCTCTGATTGTTGAAAATTTAAAAATGGCAGTTCCACATAAAAAGATTACTTCCATTATCGGGCCGAATGGCTGCGGAAAATCGACCATATTAAAAGCAGTCGGACGTATTTTAAAGCCGAAAAAAGGGATGGTTTACTTAAATGGAAGTGATATTGCGACCCTTGCGACAAAAGAAATTGCAAAGAAAATGTCAATTTTGCCGCAGACGCCGTCTGCGCCCGGCGGATTGACAGTCAGTGAACTGGTTGCCTATGGGAGATTTCCTCACCAAAATGGATTCGGAAAGCTGACGGTAGAAGATAAGAAAATTGTAAAGTGGGCGATTTCAGCCACAAAGCTCTCAGAGCTGGAAAATCGTGAAGTGAATACCTTATCGGGAGGACAGCGGCAAAGAGTGTGGATTGCGATGGCACTTGCCCAGCAGACGGATTTAATCCTTCTGGATGAGCCGACGACGTATCTGGATATGGCACATCAGCTTGAAGTGCTTGAGCTTCTACACCAACTAAACCGCACACAAGGCTGTACCATAGCGATGGTACTTCATGATTTGAACTTAGCGGCACGTTTTTCTGATTATATGATTGCAATTAAGAATGGAAAAATTGTGCAGCATGGAAGCCCGGAGGACGTAATGGTGCCCCAGGTTTTGAAGGAGACGTTTTCTATAGATGCGGAGGTGGTGAAAGAGCCGAAAAGCGGACGTCCGGTTTGTTTGACTTATTCTCTTTTGCCGCAGAAAGGAGTTACTTCGGAGGGGGTGAGCTCGGTATGAAAGTAGCAGTACGTATTTTTCGTGAATCAAAAAAATATTGGATTTGTCTTATCGTTGCTTTAGTTGCGCTTGTAGTGTCCACAATAGCCGGCTTCTATACGCCGTGGGCATTGCGGGAATTGACAGAGCTTGCTACGGAAGGGATTGGCGACTTTAAGGCACAGGCACTGCGGATTGGGTTGTTACTTTTAGCCGCGTCTACAATCCAGGCGGCAGGCTCCTCTGCGGCAGGCTATCTAAACCACTATGCGGCACTCCATTATGTAGCGGATTTACGAAAAGGGCTTTATAGGAAATTGCAGCATATGAGCCTCAGCTATTTTCACAAAAGCAGGACCGGTGATCTTACAAGTCGTGTAGTAAATGATGCCTTGGATGCAGAAGTTCTTTTGGCACATGTGATTCCCGATTTTATCGTGAATGTACTTACCTTTATCGGTGTTGGTGCCTTGTTGGTTACCATAAATGAGAAGCTGGCGGCTATGAGCTTGATAACAATTCCGTTTTTGTTAGGAATTACGATTTGGCAGAGCAAGCATGTATCGCCAACATGGAAAGAAAACTCGAGAATAAGAGGCCAGCTCGCAGGAAAGGTACAGGATAATCTTTCAGGGATTAAAGAAATTCAAATTTTTAATCAACAAGGCCAAGAAGAAAAGCACATCGCAAGTCTTTCCTTGTCACACAGTCTGGCATACCTTCGAGCCAGCTTCTTTTTTGAGACCACCTATCCCCTGCTTGCTTTGATTACCGCACTTGGTACTGTGATTGTAGTCGTTTATGGCGGCTACTTAGTGGGTAACGGGGAACTGAGCATTGCAGATATTGTTGGATTTGTCATGTATCTCTCCATGTTTTATGGTCCGGTGAAAAGCTTTTCCGGTCTTGTGGAAAAAGCGGGGGAAGCAAGCGCCGGTTGCAAACGAGTATTTGATATTTTTGATGAAATTTCCGAAGTGAAGGAGCGCGAAAACGCAACTGCGCTTAAAAGAGTGCAGGGTGACATTGAGTTAAAAAACCTCTCTTTTGCTTATCATAATGGGATTCCTGTAACGGAGAATATAAACCTGAGAATTCGCAAAGGGCAGACGGTCGCGCTGGTCGGAACGACAGGGGTGGGCAAGAGCACGATTGCAAATTTAATCAATCGGTTTTACGACCCGCAGCAAGGGGCTGTTTTAATTGATGGAATGGATATAAAGGATGTAACGCTTTCCAGCTTGCGCGATAACATTTCCATGGTACTGCAGGATACCTTCCTCTTTAATGGAACAGTGTATGAAAATATTGCATACGGCTGGAAGGAGGCCTCAAAAGAAGACGTGATTGCAGCCGCAAAAGCCGCAAATGCACATGATTTTATTGAGAAAATGGAAAATGGATATGATACGTTTATCGGCGAGCGGGGTGTTTTACTTTCCGGAGGACAAAGGCAGCGAATTTCAATTGCCCGCGCAATTTTGAGAGATTCTCCAATTCTAATCTTAGACGAGGCAACTTCTGCTTTGGATACGAAAACGGAAATGGAGATACAGGCAGCTTTGAATGAAATTTCAAAGAAACGCACGACGCTGATGATTGCACACCGACTCTCCACAACACGAGATGCGGATTTCATCGTGGTGATGGACGGAACCGGAATTGCAGAGGTTGGTACACACAGCGAGCTAATGCAAAAAGGCGGGATATTTACTCGGCTGTATGGCGCGCAAATATCGTGACATTGCTGCTCGCAGGGTATATTTTGTATCAGAAAGCTTTCGTTGATCGTTAGCTATTTGCAAGCATTTGAATTTGCCCTTAGATATCTGTTTAAAAGCAGTAAAAAAAACAAAAAAGCGTAAGGATACGCTTTTTTGTTTTTTTACTGGCAATATGTCTTGAAGAGTAGATTTTATCTTGCTAAAAAATACGCAAGAGCTATTTTTACTTTTCGCTTAGCTCAAGCCACTTGGTGCCGAGCATCGGCGGTTTGTATTCATACATTTCTGCGATTAGCTTTTCAGGGGTATCAGACACAAGCAGGAGCTGCAAATTAGAAGCGTTCATAAATTCTGCTTGCACTGCGTTTTGCAATAAAGTGACAGTTGCCTCGAAAAAACCTCCCACATTCAGCGCACCAATTGGTTTTTTATGAATACCTAATTGCGCCCAGCTGAGCATTTCAAATAGCTCTTCAAAGGTACCAATCCCGCCGGGTAAAGCAATAAACCCGTCAGATAAGTCTGCCATTGTTTTCTTTCGTTCGTGCATATCAAGAACTTCAATAAGCTCGCTTAATCCGTCATGAATGATTTCCTTTGGGAAAAGGCCTTTTGGGGTCACTCCTGTGACCTTGCCTCCGCGCTCTAACATTCGGTTTGCAATTTCACCCATTAAACCCACCTTCGATCCGCCGTAGACTAATTCGATTTCATTTTGGACTAAGACATCACCAAGTTGAACTGCAATTTCTTTATACTCTGGCCGGTTCCCTAGATTTGAACCGGAATATACACATATTTTTTTCAATTTTAAACCTCCTAATCAGTAGTTTTGATATTGACGCTCTTACATAATGTAATTATAATAAAAAAACATATATAAGTAAAATAACGAATTTTGATAGGAGGTATACTAAAATATTATATGCATATTAATTTAGAGCTCTATAGGATTTTCTATACCACGGCAAAATTAGGGAGTATTTCTAAAGCTGCAAAAGAATTATTTACTTCTCAGCCTGCGATCAGCCAGTCCATTAAACAATTGGAAGAAAAGCTGGGAGGGATACTGTTTTATAGAAATGCAAGAGGTGTTTGCCTGACTGCTGAGGGAGAGGTCCTGTTTCGTTACATTGAGCAGGGCTATGGTATGATGCAAAATGCGGAACGCAAGTTTTTAGAATTGAGACAGATGGAGGAAGGGCAGCTGCGAATTTCAGTATGCAGCGCCGTTTGCAAATATGATTTATTGGAGTCGATTGCACAATATAATGAAAGCTACCCTAATATTAAAATTCATATCAGGGATGAATCGAGTCGGGAAATAGCACGCCTATTAAAGGTAGCTGAAATAGATCTAGGTATTTTAAATCACAGTAACATGGAGGAAAATGACCTCACCGTGATAAAGAAAATGAAAGTTCAAGATTGTTTCGTAGCAAGCAAGAAAAAGTATGAAGCCCTTTCTAAGGGTTCCGTATCAATCACAAAGCTCGCCCGGGATTACCCTTTTATCTTGCTTGAAAAAGGCGGAAGCACAAGGAAATATATCGATGAATATTTTCATTCTCATGAAATCAACGTGATGCCCAAGATTGAGCTGAGTAATTTGGAGTTGATTACAGAGTTTGCCGTAAAAGGCTTGGGGATTGCTTGTGTAGCAAGAAGATATGTAGAAAAGGAGCTTCAAAGCGGGGAGCTATTTGAAGTAAACGTCGAGGAGAAGATACCACTACGAAGTCTTGGGATCGTTTCTAAAAAAGGGATGCCTTTATCTGCAGCAGCTCAAAAATTCATAGATATTTTTATTCAGGAAACGGGTTAAGCGCTAAGAAATAGGGTGATAGCACTAAGAATTGATTTATGATATTATTAATTGAATAAGGGAGGGGCAGAGAATGAAATTAAAAACGAAGAGAAGGTGGATGCTGTTCTTTTTATTAAGCGGTATTATTTGGAACGTTCTATGCATATTCAACGTATTGCCGATTCCGCTTTTTAAAGTATCGATTGCAGTGATTGGTGGTTATTCCTTTATAATAAGCTTCGGACCGTTATTTTTTCCGGGTAATGCGCGGACGAGAGAGCGCTCGGCATATATACACGATCTTGAAAAGAATGAAAAGCGGATGTCCTATGCGACAATCGGATTTTCAACGATATGGATTATAACACTACTGATTCCTTATGTTACCGATTTCAGCAGTAGAGGTTAAATGAAACAAAGGAATTATTGAGGAGATGCACTTAGCCGCAAAGGATAGGAAAAGTACTTTCAATTTTGAAAAAAGCGAAATAAAATAAGAAGATATGAAATGAGAAAGTAAGGTAAGAGGTGTCATATTGGACAATACAATTTTAACCATTTCTTTTATGGACCTTCTGATTATACTTATAGCAGGCATTTTTTTTCGTGCCGCGAGTTCTATGCAGAAGATGCTGTTTGGAGCGGATTATTCTACAATCTATGACGTGGTGGTTTATCGAAATACTGAAAACTTTGCGAAAACGTATGCTTTTCGCCTATTGCTCCTAATCATGATTTGCATGCTGATAGATTGGATTACGCCAGATTATAGAAATCTTCAGCGGCTGGTCGTTGGTATTGGATTGGGAAGTTTTTTGCAGGTTTGGCCGGCAATTGTAAATTATCACTTGCTGCGCCTGCCTTTGCGTAGAGAAAAGCTGGCATATTTATTAGGCTGCATTTCGTATATAGCGGTATGCGTCGCTGCCGTTTGGATTACATTTCACCTTCTTTTTCCCTTATTGAGGGAAGAAAAAGAAGTATATCTTCTCAATAACAGCGGCGTACAAATTGTTATGACACTTATCTCTTATTCTTTTTTAGGTGGATTTGAATTGCTTTTTTCAAAAGAAAAGAGAACGAGAAGATATATAAGTATTGAAGGGTTTGAAGAAGAGAAGAAAATATTGCAGGTACAAATGGAAATAGAGAGTTTTTACGTTGACTTATACAGCAACGAGATTAAGAAATATAGCATACAAAACGGAATCAGTGAGCGTATGCTAAGAGGAATTTTGATTTTGGAATTCATTCACAGAGGAGCCTTTATTATAAGGACATTTGAGAGCGTGGTGTGCAAGTGCATGCCGATGCTTGCAATAAAACACGATTTTACTGTAGGGCTTGGGCAGATTAAAATTTCAACGGCAAAAAATGTATTGCAGGAAAGCCCTCTAAAATTTATACATAAGTTATGTGAAACTGATTTTAATATTCAAGTTTGCGCACGGTATATTGCGAAATTGTCACAAGAGTTTATGGAACAGGAAATTGCAGAGGATTACTATCGCTATATTGCATGTGAATATTTAGGATATGATTTTTATACAGAAGAGAAGACCGCGGAACTATATGCCGCCGCACTCAGAGCACTGGACAGTGCAGAGCCACGATGAGAAAAACAGCAGGAAATATCATGCTCCCTCCAATTCGTTTTGATACACTGAAACAAACGAGAACGATAACGCAAATGTCTTTTTATAAATGCGCAAAATATGTTTCTGAGTATGTCCGGAAACATTGGTTGAACTCCTACTATTCCTATTATATAATAAAATGCAGATAGGATGTGATTTTATGAAGATTTCGACGAGAGGGCGCTACGCACTGCGTATGATGTTAGATTTAGCGTTGAATGCACAGGAACAGTATGTGACGATTAAGAGCATTGCCCAGAGACAGGAAATATCAGGAAAGTATTTAGAACAAATTATTACGGTTCTAAGCCGTGCCGGCTTTGTCAAAAGCACACGCGGAGCGCAGGGAGGCTACAAGCTGGCACACCCGGCGGATGAATATACGGTGGGGATGATTTTAAGATTGATGGAGGGGAACCTTGCTCCGGTTGCCTGCATAGAAGACGATCCAAACCAATGTAGCCGATGCGAGGAGTGTGCGACTCTGGATGTTTGGAAACAGCTTGAAGATGCGATAAGTGGTGTCGTTGACCATATTACACTTGCAGACCTTGCAAAAAAACAACAAGAGAAAAGCTTGGCTGCACTATAATTCCTTTCAGAAACCAATTCTTGCATTGAAAAGCATAGATGCAAGAGACAGAAGATTAAAGAGCGTTAGATTATAAAATTGAATTCGAAAAAGAGAGAGAAAAAGACCTTGCATATGATGAACAGGTCTTTTTGTGCGTATTTCACACTTTTTTCATAGGAATTGCTTATAAATGGTTTCTTTATGTTAGAGAACTGATTTTTGTGGGTAAAATAAAAAACGGTATAAATTTATAATAAGAAATATTGTTTTGTATATAGATAAGCCATGATTATCTTTAAGGAGAAAGCATGAATTGCATCGGAAGTGTCATAAAAGAATATCGAAAGAGAAAAAAAATAAGCAGAAAATCCTTAGCAGACGGTCTTTGCTCTGAGAAATACATCTATTTAATTGAAAAGGGAGAACGCACTCCTTCCGCCGAAATGAGCGCACTTTTAGGAGATAAGCTGGGGATCGATTTGTTTGAGTATTACGAGTATGTCGACTGCATAGACCCAATTGACGTCAACCAGGCAATCAAGCTCTTTACAAGATACAGAAACGGAAATGATATGGTTGCCTTAAAGCGGGTAACTGATGAAGCGATGTAGCTGCCAGATTTTCAAAATAAGCCGTGGAAATATGAAATCGACATCAACCAGATGGCATATATGGCCTTGAAG
Source organism: uncultured Anaerovorax sp. (assembly GCA_963521065.1). Classification (GTDB taxonomy): domain Bacteria; phylum Bacillota; class Clostridia; order Peptostreptococcales; family Anaerovoracaceae; genus IOR16. Next base: position 9,097 of record CAUQTI010000028.1, on the reverse strand, counting down.
CAAGGAAAATACCGTCAGGCGATTAAACGGATTGAGGAGCTGGTGCAGAAGGTGGATGAAAAACATGCAAATGGAATCTATATTGCAAATTTATATCTTCTTCTTTCCACCTGTTATCAAATGGGAAGTGATTTAGAAAGTGCAAAGGAAGCGATTTCACAGGCGAGTCAAGTAACAAAAGGCAAAGAAAGAATTATGAAGTATACGCATGTTGTTATTTCTATTCAAATCAATAAAATAACGATGTATTATTTAGGACAAGATTTTGACGGTACGATCAGAGAGGGACTGTCTGCGAGGCAGTATCAAATCGAAATGAGCCAATATGAGCGTCTGCATCATACACTGTATTATTTAGCATTTGCATATTATGATAAAGAAATGACTGATGAAGCAGCTTTTTGGTTTATAAAAGCAATGTGTGTTTCTTTGGCGAGCTATAAACCAATGGATATGTTTTACCTTTCCTCTTATCCGGCATTTGAGGGCCTTCTTAACGAACCGCGGGTATCTGGTGAAATGGTAGAGGCTCTTAAATGTAAATATGATTTACAGGACAAATTTAAGCGCGATAAAAAGGACAAATAAAAAAAATTATATAGATATTTTGGAAATGCATCGAAAAACACTTTTTCATGGGGAAGAGTGTTTTTTTATTATTTCAGGAAGTAACAATTGTTCCCTAGTAAAGAAATCTCACTATGATAACATAAAATACGAATGTTCAGCGTGCCAGGAGTGTCTTTTGCAGTTAAAAAGCAGGTATTGTATGGAAAAATCAAGAGATAAAATACATAAAAAGCAGTTTTTCGACAAAAACAGCTGGGAGAGCGTGAGCTGAATATTTTGAAATGATTAAAAGTGTATGTGAAAAGGAGGAATGTATTTGAAGATTCATTTTAAGCGGATGGCATCCATGGCATTAATTTTCTTTGTAATGCTTTCGATGCTTCCGTTTCAGGTTTTCGCTGCGGGAGCGGATGTAAGCAGTAAGCTGACAGATTTTGAAGTTTCCGTTACGCAGGATGGAAATAAGATAAAGGAAACGGATGAAATAAGCAGCGAAAAGTCAATCCAGGTAAAATTTTCTTTTCGAGTCCCGGTAATTGGTGATGGCGAGCCTGACTATGTCCAGCAAGATGATGAGGCTTACTTTCAAATTGCAAAAGGCTTCACCTTGGATTCAGGGCTTGGACCATTTGAACTGAAGCATAAGAAAATTAAAGTGGGAACTTTAACGCTTGAGACCAAGGACTCGACAAAAGAATTGATGGCACGTATTGTGTTTGATGGAGAAAACGATGTGTTCAATCCATCGGAAGAAAATTGGGCGGATGTTGTCTGCTCATTCAATGCAGACTTGAGCTATGATGCTTCCGGAGGCGATGACACGGTAGGCGGACATGAGGTAATCTTACTGGAAAAAAAGTTTATCGTTAATGTACCTCCGCCACCCATCCTTATAAACGGAAAAAAAGAAGGTACGCGAACCGGACAATTTGTTGATTGGAAGGTAAGAGTAGAAGCAACACAAGGTGCAGCTGATGGAGATATGAGCGGCTATGTGTTTTCGGATGCGTTATCAAGGGTTGGTACTTATGAGCCTGGAAGCTTTAAGGTAGGGGAGCTTGCAGACGGATCAGATGCAACCGCGCCTGCGGAAGATTTTTCAGCCGATACGTCTGTGCTTTCTTACACGTTTGAGAATGGTACGGAAGGAACACGCTATCTTTTTTTTAGGACAAAAATCAATGACAATGCCTTTTACAGCAATACGAACCAGACGATAACAAACATTGCAAAGGTCAATGACGGGAAAAAAGATTGGACATTAGAAGCAGGAAGTGTTTCTTTTGAAAGTAAGTGGATTGAAAAGGAAGCTTCTGAAGTAAATCAGTCAACCGGAGAGATTACATGGAGCATTACAGCAAATCAGCTGGGTGCCACTCTTGAAGAGGCTGTGATTGAAGATGCGCTTGATGAAAAGGTGATTTGGCAATCGGCAGAATGGTCTACTTGGGACGAAGCGGGAAAAAAATGGAATACCGCTGTTTCGATTCCACGCGAGGCAGACAATAAATCATATAATCTGGGAGACATCAGTACCCCGGTTCTTCTAAAAATAAAAGCAAAAGTAGACACCGCAAATTATAACATAGGTCATACGATACAAACCGTGACGAACACAGCCAGCATTCACTGGAAAGACCGCCCCGGAGTGAATACGAATCCAGTTATAACAAACATTGGAATGAATCCCATCTCTAAAACAGTCGGAAGTGCGGGGTATGATCCTTCGACACATACGATTCCTTGGGAAGTTACGGTTGAGAAATCAGATGTCAATTTAAACCTGCGTGTCATGGACCTGCTTGTATATGGAACCGGGGGATTTGACGTAAACGCGAACTATGCCATTAGTGACAATGCAGCCGCGGATTTGAGTCAGGTCAGTGCGGCAGACATTAAGCTTTTGACACCGAGATATCAGCAAAAATACGGCGGCAATTTTGTTTCACCGGATGGGCTGAAAATAGCGGTACATACGCTAGAGAAAGATGGAAAAGCGGTAGCTGATTTACTTGTTGTGACTGCTAACAATGGTACAGGTATCGATGTTTTAACGAAAAATCAATCCTTTTCGTTTGATACCATCGTAACGGACCCCGCTGTGTATGCAAAGAATGGAAGCAGTGACATATATAACACGGCAACACTATTTAGTGCAAATCAGCGAGTAAATTCAGCGACGAATAAAGCATCGTGCAATTCAAAAATGCTCGCAAAGGATATGCTGAGCATATTGCATGCAAAGGACCCTGACGCAAATAAAAATGCACAGGGCGTAAGCAGTGACAAAGGCTTCAATTATCTCAATAAATCTGCGGTATTTCGTTTGGTTGTCAATGCGAATAAGATTGCAGGTGATATGACCGCAGATATTACGACAAAGCCGGACGTTTCCCTAGGAAAGGTTACGCTAGAGGATAATCTGCCGAAGGGGTGGGAATTTGTAGATATAGAAGACGGAGTGCCGTTTCTGCTCTATGAAGGAACCACACAATCCGGCGGAGCTGTGCTTGCGGGCAATGTGGTTTCCGATGCGGATACCTTTGTAGAAGCAGACTTTACGAACAGCGGCAAAGTAAGCTTTGTCTTCAGCGAATTGAAGGATACTTACGTCATATTATTAAAGGCAAAGCTGTCGGACGAAGAGGCAAAAAAATACTTTGATAATAACAAGGACTTTACCGTCAAAAACGAAGCGAAGCTGTTTGCAGAGAATTGGACCGCAGGTTCCAGTGACTGGCAAGATATCGCAATCAAAAGTCAGATTCTCAGCAAGACAATTCCCCAGAACGCAGTAGACGGCGTTTTGACATGGACTGTAGAGTATAAGCCGTATGAAATTGCGCATGAAGGAAGCATGATTGAGGATACGCTTCCCGTCGGAATTGATTTACGCATGGATGCAAGTGGAAATCTGGATTTGACAGACGGCAACATCGCCATGCGGGAGATTACATTAAAGGAAGACGGTTCTTATGAGAGTGGTGCGACAGTCAATCTAGTGCTTGAAGAAAATATTTTCTACGACAGTTTTAAACGTATGTTGAAGATTGCATTGCCTGACACCCAAAAAGGCTACCGAGTGGTGTATAAAACAGACATCACCGGTGACTGTGACGATGAAGTAACAAATAGCGTAAGGCTGTCGAGCGGAGATGTAACGCCGGATTTGGTCGCGAGAAAATATGTTGTGGATGAAAGTGATGTAAGTGCAACGATGCAGAAAAAAGGTTGGATTGAAATCACGAAAACGGATAAGGGAAGTGAACTCCTTTCAGGCGCAGCTTTCGCACTTTACACAGCAGACGGAGAAAAAATAATTCGGAGCGGCGTAACCGGGCAAGACGGAAAATTATGCCTGCGGGGGTTAGTGGAAGGGGAATATTTGCTAAAAGAAGTGGCCCCTCCTACGGGCTACAATTTGTTAGACCGCACATATGCTGTAGAAGTGTATAAAAGCGGAGGTACAATAACGGCCTCCATTGATGGAAAGATTGGCTCCGGAAGCAACAAAATAGCCATAAAAAATATAAAAACCGGAACTGTGGGTAATCTAAGCGTCGAAAAGCATGTAGCCGGTAACGATGCGGATGACAAAAAAGAATTTGAATTTTCGGTTCAAATAGACACTTTAAATAGCACATATCAGTATGTGGGTAATGGCGGAAAAGCAGATGGAAGTTTGGTATTCCAAGATGGAAATGCGGTCTTTACGTTAAAAGACGGCGAGCGCATCCATATTTTGGATTTACCGAAGGGATTATCCTATACGGTAGAAGAACTTGACTACAGCAAAGAAGGATACATTACCGAAAAAACAGGCGATACGGGAAGCATTTTGGAAGACGATACGCAAAGTGCAGTATTCACAAATACAAAAGATAAAAAGAGTAAGGGTGGAAGTGGTTCCTCCAAACCGGGAATCCCGATTGAAGAGCCTCAAGACCCAAAAGAGATTCCTAATAATCCGGATGAAGTACAAAATCCAAAAGAGGAATTAAAAAATCCGGAAGGACAGCCGGATACACCAGATTCAAAAACTTCTGGCACGGTGCAGAATGGAAATGCCGCACAAGCAAATAGCGGTCAACAGACTTCTTCTGCAAAAGGAACGCTTCTTCCAAAGACGGGGGAAAGCAGCAACGTAGTTTTCTATTTATTAGGTGCAGGCTTTATTTTAGCAGGTATCTATTTTAGAAAAAGAGAAAAAGTATAGAAATACAAAAGAAAGAGACAGGGGAGCGATTTTCTGTCTCTTTCGCAATCTTTGTTATAAAAAAGGAAATGTTACTATGCAAAAGAGATATTTATCTATAATATTGATTTTAATCGGAATTTTGTTAATAACCTGCCCAAAAGTGCAGGAGATTTATAGATTGCAGCAGCAGCAAAAAATGGAGAAAGAGTGGAAGGCAGAGCTTGCACAGCTGGAAAAGGTCGAAGAGGAAGAAGCTGCTACAGGACAGAACGAGGAAGAATTGGAAGTCGAAGGCGTTGAAACGGAAAGAGAGAAGGCTCGACAGGCTTATTTGGAAAAGCATATGGAAGGTATGCTCACAATCAAAAAGATAGATTTTAGTCAGCCAATTTTAAAAGAAGCAACGAAAGAAAACCTAAACATTTCAGTCTCCAGTGTAAAGGGTACAAGTAAGCCCGGGCAAGGTGGAAATTATGCGCTGGCAGCACACAGAAGTAAAACTTACGGCAGGCATTTTAACCGTTTGGAAGAATTGCAAAATGGGGATGAAATAGAGGTGGATACAGGTTCCTCCATCTATCGTTACACTGTGTCAGAAAAGCTTTATGTAAAGCCAGAAGATACCTGGGTGCTGAACAGCAGAGAAGATACAGAAGAAATCACGCTGATAACCTGTCATCCGATGGTGAATCCGACACAGCGGTTGATTATTAAGGGAAGCCTTAGTGAAGAAAGGAATCGGTAAAAAAGTTGTAGTGTATTCATTCCTTCTTGCGTCTAATTGTAAGAAAGGAGGAGACAGATGGAGCAGTATTCGGTACCGAAGAAAGAGAATGAACCTGATATGGAGCGGCTGATCCGGCAATATGGTGACAGCCTTTTACGCATGTGCTGCCTTTATCTGCACGATTTACAATTAGCAGAGGATGCAGTGCAGGATACCTATATAAAGGTCTATAGAAAGTGGGGTTCGTTCAAACGGGATTCTTCTGAGAAAACGTGGATTACAAGCATTGCGATCAATGTATGTAAGTCCCGTCTGAGAAGCGCGTGGTATCACATGATGCTACTTTGTGGAGAACAAAAGAAAGAGCCTTTCTATGAAGACAAGATTAAGGATGATACTATATTAAATGAAATCACAAAATTAAAGCCGAAATACAGAGAGGTCATTCTATTATTTTACTACCAGGAATTGAAGATAAAAGAGATCTCCGCTGCACTGGGAATTACGGAATCTTCCGTGACCGTCAGGCTCACCAGAGCAAGAGCGCAGTTGAGAAGCTCCTTGAAAGGATGGTATTTTGATGAATGATATAAAATCTCACATTGACAGCCAGCTTTCTGAGATTGAGATAAGAGAGACGCTGTCAGAAACAATTTTAGAAAAAATAGAAAAAGAAAAAAAGGGAAGAAGAGGAGGCTTTGGCGTTTCCTCTAAAAGATTAGTTTTGACCGCTGCCGTGATTTGCCTGCTTCTCACCGGTTCTGTAACAGCATTTGCAGCGGCATCTCCCGTTTTTTACGATTGGATTTATTCAGTCAATCCTAAGTGGGCAGAGCTGATTTATCCCGTAAATTTGACGGCGGAGGATCAGGGAATTAAAGTAGAGGTGCTGTATGCAGCAAATGATGAGCACAATGCGATGGTTTATTTTACCGTGCAGGATGTGACCGGAGAAAACCGGCTTGATGAAAGATTGGACCTCTGCGATGCCTATCACATAGAAGGACCGAGTGCATTTAATGTAGAGTTGATTTCCTTTGATGAGAAAACAAACACGGCTTTTTATGTCATGAGGGGATTCGGCACGGTTAAATTGTCAAATAAATTGTCTTTCTTTCAGCTGACAAAAATGATGAGCAATAAAAAGACGTATGATTGGTATGACACTGGGATTTCTTTACAAGAGCTTGCCGCAGAGGAAGCCAAAAGCATGCCGCTCTCTGACGTTACCTATAACGGTGGGTCTGCGTCATCGGAGGATGGCTTGCCCATTTTAAAGCCAGATGAAATGCAGATCTCGTTAGGCGAAGGCATCGACTTTGTTACAATCAGCAATGTGGGATTCGTAGATGGGAAGCTGCATATCCAGACGAAGTGGGAAAAGAGCTTTGACAATCATGGACAGCTTTTATTTCTGGATAAGGCAGAGACTGCGATGGACGAAGAAAAAGCCCTTTCCTATGATAACTATTATTTCAGAACGGAAGAGGATACAAAAAATTGCGGAAAAGATATGTTTGCAAATCATATTGAGTTTGTCTATGACATAAAAGATAAAGAAGAATTGGGAAAATATCGTTTGTGGGCTAGCTTTGTGGAAGACGGCAGTTTAATAGAGGGAAAATGGGATGTTAATTTCCGTTTTTCGGACGTAGAAAAGATGAAAATGGAGAATACAGCGAATCTTGCACAAAAAATAGAAATCACACCGATTGGAGCCTATATTGAAGGCTATACAGGCGAATACGAAAGCATTCGTTTTTCTGTAGAAAAGAAAGATGGAACTAAGGCGGGTTTTTCCAGCTTTGCGACGGACGATGCTTACGGCGGCGAAAAAGGCTTGTGTGATGTAAGCATGATGTTCACCACACCGATTGAGCTGAGCGAAATTCAAAGCGTGATGCTGGACGGAGAAGTGCTTTATAAGAAATAGAAAAGCGAAAGAAATATTTGTTACAGAAAGACCCTCTCGGTCGGATAAAAATCCGGCTGAGAGGGTCTTTGTATGAAGGTGTAGAGAATAAAAACGTACGACGCTTATAAATTTTTTAACTCTAGATTGTAATCGGCTCCTCGGGAATAAACAGAAACTTTCTTTCGATTTTTATCAAATTCAGATCAGTAAATTCTCATAAAATCTGCTGCAATGTGGCATAGTATAGGGGAGAAGTCAAAAGTTGGAACAAAGTAAGGCAAAAATAGAAAATAAAATAGGAAAAACGAAAGAAAAGGGTCCTGCACAGGCAGGAAAAAGGAGGAATTTATGGGAAGAATCATCATGTCACCAAGTAAGTATATTCAGTCAAACGGTGCACTGAAAGAGCTGAAAGGGTACACAGAAAATTTCGGAAAGAAGTTTCTTATTATTACGACCGATTCAGGATTGAAGCGTGTGCAGAAAAGTATTGAAGCAAGCTTTCGAGGAACGGATAAGGAAATTACGTTTGCTCTTTTCCAAAGAGAATGCTGCAAGACGGAAATCAACCGTTTAATGGGAATCTGCCAAATTGAAAATTGTGATTGTGTAATTGGAGTCGGCGGCGGAAAGCTTCTGGATACGGCAAAAGCGGTCGCACACTATTTAAAGCTTCCGGTTGTTATCATACCGACGATCGCGTCAACTGACGCACCGTGCAGTGCACTTTCTGTAATTTACACCGAGGACGGGATGTTTGAGGAATATCTGGTGCTTCCGAAAAATCCGGAAATTGTCATCATGGATACGGAGGTGATTTCCAAATCTCCGGCAAGATTTTTGGTTTCCGGAATGGGGGATGCGCTGGCGACCTATTTTGAAGCAAGGGCAGCCAGATATTCCAATGCGAAAAACATGGCGGGGATGTTACCGGCAAATTCAGCCTTTGCGCTGGCAACGCTGTGCTACGAGACTTTGATTGCAGAAGGGTATCGTGCAAAGCTGGCGGCAGAGAATCAAGTGGTAACTCCGGCCGTTGAGGCGGTGATTGAAGCAAATACCTATTTGAGCGGAATTGGGTTCGAAAGCGGTGGTTTGGCAGCGGCACATGCCATCCATAATGGATTCACCGTATTGGAGGAATGTCACAATCTTTACCACGGAGAAAAGGTTGCCTTTGGGACCATTGTACAGCTTGTAATGGAGAACGCATCAGAGGAAGAGTTATACGAGGTGCTTGAATTTTGCGTATCGGTAGGACTCCCAATCACGTTAAAAGAGATGGGGATTAAAAAGATAAAAAAAGAAGATATTATGGCAGTGGCAAAAGCGGCGACCGCGCCGAGTGAGACCATTTTCAATATGCCGTTTGAAGTGACGACAGAATCTGTCTATGCCGCGATTATCACAGCGGATGCCATTGGCAGGGACTTTGTGTAGCGTAAAAGGAACGAATCATCAGTGCTATTTGAATAAGCGAAAAAGAATAAAATCAATCAGAGCGATGCGTTTGCTTTGAGAAGAACCCTTTTACAAAATATAAAAAATACGCATGAGAGTGGCCGATTTAAGGTGTTTCCGTGCGTATTTTTTATAGACAGAAGGCTTCTTTCGTAGATAAAAGCAAATTTTGCTGAATTGGAATCCGAGATTCAAGTTTGCAAATTTAACTTCCGATTCAGCATAT
>CAUQTI010000027.1:0-38475 GCA_963521065.1 uncultured Anaerovorax sp. | reverse complement strand
CCCGTCTTAACACAAACCAACCAAAAACCCGTGCGTCCCAATTTCTTAATTCACCTGTTTCAGACGGCCCCTCAAACATTTATGTGCCCCCCGCTTCTGTCATTATTTTGTATTCAATAAATATTCAGAGACTCTGATACCTCAGGATGCTATTAATTTACTACTTAAGAAGCGCAGGTTTATATTATTTAATAAAATAAATTTTATTTTTGCAACGTTTTTCTTCTTTCATTTGTATAAACATTAGAAACATAGAAAATGCTTATGGGAATAAGCACTTATATTTGAAAGGAAGATGAATATGAAAAAATCAATTATTGTAATGTTATCTGTAGCACTTGTAAGTGCTATGGCGATTCCGACGTTTGCGGCTAATGCTAAAATGCCTGCTTTAATTTCAAAGGCGCCCACAGCCTCTGTGACAGAAATCTCAGAAAATAAGTTTGAGAGCTATATAATTCAGATTAATGAAAAAAAGACAGATATAAATGCGTGCATTATGGTTCCGGTTAGAGCAATTGCTGAAGAGCTTGGCTTCAAAGTTAGTTGGAATAAGGATTCTATCTCAATAGACAATGGGGCGAGGCATGTGAATATAATAATTGGGGTTGATTCCTATATTCTTACACCAAGTATTGAAGGTATAATTGGAACGAGTGCACCTTTTTCTTTTGGAACGCCATCCGTTGTAACAAATGGTGTGACTTATGTTCCACTTGGATTATTCGATGCACTTTTAGACAATAAAAAAGATACGATTGAATTGAAAGGAAACATAATTCAGATTCAAACAACAGAAAAGGGCGAACAGATTCCGGACCCATTCATAGACGCTAACGTTCAAATCCCGAATCCCTTTGTTGATTGCAGTACGATGGATTCTGCCAGAAAAATAGCGGGATTTTCTATAAAAATTCCCGAAAAAATGCCAGTGGGGTATTTGCAAAGCTTGATTCAGGCCTCAGAGAATGATATGATAAAAATTTTCTTTGAAAATAGTGAAAAGACAATTGAGATCCGCAAGGCAAAAGGCAGCGAGGATATCAGCGGGGTATATACTGTATTTGAAGAAAAGAACACCGTAGACGTTGGAAGCATTAAAGTATCCACTAAAGGCCGCGATGGAAAAATCAATGTAGCGACATGGAATGATGGAGAATATGCCTATTCTATTACGGTTAATATAGATGAGGCAGGTTTAGACCGATCCGTTATCAGCGATATGGTTGGAAATATTCGCTAAAACAGCAGGATATAAAAATATAGCGATTCTGTCAAGTTGCAGTATCGCTGTATTTCTATTTTTAAGGAGGTGCCTGTATGATAGAAACATACGAGCTGCAAAATAGAGTTTGGGGGTGGATTGCTTTTTTTCAAGCGCGAATCCATTCTTTATTCTGCTTATTCCTTTCTGCGGGGAAATGGGAGCAGAATAAAGAGGCAGGGCAGATGCAGGCCGCTGTCCGGTCCGTTCAAGTGAATGAACAGACTGAACGATTACTGACATCCTATGGGAATAGTGTTTTACGTCTTGCTTATTCTTACCTTCGAAATATGAGCGATGCAGAGGATGTATTGCAGGATACGTTAATACAATTCATAAAAACACAGCCACAGTTTGTGTCAGATGAACATGAAAAGGCGTGGCTGTTGCGTGTTGCAATAAATATCAGCAAGAATAAAATAACCTATAATACTATACGGAAAACAGATGAACTCAGTGAGAGTTTAGCTGCCAAGGAACTGGAAGATTTGTCTTTCGTATGGGATGCGGTAAAACAATTGCCATTAAAGTATAGCGAAGTCGTGCACCTTTTTTATCATGAGGGATACTCTACCATTCAAATCGCCAATCTTTTGTCGAAAAAAGAGGTAACCGTCCGCTCATTGTTAAAAAGAGCAAGAGCGAAGCTGAAAGATATTTTAAAGGAGGTGTACGATTTTGGAGAATCAGTATGATAAGGTTATGAAGAATATAGAAGTCACTCCTGAAATGCATAATCGGATTTTAGATTATATAGACAATCTTGATTTGGATAAAGTTCCACGAAAAATTGTGCCTTTGGTCAATTATAAAAAATATCTTTCTATTGCTGCCTGCTTTCTAATTTTGATTGTCGGAACGGTTGTTTTTCATAATATAAGCAATTTACCGATGAACCCTCCAGTAGAAAATATACCGGAAGAGGGGATTGTAGAGTATAATACAGCAAGAGAACTCTCAGAAGCTATGGGGTTTACGGTAAAGGAAATGCAGGAGGTTCCGTTTAACATTGAATCAATGCAATATATTTCTTATTGGGGAGAGCTAGCGGAAGTAAAGTATATTGGTCAGAGCGAGACGGCCTCATTGCGAGTAGAGCGCGGTGAACTAGATGTCAGCGGAAATTATGAAGTGTACAGCAATATCAAGACTCATGCTATAGAGGGGTACAGTGTTACAATGAAAGGAAATGGCGATAAATATTATCTTGCTGTTTGGCAGTATGATGGATTTTCCTACGCAGTCCAGTTTCCTGGAGCGGTTTCAGAACAGGAACTGCTTACTGTTATTGAAAGCTTATGGTGAGTAAAATGCTGACAGAATAAAAATCATCTTTACAACAGCGATTACAAAATTCTACGATATTTCCCTTTCTGGTAGTTGACATAAACTTTATTTGATGGTACGATTCTAAACGATAAGCATTTAATGAATAATTGAATAACTATTTTATGTTCCGTCTTAATTCGCGATTTCATTGAATTAGGATGGCTAAGAGGGAAGCAGGTGAGAGACCTGCGCGGTCCCGCCGCTGTAAACGAGGAGCTTTTTTTGGGAATGCCACTGAGAAAATCTTGGGAAGGTCAGAGAAAAGTGATGATTCGTGAGCCAGAAGACCTGCATGAAATAAAAAGGGTTAGTATTCCGCGGGAAATCGGTTATGCTAATGCGAAACCTATGTTTGTATTGCAAAGATACAGATTGTAGTGTTTTTATATACAGAAAAAACGGACTGTAGTATTTAATTACTACAGTTTTTTTTTATTCAGAAATGATTTGGGATAGATATAGAGAAGAAAGGAGGAAAAAAGTGCACCTATAATACCCAAAATTTTAATAATTTGGATATTATATACAATTAAATTTGAGAAACTGCGGTTACAAGAAGAGGGCTTGACATGCAGGGCTAAGAAAGAATTAAGGTGATTTACAGCCTTAGAGAGAAAAAATTGTAAGTCGCGTCGATACAAAAAATATTGAAAAAGATGCGCTATGACAAGGAGGAAACGTGTGATGAAAAAGAAAAAATGGATGTCTGTAATCCTTACTTTATGCATTGTCATTTCTGTTTTTACATTTCCGGTAAACGGTTATGCAGAAGAGCTAGAAATGCTTCAGACAGAGGCACAAGAGAATATACAGGAAGAAGAAATAATAGAAGGTGTTTTTGAAACAGAGGGAGGAGAGTATCTGCTCGAATCAAAAGAGGTCCCTCAAGAGATGCAAGCGGCCGAATTACCTCAAGATGAAGACGGGTATTTTTTAATTCAGACACCGGAAGAATTTGTTGCGCTAGGGAATATTGGAATTCCGTCGAAGCAGCAGGAGGAATGGGCTAAAAAATACCGGCTAACAGAAGATATTGACCTTTCGGGGCAGCAGGTAAAACCAATCGGGAAATCCAGCTATCCTTTTACGGGAAGCTTTGACGGAAACGGCTTTAAAATTACAGGGTTAAACCTTAGTGTTTCGAGTGATAAGGGTGGACTTTTTGCGTATGTTGGAAGCAGTGCAATCGTTTCTGATTTAGTAGTGAAAGCACCGAATGTGATGGGGACTTCAACCAGCACGAGTGACCTAGGCGTTATCGCCGGAGAAAACAAAGGAATCATTTCTAATTGTAAAGTCGAAAGCGGTGTAATCACCAGTGCTGCAAGCCGTGTCGGTGGAATTGCAGGAAGAAACAGTGGCACGATTGAAAAATGTGCCGTGATTAAGACAACCGTTGAGAGCACTTATGCAAATTGGGGGCAGGCTGTTGGCGGAATCGTCGGACAGAATACCTATGCTTACTCACCAGACTCAAAGGGAAAAATTGAGCAATGCTATTCCACTGCAAATGTGGCAGCACCGCTTGTTAAATATGTGGGAGGAATTGTAGGGTACTTAGAAGATGGCAGCATTCTTGACAGCTATAATTTAGGAAGCGTATCCGGAAAAGAAGCAGTAGGCGGATTGGTAGGATATCTGGGCAATGGACAGGGACTTACACGTTGCTATTCTGCGGGAGATGTAACGGCGGCTACTACGGGAAATGCTTTTATTGGTGCATTGAAGAGTGATGGCTGTGATACGACGGACTGCTTCTACGATACAGAAAAAACGCTTCCCGAAGGAAGCGTAAGCATAAAAACAGAGACTGGCTTGACAACACAGGAGCTGAAAGCTCTGGATTTGGGGGAATTATGGTCGAAGGATGCACAGCATAACGGCGGTTTGCCTTATTTAACAGCAGTGGAACCTGAACGTTCGAATGAAGAACCGGAAGAGGAGACTGTTTCCGTTGAAATTATGGTAGCTGATTACAGTAATACTACTTATAATTACACGGTTAGTGTGGAGCCAAAGACAGTCAGCGTAGCATTAGAAAATCCTGTGGTTGAAGATATTTTAGAAGCATCTGGGATTTCCTATGAGTTTACGGAATCCCAGCAATATGGAAAATATTTGACAACCATCAATGGGATAGAAGCACTGAGCCCAGATGGCTGGATGTTTACTTTGGATGATAAAGTGGCACCTTTGGGTGTTTCCACGATGTCTGTAAAAGATGGAGAAAAGCTCCTGTTTTACTATGGAAGCGTGAAGAATGGATATAAGGCACCGGCTTGGAGCTCTCTGACAGGCAGTACCTCAGGCGAAGGAACTCCAGCAAACCCTTATCTCTTAAAAAATGCGGCAGATTTGGAGAGTGTTCGCAATGATTTAACCGCTTGCTATCAAGTAGCAGCACCTATTGATATGACAGGGATTGATTTTGAACCGATTGGAAGTGCGGAGACACCTTTTACAGGGACCTTTGATGGCGGAAATTATACAATTTCCAACTTGAAGATTTCAAAAGGTGAGTACACTCAAAATGTAGGATTCTTCGGTGTATTGTATAACGCAGATGTCAAAAACGTTGTAATCCAGAATGCAGATGTGACAGGCGGCAGTAAGCTTGGAATTTTAGCAGGCGTAGCAAAAGAGGGAGCGGAAGGCTCTTGTGTTATCTCAAACTGTCATGTGCAAGGGAAGGTAACCGGATTAGGTACGCATACGCTGGGTAATACCGATATGGGAGGCCTCGTTGGAATCAATGACGGCAACAATACGGTTGCGGGAACAAGCTATGGGAGCTACGTTTACAGTGCAATCAACAATTGCTCTGCGGATGCAGAGGTAATTGGAAAAACATTAAGCCTAAGAGATGCCGGACGATTGGGCGGTTTGGTTGGATTTAATCGGGGTATTATCGTAGATAGCTATGCCAGCGGAAATGTAAGTGGCGGAACCGCAGTAGGTGGTTTGGTCGGTTCTAATTGGGAGCAAATCTACGATTCTTATGCAATCGGTCATGTAACCGCTTATGGGACCGCAGGTGGCTTTGTAGGTCACAGCAATCTTTACACAAAAATTGAAAATTGTTTTTCAACAGGAAATGTAGCTTCGGTATCGCAAAATACAGATGGTCAAAATTTCGGCGGCTTTGCCGGTGCAATTTCCGGAACGGTGAAAAATTGTGTCAGCGCCGGAACCTTGGTGCCGGGCTGGAGCTGGAACGGGGGCTTTGTCGGAGACTTTGACGGCATATTCAGTTCCTCTGATCCGGATTCACTAACCATGGTGGAATGCTACGGTAATTCAGTGACTTACATAGGAGAAACGATAAAGGGCATTGCAACACACATAAATGGAAAAGACGAAACAGTCAATGCAGCGGCAAAGGCGGTTGCGGTGGATTCTGCAACGGCGAAAGAAAAGATAGAAGCCCTTAAAAATCAACTGGGGGTTTCAATGCCGGTTTATAAAGATTCCGCAGCGGACCTTGCTGCAGTAAAGGCAGAGGCTGCGAAATATGAAGGCAGTGCATTTATCTCAAAAACAATGGACCCATCTGCTGAATCCATCAATGTGACTGATAAAATTGTAAAGATGAAAGAAGGACAAACACCAGATGAAAGTATCACTTTGATGTTAGAGCAAAAACAATACAAAGGATATATTACAAACAGTGTCCCTCGTGGTAAATATACCTTAATTAAAGCAAGAACGGAAAAAGGAAACGAAACAGAGACCGTTATAATCGGATTTGTAAAAAATGGTGTTTTTGCTACCGCTGAGGTTTCAGTAACCATTGAAAGCAGTCAAGGGGGCTCCGACAGTGAAAATCCGGGTGGCGGAGAAAACCCTGGCGGAGAAAATCCTGGGAGCGGCGGAAATTCTGGTGGAGGCAACTCTGGTGGAAGCTCCGGCGGTGGAAGTTCCTCCGGTGGTACGGGAAGTACAGCTGGCAGCACTACAGAGCCTGAAAAGGAAGTAAAAAACCAATCCGGAAAAACGATTGTAACGGAGTCCGTCGCAGTTAAGGTTGATGAGTCGGGAAAAGCGGTTGCAGAATTAAACGAGAATAAAATTCTTAGCAGTGTAAAAGATGCGATTTCAAGAGCAGAGAAAGCTGGGACAAAACCTGTGCTTAGGCTGGAGCTTAATGCAGATAAAGTGGCAAGCCAAGTGAGTGCAAAGCTATCGAGTGAAGTCATAAAAACAGCGGCAAAGGGAAAAGAGTTTTCGATGACACTGGACACTCCTTTGGGAGCAGTTACGCTTTCCAAAAAAGCACTAGAGTCAATTGCGGCAAAGACGCAGAGCACAGTAGAAATTTCACTCGTTAAAGTAGATGGAAAAAACCTTTCTGAAGCAGCACAAGCTGCAAGTGCGGGGAGAGGTGTAATCGATTTATCCATTAAAGCAGATGGAGCACAAGTAAGTGACTGGACGCAGGGAAAGCTTCTTGTAAGCATTCCGTACCAACTCAAAGCAGGCGAAAATGAAAACCAGCTGCTGATCTATTATGCGAATGGAAGCCAATTGAGCAAAGTAAAAGAGTCAAGATATGATGCAAGTCAAAAATCAATCATTTTTGAAACGAACCATCTTTCCCAGTATATGATCGGCTATGAAGCTGTAAGCTTTATCGATACAGCAGGCTGGTATGCAGATAGTGTGAGCTATTTGGCAGCAAGAGATATCATGAAAGGAAAGGGGGAAGGGAAATTTGTGCCTTCCGACGATGTCACAAGAGCAGAATTTGTACAGATTTTAAGGGGTCTCTCCGGTGCTGATTCGGCGGCCAATAAAGCCAGTGCTTTCACGGATGTTGCTGCGGACAGCTGGTACAGCGGTGCCGTGCAGTGGGCTTATGAAGAGCAAATTTCAGCCGGAAGTAATGGCAAATTCTTACCAAATGAAAAAATCAGCAGACAAGATATGGCAGTTATGTTGATGCGCTACCATGAAAAAAGTGCAAAGGAAGAACTGCTTAAGGTGAATGCAAAAGTGACATTTGCGGACGAAAGTGCAATCGCTTCCTATGCAGGCAATGCGGTAGCAGAAATGCAGCAGGCTGGCATTATTAACGGAAAAGGCGGCAATCGATTCGATCCTTCTGCAAACGCAACAAGAGCAGAAGCGGCTGTTATGATTAGCGAATTTATAAAAAATACAATTCAATAATCTGAAATCAGCGTACGCTTTGACAGAGGCAAAGGCCTTCCTTTCGAGGGAGTGCCTTTGTCTATTTTAGACTTTTGAAGAAGCGAGGGGAAACGTATTTTAGATTCATATTTTCTACAGCAGATAATAGAGGAATAAGGAGGAAAAGGAAATTGAACAAGCTTTATCGGCAGAGCATCGCACTTTTAACAGCTTTGACAATGGTATTAACCCCTGCGGCCATGATTTATGGTGCGGAGACGCAAGCGGGTGGAATGAAAAAAAATGATCTCCATGAAGAGGCGTGGCAGAGCATGAGCTCGTTTAAAAAAGAGAGCTTACAACGTTATCCCTATGAAAATGAAGGAAGTGAGGAAGAGGTTCCGCAGTATTCACAGGAGGCTGTCGAGCGTACCGATGAACAGGAAGAACGTTCCGATGACACACTTCTTATTAAATACAACGAAGAAATCGTAACGCAGAGCGTAAGGCGTGGATTGCAGAGCGAAGAAAAAAAAGAAGAAGCTGCAGCCGTCCTTTTAGCGCAGGATGCGGAGGATGCGGGGATTCTCGTCGACCAGATTGAGCCGTATGAAGAAGGTCTTTTTCTTAGTGTGAAGCTGGAGTCAGGGCAGAATATGGAAGAAGCAATTGATTCATTGGAAAATTGTGAGAGTGTGGAGTATGCAGAACCCCTGATTTTTTATCACAGCTTGGAGACGCGAGGCGGGTATGACGACCCTGTATATCAAAGGCATTTTCAGTGGGGAGTCGATGCTGTCGATTCCTATGCTTTGTGGAGTAATCCGCAGGTGCAGGAAAACTTAAAAAATGTGACGATTGCAATTTTAGACAGCGGGATTTATGAACGCCATGAAGATTTAAAAGAGAGCATTCGAGCGGACGGCTATGATTTTGTGGAACAGGATAAAAAACCACAGGATGAAAACAGTCACGGAACACATGTGGCGGGAATTGCAGCCGCAATTTCGCAAAATGGGATAGGGATTGCCGGTGTGGCAGGCGGTGCGCAGATTCTTCCCGTAAGAGTTTTGAACAGTAAGGGAGCCGGAAGCAGCATTACAGTCGCCAATGGGATTCTATATGCAGCAAACCATGGTGCGGACATTATTAATTTGAGCCTAGGTTCCTCTTATGAAAGCAGAGCGATACAGGATGCTGTTGACTATGCGACAGAAAAAGGCGTTCTTGTCATTGCGGCAGCGGGAAATGACGGCATAAAAAATAAGATTAACTATCCAGCCGCCAGCCGTAATGTACTAGCGGTTGCCGCCTTGGATTATGACGGAGAGCAATTTGTTGAGACTGACTTTTCTTCCTATGATGCTGAGCTGTCCCATAAAATTATACATGCACCGGGGTATCGAATTTTAAGTACAGGAAATACAGGGAACATTTACACTTATAAATCGGGGACGTCTATGGCAGCTCCTTTTGTAGCAGGGATGGCTGCATTGCTTAAAGCAGAAGCTCTAAGTTTATCCGCACAGCAGCTGCAAGACAGAGTGATGCAGAGCACTTATTCTCAGGAGCGTATTTTTCAAAATGAAAAAGGAAAACTTGAGACGGCAGAAGAGAATGCTTTTATGCATGTGCTGAATGATAATGGAGAAATGACATCGAAGGATATCTATAATAAAAGATTTATTATTCAGGGACAAAAAAGCATACCACTTTCAAATGGGAAAATAAATATTACGGCAGAAGACATTACAGGTAAGGCCCATGAAGGAGAATTGGAACAAAAGGGGATTCTTAAGTTCAGTGAAATGAAATATGACAGCGAGAAAGGCTATTTACCGACAGGCGGATATCGATATCTGCCGTTTGCACTGCAAAACGGAGAAGGTCAGGTGACCGTTGACTTGCAGCAGTATGGGAAAGCTTTTTCGTACGGTGATGTCATTGGAATTCAGGCTGTGACAAATCAATATGCAGATGTTGAAAGACTGTCTGATGAAATTTACGCAGCTTCCAGCATTGTTTTGATGAAAGTAGGAGAACGGGCAGTACAAGAGATTACATTGAAGGTTCCAGAGGGCGGGAAAGTGCCAAGCCGTGTAGAAATTGATCTCTATGCACAGGATAACAGCACCTATCTTCCGGGAATGGGCGGATATCCATTTTATTATGCGGGGACCGTTCAGGCTGAGTACAATGCACAAATCAATGCATTTCAATCCAATCTAAATTTGACGTATGGAACCTATAAATTTGTCTATTGCTTATCTGAGGGATTGGACGAGTGGAGCGAAGATTATTATTTGCTCAATGAACCAATCACGCGAACCTTTACGCAAGGCGGAGAGGCAATCACAAAAGAAGAGCATACGATAGATTCTCTATCACCGGAGCCTGTTGAAATGACGTTGCTAAAAGATCCGGCTTATATTTCAGATATACCGGCAGAGTCAAAAGCATTGAATTTCGATGGAGCAGAGGCAGAATTTACTTTTGAAAATTATGGGCAGACGCAATGGATGAAAATAAATACTGCAGAAAGTGGAAGCGATGCACATTGTGCAGAGTTTATAGGAAGCGGGCTGCTTAGCTTTGGCATTTATCACATGGAAAACGGAGTACTTACAGCAGTCCCGGAATCTGATTATCAGTTCAAGAAAAGCGCCGTTTTATCGAACAATGGATCGTTGTTAAATAAATACTATTTCTTTTGGGGCAGTGATACGATACCAAACGGTGAGTACTATGTTCGGTTAAAAGGCTTGACGATGGAGGATGGAAATGGTGGATTCCAGAGCAGCACAATCAAACTAAAAGCAGCACATGGAATTAAAATTGCCATGGATATTCCGGCGGATTCTAAGATTCTTTTGTTTGCATCAAATGCTTCTGGGAATCAATACTGGATTTCCGTCGACAATCCAAATAACGTTCCGGTTACCGGCCGGACTTATATTTTACCGGTTCCTTTCAGCAGTAAATCGGCCGATTCAGAACAGATTAAGCTGGAATACTTATATGAAGGAAGTCAGTCGAACCTCTATAGTGAATACGGATGCTTTAGCAATACCGGAATGCAGTCTTTGGGCAGCTTCGCTTCCATTTTGTCAGGAAAGGAATTAAAAGAGGTCATTCCATTTTACTTAATTAAGCGTGCAGATGCAGAGAGAACTGACGATTATGCCGAGTCGTCCGTGTTGACGATCGGTAAAGAGAAAAAGGGAACGTTATCGTATGCAGAGGATGAGGATACTTTCTCCTTTAAGATATACAAAGAAGGGAACTTTGCGTTTAAGATGCTTTCTGAGACGCCGTGTGACGCTGCGTTATATCAATTGAATCAGACGGATAAAACCTTGCTTCAAATGTGGAGTACAGGAGGCGCAGAGCAATGGAATTTTGCGGCAACAGGAACCTTGGATTTGGAAAAAGGCTCTTATATTTTAGAAGTAAACAGCTCATCTGACCGAACTCCGGGCTACTATTCCGGAGCAATGATTAAAGGGGGATACCGCATTCAAATTACAGGAGATCCGGGAACACCTGCGGAGGAACCGGAAGCTCCGGGCAGCGGTGGTTCTTCCGGCGGAGGTGGCGGCTCTGCTGGCGGCGGTGGCGCGGCGGCTCCTTCTCCAGTAGCAGACGGTAGCACCGAGAAACCTTCTATTACAAAAAATGAAGATGGTTCGGTGGATGTAAAAGCAGTCATTGAGAAAAAAGAATCGTTAAAAATGAGCGCAAACAAGGCCGTTGTCAATGCGATATCAGAAGCCGATCGAGTAAGAAATATGCAAGTAACTATTTCGAGCACTGTATCAAAATGGTTGGAAAACAATAAAATGCCGCTTCTTATTCAGGGGGATTCTGTGGCCGTGCTGATTCCTGCAGAAGCATTGAAAGCCAACGGGTCTTCATGGAACTTGAGCGTAAATACAAAAGACACAAGCGTGATAGGCCTTATAAATTCTGTGAGCCCGATCTATGACATTCAGCTGCAGGCAGGTAATTCAAAAATAACCAGTTTTGCAAAGCCAATTCAGATTACACTGGTATATGATAGTGGGCAAGCAGGACAGAGTAAACAACTCGGAGCATATTGGAACAACCCTGATACAGAAAACTGGGAGTATGTTGGAGGAAGTGTTACTGAAGCTGGAAAGCTGAGCTTTGAAACAGACCATTTTTCCGAATTTATGATTATGAAGCGCGGCGAGGTCTTTTCAGATATTGAAAACAGCTGGGCGAAAAGCTATATTGAATTGATGGCGGAAAAAGGAATTATCCAAGGAAATCAGGGGCGTTTCATGCCGCAGGATAAGATTACAAGAGCGGAATTTATTTCGATGATTATGAGAATACAAGGAGAATCTGAGGGGGAATCACAAAATATAGTTTTCGAGGATGTAAAAAAGGATGCATGGTATGCCGCGGACGTGAGCGCAGCATACGATAAGAAAATCGTGAAGGGAAAATCAGACACCCTTTTTGCACCGTTTGATTCAATCACCAGGGAAGAGGTGGTGACGATGTTGGTAAACGCCTATCTCTCAGAAGGAGGAACAAAGATAAGCGGAAATGATGTAGCGGATGCGT
This sequence comes from uncultured Anaerovorax sp., assembly GCA_963521065.1. Taxonomy (GTDB): domain Bacteria; phylum Bacillota; class Clostridia; order Peptostreptococcales; family Anaerovoracaceae; genus IOR16. Next base: position 26,159 of record CAUQTI010000027.1, on the reverse strand, counting down.
TTACGGATAAGAATAAAATAGCCGCATGGGCAAAGGAAACCGTGAATATGGGAGTGCATCTAAAACTTGTTACAGGAAATCCAGACGGGACTTTCCGCCCGGCAGATCATGCGACAAGAGCCGAGGCAGTTGTTATGCTGACACAATTCACAAAGCTTCAAAAATGAAAAATTATTTTTTAAATTTAATTAGAAAGGCATGCCGATTGGTGTGCCTTTTTTATCTGATACAAATAACGTTGGTGAAATCGTAAAAAAATCTTTCTTTTCTTAGTGTAAAATTAGACTTTTATTTGACATCCAAGTATAATAAAGATATATGAAAAGTATAATAAGAAATAATTCGGAAAGGAAGTCGCTATTTAGAATTTCTTTTTCATGCAGTTGACATAAATCTTATTTAATGATAGTATTTTGAGTTAGTAAAGAGGACAAATAATTGAATAGTCATTTTATGTTCCGTCTTAGTTTGTATCGTAATCAAATTAGGATGGCTAAGAGGGAAGCAGGTGGAAGACCTGCGCGGTCCCGCCGCTGTAAATGAGGAGCTTTAAAAGGAAGCCACTGAGAAAAATCTTGGGAAGGCAGGAAAAAAAGCGATGATTCATGAGCCAGAAGACCTGCATGAAATGGAATGAGAAAAGGTAGTGTGCCGCGGGGAATCGGTTATACTAGCGTAGCATTTATATGCGATATATCATAATTTTTATATGCAGAAAAAACGGACTGTAGTATGTTAAGTACTACAGTTTTTTTATTTGGCATCGTGGCGAAGCCACATTTTTTATTTTCCTAAAAGAATCGTTTCAGCAATGCTGTTTTTATAAGCAATAACGCAGTAGGCGATGATATAGATATAAAAGAAGAAGGAGAAAAAGTAATGTTTTTTGAAATGAAAAAAGCAAAAAAACGGGTGGCATGGTTTTTAGTTCTTGCCTTAATCCTCACTGGATTTTCTGTACCTGGTTTTAGTTTAACAAATGTTTATGCAGATAGTGAAAAATCGTTTTCTTTTGATATGATGTGCGAGCCGTCCTCTGGGGATGGTACGCAAGGAACCCCTTATAGGATAAGCACGGCGGAGGAATTGGCTTGGTTTTCACAGGAAGTGATAAAAGACAATACTCTCTGCGCAGTGCTTGAAGCGGATATCGATTTAGAAGGAAGTGAAAGCAAGCAATGGACGCCGATTGGCTCACAGAACCTTGCTTATATCGGGACTTTTAATGGGCAGGGACATACCGTAAGTGGCATTTATATCAAGAGCACCGAGAGTGCAAAGTACCTCGGATTTATTGGAAATCTCGGTACTGACGGTATTGTGAAAAACCTGATTGTAGGAGGAGAAATTTCTACCAATGCAGGCGGAGCAAGCTATGCGGGTGGCATTGCCGGCTGTGCTAATTCTAAAAGTAAGATTATTAACTGTGCAAATTATGTGAACGTGAGTGCAAAAGATGGGACGACGGTAGGCGGCATTGTAGGAGGTACAAAAGGAAGCAATGGTTCCGAGGGACAAATCGTAGGGTCTTTTAATGCCGGAAAAGTAAACGGGAAAAAACAGACAGGCGGTATTGTCGGATATGCTCAATTTACCGATGTCAGCTACTGCTATAATATTGGAACTATTAACGTCAATGCTTCAGAAAAATATGTTGGAGGCCTTTTGGGCTATGCTTACAAGAGTGTTACTTTAAAGAATAGCTTTAATCTTGGAAGCATCGCCGGAGGCGGAAGCATTGGTGCACTTGCGGGAGTTCAGGATGGGATTACAGGTAGTGAAGGAGAACCTTCCTGTGATGCTTGCTACTGGCTGGATACTTCAACGGAGAAGGGCTTTGGAGGAACCGCTGCAGTTTTTGGTCAAAATGAAGCCAAAGCTGCTTCTGATATGCAAAGCGCGGATTTTGTTGCATTGGTCAACGGCGAAAACCCACCTCAGGATTCAAAATTTACAGCCGTTTCTGGCGCGTATCCTGTGCACCAATGGCAAAACGCAGAGATGAGTGATGAAGATGCAGTAAATGGAGCTGTAGAAGCGTTAAGCTTTCAGACGCAGACGCCATTAACAGAGAATCTCACGCTGCCAGCTTCGGGAGAAAATGGAACTTCGATTTCATGGGAGTCGGATAATGAAGCAGTCCTTTCCGCAAATGGCACGATTACTCCTCAAAATGTGAATACAAGCGTTACCCTAACTGCAACTGTAGAAAAGAATGGAATTGAGAAAACAAAGGCATTTACCTTTATCGTAGCAGCGGTAAGCAGCAGCGATGATGAGGAAGCAGTGAAAGCGGCAGCTGCGGCACTTCCGACGCTCTTTGCTCCGGAAAACGGAACGGATACCAACTTTGCGGCATATGTGCGCCGCATTTTAGAAAAAAAAGAAATTACGGGAATTTCTGTAGAAGTGCTTGACCCGGGTACTCCGGCAAAAGAAAATGTGGGAGGAATTGCATCTGACGGAGAAATTTCATATTTTTACCAAGCGCCATCTACACTTGGGTACAGTCCAGAATACGTCTTTGTAGAGAATATTAAATTGAAGCTCTCCAAAGGTGGAGCGAAAGAAGAAATCACTGTAAAAGCGCGCTTGGATTGGGATAAGGAAAAAGTAAAGGGCTGGCTCCAAGAGGCAGTGTTGAATACAATCACTTGGGAAAGTATAAAAGGAAGCAATACAGATGAGCAGGCGGTTACAGAAACTTTGAGCTTGCCGGTGCGTGTGAGGGATGCAGGAGGAAGCTTGCTGGCAAATCTTACATGGAAAAGCAGCGATACCACCGCCATCCAAATTGGAAAAGGTGAGGTTGGAAGTGACACACCGGTTTCAGCAACTGTGAGGGCACAATCGCAGGATCGTGAGGTTGTACTCACCGTTTCAGCGGTAAACACAAAAGCGCAGGAAATCGTCGCAGAAAAAACGATTACTCTGAACGTCAAAGGAGATGGAGCATCTCTTTCAGAGCAGGAAAAAATGCAGGCGATGCTGGACAAGCATTATACAGAGGACTGCATTACATTGGCAGAAACGGGAGAAAAGGTTACAGGGGCGGTTCGTGGCGATGTCATGGTGCCAAAGCATTCCAGAGATTGGTTTGATGCTGCATCAGGACTGGAATTTGCGACAGCGATTACTGACCCGGATTCAGAAAGCAGTACACGGCGTAACTACGATTTTACACTCAGTGTGGAGAATGCGCAGTATGTCGAGCCGCTTTATCCGAAAATCAATGTATATCGGCCACTGCCGGGGCAAGCTACTGCAACAGCCCGCGTGACAATTACCATGAGCAAGGTGGATGATAAGAGTGTTACTGCAAGCAAGACACTTACCTTCCGGATTGTGCCGTGGGAGCAGCAGGAGCTTGAATCTGCCGTTACGGATGCAAAAAAGCTTATGAGCCAGGCGAAAGACGGATACGCCGCGGCACTATTGCGAGATACAAAGAACACCACAGATAATATAACGGAAAGCCTTTCTCCTTTCCGGAATGTAACAATGAAAGAGGAAGTCGCGGTATTCAGCAATGACATCAGCTCAAATCTCTTTGACAGCTACTTAGTCGCTGATGAATTTCCGGGATATGACCCGATGAAAGTGTATAGCGGAGGGTATCGTACTTTTAAGTCCAGCATGGAAAAAGTAATTGCAAACGAGACTTTGAAATTGCAAGGAACTGTGCCAGAGGATAAAGAAATCAGTATCACTGCATGGCTGACCCATTCACAATTAGGCAGGTATTGGGCAAAATATGGAGCTGCGGATACCGCATCTAATGAGGACAAAGAAACCTATAAAACGTTTAAGGATTTATATAAAAATGAAGTAAATGCCACCTATACAGTAAAGGGTAGCGATGGAGCACCGGAGCCGGGCGGCAGCAGTGCAGAAATCACTGTGGCATTTTCCTATGACGGAGTCTTTGAGGTACAGCCTGTTCCCATGACGGTAGAGGCTGGATACGCCGCACAATTTGGGATGGGAGAAAAGTCAGAAATCCCTACTGTTTTAGATGCCGCGGTGATGGCGCATAAGCAAAAATACGCAGATGCGTTTACAAAAGATACGGCATCGGATTATATGAACAAGGGATTGACAAAGCTCTTTACGCACGGCAACGGAAAAGATACTTATTTTGGCCATTATATCAACGGCGCATATAGCTCCGATATGGCTGACGGCGCACAGCTGAAAAACGGTGATGTGGTATATCTCTATTACTATGGAGACTGGAATGGAGCGGCCACTGCTGATTTTCAAAAGGATGGGAGCTATCTTTTCGATACAAATGTAACACATGGCACGCTTACTTTAAAGCTGGTAAGGGCACCTGGATTTGGTGAGGCGGAAGCGACACCGGCTAAAAATGTGCGAGTTGGAGTTATGAATCAAGAGGGAGAACTTTCAGCGAACAAGATTGTATCAATTGTACAGACGGATTCTAAGGGAGAGTTCACATTAAACTTTACGGAAAATGGGACATTCTTTATCATGTCAGACAATGCCTGTGAGGGAAAAGTCTTGTATCCGGCATGGTGCAAGGTGACTGTATCCGGAATTATGACAGAAACAGAAAGACGAGAATTGGTAGCGCAGGATAAAGCGGCGTTGGAGATCAGCGAATTGAACGCAGACGGCACGCCGTCCGGTACATCTTTAACCTTAAAAGAACAGGGGGACAGCGGAAAAACTGTAATCAACTGGAGCTCTGATACACCGTCTGTTGTAACGGAGGGTGGAAAAATTATCCGAGATGCGCAGGCACATACCGTAAAATTGACTGCTGAAATATCTTGCGGTGATGTGAGCGAAGAAAAAGTATTTACCGTACAGGTTCCTGCTTTAACAGAGGATGAGGCGGAAAAAGCATTGGATGCAGTCAAGGCAAAGCTGACATCTGCGGCACTTACACCTTCTGAATATGATGGATTTGATGCACAATACGAGCAAGGTTATTATGTAAAATCTAAGAAATTGGATACAAATATTTTATCAAAAGCGAAAATAGAGGCAGATAATTCAGAAGTGAAAATTACGTTAGAGAAGTCTTCTAACGACGCGATTGCGTCTGATGGAGTCATTACTTACAGTGAGAATGAATCAATTGGCGAGGTTACGTTTAAGCTGACAATTGGAACGCAGATACAAGAGCATGTGGTCAGCATTCCCGTTCCGGCACATTTAAAGACAAAAGCAGAATATCTGCAAGAGCTGGGAAGTACAATTGATTTCGATAAAATAAAGGGAAAGAACCTGACAAGCAGCGACGTACAAACAGCACTCCTGCTGCCAAATGAATTGGATGTAGATGAAGACCTGTATCCTATGGCTGAAATCAATGCGGAATGGATATCAGATCATCCAGAGGTAATCAAAATTCCAAGCTATACGGTATCCAGTGCTGAAACAAATTTTAATGCAGTATATAAAACAGAAATCACAAGACCAAATATCAAGACTATCGTAAAGCTCACGGCAAAACTTTCTTATAATACGGAGTACGATGCTTATATGGGCACCTTGCCTCCGGATGCACTTCCTGAGAATCCGTTAGTGAAGGTGATTACCGTTGAAGTAAACCCGGTTAAAAATACGTCCGGCGGCGGTTCTTCTGGCGGAGGCAGCTCATCCGGAACGTCGACAGAAAAAGAAAGCACAAGCGGCTCAAATGGAAAAGTAGAAGTCGAAGCCAAGACGAATAACGGGGGCATAGCGAATGTAACCGTATCCGATAAGGCAGTTTCTTCTGCAATCAAAGAGGTTTTAGAAAAAAACTCCGGAACCAAAAAAGTAGAGATAGAGGTAAAAGCGGATTCTTCTGCTTCGAAGGTAGAGACGATTATTCCAGAAGCGTCAGTTGCACAGCTGAGTGGCAAGGTAGATGCAGTAATCGTAAAGATGCCGATTGCTACTCTCAGTATAGATCAGGAGACAATGAAGAAGCTTGCAGAAAACACTAAGGGTAATCTGAAAATAACCGCTGAGAAAGCGGATATGAAGAAATCTTTCTTAGAGAATGAAAAAGTTACTCCGAATAAGAGAAACCAGCTGGGAGCAAAAATTGGAAACCGTCCATTGTTTGATCTCACAATGCAAATCGGAGGAAAAGAAATTACAGAATTTGCGGGGAAAGTGACTGTTTCCATTCCATATACGCTCCAAGCAGGTGAAAAAGCAGAAGGACTCAAAGTGTACCATATCAGCAGTGACGGCACTGTGACGGAGATGGAAGATGCGGGATATAGCAAGGGAAACGTTCAATTTTCAACAAATCACTTTTCTTATTACACCGTAGCGTATGAAGCATCATTGAACTTTAATGATGTAAAGACTGGCGCATGGTATGCGGAAGCAGTAGAGTATGCGGTGAAAAATAATTTGATGAACGGAGTAAGTGCGGAAGCATTTAAGCCAAATGATAAAACGACGCGCGCAATGATGGCAACAATCCTGTATAATGCACAGGGAAAGCCAGAAGTAAACAAAGAAAGCACGTTCAAAGATGTTGAAAAATCTGCATGGTACGGTGCCGCTGTTACTTGGGCGTCCGAGCAGGGAATTGTAAAAGGGATGAGTGAAGCTTCATTTATGCCCGCCGCAAATCTCACAAGAGAACAAGTTGCAGTAATGCTTCATCAGTATGCTAAATTTAAAAATCAAGCCGTGACGGAAGAAAAATCAGAAATAGAAGCTATGAGTGACTTCAATCAGATTTCCTCATGGGCAAAGGAATCGATGAACTGGGCATTCCAACAAAAAATTATAAACGGAAAAGGAAGCGGTATTCTGGATCCGAAAGGAAATGCTACAAGAGCAGAAATTGCACAAATGATGAAACGCTTCATAGAAGTTCAGCAATAAAAAAGATAGAGTTTCGTTAGAGACAAGAAAAAAGGGGCTGTAAAATAAGTCTCTAAATCAAGAATCGCCAGTTCCGGCAAATGTCGGTTCTGGCGATTCTTGATTTTACTTTTCAATATTTAGAGTGAAGGTGACCTCTTTTAGCAAAAAGGGTGTATTAAAAAACGCATGAAAGGCATTTGCTTTGCATGCGTTTTTTTAACTGAGTAGGATACTAACCGCTAAAGCAACGGCTTTTGCAATCTCCAAAATAGTAAAGTTACATAATACATTAATTTTGTGTAAGAGAATTAATCGGAATTTCCGTACTGAAGAATAAAATTGATTTTATTTCTTTATCGTTTATCACATTTTCAAAAGTCTTTATATTTAGCATTTCGCCAATACCATGCTCTGCCAAGTGCATACCGCTGAAAGTTGTTGTTGTTTCGGATGTACCGTCATTATAGTTAATTGTAACTGGATAGTTATCTAGATATTTATTTTCTTCAATCTTCGTGCCCCCCTTTGAGACTTCACTAATCTTTTCTAAGAATGGACTCTCAATTTTTATTGCAATAGAAATCGGAGAAATGGAGATGTTTTTTATTGTGGCCGCATAGTTAAATATTGTTATCTCTTTGTTTACTTGATAATCAGTTGAATATTCCTTAATATCTAACTCAAAAGAGGTTTTCCATTTACCGGATATAATTGTATTAAATACTCCAGTGGCGGAATCTGCGCCTTGCAAATCAGTAAGCTCTAAATCAACTTTTTGACCCATTAAGGATTTTTTTGTCATTACGCTCATTATCATACTAATTTTATTGTCGGTAGTATTTTCATCTTTTAATGAAATGAAATCAATACTGTAAAAATTTTGGTCAGCATTAAAATCATTATTTTCAAATCTGTAACGTGCCATATCTAAAGGGATTTCTTCCTTTGCGGTAAAGTCCATCAGGATATAGGTCAAATTACCGTCACCGATAACCTGTTTAATATCCAGTGTACCACTTTTATTTGCCACTTGCTTATCAACCATATAAGCTCCATTAGTCAAGTATTCCTCCTGTTCATTGCTTGAAGGCTTTAGGAAATTAAGAAAATTAATGTCCAATCCCATATATACAGAGGCAAAGGCTGTTGTGGTAATTAAGCAGACAGCCATTACGGCGGCCACTAATGCAGGTTTAAATCGTCCCATTTGAGAAATTCCTCTTTTCTTTGCAGTTTCATTTTTGTCTAATATATTGCTAAACATTCGCTCTTTTTGTTCTTCTGTGGGGTCAAGAATTTCAGATATTCTGTTCACAATTTTTTTGTTCAAAATCTTTACCTCCTAATTCAATTTTGAGTTTTTCACGGCCCCTTTGCAGTTGTGACCGGATAGTACTTTCGTTGCGTCCTAAAAGAGTTGCTATTTCTTTTACTGCATATTCTTCAAGATAATAAAGATGTAAAACCACCCTATATTTTTCAGGGAGGGCAAGGAGCTTTGAAATTATTTCTTTCTCTTGCTTATCTTCATCGTGTGAAGCAACATCTGGCAAGGTTTCAAAATCAATACGCTGTCGTTTCCACCAAGATTTTAGTATATCGTTGCAATAGTTTTTTGTCGTTCTGATAAACCAGGCCTTCTCGTGCTCATAGTCATTGAAATAAACATTCGATTGCAGCAATTTTAGGAATACAGATTGAACGGCGTCCTCTGCATCAACAGCGTTTTTCAAGTATATATAACACAGCTTATAAACTCTATTTACATTCCGTTGGTACATTTCAGCCAATTCTTTATTCGTACGTAACAAAGAATTGTCTTCCATTAACTCACCTCCTACATACAACACGATTCATTCATTCAAAAAGTCTCATTTTATCACTCTATAAAAATAATTTTATTGTTACCTGCTGATACTGTTTAAGAGAGTCTTTTATTATTATACAGCTTACCCTTTATTGACCGCATACTTAGTTATTTTTTACATTTGGTAATTTTTTTGTTATAAGCACTACGCCTTAAAGAAAACCATGAGCAATGGTTCGGCGTATGAAAGCCGGAAAAAGCATATACTATTTTGAATCTAAAATAGATAAAGGAGAAACGGTGTGAATAAGAAGCGAAATATTTTAATCATATTCTTTCTGATTATTACTTTTATTGTTACGGGAATAGTTTCTATCGTATGTTTTTTTAAAGGAAGTGTAGAAGAAGGTGATTTGAGAAATGATTATTATGCGTATATAAACCATGATCAGCTGGAAAGCAGGCAGATTCCGGAGGATGCAGAGGGGTGGAGCCATTTTTATGAATTAAGAAAAAATTCATATGAAACCTTAGACCAAATACTACAAGAGTTGCTCACGGAAAAAGAAGAATTCCAATCGAGCTCCATAGAACAGAAAATGTTAGGAGTCTATTTGAGCGCGCTGGATATGGAGAAAAGAAGCAACATTGGATTTGGAGAATTACAGGCGTATTTGGATAGAATTCGCAATGCTGCAGATATAGAGTCATATTTTAATGCAATTGCTGTGATTTACGCAGAGCTTGGAAGCAGTAGTTTAATGAATCTACAGTGGAGTGAGGATATGAAGGACTCTGCGCAGTATGCTTGCTATTTTAAGCGTTCTGATTTAGGGTTGGGAAAAGAGATTCTTGAAGATAAGACACAGAGTACAATACAGAGTGCCTATAAGGAATATATAAAAAGGATATTAATGCAATCTGGACTTGATGAGACAATCGCGTTATACTCAGCAGAGGAAATCGTTGCATTTCAAAAGGATCTTTCTTCCAGTGCACTTCCCCTGTCAGAATGCAATAGACCGGATAAGATATACCAGTTATACACGAAGGACGAGGTTTATAATTTATTTAACAACATGGATATGAGGAAGTTTCTCAACGTGGCGGGTGTCGGGGATTTAGATTCGTATATCATTACAGAAGAAAAATTATTAAAAAAGGTCAATACATACTGCATAGAGAAAAATTTATCTCTTTTAAAGAATTATTCTATTTTTTGTCTGATGAATGATTTTGCATTTTGTTTGACGCCGGAAATCAGAGATACTTGGCTGGAATGGGTAAATATACAGAATGGGGCTTCGAATAAAAAAACAGATGAAAAGCTGGCGAGTGAGCTTACGCAGAGTATTTTTGGATTTGAATTCGGGAAATTATATGTGGAAAAGAATTTTTCAGAGAAAAATAAAGTAGCAGTAGAAGAGATGGCTTTGAAGATACTGGATGAATATGAACGGCGGATTCAAAAATTGGATTGGATGGCGAAAGAAACGAAAAAAGCAGCGATTAAGAAATTGCAGCACATAAATTTGAAAATTGGGTATCCTGAGATTTGGCCGGATAATTATGCGCAGGCTGTCGTTCTATTGCCTGAGAAGGGTGGTTCTTTAGTAAATAATATAATTTCTTTGCGTAAGAGCAGTAGTTTCATCTGCCGTGAAAGAGTGCGCCATTCGGTGGATAAAAGAAGCTGGTCAATGGTGCCGCAAACTGCGAACGCGTATTACAACGCTTCCGCAAATGAAATTGTTTTTCCGGCAGCCATTATTCAGGCACCATTTTATGATTCAAGTGCAGATTTTTCTACAAACTTAGGCGGAATTGGAACAATCATTGCACATGAAATCAGTCATGCTTTCGATTCTGCTGGTTCGCTTTATGATGAAAACGGAAATTATAACATCTGGTGGACTGCGCAGGACAGAGCACATTTTGAAGACCTATCTGAGCGTGTGGTTACTTATTATAATGCACAGGAAGCGTGTAACGGGTGTGCAGTAAATGGTATACAGACTTTGGATGAAAATATTGCGGATCTTGGAGCATTGAGCTGTGTCACGTCAATGCTGGGAAACGACGCGGACAATCTCCGGAAATTATTCCGTCAATATGCGATGATATGGGCATCGAAGTATACAGATGAAGCAATGGTAAGGCGCCTTTATACAGATGTACATTCTCCGGCAACGGTTCGGGTCAATGCAGTTTTAAGTGCCACAGATGCTTTTTATATCGCATACCCTGAAATCAATCGTAGAGATAAAATGTATATATCGCCGGAAAAACGTGTTAAGATATGGTAACGATAAGGAGAAAAAGTAATGGAAATAGAATTGAGTCAGCTGGTAGCACATTTAGCAGAGACTCTTTTTCGAGTAAAAGGGGTTTATCGGTATACAATTGATTCGGGAGAGGCAGGGAATCAAAAAAGTGCGCCTTATCCGGGGTTTATTTTTCCTATTTCCGGTAAGGCACAATACCAGTTCAACGGAACCCCTTATTTAGGGTACTTCGGAAATGTTCTGCATGGCGGAGCAGATATGTATATGGATAAAAGAGTCATTGGAGAAAAGAAGTGGGAATTTATAAGTGTATTATATGAAGTAGTGGAAGAGCCGGATGGTCTGCGGCTCTCTGATTTGCATTTTGAATTGGAAGTAGGAGAAAATACGCGTTTGAAAGAGTTTCTTTTCAGGCTGTGGAATACCTATAATAAACCGGGAGGGTTTTCGGCGTTTCAAGTTGAAGTTTTATTTCGTCAGATACTGGAAGAAGTTATTATCCTTTCTCACAATAAAACAAATGACGGTGCGCAGGTTTTGTTTGAGAATGCATCTTCTTATATTCATACACACTATATGGAAGCATTTAATATTCAAGAGTTAGCAAGCCGAAATGGTGTAAATGCAAATCGGCTATTTTATGTCTTTCAAAAATATGCGGGTATGGGGCCGGCAGATTACTTAATTGGATACCGATTAAACCGTGCAAAGGAACTGCTCGTTACAACAGAGTTGCCTGTCGGAGAGATTGCAAGGAGTGTAGGCTATGAGGACGCACTTTATTTCAGCCGTGTTTTTAAAAAACGATTTGGTATGTCGCCGAGCAAGGTGCGGCAGTAGATTATTTTAAAGCTACATTTCAGAAATACTCCATATTCTTTTCAGGATTATTCCATTCAAAAACAAAAAAACTCTTGCTATACTTAATCTAAAGTTAGAAATGTCTAATTGTTTTGTGTGATTCACATTTATATTAAGAATGGGAGATATCGCAGAAAGCGGTGTCACATTTTTAATGTAAAAGTAGATAAAGAGAGGGAGTTTATATGAAAAAAATTGCAATATACGGCAAAGGAGGGATTGGAAAGTCCACTACGGTATCTAATGTTTCCGCTGCCATGGCTGAATCAGGGCTTACTGTTTTGCAAATTGGATGTGATCCGAAGGCGGACTCTACCAGAAATTTGACCGGAGGGCGTAATATTCCTACTGTTTTGGACACGCTTCGGAAAAAAGGAGAAGCTGGGTTGGAAGATTTCGTTGTGAAAAGCAGTACCGGAGTTCTTTGCGTGGAAGCAGGGGGGCCCGTACCGGGAGTTGGATGTGCGGGAAGAGGTATTATTACCGCGTTTGAAAAATTAGAGGAATTAAATGCTTATGAAATTTACAATCCCGATGTCGTGCTGTACGATGTACTTGGTGATGTTGTATGCGGCGGATTTTCCATGCCGATTCGCGGAGGATATGCAGATGAAGTCTGCATTGTAACATCAGGAGAGATGATGTCCCTTTATGCGGCTTCTAATATTGCCAGTGCGGTAAATAGTTTTGCAAAACGAGGCTATGCAGCGTTAAGAGGGTTGATCCTAAATGGAAAAAAGATTGAAAATGAGTTGGAACTGGTTGAAAAAGCGGCGCTGGAAATCGGCACTGACATTCTATACCACATACCTCGCGATCCACAGGTTCAACGAGCGGAGCAGCAGGGAAAGACTGTTGTGGAAGCACTCCCTGAAAGTGAAATGGCAAAGCATTATCGCTCTCTTGCAAATTTGCTTTTGAGTGGAGGGAGTGCGCTATGATTGAATTGAAACACCTGAAGTGCCTTTCAAAAGTACAGTCTAACAGTGGAATTGAATTTTTGACACCGGCAGCCTATCCTGGAAAGCACTGCCCAATGCATACGGCGCTTGCTCTCGGTGCGAGAATAAAAGGAATGTCAACTTTAGTAATCGGAACTTCCGAGTGCGCTACCTACAGCAGAAATATGATTTTAAATGAAGAAGTCAGCAGACATGCTCTTCACTACAGCTATGTTTTGGATGCGAATGAAGTCGTATTTGGATTTCGGGAAGGACTGATGAAAGCACTGTTGCAGATGGAGAAAGAGGGCGCAAAAGCAGTGTTGGTAATTACAACTTGTGTCCCGGAAGTCATTGGGGAGGATATAGAAGGGATTCTATGGGAACTTCGTCCGACAATTTCTATGAAAGTAATTCACGTTGCTATGGGGCATTTCAAAGGAAACAGCTACCCATCCGGATACTGGAAGACTTTAGTTTCCTTTGGAGAATTGATGGAACCCGTGAAAGAGAAGAGTAATACCATAAATGTACTTGGGCGTTCACCGGATCAGGAGGATGCAGAACCAATCCTTCTCACTGCTTTGAGAGAAGCAGGGTTTCAGCTTCGAATGCTGGCACCGAAATCCGATTTACAGGATTTTATAGCGGCACCGGATGCAACGCTGAATTTGGTACTGTCACCGTTTATGAATCCGTTAGCGGAATGGATGCAGAAGCATCATGACGTTCCTTTTGTCAGCCTTCATGGAGCATATAAGGTATCTGAGATTGAATGTATGTATCGACAGATATGCGAATTATTAAAAATAGAAGGGAAAGAGAGCTTTGAAGAAGGGAGAAAGGAAGCCGCGTTGTTGGAGAAGAAAGCAGAATCCTTTCAAGGCGTGGATTATGCAATCACACAAATGGGTGCAATGGATCCGCTGCCGCTTGCTCTATATTTCGCAGATTTTCAAATGCGCCCCATTCTAATACACGTAGAAGAATTTTATCCGCAAGATAAGAATTGGAGGGATAAGATCGTTGAAAAAGGATATGACCCTGTTATTTGCCACATGGTAAATGATCGAGACGATCGTACCGTTTTAGAATATTTGTGTCCTGATTTTTATATAGGAGAACTTGAATTGTCTAAAGTACGTGGAATCTCACTGGTTCAGGATTTATATGGAAAATGCGGTTATGAACGGACCGCCTTACTGCTTCGCAGAATGCTTTGTGCTTATGGAGGTGAATAGAATGGGACTATATCAATGCCGTCCTCCGATGTCGGGAAGAATGGGAGTTTTATGGACCTTGGCATCGATTCGAGATGCTGCTTTGATTGAATATGGATGTATGGGCCATATGATGTATGGACGTGTTTTTCTGAACCGTGCCGGTGTTACCGGAGGCTGTAAGCTGTACTCTACACATCTGAATGAGACGGATATCTCTCTTGGAAATCTTCAGCGATTAAATCGAACGGTAAAGCATGTGATAGAAAAGGATCAGGTAAAGACTGTTTTTTTACTGCCGTCTTCAGTACCTAATGTCACAGGAATTGATTTGGAGGCAGCCTGTGAGGAGCTAAGGCTTCAATACTCGGGAATCAATTTGCTTGCTTTCGGTGCCGGAGGCTTTGATGTTTATGGAAGTCGAGGTGTTGAAGAAGCGTTGCTTCACCTTACTAAAAATCTTACAAAGCCGTGTGAGGTGGATAAAAAGCCTCATTTTAATTTAATTGGCTCCTGTGCAGATCTATTCCGCTTTCAAGCCGATAAAGCAGAGTTGGTGCGCATTTTAAAGGGAGCTTTGAATATGGATGCTACTTGCATTATGACTTCCGATACAACGGTAGATGAAATACAAAGAATGGCTGGCGCACAGATTAATCTTGTAATACGAGCGGAAGGAGAGGCAGCCGCTAAGTACCTGCAAAAAACATACGGAACGCCATATTTACTTGCACGTCCTTATGGCATTGAGGAGGTTACAAAGTGGGTTGAGCGCATTGCCGAAATCTGTAAATTGCAAGTAAATCAAGCGTTTATAAGAGAAGAGGAAAGAAAAACTCGAGAGCAAATAGAGCCTTCAAGGCAAATTTTTCAACACATCACACGCATGCATCCGGAATGTGCAAGACTGTCACTGGGAGGGCATCCGGATGTGGTAAAAGGAATTTTGTCTTTTGGGATGAATGAATTTTCGTTTTCAAAGGGCGAATGCTGGTCTACGCTTCCCAATGTGACGGACTGTGAAATTCCTTATTACAGTGAAGAAAAATGGATGGAAGCAGTTAAGAATCATAAGAAAGGGTATTTAATGACAAGCGGAGAAGCACTTGCTTTAGCAGGGCGCAGTTTGGATATGCAAATTGCAAATCCTGATGTAAAATGGAGAATTCATCCATACGATCCGCCGCTGGTCGGTTATCGAGGCGCGGCACAGCTTGTAAATCTGTGGTTGAACGAAGACCCTGAAAAGTAATATAAACACAAAACCACATGTTTTTCTCTTTACAGGAATAGAATTGTAGAAATAAAACCTAAAGGAGGAATGACATGCTATCTCAATCAGAGCACTTCAAGGCAGAGGAAAAAGAAAAAACAGAGGACTCTTCGTTACTCTCGATACCAAAGAATCAGATTGACATTGAATTTGATCAGCTTGTAGAATTTTTAGAAGGAAGAGATTTTTCGCAGATTAGAGAAGCTGTGATACGTAATCTAAATCATTTTAATGCGACAAATGGTGGAGTGTATCGCAGCTCAATCAATTACTATAATGAATACAAGCTGTGGGGAACTTACTTTCCAGAAAAAGGTGACTATGCTCTCGCAGAAAATCGTGCACATGCATTTTCAGATCATCTGGATGACTTTAAGTGGCTTTATGAAAGCCTTGCCGATTATCGTTCAAAAAGAATTTTGGTAAACATACTGTATTATTGGCTGATGTCGGACCCGAAGAAGATAGAGCAGATTCATGACAGAACGTTTAACCAGTACTTTGACCTGGATATTGTACAGTGCAGTAAAGAAGAGGTCTTTTTAGATATCGGAGGGTATATTGGGGATACCTTGATCCAGTATGCAAAGACGTTCGGTAAAAATTGCCACAAAACAATATACTGCTATGAGATTGTTGCGGCAAATATCGAAAACATCAAGACAAACATAGAGCTTTTCGAATTAGAAAATGTGATTATAAGAAAAAAGGGAGCAAGCAGCAAAAACGGTACGATGTATCTATCTACGGATGAAGTCTCTTCTATCTGTCAGCTTTCCGGTGACGGTACCTTTGCCATTCCAATTGTGAAGATTGACGATGACATAGAAGAAGAGGTGACCTTTATCAAAATGGATATTGAGGGAGGCGAAGAAGAAGCTCTTCTAGGGTGTATTGATACCATTAAAAAAAATCATCCGAAATTAGCTTTGAGCGTTTACCATAATCATAAGGATATGTGGAAGCTGGCACGAATCATCTATGAAGCAGATCCTACATACCGTTTTTATATTCGCTATTACGGTTCTCCAATTCTCCCAACCGAATATCTAATCTATGCAATTTAAACAAAGATTGCATCCATAAAATGATTTTCTGTAGTTTGTGCTCTATTGTCTTCGTCCTTTTATTCAATAACTAGAATGAAAAAATGGCGCATATATCAAATAATAAATTGCTTGATAAAAATACCCCACCGTAAGCGGAGGGCACTGAAAAAGTACTGTAGAGGTTTAAAATTCAACATTTATAGTACTTTTTCTGTTATAATTAAACCATCAAATATAGGTGGTGATTTTTTTGTTAGAGCAACAAGAGAAGTTGGTTTTAAGTCCTTACATAGCTATTTATGATATCGTAGTTCCTAAGGATAACTTATTGAGACAAATTAATGAACTGATAGATTTCAGTTTTGTCTATGAAGAACTTATTCATAAGTATTGTCTTAATAATGGTAGAAACGCAGTTAGCCCAATTAGGATGTTTAAATATTTGTTACTAAAATCAATATATGACATATCGGATGTTGATGTTGTAGAACGCTCAAAATACGATATGTCTTTTAAATATTTTCTTGAAATGTCACCGGAGGAAGAGGTAATTAATTCAAGTTTGCTTACTAAATTTAGAAAAATAAGATTACAAGATATGAATTTATTGGATATGTTAATTAACAAAACAGTGGTGGTTGCCATGGAAAAAGGTATTATCAAATCAAAGTCCATAATTGTCGATGCAACACATACAAAGGCAAGATATAACCAGAAAGCACCTAGAGAAGTTTTGCTAGAACGCTCGAAGCAGTTAAGAAAAAGCATTTACCATATAGATGAAACCATGAAAGAAAAGTTTCCCGTTAAAAATACAGAAGATAATCTCGAGAAGGAGATTGTTTACTGCAAAGAGCTGTTATCAGTCATAAAGGGAAATGAAGAACTCTGCCATTATCCTAAAGTATCCGAAAAGTTTAATATGTTGGAAGAGACGCTGCAGGATGATATCGAGCATCTTGAGTCGTCGAAAGATGCAGATGCAAGAGTTGGACACAAAACAGCAGACAGTTCATTTTTCGGTTATAAAACCCATATTGCCATGACAGAGGAACGGATTATTACAGCAGCTACTATTACGACTGGTGAAAAAAATGATGGAAAAGAACTCGAAAACCTGTATAAGAAAAGCAGGGATAATGGCCTCGACATTGATACAATTATAGGTGATACGGCATATTCTGAAAAAGGAAATATAGAATTAGCACAAAAAGAAGAGATAAAACTTGTAGCAAAACTAAACCCGTCAGTGTCACAGGGGTGTAGAAATAAGGAAGATGAATTTCATTTTAATAAAGATGCCGGTATGTATGTGTGTAAAGCCGGACATATGGCAATTCGGAAGGCGCGTCAAGGAAAGAAAAATAAAGGTACGAATCAGGTGGAATGCTATTACTTTGACGTTGAAAAATGTAAATGTTGTCCCCTTAAAGAAGGTTGTTATAAAGACCGTTCCAAATCAAAGACCTATAGTGTGACTATAAAAAGTGATTTGCATCAATCTCAAATTGAATTTCAGGAAAGCAATTACTTTAAAGAGAAGGCAAGAGAACGTTATAAAATCGAAGCCAAAAACAGCGAATTAAAGCATAGACACGGTTATGATGTTGCATCATCATCGGGTCTTATTGGTATGGAAATGCAGGGAGCCTTGGCAATATTTACGGTTAATGTGAAAAGAATATTGAAATTGATAGGCGAAAAATAAGCCTGAAAATAAGAAGAACGACCCATCCAAAATAAAAATCTGGATTTTCAGTAATTTAACTTGTCTGAAAACCCAGATTTTTTGATGCTATTAATTTACAAATTGAAAAACGTTAGTTTTTCAGTGCCCTCCCGTAAGCGGAGGGGTATTTTTTAGAGCGTATTTTCTAAGAATAAAGATGCATAATGTGGTGAAAACTGTGTGCAATGCTCGCCATGTGCATACTTGTCCCGCCGGAAAGGGTTGAAGAGTCCACTTTATGAAATTCACAGTGATTTATTATTTTGGGGCATGCCAAAGCTGTGGCATAAGCGTAGGGTGCACCGGCAGAGCAGCCAATGACATCTACGGATGTAATCTTTAATTTTTCAATGAAGGATTGCACTAGGGGGAATCCATTCGCTGACCGTTTCCATTGCATTCTAAATTTTGCAAGCTGAAATGAGAGGCTTCAAAGGCAATATCGTACAAGAATTGTACAGAAATTTATGATAGACTAAAGCACAAAGAACTGGAAAGGAGAGCAGGGCGTGAGTAAAGAAACGAGGACGGTGCAGTTTGATGCTGACCTGAAAATCGAAGTTTATCACTTTCAAGGGATTATGCAGAAGTTTCCCAATCATTTTCATGAGTATTATGTCATTGGATTCATTGAAAGCGGATGCAGGTATTTGTCCTGCAAAAATGAAGAATACACAGTAAGGCCGGGCGATTTGGTATTATTTAATCCGAAGGATAATCATGAATGTGAGCAAATTGACGGTAAGACACTCGATTACCGTTGTATTAACATTCAACCGGAGCGGATGAAAGAGATTGTTTTTGAAATTACAGGGAAAGCGTATTTGCCTCACTTTGAGAAGCCGGTTCTTTTTCATACGGAGCTGGCTGCTTCACTGAAAGAATTGCACGCAATGCTTTTGGAAGGGGAGAATGGTTTTTGCAAGGAAGAATCCTTCTTTTTTCTTTTGGAACAGTTGATTTTTGAGCATGCAAAGCAGGAGGGAAACGCATTAAAGGCAGAGGGGAGTAGCCAAGTTGAAAAAATCTGTACATTTATAGAAGAAAATTATATGAAAAATATTACGTTGGACGAGCTTGGAGCTCTAACCGGATTGAGCAAATTCTATATGATTCGCCTTTTTACGAAAGAAAAAGGGATTTCACCGTATAGCTACCTTGAAACCATTCGCATTGAGAGAGCAAAAAAAATGCTGGAAGAGGGGGTTGCTCCGGCAGAAGCCGCTTTTTTGACCGGATTTTCCGACCAAAGCCACTTTTCTAATTTTTTTAAGAGACTAATTGGGCTGACTCCAAAGCAGTATCAAAATATTTTCAAGAATTTTTAGCAGATGTATAGGAAGAAATTTTAAATTGAAAAAGGCATCATTTTGTAAAAGCAAAGGAAAGCGGAACGGAATCCGTCGCTGGATTACCGTGTGCTGAATATAAATTTTCGAAGAAAAAGAGAAGGGGAAACTACAGATGAATGAAGTAAATAAAAAATGTGTTATGGTAATCGACGGGACACTTCCAACTGGGATTATTGCAAACACAGCTGCAGCTTTGGGGGTATCGTTAGGGAAACAAATGCCGGAGCTCGTAGGAGCAGAAGTTGAGGATTCTGAGAAGAAACGGCATTTAGGAATTGTAAATGTTCCAATTGCGATGCTCCAAGGCAGCAGGGAAACCTTGAAGCGTTTAAGAGAAACGCTGTATTGCGATAAATTCAAGGATATTGTAGTCATTGATTTCTCGAATGTGGCACAGCGCTGCAACGCTTACAGTCAATATCAGCAGGAGGCAGCAGCTACACCGCAGACGGAATATGAGTATCTGGGGATTGTAATTTACGGCGATAAAAAACAAATCAATAAGCTTACAGGCTCTATGCCGCTACTGAAAGGGTGAGCTTGTAAAAGCGGTGCACTTACATACCGGATAATTGCCATTTTAGAAGATTAGAACGGAATAAATTGAATCAATGCCTTCATTGCAGGGGTCAGTGCTTTCCCTTTATGACACAGAAGCTGTTCCCAAACTGTGATTGGAAAGCTCGGATTCGAAACGGCTTTGACAGACCCTTGGAGCAGCTCTTTTTTTACGACAAATTCTGGGATAAAGCCGATGCCAAAGGAATTTAAAATTAACTCTTTGATGACTTGAACACTGCCTGTTTCATAAGTTGGTATCAAAAAGGTATTTTGTTCAGCAAGGAAATGCTCTAAATATTTTCGATAGCTGATATTTTCTTCCGTCAGATAAATTGGATACTGTTTGAGCTCTGAAATATCAACCTTTGCTTTGTCAGCAAGTGGGTGCGTGCTGGACAAGTAAAAGTTAGCATGGACAGGTGCTTCTTTCAGTATTAAAAAATCGGGACGCTGTATTTTAGCGTCCAGTGTGCAGACAATATCAACCTCATTATGTGAAAGAAAACTAAAAATATCAGAAGTGATTCCTGTTTTTATCATGATTTTTACATTTGGATAAAGCTTTTGAAATGTAATCAGCATCTGCGGGAAAAAAGAGGTACAAATCGAATCCGCCGTTGCAATGCGTATGGTGCCGCTAATCTGAGTATCTCCTTCATTCAATTTTGAATAAAACTCCTCTGTTAGTAGTTGTATATTTTGCGTATATTGTAAGAATAAGATTCCATCCGATGTAAGTGCAATTTTATGGCCGATACGATCAAACAGTAAGTGCCCAACCTCCTTTTCAAGATTTGCAATCTGCGTAGAAACTGCGGATTGTGAATAACCCAGCTCTGATGCCGCAAGCGAAAAGCTTTTTAGCTCTGCGACCTTTATGAAGGTCTGTATGTTTTTAAAATCCATGCTTCTCCTCTTAGTATCAATAATATTGATGATATCATCTATATTATCAATTATATTTATTCTAAAACTCATGATATACTAAAAAATAAAGATTAGCAATCACAAAATACTTAGAGGTGAATTATGAAACAGAAGAAACAAATGGCGGGAAGCGGAAATGGAATTTTCGCAAGCAAGTGGGGATTTATACTTGCCTGTGTCGGTTCTGCAGTAGGTCTTGGAAACATATGGTTATTTCCATATCGGCTCGGTCAATATGGGGGAGCCGCATTCTTAATTCCTTATCTGCTCTTTATATTTTTATTCAGTTACGTTGGACTTCCGGCGGAATTTGGAATTGGAAGAATGGCTAAAACGGGGACATTAGGGGCATATGAGCTGTGCTGGAAAGAAACAAAATGCGCCAAAGCAGGAAAACTAGGCTGGATTCCTCTGATTGGGTCGCTTGGAATTGCGACTGGTTATGCAATCATCATTGGATGGGTGCTGCGCTCCTTGTTTGGCTCTTTCAGCGGAGAGTTGTTTGCCGTACAGAGCGGCGAATTTTTTTCACAGGCTACGGGAGATTTCGGAAGTCTGTTGTGGCATGGACTTATTTTAGGAGGAACCCTGCTTATTCTATTTACTGACTCCGTATCAAGAATTGAAAAAGTAAGTAAAGTGCTGATGCCTGTATTTTTTCTTCTCTTTGCGTTTCTTGCAGTGCGGGTATTCTTCTTGCCGGGGTCCGCGGAAGGATACAAATTTCTCTTTATCCCGAAATGGGAAGCACTTTTACAGATTGAAACCTGGATTATGGCGATGGGGCAGGCGTTTTTCTCATTGTCAATCACCGGTTCTGGTATGATTGTATATGGCGCATACCTGGAGAAAAAAGAAGATATTGTAAACGCATCTTTAAAGACGGCAATGTTTGATACACTGGCGGCACTTTTATCGGCACTTGCAATTATGCCGGCTGTCTTCGCGTTTGGAATTCAGCCGACGGCGGGACCATCGCTCATGTTTTTAGTGATACCGGATATTTTCAGGCAGATTGCATTTGGAAAAGCATTCGCATGTATTTTCTTTTTCTCTGTGCTTTTAGCAGGTATTACTTCACTGATTAATATGTTTGAAGCAGTGATTGAAAGCTTGCAATATAAGCATAAAATTCCAAGAAAAACAGCGGCAGTGCTTAGTGTTTTCCTATCCTTTGCCATTGGCATCTTCTTAGAAAATGAAGTGAATGTTGGAAAGTTTATGGACTTTATTACCATTTTAGTGGTACCGTTTGGTGCGGTCCTTGCTGCCGTTTCCATTTATTATATATTAGGAATGCATAAGATTGAGGAAGAATTAAACTGCGGAAGGCAGAAAAAGCTGCCGGGAGCATACTCGGTAATTGCAAGATATGTGTATGTACCTGTCACAATTTTAATTTTTATTCTGGGGATTCTCTATAAAGGGATTGGCTAAGCTAGAAGGGACTTTAAAGCAAAGCGGTGCTTTTTATGCAGGCTTATACAGGATAAGATAGGAATAAAAAAATTATTGAAAAATCCACTTAAAAAAACAAAGAAAATAAGTTTTTTACTTAATTATATTAAGTAAAAAGCATGTTTTCTTTTTGTTTTGAGATATCACAGTAAAGCGTTGAAATAAAAAGAGTCTCGTTTTATAATCAAAATGAAAACTGGAAAATTGCGTAAAAAATAATAATATAACAAAAAATTGTTTTTAATCGTGAAAAGGAGAGTAAAATGTTTCAAAATGAAAAGGCGGCAGCTTGGGTAAAAGAAATTGCTGAGCTGACACAGCCTGACCACATTACGTTAATTGACGGAAGTACGGAGCAAATTGAGGAGCTTCGTAATTTGGCAGTGCAGACTGGTGAAATGATACGGCTGAATCAAGAGATTTTACCGGATTGTTATTATTACAGAACTTCACCAAAGGATGTGGCTAGAGATGAAAAGAGAACCTTGATTTGCAGTAGAAGTGAAAGTGAAGCGGGTCCAACGAATAATTGGGAAGAGCCAGCTAAAATGTATCAGAAGATGCGAAAGCTTTACAAGGGAAGCATGAAAGGGCGCACCATGTACATAGTTCCATTTTCTATGGGGGTACCAGGATCTCCGTTCTCTAAAATTGGCGTAGAATTGACTGATTCTGTCTATGTGGTTTTAAATATGTGCATTATGACAAGGGTGAATCAAGAGGTAATCAAAGAAATTGAAAAGGGAAAAGAGTTTACTAAATGTCTCCATTCCAAAGCAGACTTGAATGAAAATGAAAAATATATCGCGCATTTTCCGGAGGATAATTGTATTTGGTCGATCAATTCGGCATATGGCGGTAATGTTTTATTAGGGAAAAAGTGCCTTGCACTGAGAATTGCCTCCTTTATGGGGAGACAGGAAGGCTGGATGGCGGAACATATGCTTATTTTAGGCATTGAAAATCCCAAAAAGGAAGTTCACTATGTTTGTGCTGCTTTCCCGAGTGCCTGTGGTAAAACAAATTTGGCGATGCTGATTCCGCCTGAGATGTATCGGAAAAAAGGTTACAGGGTATGGACTGTGGGCGACGATATCGCTTGGCTGAGAATCGGAGACGACGGCAGATTGTGGGCTGTGAATCCGGAAAATGGATTTTTTGGCGTGGCACCCGGAACAAATGTACATTCGAATCCGAATGCACTGGAGAGTACTCGTAAGGGAACGATATTTACCAATGTAGCGCGAAATTTAGAAAATAATACAGTTTGGTGGGAGAAGCTTGACAAAAATCCGCCGCAGAACGGGGAAGATTGGCAAGGGAATGCATGGAACGGTAGTGTATCCAAAGAAAAAGGTGCGCATCCCAATTCCAGATTTACAGCACCGGCAGAGAACTGCCCTTGCATTAGTAAAGAATTTAATTCCTCTGTGGGCGTTCCGATTTCTGCAATTATATTTGGAGGACGCAGGGCGAAAACAGAACCGTTGGTTTACGAGGCGAGAAGCTGGCAGCATGGTGTATTTATGGGCGCGGCGATGTCTTCGGAGACTACGGCGGCGGCAAATGGTGAAGTAGGAATGGTTCGTCACGACCCTATGGCGATGATTCCTTTCTGTGGGTATAATATGGCAGATTATTTCCGTCATTGGATTGAGATGGGGAAGAAGATCCCGAATCCGCCGAAGATATTCCATGTTAACTGGTTTCGTACCGACGATAAGGGAGAATTTATGTGGCCGGGATTCGGCGACAACTTACGCATCCTTCTTTGGATGTTAAAACGGTGCGAGCATAAGGCTTCTGCGATGAAAACACCGTTGGGATATCAACCAAATCCAACTGAAATTGACTTAGAGGGATTGGATTTGAGTACGGAAGCAATGAGAAAGCTGCTTTCTGTCAATTTGGAGCTGTGGAGAGAAGAAGCAGAAGGAATCGAAGAATTTTTTAAACAATTTCCGGATATTCCGGAGGAATTGACAGAGGAACTGAATGCACTAAAAGGAAATCTATCGATAGCGGGCAAGGATGCTTTTGCGTGCTAAACAACCGAAGCAGAGAAGAAATTCTCTGCTTTTTTTACGGTACCTTTACAATAAACCAGAGAGTGAGATTGACAGGAGTAAAAAATCATGCTACATTATAGTTAGCTAATGCTAACTATTGGTGGGGTTCTGCACGGGAAAAAGAATTCAAATTCAATACATTCGATATAGAAGAGCGGCGAATAAGAAAATGAGTTCAGAACAAGTGTGCGGATTCTTCTGGAATTGGAGGTACAACTGAATGCTTCATCTTACATTTTCCATGCAGAATTACATAAGGACGATCTATGAATCATCCATGGGTAATATAGGAGTTCGTGTATCAGATATAGCAGAAATACTGGGAATTTCTAAGGCGAGTGTCTGCGTTGCAATGCGGAATCTGGAAAAGAACGGGATGATTGGCAGAGACGAAAATCGACTGGTATTCCTTACGGATGAGGGACTGCAGCAAGCCGTTTTGATTGTGGACAAATTAAATATTATAAAATGCTTTCTCGTTGAAAAGCTGCATCTCAATACCTTGACTGCACAGCAGGATGCCTTTGAAATAGAGAAGGTCATAAGCCATGAAACGCTTTGCTCAATGTGCAGAAAATTGGATTATACATCAAGAAAACAAAGGTGCCATGGGGAATGCTGTGCGCATGAAGCCGCCTGCACGCAAAAAAGCTGCAAAGGGAAAATCGAATAAAAAATTGACAAAAATTAACGCAATACAGCCTGTTTTTCCAGGCTGTATTTTAAATTGTATACTTGACATACAATTTAAAATAAATGTATACTAGGTATACATAAATAAAATATATAAATCTTCGAAAGGAGGATGGAGGAAAATGTATCAAGGAAGAGAGAACCCTGCTTCATATTATAAATTACTGCATCAAAAAAGAGAGGCGGAACTTCTTTTGTGTGCTTTGCGGATGCGTTTATTTTCCTATTTGGAAGAATGGGAGACAGCAGAGGCGGTAGCCCAAAATTCGGGATTAAATCAGAGAAATTTATTTTATGTACTGAATGCACTTGCATCTACCGGATTTTTAGAAAAAAATGGAGCGTTGTTTCGAAATACAGAAAAAAGCAATTCCTTTTTAAATATACAGAGCACCACCTATATAGGAGAGAGTCTTATTTTCCGGGAAAATATGATGTCTCTTCAAAATTTGGAAGTGAGGTTACAGGAGGGGCCGAATCAAAAGGTTTTAGAAGAAAACAGCGGCGTCGCGGTATATGATTTTTACGAAGCGGCACGCGTAAGTGTTCCGGAAATGTATGCAGGGCGTGTACAGATGCTGAAAGTGGCTGTCTCTGAGATTTTTTCAGGCAGTATGCCAAAGAAGATTCTCGACCTTGGAGGAGGCTCTGGTATATTAGGAATCGAGCTGGTTCGTGCCTTTGAAGGCTCTCATGGTGTTATTTTTGAGCATCCTGAGGTAGTGGACTTGCCGCGGCAGCTGGTTTCTGAGAGTGAACTTTCAGAAAGGATTTTTGTGCAGGCAGGAGATTTTAACGTGGATGCGATTGGAGCAGAGTATGATCTGATCTTGGCATCCGGTATTTTGGATTTTGCAAAAGAGCATTTAGATGAGCTTATGGAAAAACTACATGATGCATTGACGAGCAGCGGGTATTTATACATTGTGACGAATCACATCAGCAGAGATTATCAATCGCCCAAGGAAAGCATTTTGGGATGGCTATCCAGTCATTTAGACGGGCTCGACTTACTCTTAACCCAAGAAGAAATTGGCTCTGTGTCAAATGTTGGGGTAAGAAAAATAAAAGTTACCAATAGGCGGCTC
>CAUQTI010000026.1:0-39966 GCA_963521065.1 uncultured Anaerovorax sp. | reverse complement strand
ACCAGCAATGTAGCCGCAATTACGGTGAATGCCCTTGTGGACGCACAAACACCAAGCATTACAGGAACACTGGAAAATGCTACCTACGACCAAGGAGAGACAGCAACTGCCCTTGCAGTGTCAGCCAGCGTAGGAGACGGAGGAACCCTGTCCTACAAATGGTATGAAAATAACGAAAACAGCACAGAAAACGGCACTGTCGTAGGAACAAACAGTGCAAGCTATACACCGGATACGAGAACAGTGGGAATCAAGTATTACTACTGCGTGGTAACGAACACCAATCAGGGTGTCAGCGGTACGAAAACAGCTACGGCAACCAGCAATGTAGCCGCAATCACCGTATACCTCGCACCAACAGTGGGGACCATCATCGCTCCTGCAGCTGTAACCGCAGGGCAGCAATTAGCGCTTACGATACCTACGATGAATGACAATGGAACTATTGTTACAGATCAAGGCTGGGAAATTAGCGTAAATGGCACCAGTGACTGGACAGCGTTTGATCCTGCTACTTCTATGTCACTTACCCACAATGGGCAATATTTGCGTTACTTTGCCACCAGTAGTGTGGGTACAGGATACAGCAATATAATACAGATTACGGTAAACAGTTCAGGTTCTAAAAGCAGCAGTCGTTCTTCCAATAAGTCCACTTGGAATTGGACCTTTGACAAAGCGGAGAAGCCCTCCTTTGGAACGCTGAATTTAAGCAATGAGCCTTCCGCATCCGGTTCATTGAGCACTGGAATTACAAAACAAATGGTACAATCCGCATTGGATAAAGCAAACTCAAGTGATATTGCATTGGAGCTTCAATTTGGCACAGCCAAAGATATAAACGATGTCAATATTACCTTTGATGCAGATACACTGGTACTTTTAGAATCCTCCGATGTGAAGGAGGTATCTATCGTTACAAAAGAACTTAAGCTTGGGTTAGATCGTGCAGCCATCCGGGAAATCAGTAAGCAGATAAATACGGCGGTAACGGTGTCTGCCAGCCGTGAGGATAAGTTGTCCGATGCGGCCAGCAAAATGATCCGTGACAATACGGCTTGGGATATCGTTATCAATTATAAAAAATCCGGCGAAGTAAAAACTATAACGAACTTTGGAAGTGGCAGCATGACAAGAGCAATTAAGTACACACCATTGTCTTCTGACAAAACGGAGTATCTGGCTATGGTTCGTGTGGGAGCAGATGGGAAGCCATCCTGGATGGAGGATTCCGGCTATAAAGATGGTTGGGTCATCGGAACCGGAAATACGTTCTCCATTTACGGCATAGGATATAAAACTCCGGTTACGAATTTTACAGATACGGCGGTGCATTGGGCGAAGAATGATATAGAATTTGTCGCAAACCGCGGACTGATTATCGGCACAACTGAAACTACATTTTCACCGAATGCTGCGATTACAAGAGCAGACTTTTTAATGGCGCTTGGAAAATTGTCCGGTGTGGATGTGAGTGAATACAAACAGAGTAGTTTTAAAGACGTATCAAAGGATTCCCTCGCTATGCCATATATTGAGTGGGCCGCTGACAAAGGGATTGTTCAAGGAATCGGCAGCAATAAATTTGCTCCTTCGAATACAATTACCCGTGAGCAGATGGCAGTCATGATGGTAAACTACGTCAAGGCAACCGGGCATAGGCTCCCCGTTTCTCAAGAAGAAAAGAATTTTAGCGACAATACAAAGATTAGTACTTGGGCTGCAAGTGCAGTGAAGGCAATCCAGCTTGCGGACATTATGAATGGAAAAAACGATAATTTATTTGATCCGTCCGGAAGTGCGACCAGAGCTGAGAGCAGTGTAATCCTGCACCGATTCGTGGAATTTGTAATTGAAAAGGAAAGTGCAAGAAACTAACTGAATAATAAAAGTGAAAGAGCACCTTTTGATAGGTGCTCTTGTTCTAGTTCAGGTTAGTGTATTGACTCAGCAGGAAATGATAGATTTGATTTTTATGAGGATGTTCAGTGGAAAAGGTGCAATTCGCGTCTGAAATTTGTCGTTTACGGTAAGTCTATTGATTTGGGGTTACGAGCTGCTACAATGAAATGATACAGTGGAGAGAGAATGAAAGTCAGACAGGCTGCTTCAGCGTTTGGGAAGAATCGAAAGAATAGGCAGATCGGGTAATGGCTTGCATTCTCCAAATTTAATCAAGGAGGGGAAACAATGTCTACAGTCATTACTATTTTAACGACAAATGATGCCCACGGCAGATTTCTAAGTGAAGATGGACCGGAAATATTAAACTACGCAAAATTAAGCACATATAAAAAATCACTGGAAAACTGCTTACTGGTGGACGCAGGTGATGCAACACAGGGGACGCCGATGGCCGTTTATAAAAAGGGGCTGTATCCGGTTCAGCTTATGAACACGGTTGGATACGATGCGCTTACAATCGGCAACCATGAATTTGACAATATTTCAAAAGACACCGATGATACTCACGAGCTGAATGAAATTATAGCAGAAAGTCAAATGCCGTATATCTGCGCAAATGTTATGTGGAAGCAGGCAGACGGAAACCGGCAAAACTACATACGGCATGTTTATCAGGAAAAGAAAATTACAGATCGAGGAAATGGGCGGTATTTTTATAAAAAAATTTCCGAAAAGCATCTTCTTTTTATAGGTGTATGCACCCCAATGATCTCTATGAGTATATCGCGGATGCGGGATTTTGAAATCAATAAACAAGATGTGGCCAAAGAGATTAAAAGCGCCATTGCTGATGCAAAGTCAGAATATGGGCGAAATCGCTTTGATGCGGTAATATTACTGGCTCATATAGGCAGAAGTACGACAGGCTACAGCACGGATGACCTTATAAAGGAGTTAACCTTGGATTTAGTTCGTTCGGAAAACATAAGCCTTATTATTGACGGACACTCTCATGAAAAATACAGTGAAACAGAAAAAGACACAGGGATTGTTTGTTTTCAGGCAGATTGCTACAGTAAATATTTCGGTGAGATAACACTGGAATTTGACGACAGCAATAAGCTCACAATCAAAACAGCATTTCGCACAAACAGTGAGTTGAATCATTATCACGAAGATGAAAAGGTTCTTGAACGTTTAAACGTCATAAGAAAAGAAATTAACAAAGCGTTTGGGACGGTTTATGCGAGTGGATCCAATATGACACTGTGGGGAGGCGCAATCAACGAGGAGAAGCCCTATGCGCCTAAAATGTTGGAGGCATTAAATATAACGCGTTATGTCCATACAAATTTTGGAAGATTAACGGCAGAGGCTATGATTCATTCGGTACGTGTGCATCATTCCGACAGAATAATAGAAGGCGATTATATCGTCGCAGGTATAAATGGGGGCGGGGTTCGTGATTCGATTCCTTTTGGCGAACCGCTTACAGGGAACAAGCTGTATTATGCGCTGCCAAGTCTTTTGGGCTCTGAAAAAGAAAGTGGATTTGTTCTATTTCGCATAACGATAGAACAATTAAAAAAGGTGCTGGATAACAGTATCAGTGGCTTGCGATATAACGCGGGACAAATCACGTCAGGCAGCGGCGGATTTTTAAATACGGGTGGAATACGGTATACTGTCAGATACGACAGCCAAAGCAGAAAAATGGTATTGGATGACAGAGCATTACTGACGTGCGGTAAAACGGTAGGTATTGCACTTAAGGAGATTCACTTTTCGAAGGACAAGGATAAAACTGTTTTAATGTGCATAACCAAGTATTTGGCAAACGGCGGGGATGGATATGATTTCGAAGATGCCAAGGTGGAGTATAAAGAGGATTCCGCGATCTTCAAAATTACGGGCGAATACATACAGCATTTGTCTGGCTCTGCGGCTGGGCGTGAAAAACCTCTCTTTTATCCTGCGGTATCACAGGATATACAGTATAGCGGGTTTGATTTTACAACTCCGAAGCAGATTACGATTACGCTTAAGGATAAAAACAACAAACTTCTCAGGAATCAAGGTGTTATTTATTGTTTTGCTGACGAGAAGACGTTTAAGAATTACAAGGTTGCGAATACCAATGGGAACGGTGAATTTTCGGCGATACCGCAAGAAGGCCCAAGTATTATGTGCATCGGCGCGCTTTTGGGTGTCGCCTCCAGCGGAGAAACTTATCTGTACGGAGAAGCGTTTTTTCACAGCTATTTTTCAATGAGGGGAAAAGATAAATTTCAGTGTCAGGTTTACCCGAGAAACTCAACCGGCTATGTTTTACTCGATACAAACAATGTAAGTGAGTTCAGTCATACCGGCATTAGCAAAACCTCACATCACCATTCTAACTACATCAAGTATTATGATGAAAACCATAACGAAAAAACGTTCACAATCATTGGAAACCAATTTTATTTATGGGGAAGGGATTGCATAATCCATCAAGCGGAAGATATTATCTATGTTGATGCAAACCGCAATATAAAACGAATGAAAAGCATCTTTCCGAAGGAGGGCATTTCTTATTTGTGCTGGGATAGCAATACTTATTTCTCAAAACTAAAACACAGTAACGTACTTGATATTTCGGAGCTTAGAGGCGGAATTGGCAATGAAGTAAGCACTCATTTTGACGGATGTCTGTTTGCGAAAAACCACTGCATGAATATCACCGGATTTCAGATAAGGAGCGGGGAAATATTAGATGGAATTGGCTTTATTTATGGGGATAACAGTAAATTTTTCTTTGGGAATCCAGCAGGTGGAAGTGAAACGATTGTCCGATTCAAGGAGGGTGAGTATATAGAAAAAATAACAGGAGCTGTAAAAGATGTCTACTATTGCTGTGTTACAAATCTAACGATTTACACGAACAAAACGAAATATGGACCATTTGGCGGAGATACAGGAGTAGATGCATTTGAAATAAGCAAAAAAGGCTATAAAATATGTGCACTCTTGGGCGATGAGGCTGTCCCGGATAGCTGGGGGCGAAAAGTTGTTCGAAAGATTGGTGTAATGTTTATGCCAATTGAATGCTAGTTTTGCTCAAAATAACAAAAGCACCCCGAAAGGTGCTTTTGTTATTTTGATTTAGATATATTCCTGTAAATGATATGATTTGCATCTATACCTCAGCCCAAAAGAATGAAATTGCTGATTTCTTCCTTTAACACCGAAGACTGTGCGGAAAGTTCTTCACTGGCTGCGGAGCTTTCCTGTGCGGTAGCCGCGTTTGTCTCTACCACTTCGGATATTTTTTCAAGTCCTTCTGTGATCTTCGCGATAGCTTGAGACTGCTCTGTTGCAGATTGTCTCATTAAAGTGACAGCCTGTTCTGATTTAGAGGCTAATTCAATTACTCCGGATAAAGAATCAGAAACCTTTTGCGTAGCATCAACACCTTCTTCTATGGATTGATTTGACTGCGCCAAAAGCTGGTCTGTCTGTTTTGTAGCCACTGCTGACATTTCGGCCAGCTTTTTAATTTCTGCGGCGACAACCGCAAAGCCTTTTCCGGCTTCTCCTGCTCGAGCAGCTTCGATTGCGGCATTTAACGCCAGAAGGTTCGTCTGCGAGGCGATCCCATTAATCGTTACGGTGAGCGTTCTTATTTGTTCCGCCGATGCAGAGATATCATTCATGGAGGTCTGCATATTTTCCATTAAGGTTCCAATTTCTTTGAATTCTTTGCTGACTTCTGCAAATAACGGGATGGTATCATCCGCTTGCGCTACATTTTCACGAGCTTTTACATCAATTTCTTCAATTTTATCGGTAAGCTCTTCGATGGATGCAGCTTGGCGAGTAGAGCCTCCTGCAAGGGAAATCGCCGCTTGTGATACCTGAAACGCACCGGCATTTACTTGAACCGCAGCGGAAGAGACTTTAGAAAAGCTCTGATTTAGAGAAACCAAAATACGCTCAAATGCGGCATTGATTTCTAGAAAATCTCCGGTGTATTCTCCTCGGCTTTTTACGGTAAAATCATTGTTTGCCATTGCAGAGAGTACCGTAGTAATATCTTTTATATAGGTTC
Organism: uncultured Anaerovorax sp.; assembly: GCA_963521065.1. Lineage (GTDB taxonomy): Bacteria > Bacillota > Clostridia > Peptostreptococcales > Anaerovoracaceae > IOR16. The sequence goes on along the minus strand of CAUQTI010000026.1, from coordinate 33,971 downwards.
TGAGCTGAGTGACGGTTTCTTGCAGAGCAGAAGATAATCTTGCGATTTCATCCCTGCCTGAAACGACAATTACTTCTTCGGAAAGATTGCCTTCTGCTAAAAGCTCAATTCGCTGCGTTACACCAATAATGGGTTGCGTAATGGAGCGTGATATTTTTCCGGCAATGTAGATACTGATTGCAGTTAGCAGGATGCTGAATGCAATACATATTGACAATGTACGATAGATGCTGGACATAATCTGCTTAATCGGAATCGTTACCGCAATTGACCAGCCTTCGTCACCGTTTAGAGGGGTAAAGCCCACAAGTCTTTTTACACCGTTGTACTGTGTGTGTGCAATTCCTGTTTCTCCTTTTATCATACGGCTGATTGCCGCTGATACCAATTTGAAACTACTGTCTGTCTTGGCTTCTTCTATGTAGTTAACCATATTTTCTACAACGGTCTTGTCCGGATGACCGATGGTTACACCGGTACTGTCTACGATAAAGCCATATCCGCCGTCACCAATTTTGATGTCGCTTACCATTTCACTGAATAAATCAGAAGGAAGTGAAGCATACAACACGCCGTTGTATCCGGTTGCGTTGCTTATCGGTGTAGCCAGCATAATCATAACCGAGCCATCGCTTTCATCCCTCAGCGGGCTAGACATATAAGTCTTGCCTTCCATTGCTTTCTGGAAATAATCCGTACTTGAAATATCCGTTCCTTTTGTGGTTTTTCCGCTTGCGTCTGCCAGTGCGAGGTAGTTGAATCCGCCTTTTTCCGCCAAAGAGGAAAATAATTTGTTTCGTGCGGCTGAGTCGGAAGAAGTGATTTCCGAAACCGAGGCTGCCACAGTGATTTCATTTTTATAAACCTGAATTTTATTTTGAACACCTTGAGAGTAAGCAACCGCCAATGCACTTACATCTTCCTGCATTTGAGCATTGCTGCTAAAATAAAATAGAATGGAGGAAATGGCTGTTATTGTTACGATTGCGGCCAGTACCATCATAATAAAGTATTTTTTCATTTTGTTTTGTATTGATTTCATAAAAATAATTCCTTCCGCTTTTGTAAGGATGACTTTTTCACGTCATAGTATTTTATTTCTTATATTAATAATGCACTGTTTTATAAATGAGATAGCGTTGCTGTGCCAGAACTCTGCTAAATAGGAAAACAGCGCGATAGATTAGATAATCGTTCAGTTGCTTTATAACGTTTTTGAATTATAAAACAAAGGAATAGAAAATGCAAGGGAAAAAATAGAAATAAAGTGAATTTTAGTGTTAAATGGGGAAAGGTGTGATTTTGCGGCAGCTTATCTGGAAATTTTGTATACAAATTCATTTTATCAGTATAAAATATACCCTAAAAATGATGGAATAAACACTTGACTATCAGCTTAGGGAGTAGCTTAAGATCGAAATAAAAGCAGCAGAAATCGCAGAGAGCGCGCGTATGTGGATCAAAAGAAAGAGGATACCGAGAGCTTTTTAGTGAGAATATGAAGAGCTTCAGCCCCTTGCATGCTGTATCTTTGGAGAACCTTGGGGACGGAGCTAAAATTGTGATGAAACACATTTGACTTTCCTGCAAAAATAACGCATACTGTATCCGATTTAAAAAAACTGGTGAAACCGTATATCTTATTAAGTGCAATAGGGTAGGTGAATTTGAGGGACAGCAGTAAGCCCGATTGTTCGATGCGCTGCTTGATAATTCTATCTAAAGGGGGAGTAAGGAATGACAAATGCTTATTTGAGAATAAGAATTGCTTACTATTCCGGTACCGGAGGTACGGAACTGGTTGCAAAACGTTTTCAAAGCAACTTGGAAACCAAGGGGTGTATTTGCACGATTGAGCAGATTACGAATCGTTTGAACAGAGAAAATTTCGATAAATTCGATAAAAAGGATTGCAATCTGCTTCTTTTGCTGTTTCCTGTTCACGCATTTAATGCCCCAGAAGCAGTTTATCAGTGGATTGAAGACTTAGAGAGCGTGAAAGGCACTGATGCAGCGGTGATTTCTGTCTCAGGAGGCGGGGATGTCTGTCCCAATACAGCCTGCAGAGTGAGCAGTATTAAGCGTCTGGCCCAGAGAGGATACGATCCTATCTATGAAAATATGATCGTTATGCCGTCAAACTGGATGGTTGCGGCTCCGGCTCCGTTGCCTTACCTACTGCTACAAGCATTGCCGGTGGCGGTCGATAACATCACTAAGGATTTGTTAAGCGGAAAGCATAGAAGAACGAAGCCTTTATGGGTTGATCGGATGTTTTCAGTAATGGGCGAGTGGGAAAAGCCAGCCGGCCGGTTTTGGGGGAAAAGAATTAAGGTTTTAAAGCACTGTACAGGATGTGGATGGTGTGCCAAGCAATGTCCCTCCGGCAATATCATACTGCGAAATGGAATACCGGAATTTAATGGAACCTGTCATTTTTGCTTGAAATGTATTTATGGTTGCCCAAGCAAAGCATTGCAGCCAGGCATCTATAAATGTGTTATGATAGAAGAAGGATACTGTTTACAGGATATTGAAAAAAGCCTTTCACAAGAGTTAAAGGTGGATGTAAAAGCGTTAAAAGTAGGATTTTTTTGGCTGGGTGTCAAAAAGTATTTGCTTTCATTGAGAGACTGACTGCTATCTAACAATCTGTTTTATTTTGGAGGTTATACAAATGGCTGTACGGGATCTTTTCCGGCAGAAGACGAGTATGATGCGGGAGGGCATGAAGTATATTGGTCGATGCTTGCCTACTTTATATATTATGGCCGTGTTGCCTTTAAATAGAGAGTCTGCCGGCAGGTTAATTGATGAGGCAGTGAGGAATGCACCAGAGACTTTAAAATCTGGAGCAGGGGAAAGCGTTCTCAGCAGTTCATAAAATAATCTTTTGTTTGGGAAGAAGAAACGTGAGGAGAGAGTAAAAAATATGGTACATTTGGCATATTGCGATAACGCAGGGAAAAAAGGAGAGAAGGTTCTGGATAAAATTCTGGACGGAACAAAAACCATGGTAGTAAGAGGTGCTGCCGGTCGTAAAATTCCGCATAGCAGAGTGTTTGAAGGAGAAACGATTTACTTTATGGAAAAAGGTTCGGCGCTGATTTCTGCATCGGCCACCGTTATTTCTGTTCAAAACTATGTAAAATTGTCAGAAGAGGAAATCATAAAAACGTTCGATGAGAATCAAAGCAAGCTGAATTTAACAGAAAAGCAAAAAGTGCGCTGGCATAAAAAGTGCTTGTGCCTTGTAGAATTTGAAGCAATTCAGAAAATCAATCCGCCACTCGCCTTTGACCATCAAGGGAATATGGATGACTGGCTGATTGTTGATAAGATTGAAGATATTGTCGTGGGGACAAGCATTCCTTATAATTATGAAAAATCAAAATTTTAATCGTAGCGTTAAAGGGTAGATGAAGAAATCTTTTAATTTGTGGGTATGAATAAAAAAGAGCAGTGGATGAATTGCTTTCTTTCCGAGACTGTGAAAGTCTGTACATAATTAAAACCAATCGCCTTCTATGGTAATATCAAATTATCTAGGAGGCGATTTTTTATGGTTTCACTAGAAACTGCTGTGTCAATTTCCAGCATTTATTCGGCGGCACTATTTAATTTCTTTTATTTTAGAAAGGTCGCCGCTGCACAGGATTTCAAGGTGATCAAATATCTTTTTTGCAGGCCAATCCCACCACTGAATCGTGAGAAGCTGTTCAATGAGTGTATCATCAAATCTTTTTTTTATAAGCTTGCAAGGGTTTCCTCCTGCAATGTGATAGGCAGGGATATCCTTTACCACGACAGAATCAGCAGCGATAATCGCACCATCGCCGATCTGCACACCCGGCATTACTGTAACATTCTGTCCAATCCACACATCGTTACCAATCACAGTATCTCCTTTGAGTGGCAGCTCTGTCAGTTTGGGAGCTGCTTTTTCCCAGCCGTTGCCCATGATGTTGAAAGGATAGGTGGTAACACTGCACATTCTATGGTTTGCACCGTTCATTACAAATTCAATTCCTTTTGCAATTGCGCAAAATTTGCCGATTATGAGCTTGTCTCCGATAAACTCATAATGGTGTGTGACGTGTTCCTCGAACGTTTCGGCACCGTTACTGTCATCATAATAGGTATAGTCACCAACTATAATATTGGGACGTGTGATTACATTAAAAAGTATTAAATGCATTAGCTGGAATTGGGTTGACGCCCGGTCAGCCGAAGGTGTTGGATTACCTCAGCCTGCACGATGGTGAGATTCAAAAAGACATTGCATTTGGATGCCAGATTGATCCGGCAACGCTTACCGGAATCTTACGCACAATGGAAACGAAGGGCTTGGTGGAACGGAGAGAAATAAACGGCAATCATCGTTCCAGCTACGTCTATCTGACAGAGTGCGGAAGAAAAAAGGCAAAAAAGGTAGCGGAAGCATTCTCGGTGATTGAGGAGGAAGTTTTTCAAGGGATTGGACGGAAGGAAAGAGAGCAATTTATGAGTGTATTTTATAAGATATGCAGTAATATGACGGATATAGAGAGGTTGCAATGAGCAAAAAAGAAATAGGAAAGAGGTATCTTTTATTTACCATTGGCCTTTTAATCAATGCGTTTGGCGTAAGCTTTATTACGAAGGCCAACCTGGGAACTTCACCGATTTCCAGTATACCATATACCCTAAGTCTTGCATTTCGTCCTACGCTTGGCATGTTTACTTTATATATGAGTATCTTTTTGATTTTGATTCAGATGCTCTTACTGCGTAAGAATTTTCCGAGGCAATATTTCTTACAAATTCCGGTATCAATTGCTTTTTCGTGGTTTATTGATCTTGCGATGAACCTATTATCTTTCATGGAACCGAATCAATATTACATGGAATTTCTCTTTCTAATCATTGGCTGTATAATACTGGGAACCGGTGTCTATATGGAAATGGCGGCAGATGTGGTCATGCTGCCTGGAGAAGCCTTTGTAAAGGCGGTATCTACTGTCTTTCATAAGGATTTTGGCAAGACTAAGGTGGTATTTGATTCTTCTATGACGCTGGTTGCTGCCGGAATGGGCCTTTGTATATTCCATAAGCTTGCCGGCGTGCGTGAAGGGACGGTTATAGCAGCCTTGCTCGTGGGACTGATTGCAAGATTTTTGAAAAGAAAGCTGAGCTTTGTCGAAAGCTTCTTGACGGAGAACGCAAATAAAATGGAAGAATTAGAAATCATGCCTGCTTCTCAAAAGATTATTATTACAGTCAGCAGAGAATATGGAAGCGGCGGCAGAAAAATTGCACAGGAATTAGCAGAAAATCTCGGATTTGCTTACTATGATAAAAATATTATTGAAATGGCTGCCAAAGAGAGCAACTTGCCAGAGGCTTATGTCGAAGAAAGAGAACAAAAAATGACAAGTGGGTTTTTGTATGACCTGTTTTCACAGTATCAGGCCTTAAACGAGGAAGAGACAGAATTAGATAAATTGTATGAAATTGAGACGAAGATTATTCGGGAAGCAGCGGTGGAAGGCAATTGTGTCATCGTTGGAAGATGCGCCGATTATATTTTGAAAGAGTTTCAAAATTGCTATAATATATTTGTATATGCAAAAGAAGAGTACAAGATACAGGAAATTATGCAGCGCGAGCATTTGGAAAAAGACGCGGCTGCCAAACGTGTTCGGTCGGTTAATAGAAAGCGTTTTTTGCACTATAAGTATTACACAGGAAGAATTTTAGGGCTTTCAAAAAATTATAACCTGTGTTTGGATGTAGGGGTGCTCGGCGTAGAAGAAGCGGTTGATCTCATTAAGCAATATATTGGTTTCAGTGCCATAGGAAGCAGACCAGAGCATAGAGCAGTGAGCTGAACGATGCATTAAGCAGGAAATGAATCAGAAAAGAATGGATGAAGTTGAAGGGAAGAAAAGCTGTGTTACACTGCACTGTATTGCAATTTACAGTGCAGTGTAACGACAGCTTTTTGTAAATATAAACGTATTAAAAATCTCGCTTAAATCTATGCAAGTGAATCAAGCTCTTTTTTTAAAACTGACGGGTGCTCTTTTTTGTAATTATCCCCCCACTCGTGCATGGCTTCTAATACAGGCATTAGACTGCATCCAAGCTCCGTAAGCGTGTACTCCACTCTAGGCGGAACTTCTGCATAAGCGCGCCGGGTGAGAAGTCCGTTTTGCTCCATTTCCCGTAAGTTCGCGGTCAAGACCTTTTGCGAAACCGCTCCGATCGCAGTTCGAAGTTCTCCAAAACGCTTTGTTCCATCCATCAAATCGCGGAGGATTAAAACTTTCCATTTGGTTCCGATTAAAGCAATCGTCAGCTCCACCGGACAGGCCGGAAGGTTCTCACACATTTTTTCACCTCCTCCAATAGTATCTAATAGGATACTATATAACTAAATGGTGCCTACTTTACAACTGATACTAGGTAAATTATAATGGCCATGAGAAAAAGAAGCAAGTCTTTTCATAGGAGGTTAAAGGATGAAAATAGCGATTATTGGGGCATCGGGGAAGCAAGGTAGGCAGCTTTTGCTGGAAGCACAAAGAAGAAACAATGAAGTAACAGCAGCGCTTCACGGTTGTTTCTGAATAAGGACAGTTAACGTATGATTTGATAGGAGGATTTTAGTGATGGATTACAGAGAAATTTTAAAACAGCGTCCGGTGGGAGTATTTGCGACACAGGATGGAGAGACCGTTAAAACTCGAGTGTTTCAGTATTTTGAATTAGAAGGAGACAAGGTTTATTTTGCAACAAGCAATAAGAAACCTGTATACGCGCAAATGAAGAAGAATGCGAACGTTTCTTTCTGTACTTATACTAAAGATTATAATCCGGTTTTATCCGTAAATGGGGAAGCGGTATTTATAGATGATTTTGAGTTTAAAAAGCGAGCGTTTGAAAAGATGCCATCTTTGGCAGCCATCTATCAAACACCGGAAAATCCGGATTTTGAAGTGTTTTACATTGCGGTGGAAGAAGTAGAAGCATTTAGCTTTGGCGAGGGACCGGTTAAATTTAAAATTTAATTGAGCATAATTGAATGCCGGACGAGGAGTGATCCTTTCAGTCCGGCATTTTTCCTGTCTATTTTCATTGTCACATAAATTTTCGATCATAGAGCAGAGCGGCGTTCAGAACCACGAGTACAGAGCCGGCATTGTGGACTAACGCGCCGGTAATCGGATTCAGCACTCCGGCGACCGAAAGGAGAATGGCGATAAAATTAATCACCATAGATAGGGTAATATTAAACTTAATTGTACGCAGCGCAGCGTTTGAAAGTTTTTTCAAATAGGGGATTTTTGCGATGTCATCTCCGACGAGTGCAATATCTGCAGCCTCGACGGCAATATCGCTTCCGGCTCCTCCAAGCGCAACGCCGACGTGAGCAAGCTTTAGTGCCGGCGCATCGTTGACACCGTCACCAATCATACATACCTTGCGACCGCCTTTTTCGAGGGTGGCAATGTAGCTCACCTTATCTTCGGGCAGAAGTCCGGCTTTTACTGTTTGTATGCCGACTTTTTTTGCAAAATAGCTCGCGGTTTGCTCGTGGTCTCCGGTGAGAAGGACTACTTGTGTATTCATGTCGTGCAGCTGTTTAATCATGGAAGCGGCTGTATCGCGTAACGTATCAGAAAGTGTAATTGCACCGATTACTTCTTTTTCCTTCGCGACAAGAATCATGGCTTTACCCTCAGAACGAAACTGGTCTAATTTAGACGTAATCGTGTCATTCATCGGAACGCCCTCTTCTCTTAAGAAGTTCAGTGTTCCGCATAAAAGGTTTTGCTGAGAAACCGTCGCCTTGATTCCTTTTCCGGGCAGCATTTGAAAATCACTTGCGCTTTCCAATCTAACCTGATTTTTCTTTGCATAATGGAGAATTGCTTTTCCTAAAGGATGCTCCGAATAGACCTCGGCAGAGGCGGCCAGTTTTAGAAGCTGCGCTTCATTCACTTCGGGGGATAGCGGGCAAATGTCTGCAACGACCAAATTCCCGTTTGTCAGAGTCCCGGTTTTATCAAAGGCAATGCAATCCACCTTACCCATATTTTCCAGTGCTTCGCCAGATTTTATAATAACGCCGTGCTTTGTCGCCTGACCGATGGCAGCCATAATGGAAGTAGGCGTAGCAAGTGCCAGCGCGCAAGGGCAGAAAACAACTAAAATTGTGACGGCGCGGACGATGTCTTTTGTGGCAAGAAAGGTGACGATTGCAATGGCTAAAGCGACAGGGACAAGCCATGTAGCCCATTTGTCAGCAATGCGCTGCATCGGGGCTTTTTTATTTTCTGCATCTTGAACCATGCGTATCAACTTCTGCAAAGAAGAATCTGCGCCAACCTCGGTAGCAGCGATATCAATTGAGCCGAAGCGGTTGATTGTTCCGCAAAATACGCTGTCGCCTGCCTTTTTATCGACCGGAAGTGATTCTCCTGTCAGAATGGATTGGTCTACAGAAGTGTTTCCTATTATGATTTCACCGTCGGCAGGAATGGATTCGCCAGGCAGGATACGAAGCACATCTCCTTTTTGGATGGAGCTTGCAGCAATCATTTCTTCCTGTTCACCCAAGGCAGCAGAGTGGATTCGTCTGCCTTGCAGGGGCGTGAGGTTGATTAAGTTTTTTAATCCCTTTTTTGCACGCTCTACGGTTTTATCTTCTAAAATTGCACCGATCGCCATAATAAAGGCGACTTCACCGGCAGCGAAGAATTCTCCGATTGCAATGGATGCAAGCATAGCAATTGAAATCAGCAGCGCGGAAGAAACCCATCTTTCATGAAGCAGCCGGGTCAGGGCAAGATAGAGAAGCGGATAGCCGGATAGGATTACGGTACCCCACGCGGGATCGATGAGAAGCTCTCGTTTCATTACCAGCAGAAGCAGGCTGAGCAGTAAGAAGATACCAGACAAAATAGTGCATTTTGTCCCTGCAAATAAATCGCTTATTTTTTTCAGCATATAAATTCCTCCAATATTGCAGCTTGAATTTTTGATAAAAATTCAGTACAATTAATTTAATACAGAACATATTGTTTGGTATTAGTCTAGCAAAGGCGTAGAATAGGCACAAGAAACGATTTGCGGAAAACGTACGATACTGAACAAATCAGAAAAAATGTTCCGAAAGGAGAACGCAATGGATCGACGGCAGCGAAAGACGAGGAACGCAATTTTTGATGCATTCAGTGATTTGCTGGCTCGCCGCAGCTATTCGCAGATTACGGTGCAGGAGATTATTGATAAGGCGAATGTAGGCAGGACCACCTTTTATGCCCATTTTCCAACGAAGGATAACCTGCTACGGGATATGTGCACCGAGCTGTTTGCACATGTTTTTTCCGAAGCGCCGGAAGCGGAAACAACGCATGATTTCTCTATGTCAGAGGGTGCACCGGAGGCCGTGGTCACGCACATTTTATACCACCTTAGAGAGCACGGGAAGACGATGTTGATTCTGCTGACCTGCGAAAGCGGAGAGCTGTTTCAGCGTTATTTTCATCAGTATTTCAACCAGCTTGTGACAGAACGCATTCTCGACACCGGCAGGAAAAAAGCTGCTTTGGTACCACTTGATTTGCTCGCTGAGCACATTTCAATGAGTTTTGTCAATTTGGTACGGTGGTGGCTGAAAAATGAGATGAAGCAGACGCCTGAAGAGATTGCGGGCTATTTTGAGGCAGTCACACAGCCAATCGTGTGATGTTTTGGGGGAAAAGTGCAATGCACAAAAAGTGGGGAAGTGAGGCAAATGCAACGCGCAGACGCTTGACTGGTAAAATAGAATCGCGTATCATGGCATTAGATTGAAAATGGAAGAATGTTGAAAAATCAAGCGGGCTATCTTATGAAAGGGCTTGCAGGGAGATGCGGTGAACTGTAATGAAATTAAATCAAGAACTTCAAAATCCTCTGTATGTTTCGAAGCAGCTAGCAAAGCAGCTTTCGAGAATCGAAGAATTTCCTCTCACAATTGTGGAGGCGCCGTCCGGTTTTGGAAAAACTACAGCGGTTCGTGAATAAATGATGCAAACCTGCATTTCATTTTTATTACGCAGCCATTGCGCGAGGATGGCTGTCATACCGTACACCATCAGCACATTCATAAGATTCAAAGCGAAGATTTGACCCTTAGAAAACAGGAGATATTCGAGTACTTTAAGCTGGCAGGAATCCGGCTGTCTGACTCGGAGGTGGAGAATCTGTATCATTTTTCCGTGGGATGGATTGCGGCGATTTCTCTGCAGCTTTTAAATTACAAGCAGACAGGGAGCTTTGCGCGGACCGCACAGATTGAGAAGCTGGTGCAGACGGCAATCTGGAATCGACTGAACACACAGGAACGGGAAATTTTGCTGTCGCTTTCTCTGCTAGACAGTTTTACGGCAAAGCAAATGCGCATTATGACAAATCAGAGCATTTTTGACGAAAAGACAATGGCATTGATAGAGGAGAACGCTTTTATTCGCTATGATGAAGAAAAAGCAAGCTATAGCATGCACAGTATTTTACAGGACTATTTGCGTGCGTGGTTTGATTACAGGACAGGGGAAGCCTTTCAGAAGAAAATGATAAAAAGAGCAGGAGAAGCTTGCTTTGCGGAAGCTTTTTTGTATCCGGCGGCACAGTTTTATTATAAAATCGGAGATTTTGATTCAATTCTGTCCATGACTTACCGCAATGAATATCTCGACAACCAAAAAGAGCAGTACGTTGTTGAATTTATACTCAAAATAGTAGAAGAATGCCCTGTGCAAACCTTGAAGAAATACCCTTTGGCCATGCTTGAATTTGCATTTCAGCTCTTCCTCGGGGGGAGAAAAGATGCTTTTGGAAAAATGGTGCAGATGTTATCTGATTTTATTGAGACTTCTTCCGATACAGAAGCTGAGACACTGGAACGGATAAAAGGCGAAATGGCACTTTTGATGTCGTTTACCCAATATAATGATATACAAAAAATGAGTGCGTACCACAAAGAAGCACTGCAACGCCTAAAGGGACCGAGCAAGCTGTTTTTCCCTACCACACCATGGACCTTTGGGGGCGTTTCTGTATTATATATGTTTTGGAGCCAGGTTTGCGAGTTAGAGAAAGAGCTGGAATGGATGGACGAATGCATCCCTATTTATGCAAAGGTGGTAAGCGGACACGGGACTGGTGCAAACGCAGTGATGAGGGCAGAAGCGCTGCTGCTCCGGGGTTTGGATCATGAAGCAGAGCTGCTTTGTCATGAAGCAATTTTTATGGCAAGGCAGCAGAATCAAACGGGACTTTGTATTTGTTCTGAATTGCTGCTTGCCCGAATTGCAGTGCTTCGAGGGGAGACAGAGGCCTATTTAGAAGCATTGAAAAGAATACAGCAATACAGTGTGAAACGGCCTGAACGTTTTATTGTCCGTATGGTTGAGCTTGCAATGTCTACTCTATCTTTGATGAGGGGGAACACACAGGAGGTTTCTGACTGGTTAAATGAACCTGAAAGTATTCAAAAGATATTGTTTATGCCTACCGTTCCTTACGGCAATCTCTTATATGCAAAGAAGTGCATGCTTGAAAAACGCCACCAAGAGCTGTACGGAATTTCAACCGCAATGATGGGGATGGCGGCAGGTATGAAGTATTTGTTGCCTCAGGTTTATCACCTTATTTTTCTTGCGCTGTCTAATCTTGCAGAACAGAAAAAGCAGGAAGCAAAAGAATCTCTACACCGCGCCCTTGAACTGGCTTTGCCGGATCAAATCTATATGCCTTTTGCGGAGCATGCTCCGGCATTGATTCCACTTTTAGAAACGGCGTCCCTTACGGGCTTGCATCAGGAGAGCGTACAGTCAATCTTGGAACTTTCAAGGCGCCAGCAGAGAGGTGTTGAAAAAATTAACAAAGCTTTGCTTGAAGGAAAATCTCCCCTCACACCAAGAGAACGGGAGATTGCGCTGCTCGCGCAGGAGCGCCTGTCTGCCAAAGAAATCGCTGAAGTTCTGTTTCTGGCAGAATCTACGGTACGAAGTGTTCTAAAGAGCATATACAGTAAGCTTAACATCCATTCAAAGAAAGAACTTTCCCGTCTTGATTTCTAATCTGCTTTCTAGCCTATTTTCTGTTGTTGATGTGTGCTGAACAAAAGATACCCCCATTTTGGGGGATGTGAAAAAAACCATTTCTGCTATACTTTTTAGACAGAGGATTATCCCTGGTGTAAAAGAACTGGCGGAATGCGGACATCAATTCTATGTGAGAGACCACTTTACACATTGAAAAGAGCGGCCCTTCTATTAAAGATATCAGGGAAATTTTGAAATACCCTAAAAAGGGTATCATAAAAATTCATAGGAGGGTATATGAGAAAACCTTTTAAAACGAGAGCTTTGCCATTGTTTCTATCAATTATCATGGTAGCTTGCATGATGCCGCAACCAATGTTTGCGCAGGAGCCGGCCGTAGTGATACCTAGTGATTATGTGGAGGCAGAAGCTGCACTTCGGAGTGATACACCAAAGACAATTGAGATTAATAAAGAGATTACATTGAACAGTGAAATCGTTGTTGGTGCAAACCACACGCTGTCAATCTCTTCCGGCGGGGCGATATACCTTGGAGGCGATGATGTCAAATTAGACGTGCCTTCAGGTGTGACAATGACCATCAACGGAGGTGGAAAATTGCGTTGTGATACGAATTCTGCCAAACCAATTTCAGTCAGTGGTAACCTAGCGCTTGAAGATATCAATCTTGAAATGAACAGCCCGGGTAGCACAATTAACTTTGACGGTAAATTGTCGGCAACGGATTGTGATATTGTGATATTAAAATCAAGAATTCATCTGGAACAGGAATGTGGGTACTCGGTAAGCTTGAGGTTACACGAGGAAAACTAGAGATCAGTAATAAGGGGGATTATACATCTGGCATTCTTTCCTTCGGAGAGCCCATCTTGTTCTCGGATTGTGAATTGGAATTAAAGAGTGAAGGAAGCAGTGGAACTGTGATTCAAGGGGATCTGGTTGTAAAGAACAGCGAGGTTTCTATTGAAGTAAACAACCCTATGTATGGAACTCAGACCAAAGCAATAAAGTATAATAAAAAATTGATTTTTGACAATAGCAGTGTGCTTTTGGCAAACAGGGGGTATAGTGTAATCGGTATTTGTGATAGCACGGATAATTCAGAGCTCAAATTGCTTAATGGCAGTACAATGACCGTCAAGTATCAAGGCTATGGAGAGGGAATCTTTTTAAATTCATCGTATTCGCCGGATAAGATTGCATCCTTTACCATCGATGATTCTACGTTAGAGGTCTATCCGGGACGGAGCCCAGCACTCTATTTTATTAAGAATGCAGAGCTAAAAGGGAACAATTATGGAAAAGTTATTTTTCACGAAAACAGTGTGGTAAACAGCATTGAAAATAGCATAAAGGACCGGGACGTGCTTGTCACTTCTGAGGATTATATAACGGTAGGCTCTTCGTCGGCACCTGCCGCGGAGAATGCGATTTCGGAAGGTATCTATATTTGGGATGGGAGCCATTTCAGCAATACGACGCCGCTTCCTACGCCACTCGGGATTGCCCAAAATTTGAAATGGAGCAATACCGTTTCCGGCAAGGCGGTATGGGATAGCGTTTCCAATGCGGATGGATACAATGTACAGCTTTACAAGGAAGGTGTCGCGTTGGGAAATCCTGTGGAGAACCTCAGTGTAGAAGAATATGACTTTACGTCTGCAATACAAACGGCAGGAGAAGGGAGCTATACCTTTAGAGTGCAGGCTGTCGGTGACGGGGTACACTGGATTAACGCGCCGTGGTCACTTGAAGCGGAAAGCTATACCTATACACTTCCAACTGTACCGCAGATTATAACAGAAACTCTGCCAAATGCATTTTTAGGAGAAAGCACATATGCACAGCCTTTGGAGGCCGCGGGTACTTCTCCGATTATGTGGTCACGTGAAAGCGGTGCACTTCCGGATGGGATGGACTTGTCTAATACCGGTGGAATCAGCGGAACACCAACAAAAGAAGGGCGATTTACCTTTACCGTTAAGGCAGAAAATGCTGCCGGCAGTGATACAAAGGAGCTTTCTATCACCGTTGTGCCTATGCCGATGCCCGCTTATCCAATTCATATAAGTGGGGGCGTAGCGAATGCGGATTTTTCCGTTGCGGGTGAAACGGTGACAATTACAGCAGCACAAGCAGCGGACGAGAAGCGTTTTAAACAGTGGCAGATTACACCGACGGTAACCTTTGTGGAGGGGACAGATCAAACAAGCCAGACCGCAAAATTTGAGATGCCTGCGCAGGAAGTAAACGCAGTCGCAGTGTATGAGGATATTCCGACAGGAACGATAGCCGTTACAGGAATTACATTAAATCAAAAGAGTGTTTCACTTTACAGTAACACCAGTCCGAGTAGCATTACTCTTGCAGCCTCTGTGGCACCGACAGGGGCTACGAACAAAACGGTGATGTGGGAAAGCAGTGATGAGAGGGTAGCAACAGTGGATCAAAGCGGCAAGGTAAGTGCAGTCGGAAACGGTACGGCGACCATCACCGCCACAACAAAAGACGGAGGATATTCCGATACTTGTACTGTAAGTGTAACGACGTATTCTAGCGGGGGATCCGGGGGAGGAAGTAAATCCGGAGGAACGACACAAACGACGCCTACAGCCGGTTCGAACACCGTTAGCGGCAGTACCATTCATGCTGTGGCAAAAGAAGAGGGGAAGATTCTAAATGCCAGCATTGACAGTGCCAGTATCAGCACAGCATTGAAAAAAGCAGCTGAAAATAAAGAAGGCTCGGTTGTAAATGTTATAATCGATCAGAAAAAGGGGATTGATACGATACAAGGGACAATTGCAAAAGATGGATGGAAGCAAATTGTGCAAAGTGACAAAACGAAGCTGCAAGTGGAAGCGGGAAGTGTAACTCTGACTTTTGATTCCAAAGCAGTGAATGGAATTGCTCAGCAAGCACAGACTGATATAACGATTCATGCAGGCCTTGCAGATAAGGGAAAATTGACCGCTGCGCAGCAAGCTGCAGTGGGAGAAAATGAAGTGTATGATTTGTCTGTAATCTCCGGCGGCAAAGCAATCTCTGAGTTCAACGGAACCGTTTCTGTAAGACTTCCTTATAGTTTAAAAGCAGGGGAAACTGCAAATTCCGTCATCGTTTCTTATTTGGATTCAAACGGAACGCTGAAAATCGTTAAGAATGCAGCCTATAATGGTAAAACAAAAACGGTTGATTTCAGTACGAGTCACTTTTCCTTATATATGATTGGATATCATGCACAGCAATTCAGTGATGTTTCTGCAAGCTTTTGGGGTAAGAGCGCAATCGATTTTGCTTCTGCAAGAGGCCTTGCAGAAGGGACTGGAAACAATAAATTCAATCCAAATCGTGCAATCACAAGAGCAGAATTTGCCCAAATGGTATTTAATGCAGCAACGTTTGATGGCGGGGACGCTGCGGAATTTGCAGATGTGAAAGCGGATGCGTGGTACTACAATGCAGTGATGGCCTGCAAAAAAGCCGGTTTGTTTGAAAAGCTGGATATAGCGGAAAATTCCTTTAAACCAAATCAAGTGATTACAAGAGAAGAGATGGCTGTGGTGCTGTCGAACGCGGCAAAGCATTACGGAGTGACTGCATCCACACAAGCCGTTCGTGATTTGACAAAGTTCAGTGACGCGGATTCTGTCAATAAAAGCGTTACAGAAGAGGTTGTATCTGCAATCAACCTGGGGCTGCTAGATAAAAATGGAGCAGGAAACGGAACCTTTGCACCGAAGGGAAGCGTGACGAGGGCACAGGCAGCACAGATTCAAAAAAATATGATGGAGGTACTGGGTATCACCGAATAAAGTGTTTTGTAGATAGAAAGTACAAAAGGGCAAAATGATAAATTGAAAAGTCCGGCAAGTGAGACAACAACGCACTTGCCGGACTTTTTTCGTGGATTGTGCGGGACGCTAAATTTGACAACTTGGTTCTAAATTCAGCAAAGCACCAAATCTTTGACAAGCCGTTATAAAGCAGATTAACGCAAGAAGCTCGGAAATCTCGTTATCGGCAAATACTTTTTTAAGGATGCTGAAATCCTCTTCATTCATGTGCGCTCTCCGTCCGTATACATCGGCGGCGTAAGCTGCGGACTGCATGCGTATATCTGTTATCTTTTCGGAGGGAGCGCCTTTTGCTTTGCAGTATTCACAGCCGTTGTGAACGGCTAGAATACGCCGGATTTCCTCCTTTAATTCGGGAGAAAATGTTTGACTGGAAAATAGAGAATCTTCCAAAGAAGACCATTTTTCCAATATTTCTTTATTGTGACCTAATAGTTTTTGAAATGGCGTAAATCCATTTTGTGAAAAAGAAATGCTTTCCATCTTTTATACTCCTCTCAATAGAACGGTTTGATTGACAAAATAATTATAACAGGTATAAAATCAAAATTAAATTTTATACGGTATATATTTTGGCGTATAATAATGCAAATGAAATGTTTTTTAAAAAAAGGAGTTTTAAATGAGAATAGACGAAATAGACGCCCGCATTTTACAGGAATTGCAAGCAGACAGCAGGCTCTCCATAAGAGAATTATCAAAACGTGTAAATCTTTCTCCACCTTCCGTCACGGAAAGGGTAAAGCGGCTTGAAGATCAAGGAATTATTGAAGGGTATACGATTCGCTTAAATAAAAAGAAGCTTGGACTCGCAATTGAGTGTATTGTTGAAGTGACAATGCGAGACGGGCAATATGAGCGCTTTAGAGAATTTATTACGGAATACAAGCACAGCGAGTGGTGTTATCGGGTGGCAGGAGGTGCTTGTTTCGTGGTTAAGCTGTCTGTTCCTTCCTTAGAGGCACTGGAAGCGTTTGTAAATGCCGTATCTTCTTATGCATTGACGGATACCTCTATTGTTTTCTCAAAAGTAGATGTAAATGACGAAATCAATAAGTTTCTATAAAATATAGCACCTTTTATTGAAACGTATTTACTTTGCTGCGTTTTATTTTATATTTCTATAGCATTCCAGTTGTTTTTCTGTTTTTTCAGTTGACTATTTGGTTTATTGATAGTAAACTCAAAATAAAGTTTACTACATATAGACCAAAAGGGAGGAAAAGACATTGACAGAATATCGATTGGCAGAGATTGAAAGTAAATTTGTTGCACTTATTTGGGAGAAGGAACCGATTCATTCAGGGGAGTTGGTTAAGTTGTGTCAGGAACGATTGAATTGGAAAAAATCCACGACTTATACGGTTTTGCGCAAGCTGTGCCAGCGGGGAATTTTGAAAAATGAAGACACGATTGTTACTTCGCAGGTAAAAAAAGAGGAATTTTATTCCCTTCAAAGCAGAGAATTTGTAGAAGAAGCATTTGATGGCTCGCTTCCGCGTTTTATTGCCGCTTTTACTCGAAGCAATAAATTAAGTGAAGCAGAGATAGAAGATTTACTAAAGCTGATTAATGAGCAGAGTGAGGTGTGAGGATGGATGCCGTATTTCTTAGAATTTTGGATTTGAGTCTCGTCTCCTCCTATGTAATCGTAATTGTATCCGCAGTGAGAATGCTGTTAAAAAGACAACCTAAAATTTTTTCTTATTTGTTGTGGATGATTGTTTTTTTGCGCCTCATATGGCCTTTTTCCTTTGAATCAGCGTTTAGTCTGATTCCACGTCAGATGCAGAGGCTTTCGATACAAACTTCCTACCCTTCGGCGAGCTCGCAGACCGGTGAGATGATTCTTTCTTCTGTGCGCACAGTGGCTCCGGTTTTTAATGCAAGCGACGGGGTTGGCATACTTTCTGATTCAAGCAGTATGTGGACTTTTTCTTTTACTGTAATATGGATGCTCGGAATTGCGATACTGTTTTTTTATAGTGCGGTTTCTCTAAGGAAATTAAAGCAGACATTGCGGGAAGCCCATAGCGTGGGAGATAATGTGTATGAAAGCGGAAGGATAAAAACTCCGTTTGTCTTGGGATGCCTTCAGCCGAAGATTTACCTGCCGGCGGGCCTATCGGAACGAGAGAGGAAATACATTGTACTGCACGAGCAGACGCATATGAAACGGCATGACCCACTCTTTAAGGCAGCCGCCTTTTTGATTCTTTGCCTTCATTGGTTTAATCCGCTTGTATGGATGGCTTTTTTTCAGATGAGTGAGGATATGGAATTATCCTGTGATGAAAGTGTTTTGAAGCAAATGGGACCAGAAATAAAAAAAGAGTATTCAACTTCGCTTTTGGCGCTTGCAACTGGGAAAAAATTAATCGGTGGTTATCCGCTTGCCTTTGGTGAGAACAACACAAGAGAACGCATTTTGAATATTTTATCTTATAAGAAGCCTGCATTTTGGATTGTAATTGCATCCTTGACTGGTGTGGGGATTTTATTTTTCGGTTTGCTGTCGAATCCAAAGCCAAAGGAATGGAGTGTGAAGGACTATGCACAGCAGTTTATAGAACAGGAAATTGAGACGTATGAGGATGCAGAATGGTCGAACTTTAAAATTACAGACAGTAAGATTACAAAACTGCAAAAGCTGGTATCCTTTGACGGAATTCTTTCGGATACGGTTGAAATATGGAGCTTTGAATATCGCCTAAAACCGGATGATATAGAAAAGGTTTTACTGGCAGGGGGAATGAATGAAGTTGACGGATGGCTGACCGAGGAGAGCAGCGGGGGGAAGCCGATGCTTGTATTTTCTTACCCCAAGGGAAAGCCGCAGTATCTGGGCTGTATGCGAAGCGGAGAAAATGATTTCTCTACGGCAGCAGGGCAGGAAACCGCCTTGCAGATGTTTTTTGAACGCCTTAAGCTTCTCCCGAGTGAGACCTATGAGGGAAATCACATTTTGGTAAAATTTCCTTTATCAACAGGGGAAACGTGCCAGCTTTTCTTATCACAGCCTGTCCTTCAAGGGAAAAAAGGCATCTGGTGTGTGGAGCGTTGGATGGATGGAACTGGAAATATTTATTATGCAACACCTCAGACGAATGAGAGAAGGGGTACTTATTATGAAGAACTTCAAGAAAAAGTAAAGCAGGGAAAGGAGTCGTTGCTGCTTGATCCGGTACAAGTAGCGCTTGCGTACATTAACGGGGAAATTGGGCAGTCTGTTTCGAGTGAGAAGCTTTCCTTACAATACGCTGTAAAGGCGGAGGATTTCCTTGAAATGCCGGAAAGTCATTACATTGGCTACATTTCTAACTTTAAACTGGATGAATATACGAAACCTTCCTTTCACTTGGACCAGATTGAATGGCTGACTTCTTCGGATCATGAAAAGCGGTTGAAAGAGCTGAACATTGATCCGCAAGACTTAGAGAACGGATACTATATTTATAATCCTCAGAACTACCCGATGTTTTGTCAAGTGACGGAAGAGACACAATATTACATTGTAAAACAGAGTCAAGATGGCGCATTTGAGCAGGTGAGCTTAAGCGAATTTTTAAAGAAATTTGGTAATTTCCAAAGAGATACACCACCGTTTCAAATTACGGAGAAAGGCGGCTATGTACAGCGCGTTTCTGAGCAGTATATCCCGTAAAAAGTCAGATATATTTTTATATAAAAAAGACAATCATGGTATTTAATCGGCATAATATGAATAAATTGGTGATGGAGGTACATGCAATGAAACATGGTATGACGGTTAGGAGACAGAGAGGCGATACACCTGAAAAGCAACAGAATACAAGAAGAGAAATTATTGTAAATGGATACGTTTATCCAAGTGTAAATTTAGATTTGCTGAGAGAAATCAGCCCGAATCTTACGGCAGTTAACTTATTCAGCTATGGAATTACAGAAAGTGGAGACTTGCTCCCGTTGAATGATGACGATGTTGTGGCAGTTTTAAAAGAAAATAATGTAGCGCCAGTGATGGTTCTTACTTCTTTGACGGAAGCCGGAACGTTTCGAACAGATTTCTTGGAAGTAATCCTAGATGATGAAGCCCTTCAAGATAAGCTGATTGATGAGATTTTGCAGGAGCTCCGAAACAAAGATTTGCATGGGATTGATTTTGATTTTGAATATGTACCAGCGTCGTACAGTGATAAATACGCGGCATTCATTGCAAGGACGAGGGATCGATTAAAGCCGGAAGGCTATTGGGTAAGTGCGGCAGTTGCACCGAAAATCTCCGCAGATCAAAAGGGGCTTTTATACGAAGGGCATGACTATGGTGCGATCGGAAGAGCGGCTGATTTGATATTAGCGATGACCTATGAATGGGGATATACCTACGGGCCGCCAATGGCGGTGTCACCTTTAAATAAGGTCCGTGAGGTATTGGATTACGCGATTACAGAGATTCCGCCAGAGAAAATTTTGATGGGGATTCCTAACTATGGTTACGATTGGACGCTGCCGTTTGTTCAGGGTGAATCAAAAGCCAGGATTTTATCGAATGTGGATGCGCCGGAGCTGGCAAGACAGACTGGTGCACAGATACAGTTTGATCCTGTGGCACAGGCACCATACTTTAATTACACCGATGAACAAGGGCTCGAGCATGAGGTTTGGTTTGAGGATGCAAGGAGCATTCAGGCAAAGCTCAATCTTATAGAAGAGTACGGTCTTGCCGGTGTAGGCTATTGGAATTTAGTCTGGCCGTTTCCTGAAAATTGGGAGGTTATGGAAAATACATATGATGTAATGAAAGTAATATAAGAAAAGGTGGTATTACACAAATACCACCTGAACTAAAACCATATATAATAGCGTTCCGCCAAGAATACTGATTAAATTATTGTGCTTCCACAGATGCACTGCGCCGACAAAAAGAATTGAAATCAGCTCAGGGAGACCGTGAGGAAAGGAAAAAAGTGAGATATCCTTTAAGCAGTAAATAATGAGCATGGCCATGACTGCCGGAGGAAGTGCTTGACCGATATAGTCAATGGATTTTGGCGTTCCTTTTGTAAAGAGGAAAAAAGGGGTTGCACGCTGACACATAATGACGGCTGCCATCACGATAATCATTAGAAAAGCGTAGCCAGGTGAAATTGACATTAAAATCCCTCCTGTTCTGTTTTTATAATACTGGATTCCTCTTTCGCAGGTTGAGAGAGGAGTCTTTTTTGAATTGGTGTTCGTCCGGCAAACAGGAGAATCAGAATGAACAGCATTGCCGGAAGAGCAAGGTTTTCTCCGCCGAAAATATATAGTGCAAGCAATGTTGCGGCACCGCCCAAAAGTGCGGGGATATGCGTTGGATAATCTCTCCATTGATCTAGGAATATGACGAGAAATAAAGCGGTCATTGCAAAGTCCATTCCCTGGGAATTAAAGGTGATAAGAGAACCGGCGACTGCACCTATGACAGAACCGATAATCCAGTAGCTCTGATTTAAAGCGGCCAGGCATAGAATAAACTTGTCCTCGTCAACTTCCTCCGGAGGCTTTACGGAGCAGAGAAGAGAGTAGGTTTCATCTGTTAATGCGAAAATCATATAATATTTCTTCCAACCCATTCTACCAAATCTTTCGATGAAGGAGAGGCCGTAAAACATATAACGTACATTAATCAGGAAGGACATAGCAGCGACTTCAAAAAGACCGAGTCCGGAGGCCATCATACTGACTGCAAGGTATTGCATGGAGCCTGAAAATACGACAAGACTCATAAAAAATGCCCAGAGAGCATTGTAGCCAGCATTTTCAAGAAGAAGTCCGAACGGAATGCCAATTGACAGGTATCCGATCAATATCGGGATGGTATGTGGAAATGCTGCCTTTAGTGCTTTTTTCATTTCATTAAACCTTCTTTATCATTTAGTTGAGTTAGTGTAATTATAGCGGGAATACGGTTTGGAAACAAGTGGAGGGGTAATTTACATAATTTTCTGATGAATATAGAAAATCATAGTTCACTGTAAATCAGCCGTGCTGATGAATACGCTCTAATTATAGTTTGCTTATGTAAAGCCGCCGTATGTTTGCCAAAAGGCAGATATGAAATTGTTGGCTATGATATGGTAAAAGCTTTGCATGGGAGATATACAAATTATTGTGAAAGGCGGAGGGAATAGCGCGATAGAGATATGGCGTTGTAAAGAAATATCCTTGTATCAAACAGAGAACTATGGTATATATTTCCCTTTCAGAGGTGGACTGAACCGCCAAACGGTAATCCTTACCATATGGAAAACAGCAAGAAATCATTGATCTGCTTCTGGTATATTCTGTTGTTTTCTGATGTGACGATAGTAAAAAAGGCAGAGTACGATGCTGAAGGTTGTCGCAACTGGTGAGGCAAAACCAATATCAAGCATGGTTGCACCCTCTGTTCTGCTTACAAAGTAGGAAAACGGTATCCTGAACAAAAATGCGGCCAATACACCTTGCAGCATAACGAATACGGTTTTACCGCTGCCATTGAAATAACCCATAAAGCAAAACAATACACAAACCAGCAGGCAGTCTATCGCGTATGCCTTCATATATTCGGCACTGGCCTTAATGACAGAGGCATCTTTTGCAAAGATTCCAGACAAGAGATCACCGCGGAAAAACGTTAAAGAGAACATCGCAACACCAAAGCATAAGGCGGTTACCATAGCATAATACATGGCTTTTCTTGCACGATCTGGTTTTCCTGCACCAATATTTTGCGCGGTAAAAGCCGAAACCGAGGACATAAAGGACACGGGGATCAGCATGATAAAGACCACAAGCTTTTCACTGACGCCGATTGCCGCCGATTCGATTAACCCCATAGCGTTGACGATGGAAGTGATAATTAAAAAAGAAATATTGGTGAGTGCATCTTGCAAAGCAATGGGGGAGCCCAAGCGTAAAATATTTTTAACGGCCATCGCGTGAAAACTAATATTTTCTTTGCTGAAGGGAAAGCCAAGCCCCTTTTTTCTGATAATGGCGATGGAGAGAATAACGCTGGTCGCCTGTGCAAAAACAGTGGCAAGTGCGGCACCTTTGGCATCAAGGTGAAATAATCCTACAAGCACATAATCTCCAATAATATTCATAATACAAGCAATGCCGACAAATAGGAGAGGAAGCTTTGAATTGCCAAGTCCTCTGAAAAGACCGCTGATTACATTATATGCCACGATAAAAATGATACCGGAGGAGCAGACAAGGATATATTCTACTGTCTTTTCAAACGCTGCCTCTGGTGCGTGCATGAGTGCTGCCATAGGTTTTGCTGCAAACAGCATAGTGATTGTCAGAATAACTGCAACGACAGTAAATAAAAGAATCGCAGTACCAATTGTATCGGCAGCACCTTTCCTGTCTTTTTGGCCTATTTTCTGTCCGACTAGAATCGTTATCCCCATTGTAAGTCCGGTAATGATACCGGTAATGGTTTGCATTACTTGACTTCCGGTAGCAACCGCAGATACCCCTGTGGCATCGCCAAATTGTCCTACCACCATTAAGTCAATGGCGCCGTACATCGCTTGTAAAAATAAGGCTAATAAAATAGGGATGGAAAACTTTATTAATGGCGATAAAATTTTCCCTTCTGTAAAGTTTGTTGTTTGTTCCATCTTCTTTTTTCTCCTTTTTTCTAAAAAAATGCATAAAAAAAACGGCCGTAAGATAGCGGGCGCCCCCGACATCTTATCCAACCGTTGTAAAAGCGATTACAAGTCCTCCGATGTGATTTCAATAGCATATCATATTATTTAATTTGAATCAATAGCTAAATATGCAGTGAAAAAGAAGCAATGACCTTTCCTGCAATTCCGCAGGAGCAATCAAGCACAGATGCGATATCATAAAGAATATCTTATAGAATTCCTTATCGAGCGAAATACCATTTTACTCATTTACTCTGAAAATCCTTCGACATTGTTTTTCTTGCTTCCTTGTTTAAAAATAAAAGAACGGTTACTTTTGTAACCGTTCTTGGTGCGCCCAAAGAGACTCGAACTCCCAACCTTCGCATTCGTAGTGCGCTACTCTATCCAATTGAGCTATGGGCGCATGCTTTCGCACTGCAAGAATTATTATACAACAAAAATAGTGGGTTTGTAAAGAGGAAAAGTTGTATAATATAAAAAAGAATGTAAATTTTTTCTTAAATGTGAGAAAGGTGCAATAAAAAGGCGAAACTTAGCGTCTATATAAAGAGAAAGTGAGGATAATGGGAATGAGTAAAATAAAAAAAGCGGGGATTATCACAGGGGCTGTAGTTGGAGGTGTCATTGGAGGGACGGTTTCTTTCATTGGAAAAATGAGCGGTAAGCGATTAGTGGATGAAATTGGAGAGAGCATCGTCGATTCAACGATCTTGACAGGCAAGATTGCAGGGGGGATGGCAAGTGGTACGGCAAAAGTTCTTTCCGGAGCCGTTCAGAAAAAAACGGAAAAAATCTGCTGTGGAAAGGATGAATTAAAGGAAGCAGGGCTGTCGGTCATTGGAAACGTCGGAAGCAATATTAAGACAGTAGCTGCGCAGGGCGGCGAGATTGCAGAAGGAATACGGACACGGGACAAGAAACGTGTAAAAAGAGGGGTCAAGAAGCTTGTGAAAATCGTGGTAGTAGGTGCTGTTACCGTTGGTGCAATTCAGATTAAAGACGAAGAAGAATGCAATGAATGCACGAAGCAGAAAGCTGAACGGCGCAGGAAAAACACTCTGATTGATAGCATTCATGAAGAGGATAGCGAAAAAAATGAAGAGGTCGCTTACAGAAATTTATTTTAAAAAGAAAGCCGGAAAAAGTATGAAGGGTAATGGAGAGAAGAATATCGACTAATTAGTGAAGGAAAGAGTAGCGTTTGTCTAGCGATTAAAACATTTAAAAATAAATATTTGATATTTTTTTAAAGCAATTAAACAATATTGATAAATATTGAATTTTTAAAATATTTCGTATAAAATGAGGATATAGGGGGATTTTGGACGAAATGAAAGAATATACAGAGTTCATCGCACATACCAGAGAAGATGGGACGCATTAGAGAAAGTGAGGATATAGAAAATTGGGAAATATAGAATGCGAGTTTCCGGCACATTACCGTGAGGAAGATGGAAAGTATCAGACAGTCAAGAAGCATCTTGCAAATGTTTCACGAATGTGTGGAATATATGGGGAAGTGCTAGGATTCAAGCATTTTTGTGAACTAGCAGGGTGGCTTCACGATATGGGCAAGTTTACGGATGAATTTTATAATTATTTTATGAAATCCGTGGAAGAACAGAAAAGAGGCGAATATAAGGCGGTTTTGAAGAATGAGACTGTCGATCATGGACGGCACGGAGCAGTATTGATATGGGATCGTTATCACAACGGAAATGATAATAGAAAGGTAACTGCGGAGATTCTTTCCATGATTATATGCTATCATCATGGTGGATTACAGGATTTTATTTCTTTGAATTTGGATACAAAGATGCTAACACGAATAAAGGATAAAGATAGTGCTTATGAGCAGGCCTTAGAACGTTTTTTGGAGTGCGTTTGCAGTTACGAGAAATTAGATTCCTTATTTGAAGAAGCAATTCAAGAATTAAAAGATTTTAATAATAAGCAAGAAAAAGTAAGGAAAGCTTTTTCATTGCAATTACTTACAAAATACCTTTATAGCTGTTTAATTGATGCAGATCGGTATGACACCTATTTGTTTATGGAAGAGCAATCAGAAAAAGAATTTGACCGGAATCAACTTTGGGAATTGTTCAGTGATAGGTTGGCTGTTCAGGAAGAAAAATTTAAAAATCAGAAAACAGGCAGTGTCATGCGGGAACAGATCAGGTCCTTACGGCAAATTGTTTGGCAGGAATGTAAAGAGAGCGCAAAATGGCAAAGTGGAATCTATACATTAACGGCAGCTACAGGTAGTGGAAAAACTTTTTCCAGTCTTCGCTTTGCGATTGACCATGCGCAAATAAATGGAAAAAAGAGAATTTTATATGTTCTTCCATTCACCACAATCATCGAGCAAAATGCAAAACAAGTGAGAGAAGCCTTACAGGCAGGTGATAATTTGTTAGAGCATCATTCCAACGTAATCGTGGAGGATAAGAGCTGTTTAAAAAAAGATTTAAAGGAACAGTCACTAGAAATTAGGGAGACTGATGATGAGTTTGGAAGCAAATACCGCCTATTGACAGAGCAATGGGATTCCCCGATTATTTTTACTACGATGGTCCAATTTTTAAATACATTTTTTGCTTCAGGTACGCAGAGTATCCGAAGATTTCATAATTTAACCGATGCGATTATTATCTTTGATGAGGTACAAGCATTACCAGTTAAATGTATTTCCTTGTTTAACGAGAGCATAAATTTTCTTTGCAGAGAATGCAGGGATACCATCATTCTTTGTTCAGCAACCCAGCCCTCGTTAGAGAGCTTACAACGGCATTCCATACAAATAGACGGCGAAATGATTCAAGATGTGCTCGGTAAATTCCATGCATTCAAGCGCATGAATGTGATAGACTTTCGGAAAAATGGAAAGATGACAATAACTGAGCTAGGCGGCCTTGCAGGTAAGCAGATATTGGAAAATCAGTCAGTTCTAATTATTGTAAATACAAGGAATTTAGCGAGAGACATTTATGAAGAACTGCGGAGTCGTAACATGGATGAAGATTCTATTTTATATTTTTTAAGTACAAATCTTTGTCCGGAGCATCGTGGGGATACGATTGATGACATGAAGGCTGCACTTGAGGGGGGTAAAAAAGTTATTTGTGTCAGTACACAGTTGATTGAAGCGGGTGTGGATATTAGCTTTGAATGCGTTATTCGTCACCTTGCGGGCTTAGATTCCATTGCGCAGGCATGTGGAAGAGGAAATCGAAACGGCGAGCATGCGATAAAGAATACATATATTATTGAATTAGAAGAAGAAAAGCTTGGATCGCTAAAAGTAATTGAGCTGGGAGAGAAGCATACGAGAGAAGTTTTGAATGAATTCAGGAAAAATAACGAAAAATTTGATGGTGAATTACTTTCACCAAGTGCGATTAAAAAATATTTTGACAGCTATTATGCAGATGAGGATATTGAAAAACAGATGGACTATCCTGTTAAGGAATTAAAAACAAGTATTTTTAAGATGCTTTCAAATTCGGGTAATAAAATGGCATATCAAAATAAATATGGGCGTGAAAGCTGTCAATTAAGCCTAGATTTTGCCTTTAGAACAGCAGCGAGGCATTTTCGTGTAATTGACGAATATTCACAATCCATTCTGGTTCCTTATAAGAAGGGGAAAGAATTAATTGCAGGTGTACTTGGAAAAAATGGAATAAAAGAGCGGTCTCAGATTATGCAAAAGATAAGGCATTTTTGTGTAAATATATCAAACAGTGACTTTGATAAATTAGCAAACAATAGAGGGATTGTGACAGATCTTAGCGGAGAGATTCTAATTTTAAAGGAAGGCTTTTATGATGAAAAATTAGGGCTTGTAAAAGACGGAAATGCAAAGCAGAATTTTTGTGGATATTAAAGTAATGGCCCTCATACGGGGTAAGCGTACGAGGGCCATTACTACCCAAATATATTATATTCATTTTTTCAATCCACGTTGCTCTGCAACGACTCAATAAATATATCATATTTATTGAAGAAAGGAAAGGCTGCAGCGTAGATTTTCGATAGGAAAATGCTGGTTAGGGATTTCAATAGAAATTTCATATGAAAGATGGTTTTGATTTTTTTAAATAAATCAGAAAATAAAAATACTAATTTATTGACAATAGATTTTATAAATTATATATTATATTCATTGAATAAATTTATACATACAAGAAAGGAGGATGGTAAGCTGTTTTATAGTTACTGAGAAAGGGGGATTGGGTAGCTATAAAGCAGTTTAAGCAGAAACATTTATGGAAAATGCAATTACATTTCGTGTGTACGGGCGCAATGCCTTGTTTACGGACCCATTAACTCGAATCGGTGGTGAAAAGATGACATTATTTATCCCTACGCAGCAAGCACTGGTAGGAATTACAGAATCTATCTATTGGAAACCGACGATTCAATGGCGTATTGATAAAGTACGGGTGATGAAACCAATTTGTACAGAATCGAAAGGGGTTCGACCAATTCATTATGGAGGAGGAAATGACTTATCGTTTTATACTTATTTAACTGACGTGGATTATATCGTAAAGGCTCATTTTGAAAGAAATGTGAATCGACCGGATTTGATTCAAGACTATAATGAGAACAAACATTATTTTATTGCAAAAAGATGTCTCGAAAAAGGGGGGCGACGTGATGTTTTCCTGGGAACCCGAGAATGTGCTGCTTATGTAGAGCCTCGTGCATTTGAAGAAGGAAAAGGCTACTATGATGATTACGGCACGATGGATTTTGGATTACAATTTTATGGATTTTCTTATCCTGACGATAATGGTGAAAATAAGCTGAAGGTACGTTTTTGGAAACCGAAGATGATCAACGGGGTGATTGAATTTTGTAAACCGGAGGAATGCCCTGTAGAACGAACGATTTATAAATCATCTATGAAGAGCTTTTTACCGGGAAAGAATTTCAGTGGCACGGAAGAAAAAGGCTTGTTGGATGGCTATGAGGAGGGGTTGCGATGAGTTGGATCAGTGTCTTATGTGAGACCTATGAACATTTGTCCGAGCTTGAAGAGGATATCGGCCTTCTTCCGATTGCACATACCACGCAAAAAGCACAGATAGAGGTAACAATTGACTGCGATGGTGATTTTGTTACCGCTTCTGTAGTCAATAAAGAGGATGCGGAAACCGTGGTTCCGTGTACGGATACTTCTGCGGGGCGCTCTGGGTCGCATCCTGTAAATCACCCTCTAATGGATAAATTACAGTATCTTGCCGGTGATTATACTGCTTGTGGAGGAACAAAAGGAGAATCATTTCATGAAGAATATATGCTTGCACTAAATGCTTGGTGCAGTTCTCCTTATAAAAACGAAAAAGTTGATATTTTACATAGGTATCTAGAAAAGGGCACCTTGATACGAGATTTAATAAAACAGGGAATCCTTTATTGTGACAGTGAGGGAAAGCTAATTGAAAAGTGGAACGAAAAAGAAAATGTTCCTGAAATATTTAAAGTAATTCAGGGGTCTCAAAGTGATGCGTTTGTGCGCTTTCGAGTTAGTGGAGTCGATAATAAAACGGCATTATGGCAGGATAGAAAAGTACAGCAGGATTATATTGCGTACTATAAAAGTATACGTACAGATAAAAAATGCTGTTACGTTACAGGAGAAGAGGTTTCTTGTACAGTAAACCACCCAAATAAGATAAGAAATACCGGAGATAAGGCAAAATTGATTTCGGCAAATGATCAATCAGGCTTTACCTATCGGGGCCGTTTCTTAAATGGGGAGGATGCAGTTTGCGTGAGCTATGACGTTTCTCAGAAGGCCCACAATGCACTGAAATTTTTAATTGGAAGAAATGGACGGCGGTATGGAACGAAGGTGTTTATATCATGGAACCCAAAAGGATATGCTGTTCCGACCCTGGAGGAAGACAGTTTAGATTTCACTGGTGAAGAAGACGAAAAGCAATTAGCTGTCGGGACAGAGTTTGCAAGTCGTTTTCAAAGGGCTTTAGGCAGCATTGGAGAGCTTGACCTAGAAAGTCATGAGTCGGTCGTTATAATGGGTATTGATGCAGCGACAACCGGTCGTATGGCAATTACTTTTTACCGTGAGCTTTTATATAATGAACTAATGAAGCGAGTTATTAAATGGCATACAGGTTGTGCGTGGAAACACCGGTATCGTTTTAATAAAGAGAAAAAGCGGATTACTTTTTACGGAGCACCAGCAGCAAGGGAAATCGCAAGAGCAGCATTTGGGACAGAGCATGGGATTGATGATAAGCTGTCTGCTGCAACGGTAGAACGTATTTGGCATTGTATTACAGATGGAGCAGCGATTCCTTATGATATTGTCAATGCAGCATACAGAAATGCCTGCCATCCACAAAATTATGAAAATAAAGGAAATTGGGAGACTGTCTTAAGTATTTGCTGCTCTCTGGTAAAGAAGTATTTAGAGGAGAAGAATAAGGAGGAATGGACTGTGGAGCTACAAACAGAAAAAAAAGATTTAGAGTACCAATGCGGTCGATTATTAGCAGTGGCAGATGTACTTGAATGGTCAGCTTTATCAGAAAGCACACCAAAGGATGCACAAGGGAAGAAAAATATCAGGACAACAAATGCAATGCGTTATTTTACGAAGTTCAGAGAGCATCCGAATCAAACCTGGAAAATTATTTCTGAAGCGTTGGTTCCCTATATTATAAAGCTTGGTGAAACGTCAAAAAGGTATCAAAAAATGCTTGGGGAGATTTCAGATAAAATTGATCCAGATGAATTTGCAGAAGCAAAAAATTTAGATGGGAGAATGGCGTTGGGATTTTATGCCCAAAAAAATTATATGTTTACAAAACAAGAACAGGCAGATAAAGGAGGAACCGACGATGACACTATTACAAAATAAAATTGATTTTGCAGCCATTATTTCTTGCAAGAATGCAAATCCCAATGGAGATCCGTTGAATGGAAATCAGCCAAGAAAAACGTATACGGGATTAGGTGAAATTTCTGATGTATGCATAAAGCGTAAGATTCGGAATCGTCTGATGGATATAGGAGAAAATGTTTTTGTTCAATCTGACGATCGGAATTTAGACGGACTGACTAGCTTGCGTGCCAGAGCAGACGCAAATGAAACGCTAAAAGCGGTGGAAAAGAAAAAAGATAAGGATGCATATGCAAAGGTTGCTTGTGAGGCATGGATTGATGTTCGTAGTTTTGGACAAGTATTTGCATTCACTGGTGAAAAAGGAAAGGGTGACGGTGTATCAGTAGGAATTCGTGGGCCTGTTTCGATTCAACCTGCTTTTAGTGTGGATACTGTGGATATAACAAGTACGCAGATTACGAAAAGTGTAAACAATGAAACGAAAGATGCCGGCAAAAAAAGTTCAGATACCATGGGGATGAAACATCGTGTGGATTTTGGGTTATACATATTGAAAGGAAGCATCAATGTACAGCTGGCAGAAAAGACTGGATTTACAGAAGCGGATGCAGAGAAGATTAGAGAAGCAATTCAGACCTTGTTTGTGAATGATTGTTCCTCCGCACGGCCGGAAGGCTCTATGACGTTAGAAAAGTTGTATTGGTGGAGACATAATAACAAAATTGGACAATATCCTGCATCAAAAGTACATGATTCTTTAAAAGTAGAGTTGGCAGCAGATGAACCAAGGGGATGGATAGGAGATTATGAAATTGAATTATTACCTTTAGAGGGCTTAAGCTGCGAGGAATACGAAGGATTTTAATATTGGTAGAGATATTAAAAAAAGGTTTGACTGATGAAAGAATACAACGAAGAAGACTTTCTCTCTATTTCCGGAATCCAGCACTTTATCTTTTGCAAGAGACAATGGGCGCTCATTCACATTGAACAGCAGTGGGATGAAAATGTACGAACGGTTGAAGGAGAGCATCTGCATGAACGGGCACATGACGAAACGATAAAGGAATCGCGCGGAGATTTAATTGTGTCAAGAGGTATCACTGTTTTTTCAAGAACCTTGGGAATGCGTGGTGTTTGTGATATAGTGGAATTCAGAAAGGATAAAAACGGAATTTCTCTGTTTGGAAGAGAGGGCTTGTTTATTCCGGTACCGGTTGAATATAAACGAGGGCGTCCAAAGGAACACGATGCAGACATTTTGCAGCTTGTAGCTCAGTGCATGTGCTTGGAAGAGATGCTGGCTTGCACAATTGAGAAGGCCTATCTCTATTATGACGAGATCAAGCGCAGGCAGGAGGTTTTACTGAGTGAAGAATATCGGCAGAAGATAAGGGAAATCTCGCTTGAAATGCACAATTTGTACGAGAGACGTCATACGCCGAAAGTAAAGATGGGAAAAAGCTGCAAGGCGTGTTCACTCGAAAATCTCTGTTTGCCGAAGCTGTGCGGAACGCTTTCTGTGGCGAGCTATATTGAAGGGAGGATAAGGGATTGAAAAAACTCCTGAATACGTTATACGTTACGACTTTGGATGCGTATTTGTCATTGGATGGGGAAACGATAACCGTACAAAAAGAAGGCGAGACCATAGGGCGAGTGCCCTTGCATAATTTAGAAAACATTGTGACGTTTGGCTATACAGGAGCAAGTCCTGCCTTAATGGGCGCCTGTGCAGATAGGAACATCGGTCTTTGTTTTATGACGAGGCATGGGCGCTTTCTCGCTCGTGTCGTTGGAATGAGCAAGGGAAATGTAGTGCTTCGGAAGATGCAATATGCAATTTCAGAGGAGGAAAAAGCTTGCCTTGCAATTGCAAGAAACTGTATTTTCGGAAAAATTTATAATTCAAAATGGATTTTAGAGCGTGCGGCGCGTGATTATCCGATGCGCCTTGATGTAGACAAGCTGAAAGGTGCGTCGGAACAATTGAGCCGGTATTTGAATATCATTCGCGGAAAAGAGGAAGAGGTTCCCTGTGA
Source organism: uncultured Anaerovorax sp. (assembly GCA_963521065.1). Classification (GTDB taxonomy): domain Bacteria; phylum Bacillota; class Clostridia; order Peptostreptococcales; family Anaerovoracaceae; genus IOR16. The sequence goes on along the minus strand of CAUQTI010000026.1, from coordinate 1,424 downwards.
AGATTTGGAGCAGCTGAGAGGCTTTGAAGGAAAATCTGCGACGGTCTATTTTTCTGTTGTGGATGATTTGATTTTACAGCAGAAGGATGCTTTTTTCTTCAAGGACCGAAATAAAAGGCCTCCCCTTGACAATGTAAATGCATTACTCTCCTTTTTCTATACCCTGCTTTCGCACGATGTAGCAAGCGCCTTGGAAGCGGTAGGCTTTGACGCATATATTGGCTTTCTACACAGGGACAGGCCGGGGCGTGTTTCTCTAGCATTGGATATGATGGAAGAATTGCGTTCTGTCTTGGTCGATCGTTTTGTCATTTCTCTGATTAATAAAAAACAAGTTACAAATACGGATTTTATGAAAAAGGAAAACGGCGCAATTTTACTAACCGATGAAGCGAGAAAGAAAGTCCTGAATGCGTGGCAGAGCAGAAAACAGGAAATGATTACCCATCCATTTTTGTCAGAAAAGATACCGTGGGGATTGGTTCCATATGTTCAAGCAATGCTGCTGGCTCGTTATATCAGAGGAGATTTAGAGGAGTATCCGCCATTTTTATGGAAGTAGGTGAAGAAAATTGTTTGTGCTGATTACATATGATGTAAATACACAGGATGCGGCAGGAAAAACAAGGCTTCGGAAAGTGGCGAAGCAATGCGTGAACTATGGACAGCGTGTTCAAAATTCCGTTTTTGAGTGTGTAATTGACCCTGCGAAAATGAAGACCCTGCAATATAAGCTGGAGAGTATCATCGATCCGGGGAAAGACAGCCTGCGCTTTTATTATCTAGGGAAAAATTATAAAGAAAAAATTGAGCATGTAGGAGCAAAACCGTCTTTTGATGTGGAAGGTGTGCTCATGCTTTAAAAAGCGGTGCGAATGCCAAGCTAACAGAAAATCCCGGGAGATTCGCACCAAGATTAAATGTAAAAGAATACTTATCATTAAAAATAAGGTAAAAAATTACTGGAATATATATACTAATAATAAAATATATGTAATATAAAAGCGTGATTTTGCCTTATTTTGCAGTCGCTCTCCGTAGGGAGAGCGTGGATTGAAATTAACAAGTTTAGATGTAGCTGAAACATTTGAAAAGTCGCTCTCCGTAGGGAGAGCGTGGATTGAAATCATCTAGGCGTTTTAGGTGGTCGCCGTCACCCGATGGTCGCTCTCCGTAGGGAGAGCGTGGATTGAAATATCTTCTCCAAGAAACTTATTTCTGTATTCCCATGTCGCTCTCCGTAGGGAGAGCGTGGATTGAAATCAGCATCAGTTGAAATTATAGGAGAAACACCTAATCGTCGCTCTCCGTAGGGAGAGCGTGGATTGAAATTGCCGAAGCTGAATATACCTGATAATGATAGTGGACGTCGCTCTCCGTAGGGAGAGCGTGGATTGAAATTTTTTTATTTTTACCATTAAAAC
>CAUQTI010000025.1:0-44712 GCA_963521065.1 uncultured Anaerovorax sp. | reverse complement strand
CTGACAGCGCTCTCGATTCTGTTGATACACTCGGCACCATCACAAATGACGTTAAAATCGTCAATGGTGCTTCTGCTTTAACAGTCGGACTCGCTGCCGGAGAAAATATAATCGGTAAGGTTCAAAATGATCTTGTTTTCACGAATGCGGATTCATTCGGAAGCAGTACACTTCTTACGCCGAAAGAAATCGCAATTGGTGCCACAGTCGAATCCGATGCGCAGGATATCTCAAAAGAATCCTCGTATAACTGGTATATTAAAAATACAGGAACTACTGGCTCCGATGAAGACGTTACTCTTATCGTTCAAGTCAGCCCTGACGGCACAAACTGGGTAGAGGACACCGGGGATAGCATTGCCCTCATTCATGATACCGCCCAAATCATCCCTGTGACAAATTTCTTAAAATATGCTCGCTTTGTCATTACCGGTGGAACTGCTTCTACTACTGTTATTTCTTGCTATCAGGCACAGCACTGACCATCCCAATGCTCGTTTAAAGCAAGTATACAAGCTTTTCTATATTCCGCCTTTCCAGCCTTAGTTGATTCTTTCAGCTAAGGCTTTTTTACCGGCTTTATTTCTCAATGCTTTGATTACTCTGTCAATTTACTCACTAATGTCTGAATGCATTCCGCTTCGTCATTTCTGTTTTTTACAATATCTGTAATGGAACAATACCCCTGCCGTTCTTTCAGTGTACTTCCGCTAGAAGTAACTACTAAGTGAACCTTTTTCAGATCCTGTTTTTTTAAGAAAGCATCAATAGCAGGTGCGATTTTTCCTGCCCACAAAGGAGTTACGACCACCAAAATATCCTTCCCCTCCGATGGCTTGGAAAGCTTTATTTGAACCGATTTCTTTCGTGAAGCATAGTAGCCGCCCTTCAAAAATCCGCTTGCCCCGCTCCAATCCATATCATCTGTAATTTCAATCGGCTCACACAAAAGTAATTCTCCAATTTTTTCTGCAACTCGTTTGCTTACACCCGTTCTTGTAAAATAAAACACCTCGTACTTCATAATAATTCCTCCTCGTATAACACTCACAAAACGACCCTTTCTATTTCAAAAGAGCAGTTCTATCAATTGCACGGTATCCATACCCCAGATATATTCTTCAATCGGAAAACATTTAAATACTTCTTGAAATGCTTCTCTTTTATGGATTACTCCCAGACATCGTTCTTCTAATTTAGAAATATCCTTTACCCCAAAAAAGTCTCCATAAATTTTTATTTTTTTAATAATCCCTGCTTCAACAGAAAAATAAATTTCCACTGTACCAAACTCATATCTGCGTGCTTTCTTTGCAGTATAGTCCGGAGACTCCCCATAATTCCAATCCCACGAAGCGTATTTTTGTTCAGCCAGCTTATCGATTGCCCTGTACTCCTCTTCTGTCAAGTAAGCTTCCTCTATATCTGAAGTATTCTCTCTAAAATACTGAAAGAGCTTATGAAAGAAATCCTCGACTGTCATAGGCGATTTTAAATGCTCCGAAATATTTGTCACATGACTTCTTATTGATTTCACTCCTTTGCTCTCCATTTTCAGAGGGCTTGGATTTAAGCAAGCTGCAAGCTCCTTGACATTTGCGGAAAATAAAATACAGCCATGATGCATTATCTTTCCATTCCTTCTCGCCTGCGCATTTCCGCAGAATTTTTTTCCGTCTATCAGCAAATCATTTCTTCCGGAGAGCTGCGCATCGATTCCTAACGTTTTTAAAAATGCACAAATCGGTTCTGTAAAAAACTTATAATCCGAAAAGAAGCTTCCATTCTCTTTTTGAATGATGGTGTAATTGATGTTCCCCCTGTCATGGAACACCGCCCCCCCACCGCTGAGTCTGCGAATAACAGGGATATCCTGCTCTCTTACATATGCAGAATTTACTTCCGCCATTGTATTCTGATTTCGCCCCACAACGATAGCCCTCTCATTTTGCCACAAAATCAGCACTTCCTTCTCCGGCTGTTCTAAAAAATATTCTTCCGCCGCTAAATTAAAATAAGGATTTACAACTGTGTTCTTTATGAGATACATAGAATCTCTCCGTTTCTTTTTTCAATCAAAAATCTTTTTCTTTATTCTATCACCTTCATTTTGTATTTCCACTCCAAAATATAGAAAATCCCAATTTATTCTGCGAGAAATATTCTACAAAATATTGTAACAATTTCCGTAATCCTGTATGATAATACACAATAGCATTTTCAAAAAATAACAACGCAAGCTGGAGGATTAAAATATGGTACAAACAGCAAAGCAATATCCATTGCTAGAGATTGACTTAAAAAAATTAAGAAACAACGTTGAGCAAGTAGTAAACCGCTGTGCCGAAGCCGGGATCGAAGTTGCCGGTGTAATCAAAGGGTTTAATGGCATTCCTGAGCTTGCAGAGCAATTTAAGCTCGGAGGCTGCCGTTATATCGCGTCTTCTCGCCTTGAGCAAATTGAAGATGCTAAAAATCATGGAATTGAAGGACCGTTTATGCTGATTCGGATTGCGATGCCTTCTGAATTGGAAAGACTCGTATCCTTGACAGATTACAGCCTGCAAAGCGAGATTTCCGTAATCGATGCTTTAAACGAAGAATGTGCGCGTCAAAATAAAAAACACAATATTATTCTGATGGCGGATATGGGTGACCTGCGAGAAGGCTTTTGGGATAAAGAGGAAATGGCGCAGGCTGCACTGCATATCGAACGGGATTTAGAGAATATTCACCTTTTAGGTATTGGCACAAACTTAGGCTGTTACGGTTCCATCAAACCAACTCCGGAAAAGATGAACGAATTGATTGAAGTTGCAGAGAAGATTGAGGAAACTATTTCCAGAGAGCTTGAAGTAATTTCTGGCGGTGCCACCAGCTCCTTTACAATGGTCCACGACGGTACGATGCCAAAGCGAATCAATCACCTACGCATCGGAGAAGGTATCATATTGGCCTATGATCTGCAAACAGATTGGGGCTACGACATGAATTACTTAAATATGGATACTTTTACACTAAAAGCACAGATTATTGAAGTCAAAGATAAACCGACCTATCCTGTAGGCGAAATCTTCATTGATGCCTTTGGTAATATATGTGAATATAAAGACCGCGGTATCCGTAAGAGAGCATTGCTTGCACTTGGTAAACTCGATGCATGCGATCTCAGTAAGCTTCTTCCGCGTACAGACAAGATTGAGATTTTAGGTGGAAGCTCAGATCATACAATTATCGACATCGAGGACAACACAGATAACTTGCAAGTTGGCAGTATTTTGGAATTTGACATCTGCTATACCACCCTGCTTTTCTTAACAAATTCAAAAAATGTAACAATCCGCTGCATCTAATCGTAAATCGTATTTAGCCGATAATGCTTAGATTCTGTCACTTTATGTTATTTAAAATAGCTTTTCATAGAAAACTGAAAAACATCATTACTCATAAATCAAAGAGCAGAAAGCTTCCTATTTTAAGGAGACTCTCTGCTCTTTTTGTGCATTTTCTCTGCAAAGAAAATGCTTTTAAATACCCTTATTTGACAATAATCGCCTATTTGCTATAATCAATCACTCGAATTAAATCGCTGAAAATCCCGTATCCGGTCTGCAACAGCTCGGGATTATGCTCTACGACTGTTAATTTCCCCATTAAATCTGTGGTAATGGAAACCGCACTTGAGGTTCCGTCAATATGCGCCAGCAATTCATCAAGAGGTACTTCAATCGGCTTTACAGTACCAACTACCTTTCCACCGCTCACGACGCCCCTGCAGAACAATTTGATGCAGCAGCCTCTTTTCTCTGCCTCTCTAATTTCCTTCTCTGTAATATTCGTAATGCCGCTCCGGTCAATGTCTTCTGGGGTAATATCAGCATCCATGAGTACATTCAGAAGTGCCGTCGTCTTCGCTGCTGCGTCCCACCCTTCCATATCTAAAGAGGGATCTGCTTCCACAAAGCCCCGTCTTCTGCCTTCCTCCATAACAGCTTCATACGAGATTCCCTTTGCCATCTCTTCTAATACGAAATTGGTTGTAGTGTTTAAAATACCGCTGACTTCTGTCACTCTGCAAAATTTTAAAGTATCTTCCACCAAATTAAAAACCGGTGTTCCATCCATTACCGTTGTTTCGTAGTAAAAGCAGACATTCTGCTGCGCTGCGAGTTCTTTCAATTGTCGGAACGCCCATGCAATCGGCCCTTTGTTTGCAGTAATGACATGCTTTTTTCTTTGCATTGCATATTTCAAATGATCAATCGCAGGCTGTCCTGTAAAAATTTGAAGCGGCGTCATTTCCAGCATCACATCGTATTCTCCGTTCTGAACAACCTCCATAGAGGACCAATCAGAAATAGGGCTCGAGGCAGGGTCAAAAGAACCGGCTTCCTCAATCTGCCGACAAGCTTCCTTTAAATCAATCCCATCTGGACAAACCAAACTTCCACGGCTTCCTGTTGTAATTGCAACAATGCGGATATCACAATCCATCGTATTTTTTATCGATTCTTGTTTTTCTATCAAAATTTTTGCAAAGGCTCTGGCTGCATTTCCAAAACCAATCATCGCTACCTTTAATGTTCTCATTTACTTCTCCTAGTGATTTGCTTGTGCATATCTTTTTATTTTTCTTGCCGTCGTTTTTTCAAATTCATTTTCACGCAGTTCCATCCGGTGTATCCTCTTATATATGGGCTGCTTTTTATTTAACTCATCAATCTTCTTCCAAATCAGTTGCTGTGCCAGCTCCTGTTCAAAGTCTTTTCCAAGGACCTCTTCCAGCTCCTCATAGTCCGGTTTTATCGCTGCAAAAATGACCGTCTCGCCATCCTCTGGCCGCAGTCTGCCTGACACGAGGCATTCCTCTACATACGGAATTTTATTTAAGTAATACTCCAGCTCCTCGGGAAATACATTTTTTCCGTTTTTCGTAATAATTACATTCTTTTTCCTGCCTGTAATGTACAAAAATCCATCCTTATCTATATAACCCAGGTCTCCCGTGTGAAACCACCCTTCTCTGAGCACTTCTGAGGAAGCCTGTGGATTATTGTAGTACCCCATCATAATATTTTCTCCGCGGACGCAGATTTCACCAATCCCGGCATCATCTACATCTACGATTTTACACTCCATTCCGGGCGGCATGCAGCCGGCCGAGGAAGCATTGGGCTTCACATCGGGATTCAATGCCGCAATCGGGCCGCATTCCGTCAAGCCATATCCTTGCAGACAGTTGATACCAAACCCTTGAATCCCCTCAATGACCGCCGGGTCCACCGGAGCACCTCCTGCAATCAAAAGGCGCAATCGTCCACCGAATACGGAAGTCACTGACTTCAAAAGTAGCGGCGCCAAATCCAGTTTTAGTTTCTTTGTATAACGATTGAGCTTCAATATCTTTGTCAGTTTCTTATCTGCACCTTTTTTCTTTGCCGTCTTCCAAATCTTGCTATATAGATTTTCCAAAATGAGAGGCACGCATAAAAAAATAGTGGGTCTTGCTTCTACGAGATTTTTTGTAATGTATTTTAAGCCCTCACAATACGCAATCGCAGAGCCGCAGAATAAAGGACATAAAAATCCGCAGGTGCATTCATAGGTATGGTGGATTGGCAAGACAGAAAAAAAGACATCTTCCTTCACAATATGAACCAAGCTGACCATTGCCATCAAATCTGCTGCAATGTTTCTATGTGAAAGCATAACGCCTTTTGAGAGTCCCGTCGTCCCTGAGGTGAATAAGAGTATGCTCATCGCTTCTGCATCAATCTCTGCATCCAAAAAATCACGATTCCCATTTTTTAACAGGTTATATCCAATTTCAAGAAGGCTTTTTTGTGAAATCGTATCTTCCGCAATTTCTAACCCTCTCATGTTTATCAAAAATAAAAGCTTTGTCTGCCCACTCTCTTTCATGCTGCGAAACAGCGCTTCATACTTTTTATCGAAAAAAATGCATTCAATCTCCGCTTCCTGTACCAAATGGAGAAGCTCATTTTCCGGCAGCTCCTTATCAAGAGGAACAACGATTCCCACTCCGCTTACGGCTGCCAGATATGCCAACGCCCATTGGTAACTGTTCTCACCAATGATGCCGATTCTCTTTCCGGAAAGCCCCATAGAAAGCAGTGCCGTGCCAAGCGCGTCCATATCTTCTTTTGCCTTACGGTAAGTGATGCCTCGATACGGTCCGCCGGGCTCGTCCTTCACAAAAAAGGCAGGTCGCTCGCCATGCAGCTTCACGCTGGAAAGAAACATGTCTCTTATATCGGCAATCGGTCGGATATCCCGATAGCGAACTCTGGAATCCGGACTGTTTTTTATTTTCTCTATTTGCGCTACCGCCCATTGTTTATTGTCTGCAGCTGCCATTCCAAATTCTCCATTTCTTTTATTTATAAATCCGCTTTATCTTTTTCGTTGTTGTCTTTTCGAATTCTTCTTCGCGAACTTTAAAGCGTTTAACACGCTTGTATACCGCCATATCATCATTTGTTTCATCAATGACCTTCTTTAGGAGCTTCCGCAGTGCTTCTTCCGAAAGTTTTCCGAATTTCTCCTCAATTGCACTATATTCCGGTACAATCTCAGCAAAGACGATGGTCTCTCCGGATTTCTCGTCCTCTTCTCCAAAAACAAGCACTTCTTTGATGTAATCACTCTTCCCTAAATAAAATTCCACTTCTTCCGGAAAAATATTCTTCCCGTTTTTCGTGACGATTACATTTTTTTTACGTCCTGAAATATATAAAAAACCGTCTTTGTCAAAATATCCGTAATCACCTGTATAAAGCCACCCATCGCGCAAGACTTTTTCCGTCTCTTCGGGGTCTTTATAGTATCCAATCATTACAGAATCCCCTTTACAAATGATTTCGCCGACTCCGTTTTCATCTTTGTCGATAATTTTAATTTCCGTTCCCGGCATCGGCAGGCCTGCGGCCGCATCCTTATGATAACGATCCATGTTCACCGCAATGATTGGAGAATTCTCTGTCATACCGTAACCCTGTATCATTGTAATCCCCATCGCATTAAAATCAGACACTACCTGCGGGTCAACGGCAGCCGCCCCCACTATGAGCAGACGCATATGTCCACCCAATCCTTGGTGCACTGTTTTAAAGAGCTTTTTCGCCGCCTTTATGTTAAACTTGTTCAGTGTTTTCGAGACGGCAATCGCCGCTCTCATCTTATCCGCTTTTCCGGTCGCCTCTGCTTTTTTCCATACTTTTTTATGCATCGATTCAAAGATAAGAGGGACGCCAAGCATTACGGTTGCTTTCGCTTCTGCCATATTCTTCACGATATATTTCAGTCCTTCACAAATAGCAATGCTGCAGCCCTGGTATAGGGAAGTCATGTTATGACAGGTAAATTCGTAAGTATGATGCATTGGCAAAACAGAAAGCCCAATCTGATTATCGCTTACATTCACATATTGGGACATATTATAGACATTTGCACAGATATTTTTATGGGAAAGCATAACTCCTTTCGCCATCCCGGTCGTCCCCGATGTAAACAAAAGCATGTGCATTTCTTCCGGGTCAATCTGCGCATCAATAAAATAGCGGTTTTCTTCTGCGATCAGCTTCCTCCCGCGTTCCAAAAGTTGCTTCAATGACAAAATATTGTTATTTTCAAACGCCGCATCCATACTGATAACACAATTTACACCTTCTACGCCTTCCAGCGCATCAAATACCTTGTGCTCCACCTTTGCGGAAAAAATAATCGCCTCCACCTCAGCGCGCTCTAATAAATTTCGAATTTCTCCCGAAGACAATTCTCTATCTAGCGGCACGATGACGCCCATTCCGTTTGCAACTGCGAGGTAAGAAACAATCCATTCATAACGGTTCTCCCCAATTAGTGCAACCTTTTTTCCAGTCAGCTTTAAATCCATAAAAGCAGTTCCCAAACTGTCAATATCTTCTTTTAACTGGCGGAAAGAAATTGGCCGATATACACCGCCGGGCTTGTCCTTCACAAGGTACGCCGCCTTCTCCTGATATAATTCCGCAGAAGTGCATATCATATCTTTTAAGTCCCTTATTGGACGGTTTTGATAAAGGTCATCTTTATATTTATTGCTACTCATAACACATACTCCGTTCTTCGTTTTTTTCTTACATTTTATATGTATGCAAGAACAAAAGCTCGTTGTTTATTTTATCACTCCCGCCCTGATAAGGCAATCTTTTTGATGCTTGACCTTAAAAGGTCTATTCTATATGATAGGAATGTAAAAAATCATAATCTTATTTTGAAGGAGCTAACGATGGACAACCAAAAAAGGCAATACGGCCTTTCAACCTCGATCACAATGATTGTCGGCATTGTAATCGGTTCAGGAATTTTTTTCAAATCTGACAACATTTTAATCTACACAAAAGGCAGCGTAATGCTTGGCATTTTGTTGTTCTGTATTGCTGCATTTTCTATTATTTTTGGTTCTTTAAGCATTAGCCAGCTCGCCGGATTGACGGATAATCCAGGCGGCTTTATCACGTATGCCGAAGAATTTGTAAGCCCGCGCTTTGGTGCAGCCTTCGGCTGGTTTCAAGTTTTAATTTACTACCCTGCGCTTGTTGTCGTCGTTTCATGGGTCATCGGTATTTACATGTCCCAGCTTTTTAACTGGAATTTAGGTCTGAACGGACAGGTTTTAATTGGTATTTTATGGTTTATCATTTGTTTTGCATACAACACACTTTCTGCAAAAATCGGCGGCTTTTTTCAAAATGCTTCTACGCTCATTAAATTGATTCCGCTGTTTGCCATTGCACTTGCAGGAATCCTACTCGGCACCCCTGATCGTATACTTTCAGCAGAGCCGCTTCAAAGCACCGCATCTTCTGATACCTTTGGCTGGATTGCAGGAATCGGACCGATTGCCTACTCTTTTGACGGCTGGATTATCGCAACGGCGATTGCACATGAAGTAAAGGATTCTAAAAAGAATATGCCCCGTGCCCTCGTTGCGGCACCGCTGTTTATTTTAGCCTGTTATCTGCTCTATTTTATCGGCATCTGCTCAGCATTAAACGTGAGTGAAGTCATGCGGCTTGGAGACGGAAGCGCAGTTGCAGCCTGTAACGCTTTATTTGGGAAAAACATTGCAAAGCTGTTTATGGTCTTTGTTGTAATTTCCGTGATGGGTACGGTAAACGGCATTATCCTCGCCTATATACGAATCCCTTATTCCCTTGCTTTAAAGGAAGCCTTGCCCATAAAAGCATTAAAAACCATCAACGAGAGCTCTAACATTCCGGTTCTCTCTTCTCTATTTTGCTTTATTGTCACCGCAGTTTGGTGGGGCATTCATTACATGACGATGAAATACAATCTTCTTTCGAATTCGGATGTCTCAGAAATTGCGATTGTTGTAGGGTATGCTTTATACATCTTCCTGTATTACCAGGTTTTTGTCTTGTGGAAAAAGGGAATCATACAAAGTCGGATCAAAGGTGTTGTTTTTCCGCTCTTGGCTTCTGCAGGCTCTCTTTTTATCATGACCGCAGGGCTGCAAAATCCACTGTTCCTGATTTATGTCTTGATTTGCGTCAGCGCGCTTTTGTTCGGCTGGATATATTACGGGAAAAAACATCCAAAACCAAAAGCCTCCGAATCTCTTTAAAAGAGTTGTAAGAGCAAAATGCAAAGCATAAGATAGCATCGTAGTACTGCCATCTTCGGGAAAAAGCCTGTGCTTCTCTTTTCATTTTACGCTGCGCTACCATCCACAGCCCACCGGCTGTTTCTTAAATAAAAACAACCGCTTTAATTTACGTCTTAATTTTTGATAGAAAAACACAATTTGTATTGCTTTTCCCCACGCCTTCTCGACAAAAGGACTTTACAGAATTGTGAAATAGGTGTATTCTTTATTATTGTAGGCTCTTATGCGATTTTGCCAATATTATTTCTGTAAATCAGAGAGTCTTCCACCTTTTCAAGTGTAGACAAAACTACGAAGGAAATGGTTAAAATTCTACAATTTTTGACAAGGCTAGATAAGGAGAGAGAGTTTATGAGTTCAGTTTCAAAACATCTAAAGGGTATCCATGTCAACCATTGTAAAAACACTGCCGGACAGACCATCGTTCAGATGCCAGTACCGGAAAAAGTGTACATTCCAATGGTTCAGCACATTGGTGCGCCTTGCCAGCCAACGGTCGCAGTCGGCGATCATGTTAAGGTTGGTCAATTAATTGGAGACAATGCGGCTCCAATGTGTGCTCCGATTCACTCCAGTGTATCAGGAGAAGTCACCGCTCTTGTTAAGGGTATGACTGCACAAGGTATCGTTGATACCAGCATTGAGATCACAACAGACGGCAAGCAGGAAATCGCCGAAACCGTAGTTCCTCCTGCTGTAAGCAACAAGGAAGAATTTTTGGCAGCAGTGCGTGCCTGTGGTCTTGTGGGATTGGGCGGTGCTGCATTTCCTACCCACATTAAGTACAACCCAAGAAATCCGGAAGAGGTTGATACTCTGATTTTAAACGGTGCAGAATGTGAGCCTTACATCACAGTCGACCACATGACAATGCTTGATCATGCGGAAGAAATCGTAAAAGGCACAAAAAATATTCTGAAATATTTAAATCTGAAACAAGCTATTATCGGTATTGAAGGAAATAAGCCGGATGCGATTGCAAAGTTCAATGAACTGGTAAAAAATGAACCGAATATCAGTGTCTGCGAATTACTGCAACAATACCCGCAGGGTGCAGAACGTGTTCTTATTTACGAGTGCACCGGAAAGCATCTGATTGCCGGAAAGCTTCCTGCTGATGTCGGCGTGATTGTTTCCAACGTAACGACAGTTTTAAAGCTCCAGCAATTCCTGGATTCCGGTATGCCTCTTGTATCCAAGAGTCTGACGGTAGACGGAAACGTAATCAAAGAGCCAAAAAATGTAGAGGTTCTGATTGGTACTCCAATCATTGATATCATCGAATTCTGCGGCGGCTATACAGGCGAGCCGAAGAAAATTTTAATGGGTGGTCCTATGATGGGACGTGCGCTTCCGGATGACGGAAAATGTATTATTAAAGGAAACAACGCAATCCTTGCTTTCGACGCTTCCTTTGCTAATATGAACACGGAAACTGCCTGCATTAACTGCGGCAGATGTGTAAAAGCCTGTCCGATGAATTTGATGCCTACCGCTCTTTTCAAAGCTTTTGAAAGAAAAGATGTCGATGCATTGAAGAACTATCACGTTATGTCTTGTATGGACTGTGGTTGCTGTACTTACGTCTGTCCTGCAAGAAAACAATTAAGCTTTATCAATAAATTAGGAAAAAGTCTCGTATTAGCGGAAGGAGGAAAGAAATAATGGGTAAAATGAAACACGGAAACTTAATTGTTTCTTCCGCACCGCATGTAGTGGCTCCTGTCAACACCTCCAACATCATGCTTGACGTCTGCATTGCTTTGATTCCTGCATTGATTATGGAAGTGGTTGTATTCGGTTTTCGTGCACTTGCACTAACGGCCGTTTGTGTTGCTGCATGTGTATTATTTGAATCAGTTACCAGAAAATTATTAGGCCGCCCGGATACCATTTCCGATTTGAGCGCTGTTGTAACCGGTATTTTATTATCTTATAACTTACCTGCCGGTCTTCCTTTCTGGATGGCGATTATTGGATGCTTTGTTGCAGTTGTCATTGTAAAACAACTATTTGGCGGTCTTGGACAAAATTTTGTAAACCCCGCAATCGTAGGACGTATCGTTTTATTTATTTCCTTTGCGACTCCAATGACTACTTGGGTACTCCCAAAAGCACAGCAAACCGCTGATGCCATTACAGGAGCAACCCCGTTAGGTTTGTTTGCAAAAGGTATGGACGTTCCTTCCAATATGGATATGTTTTTAGGATTTATCGGCGGCTGTACCGGTGAAGTCAGTGCACTTGCACTTTTAATCGGCGGTATTTACCTCGTAATCAAAAAGGTAATTGAGCCGACAATTCCGGTATGCTTCATCGGAACCGTGTTCTTATTCGCATTAGCAACGGGTCTGGATCCAGTCTTCCATATTTTCGCAGGCGGCGTTATGCTTGGTGCAATTTTTATGGCTACCGACTATGTAACTTCCCCGATTACTACAAAAGGAAAGGTTATTTTCGGTATTGGCTGTGGTCTTCTGACAATGGTGATTCGTCTTTATGCGTCTTATCCGGAAGGAGTTTCTTTCGCAATCCTGTTGATGAACATCCTTACACCGCATATTGATAATCTTACCCGCGTGAAGCTAAACGGTATTCCTGCAGGAGGTGACAAATAATGCAAAACAATAGTTTTAAAGAGAATCTTGCACCAACTGTTGTGCTTGTTGTTATCTGTCTTGTAGCCACTTTACTTTTGGCCGCTACGTACCAGGTAACTACCCCCATTATTCAAAAAATCACCAAAGAGAATGCGGATGCAGCTCGTGCTGAAGTACTCAGCTCTGCAGATGGTTTTGAAGAAATGGATGTTGCGCTTCTTGACGGTGTTACGGAAGTATATAAAGCAACAAACGGCACTGGTGTCGTAATCACGAGTGCGTTTAAAGGCTTCGGCGGTGCAGTAACCGTTATGACTGGTCTTGATGAGAACGGTGCAGTAACTGCTGTAAAAGTAACTGACGCATCAAATGAAACACCGGGACTCGGTACAAAGGCAACGACACCGGAGCATTTGGCTAAATTTGTGGGTCAAACTGCAATTACCAATGTAGAAGGTGGAGAAGGAACAAAAGTTGACGGAATTACCGGCGCTACGTTCACTTCTAATGCAGTCTTTAACGGCGTGCACGCAGCCCTAGAACAATATGCAGAATTAGGAGGTGCTTTATAATGGAAAACACACCAAGCAAATTGGGTATTATAACCAAAGGCATCATCAAAGAAAATCCAGTACTGGTACTGGTACTCGGTACTTGTCCGACACTAGCCGTAACTACGCAGGCAATGAACGGAATCGGTATGGGTCTTTCCACAATGGTCGTTTTGGTTTTTTCAAATATTTTTATCTCTCTTTTGAAAAATATCATTCCTGACAAAGTAAGAATCCCTTGCTACGTTGTAGTTATCGCGACTTTTGTAACAATCGTTCAATTTATGCTGAAAGCATATATGCCGGCTCTCGATAAAGCATTAGGCCTGTACATCCCGCTTATCGTAGTAAACTGCATCATCTTAGGCCGTGCGGAAATGTATGCAAATAAAAATTCCGTAATTGATTCCGCATTAGACGGCATTGGTATGGGAATCGGCTTTACCTTTGCACTATTCTTGATGGGTGCTACAAGAGAGCTTTTAGGCTCCGGTCAGCTCTTTGGTGCAAACATCACCGCAGGATTGATTGATCCAATGGCAATCTTCGTGCTTGCTCCGGGCGGATTCTTCGTATTTGGCTGCTTAATTGCTCTTGTAAATAAGCTGACCAACGGAAAGCCTAGCAAGAACAAGGCAAACGGTTGTGCCGGATGCGCTTCCTCAGAGGCATGCAGCCAAGCGAACGAAGGAGGTTGTAACTAATGAAAGAAGTATTAATTGTTATATTAGGAGCTGTCCTTGCAAATAACTTTGTATTGGTTAAGTTCCTCGGTATTTGCCCATTTCTTGGAGTATCCAAGAAATTAGATTCCGCGTTCGGTATGAGCTGCGCTGTAATCTTCGTTATGGTACTCGCAACTGCTGCTACCTGGCCGATTCAGATGCTGCTTCTTGAACCAAACGGTATCGGATACCTTCAAACCATTGTATTTATCTTAGTCATCGCGGCTCTTGTACAATTGGTAGAAATCGTATTAAAAAAATATATCCCTGCTCTTCATAAATCTTTGGGAGTCTATCTTCCTTTAATCACAACAAACTGTGCAGTTTTAGGTGTTTGTGTATTGAATATTGACGAAACTCTTGCTGGAAACTACGGTTTTGGCATGGCTCTCATCAATTCTGTCGGTGCAGGCCTTGGCTTTTTACTGGCTATGGTTCTCTTCGCCGGCGTACGCCAGAGAATTGAATTCAATGATTATCCTGAATGCTTTAAAGGCGTACCATCCGTTTTAATTGCCGCTTCGATTGTGTCCTTATCCTTCATGGGATTTTCCGGCGTAATCGATGGAATTTTTGGACTGTAAGGAGGTGTCAAAATGTCAATGTATCTTACACCTACAGTCTTAGTTGTTGCTACCGGTTTGATTTCCGGTATCATCCTGACACTTGCCGCTAAATTTATGGCAGTACCTGTAGATGAAACCGCTGTTAAAGTACGAGATGCTCTTCCTGGAGCAAATTGCGGTGCCTGTGGTTATGCAGGCTGCGACGACTATGCGGCTGCGATTGCAGCAGACCCTGAAAATGTACCTGCAAACCTATGTATTCCGGGTGGAGCTTCCACAGCTTCCTCTATCGCCTCTATTTTAGGCGTAGACGCGGGTTCTTCCGTACCGCAGGTTGCAACAGTGCACTGCTCCGGTACTGCACAGAAAACCAAATCGGATATGGAATACCAAGGCTTTAAAAGCTGTTCTGCAAGCAAATTGTTCTTTAAAGGACACGGTGCCTGCAAATACGGTTGCATGGGTTATGGCGACTGCCAAGATGCCTGTAACTATAATGCAATTGATATCTCCAACGGGATTGCCACTGTCAACAGAGATCTCTGCGTTGGCTGCGGTGCCTGCGTAAAGGCATGCCCGAACCAGTTGATTACCGTTGCACCGAAAACAAGCAGAGTTTTCGTAGGATGCAGTTCCTGTGATACCGCAAAAGAAACACGCAACGTATGTGAGGTTGGTTGTATCGCATGTAAATTATGTGAGAAAGCTTGTAAATTTGACGCAGTTCATGTGGAAAATAATCATGCAATCATCGATCCAATCAAATGTAAAAATTGCGGTGCTTGCGTAAAGGTCTGCCCTCGTCACATCATTCACATGATTCCAAAGCCTGGCGCAAAGCCGGTTGTAAAACCAGCTGAACCTAAAAAAGAGGCTCCTGTAAAAGAAGCTGCTGCAGAAAATGCAGACGTCAAAAAGGAAGCCCCTGCAAAGGAAGCCACAGAAGCAAAAACGGAATAAGCGCTCTCTCCAAGAAGAGCTTATCGAAATAAAAAGAACTGCCTTTCAACTCTAAGGCAGTTCTTTTTTCTTTTTAAACTGAAAGAATAAGCCCCTCTATGGCACTTTTTTCACCATAAAGGAGCTTACTTATTTTTATTATTTACAGGATTTCTCACAGACTTGTCTGTTTTTTTCATTTTACTATTTATTTGATACAGGGAAGCTTTGCCTGAATCGTCTTTTCATCAACAGTTACCGAAGTAGAGAGAAACGGTCTTTCTGTCGCTTCCGGATCAATCCCATATAGTATCAGACCTATTTTATGTCCCTCTTTTATAGTATAATCCATCGGAACCATATCAAAGCTGTAAGAATAGTACTGCCCTTCTTTAATTTCTTCTTTTTTCCAATTAAAAGTTCTGTTTTGGGCATTCATCCAGCCTCTTGTAATAATCCGATATAAAGAAGGCTCTTTTTCTACTTCAAATCTTACTTCATCTGCGACAGGGGTATTTTTACCCCATACAATTCCGTCCTTGTTTGCCACCTCTTGCGTCTCCAGTAATCGATGCTGTTCCCCATAATCGACCAACATCGCGCTGAAAATAGCCGTAGGTTTATCAATCGCAGCTTCAAAAGAAATATTTACAGTTCCACAGATACGCAGTTCTTCATCAGGCTCCCAAAGATATTTCAAGGAGTACTTTTTTGCATT
The DNA here is from genome assembly GCA_963521065.1 of uncultured Anaerovorax sp. Taxonomy (GTDB): domain Bacteria; phylum Bacillota; class Clostridia; order Peptostreptococcales; family Anaerovoracaceae; genus IOR16. The sequence continues at coordinate 28,922 of CAUQTI010000025.1, read as the reverse complement.
TTCTCCTAACGCAATCTCATCACGCCATGCTTTCTCATTATTCTCTGTTCGAACAAAAGCAGTCAGCGATAAGTCATCCAGCCACGTCTTTTTACCCTTTTCTTGTATCGGAAAGGATCGGATTTCAGTTTCCTTTTGGCTCCAGTTCTCAGATTGATACCAGTCTTTTTGATTCAGATTGCTCTGCACCCATACCTTTGATTCAATTTCCGCAGTCCCATTCTCAATTCCATACAGCCAATAATCAATCCATTCGTGTAATAAATCATTAAAGCCGGCACCCTCTAAATTATGGATATAGATGTGCGCCCCTTGATGGAGCATCATCCTTCGCGGAATATTTTCCGCCACGATTGCGTCCCAAAACGGGATGCATTGATTCATCTTGACATTCCAATCATTTAGACCGTGAACGATAAATACAGAGGCTTTTATTTCGTTTACTTTATTTAGATAATTTCTTTCATCCCAAAATCGGTTATAATTTCCGCTTGTCCGATCCTGTCCGTTCTCCATCGATTCTAAGATTTTCTCGTATCGATCTTTGACCGTAGCGTAATCCTCTTCATCCATCGCCCTGCTGCAGCAATATTTAGAGAGTAATGTGATATCATCGCCTTGCCAGCCTAACGGCGGTACATTGAGTCCATAATATCTGTCATAAGCATACCAATTGGAAATCGCCGCTTCTGGTATGATGGTCTTTAATCCTTCTACACCGGTCGTTGCAACGCCAATACATAAAGTTCCCAAGTAGGATTTGCCTGACATCGCTACATTTCCGGTACACCAATCCGCTTTTATTTCGATGTTATCCGTTTTGTTTGTAAACGCTCTGCATCTTCCATTCAGCCAGTCTATTACGGACTTAAACGCCAACAGCTCTTCCTGTGAGCCGGATATCGTTAGACCTTCGGAGCCTCGGGTTCCCAGTCCTCCGCAGAATACAGAGGCATATCCTCTGGAATTAAAATAGCTATACCAATCGGTAATGCAATCTAATGGAATTTCCTCTGTAGGGGCGATTTCTGCAAATCCTTTTGTCTCTCTTTTGTGGATTGGATCTCCAACCGTTCTCGCTTCCTTGTGATAGGCAATCTGCGCTTCTTCTATCTCCTGCTCCGGGAAAGCTTCAATGTTTTTATCGACATCATACGGCACATACCAATCCTCATTACAAGTCATAATATAAGGATCTGCCACATAGATCGCCGGTACCTGGTAACCACTTAACGTTTCTTTCGGTCTTCGAAGATACACCGCAATTAAATCAAGCTTTCCGTCGCCATCCGTGTCCACCGGCGTTTCGACATATACCTTTTCAAATAAGCATTCTTTATAATCTAAAATAGGCTGCGTTTTCCCGTTTTTTATTAAGTTAGGAATTTGCTTCACTTTGTTTTGTGCTTGTGTCATGACGGCCCCCTAAATATTTTTTCCATGCTAGTACACAAATCGCTCCTAGCAGTAATACTCCAATCAGGAATCCAAAGAAATAACGATAGCCGGTCACTCCCGGGTATCCGTCGATTAAGATTCCTGCCAGTAATGAGCAGAAAATTTCAGGAAGATATCCGACCGTTGATATGATACCAGCTGCCGTACCTGAATACTGCTCAGGAATCCCGCCTTCATCCATCATCGCCCATGTCATCGCATAGTTTACATTATAGAAAAAGTAACTAATTAAGAATAAGATTGTAAACGCCGCGATCATGCCGGCATTCGTTGGTAAGAGTAAAATTCCTGCCGTCCCTGCCGCCATCACTAAGAAAGATACCAGCAGCAAATTTCCGGTTCCTACTCTGTCTGCCAAGTAGCCGCCGCCGACATTAGAAATTGGACTAATCCATCTTTTTGCAGCTGCTAAGGTCGCTCCAAACGTTACGGTTGCTCCCAAAATGCTTGTAGCATATGGAGTAAAATAATAGAGGGATAAAGTAAATACATAGTTGCAGAACGTTACACTTCCAATAATCCACACCGCTGGCAAACGCAATACTTTTCCAATGTCCTTAAAGGAAAGTCTTTCACCATCCGCAATTTTTTCATTTCCCATCTTGAAAAGCACTAAGACTCCGCACAGTACTGTTATAATGGAATAGAAAATGATTACATATTTCATACCAGTTACATCATCGAGCTGCTTTACTCCAATTTGAAATACAATGACAGCGAGCGGTGCCATAATCGCAGCAGCAACACCTCTGGCTCCTTCAAACCAGCCGAAGGCTTTTCCCTGGTCGTCAGAGTCCGATAATACGCGAACTGCTTTTATACAAGCGGGCCAAAATGCAAATAAAGAGCTGACTCCCCAAAAGGCATAAAGACACACTAATGCGGTGAAATTAAGAGGAAGCAAATGAATAAAGCCTCCAACTCCGGTTCCTATGAGAGACAATGACAGTATAGTTCTGATTGAAAATTTATCTGCAACAATTCCTCCAAATAAATAAGAAATCATGCCGAAAATTCCAAGAACACTTCCAAATACACCCATCTGTGTATTTGTCAAATGATATACTTGAAGATATGCATCATAATAGTCATATCTAAAATACGGTAATCCGTAAATAATGGTCCCACTTGCTGCAATCAATAAAATTGCCAGAAAGTTTTTAGACATTTTATCGCCTAACTTTAGCTTCGAAAAGACATTTCCCATTTTCTTCTCCTCCTTTATAAATGATACACTTTATCATATTTTTTCTTAAGATACTCCATATAGTACTCTGCTGACATCGCACCTCCTGTAATTTTTTTAATTAATTCTGATGTACTATAAACTGCACCTCTTCTATGAACATTTTCAGCCAGCCAATCATGAATGCGTTCCAAATGGCCTTGTGAAATTAGTTCCTCTATCGGACCGATCTCTTTTTCCATCATTGCCGCCAATTGAGCGGCAACCAGATTTGCTAAAAAATAGCTTGGAAAAAATCCAAAATACCCCGCTGCCCAATGAATATCCTGAAGGACACCTTCTCTGTCGTTCTTTGGTTCAATGCCGAGATATTCTTTATATTTCTGATTCCAAACCTCTGGTAATTGCTCTACTGTGATTTTTCCATGGATTAGATCCTTCTCCATTTCGTAACGAATAATGATGTGGAGCATGTAAGTAAGCTCGTCTGCATCAATTCTGATGAGTGATGGCCTCACACGGTTCATGTATTTATAAAAGGATTCTGCATCAAATGCATCAACTCCTGCGGAAAGCGCTTTTAGCTTGCCATAAAGTTTCGTGCTGAATGCTTTGCTTCTTCCCATTATATTTTCATAGAATCTACCAATCGATTCTTCTACACCAAAGGAGGCGACCTCTGCGAGAAGTGTTCCTAAGAGCTTTTTATCGATGTCTTGCTCGTATAATCCCTTGCCGCCCTCATGAAGTACATTAAAAATCCCGGTTCGAATATCCTGTTCATTATAGGAGGTGACAATTCTTACGTCATCCGGCGAACAAGCGAGTGTCGTTGGGTGGGCCCCTTCATCCAGCCTTCCTGAATCAAAGTTAAATCCAATTTCGGTTAATATCCATTCCGATAATTCTTTCTGCTTTGCAAGCTCTAAGTCAACCATGAAATCGGGATTTTCCTCTAAATGTGCCTCTTCTTTTTGCCTTATTTGATCGAGCAGTTTAATAATGAAGTCTCTAAGATCGCTCGACATCTTGTCAATCTCATTTACAGTCACCCCATCTTCATAGTAACCTAACAGTGCATCATAAGGATTTTCTTCATAGCCCCAATACTCTGCAAAGGACTTAAACTTCGTGACAATTCTTTCTAGATATGGCTGAAACAATTTGAAGTCATTTTTTTCTTTCGCCTTTTCCCAAACCTGCTCTGCATTTGCAATCAAGGAAATATACTCTCTGTATTCATCCTTTGGTATTTTTTCAACATAATAGTGATTTCTTTTGATTCTGGCTACCATGCCATTTACAATGTCATCATTTTGTTTGTTGCCGTTAAAATAATCCATATATTTTTTCAATTGCTTACCGGAAAGCAAGCGGTACAATTCATCTCCCAAATAACCCATCACTTGGCTTCTGTATTCAATCCCATTAATTGGCATATTCGTAATCTTGTCCCAATAAATTAATGAATTCAGTGTATACTTGAGATATTCTATATTTCTCACCGTCTCTTTAAATTCCGATAACAGCTTAGAATACTTTTCGGTTTGCTTATTCACCATTTTTCACCTCTTCTTTCGGTTCTGCTGAATTATCAATCCTGTTATATTTTTTTAAACCAACAACTACAATAATGCTTGCAATCAAGTACAATCCTGCCGCCAAATAATAAGCATTTTTATAGCCCACTTGGGTCATAAATAGAATCTTGCCCGTAAATAAACCGCTTACTATACTTGCCAGACCCGCAACGACATTCACCACGGATGCAAAAATCGGCCTTAAATCTTTATCTGCGATGCTCATTGCAAGCGAATTATCTGCCGGAGCGCTGATGTTCGCAATACCGGCTCTCATAAACAGCGCAACTCCCACTAGTGCAATCTTATAGCTTCCAAATTTTTCGCCATTTGCAATAATGAGCATAAAGGGGATGGAAACAATCAGCATCGTGCTAATTGTATAGACTTGTCCAATCTTCCGGACAAGAAATGGTGCTAATAGCATAAAGAGTACAATCGCTAAATAAGAGATGGAAACCAACAGAGATGAGGTTGCTTTGTCGATATGAAGATTGCGATTTAAATAAACCGTAAAATAGGATGAAAATAGCCCCATTGCAAAGGAAACCATTGCAAAGTAAATCAGATAAATCACAGCCTCTTTTTTAAGAATAATTTGAGCCATTTCCCGCATACGGAATACCATGCTTTTTTTGTTCGATTTATCGGCATTGATTCTATAATCTTCTTTTTCTTCCTTAATCAGTAAAATCGGAATGAAAGCGATAGCAGAAATGATGGCCGTAATTAACAGAATGTCCTTATTCCCCTGCAAATACGCTGATTTTAATTCCGGAGTAAACGCAGCAATATACTCTGTTGCTTTTTTTGCTGCCGAATAGGTAAGGTCCGCTCTCATAGAGAACATTTTGACAGTGAATACACCGCCGAGATAAGTTGCAAAAAAATATCCCACATAACCCATATAGTAGGTCCTTGTATACCATTTAATCCGTGCCTCTCCCATTCCCTCCGTATAAGTGGCAATATAAGGGGAAAGCATGGTGTAATGCAGCTGAAGTCCAACCAATGCCAATAAGGTGGTAACATAGAATATCTTTGGGCTGTTTAGATAGATTACAGATAATAGCGAGATACAGCAGGTGGCGGAGCAAAACAACAACAGCTTTTTATATCCGATTTTAGGCACAGAAAATAGAGCAAACGCACTGAGAAAGGTTGCGTATCCATAAAAGGCCCAAAATGAGGTCGCAATGTTTACGGCCACTTCCTGTAAATAATTTACATACGTATCATAGATAATTCCACTGACCAGATTACTTATTACAAAGCTGAAAATAAACAGAACGAGATTCCAGTGGTTTCTCCATCGGGGGTTATTGGCAGTTGTCAAAGTCATGCGCTTCACCTTCTATCTTTATTTAAATCGATACTGGGTAAAAAATGGATGCAGTGAATTTACTTCAAACATTGATTTTTGTTCTTCTTCCTTGCTGCTCACTTTCTCCTTTGGCTTCGCATTTGGCGGAAGATGATCTTCTTCCGCAGTCTGGATTAATGCCAGTAAAATCTTGGCCTCACGCTTTGCTTTTTGGAGATTAAATTTATGCGTTCTCACAGTCGCTGCGCTGATATTCATTGCTTCACAGATGGTTTTGTTATCATCTCGTTCATATAAATGGGTCAATATGTTTTTTTGTATCTCTGTTAATCCGCAAATCTGCTTATCGAGGTTTATCAATACATTGAAGGCTCCGCCGTGTTCCTCCTTCACATGCTCTGACACTGCTTTTTCAGCAGTAAACATCTTTTCCCCATTGGGATAAATAATGCCTTCCTCAAAGGTTTCTCCACAAAAGATACAAGAAAACTCTCCGCGCTCCGGATTTTTCACATATCCATTGATCAATTCGTCGATTGAAAGATCCTTAAAGTCTTTATACGTATCATTTTCCACTGTTTTTGTATTCATCGTCTTCTCCTGATTAAAACATAAATAAAAAACGTTTAATTATAAACAAACATTATCACATTTCATTTATGTTTTCAACATCCTAATCATATTTATTTTAATTTTGACAAAATTGCTTAGAATGAAACACATATACCGTTTTTCACCAAAATAAAAAAAGAACTTTCTAAAAATCTAAGAAAGTTCTTCTCTGTCATTTTCGTTTTAGATCGAAAGCAAGGCTTTCACAGCTTCATCCAGCTCTACTGTATTAAAAAATTCAATCGTACCACTGTCACATGCTTTTGCAAGTTCTGGATCCATCGCAAGCTTCGCCAGTACCTCCAGCTGATATTTCTGTGCAGTCTCATCGATATGACTTTCTCCAAAGACCGAGATTTTTTCATCGCAATGCGGACATTTGACATAGCTCATGTTTTCTACCAATCCGAGAATCGGAATATTCATCATCTTCGCCATATTCACTGCTTTTGCCACAATCATGGATACTAAATTCTGCGGAGATGCCACAACTACAATTCCATCTACCGGAAGAGATTGAAATACGGTAAGCGGTACGTCACCTGTACCCGGCGGCATGTCTACAAATAGATAGTCAATGTCCTCCCATATCACTTCTTTCCAGAATTGCTTTACGGTTCCGGCAATGACCGGCCCCCTCCAGATTACAGGATCGGTGTCATCTTCAAGCAGTAGGTTGGCGGACATAATTTGAATGCCAGTCTTTGTCTGTGCCGGAAAAATTCCGCCTTCTGTCCCGGTCGCTTTTTCCTTAACCCCAAACATCTTAGGAATTGAAGGTCCCGTAATGTCTGCATCCAAAATACCTACGCGATGTCCCTGACGGCTCATCAATACCGCCAGCATCCCGGTTACTGAGGATTTTCCGACGCCGCCTTTTCCGCTTACGATACCGATTACCCTTTTAATTCTGCTTTTTTCATGCGGCTTTTCCTGAAAGCTCTTCGGATCTCTTTCACCGCAGCTTTCGCCGCAGCTCCCACAATCGTGCCCGCAGTCTTCACTCACTTGACTCATTTTTCCCCTCCATATCTTTCATGCCTTTTAGCATTGAATATCTTAGATTTATTATATTGAACATATGCCCATTTGTCAATTTCCAGGCATACTTTTTAAGAAGCACACTCTTTTCCACAATGCCTTTCGAGAGCCCTATTCTTCGATTAGAGAAACCCCAGCTGTTGTCACGACACTTCCATCCTTTTTGACAAAAATCGCTTCATAATCGTTCATAGAGTCGATCAGTGCCTTTCCTTTTTCAAATCCAAGCATCAAACAGGTAGTTGACAGCCCGTCGCAGTCTGCCGACTGCGGCCCGATAATGCTCACTCCATCTAAATCAGTCTCTCTTGGATAACCCGTCTTCGGATCTAATATGTGGTAATACAGCGTTCCGTTCTCCGTAAATTTTCGCTCATATGTCCCCGACGTTACAATGGACTTCCCTTTTAAAGGTACCAGTCCCAAAATCTCTTTCTGCCCTTGACTTTCTTTTCCAAACGGCTTTTCAATGCCGATTCTAAACGGCGTTCCCTCTGCCTTTTCTCCGATACATACCACATTTCCTCCCAGATTAATCGTTGCGCTGGTTACACCTTTTTCTTCAAGAAACTCTGCGGCCCGATCTGCAATATACCCTTTTGCAATACCCCCTAGATCCAACTTCGCCTGCGCATCCTCCAATTGAACTTCCGCTGTATTTTCGTCTTGCATGATGCGAATCTTCGGATAGCCAATGTGTGTCACCGCCTCCTTCAGCAGCCCCTCATCCGGTACCGAAGGGTTGTCTCCGCTAAAATTCCAAAGCTCTGATAATTCTCCTACGGTAATATCAAATAATCCTTCGGACAGTTCTCCATATTCGATTGCCTTTCGAATCACTTCCGCAGTCTCTTTATCAACGGAAACAGAGCTTCCCTGTGCTGCATTGATCCTCCCAATGTCACTTGTGGGAATCGTGCGGCTCAGTTTATTTTCATACTCTCTGCAAAGCGCAAAGGCTTCTCTGATAAGTTCTTCATCGCCGCCTTCATAGATCGTAATCGTGCATACTGTATTCAGCAAAAAATCAGTCTGCGAAACAGGTGCTTTCCCTGCGCAGCCAGTTTGTGTTACAATAAAAAGCAGGATAAGCACACATCCGAAAAGCCCGCGTTGTATTTTTTTCATAAGTTCCTCGCATTCTTTTGATAAATCGTCAGGTGGTATAACATGATAAAAAAAGCCGATATCCTATTAGGAATCACATTTGTACTTCTAGGCCTTTGCCTGTCTTTTTTAGTGGCACAAAGTGACATTTCTCCAAAATATGTCAGAGTAACGGTAGGCTCCGAACTCTATGGTACCTATGATTTATCGCAAAATCAAGATATAAGTATTAAAAAAAACGGCCATATCAATAAAATTCGCATCTCTAACCAGAAAGTCAGGATGATTGAATCAGACTGTAAAAATCAAGTTTGCGTTGAGCAAGGAAACATTGAGCGCGCAAACCAAAGCATCGTATGTCTGCCCAATCAAGTCATGGTCACCATTGATGGTGAAAACAAAACAGCAGCAGATTCCGTTTCTTATTAAAATAGGCCCTGGCAATTCAAAATAAGAAACAGCCTTCTGCTTAACCAAACGTATATCACAAAAAAGACACCCTAGGGTGCCTTATCTTACCGAGGTCATTATGTCAAAGAACCCGATTTCTTTAAAAATAAAGAAAATATCAAGCAGTGCAGCGCTTACATCCCTTGCACTTATTTTCTCCTACATTGAATTTTTGATTCCCTTCTCTTTCGGAAATACCGGAATTAAATTAGGCCTTGCCAATGTAGTGATTTTGGTCGCACTTTATACGCTTGGAACATCTCAGGCATTTTTAATCAACGTGCTTCGCGTGCTGCTTTCAGGACTCTTGTTCGGAAATATGTTTGCCGTTGTCTATTCCTTTGCTGGAGCTTTGACCAGCTTTCTCACGATGATGCTGCTAAAGAAAACGGAACGCTTTAGTATACTGGGTGTCAGCATGGCTGGCGGTGTTGCACATAATCTAGGCCAAATTGTAATCGCTGCCTTACTGATTGAAAGCACAAAAATCTTTTATTATTTTCCGGTTCTTCTTTTTTCCGGTATGGCTACCGGTATTCTAATCGGTGTGGTTGCCTATCTTCTCTGCAATCGCATCAATCAATGGCGACGCTTTTAAGTCTAGCCAGATTCCTTCCTGTTCCGGTGTAACACAGCATTTTTTCAACTCCAGAATCTGTATGCAGTCGTCCCACCGCAGATCATACAATTTCCCCTTAATCTCTTCTTTTATAAAGTCAATCACTGCGCAAATCCGCAAATTCCCCTCCGCAATACGTTCTCTTGTATCCCCTTCTTTAATCAGCTCTCTCAAATCTAGCTCTCCCGATTCCTTTGCAAAGTGCCCGCTTACGGGAACCGTTCTTCTTGTATATTCTTGAATCCGTTTTGCTCCGCTCTCATCCAAGAGAATTTCTGTAATGCTTCCGCTTACAGTTCCATCTTCCTCTACCTCTTCAATGCACAAGATAAAAGGAGTATCCGGAATATAATTGTGAATCCGCTCGAAATAGGTGACACCTTTCCAGTTTCCCTGTAATTTCATGATAAGTCCCTCACTTTTTCATTTCTAGTATTTTACTTGAATTGCTTGCTCCCTATCGCTCTACCTCTTTAGTGTATTGCCAGTACATCATCATGTCAATACTTTTAAGGACTATTTATTGTTCCTTTCACAACTTTGTTGCAAGAAATAAAAAGGGTTATGATAAGAAATAGTACAGGAGGTTAGGAGCTATCTCATGAATAATTTACAAATACAAATCGGTACTAAAATACGGGAGTTTCGTACTGCCTTAGGTTACAGCATTGAAGAACTGTCTCACAAGGCTGGATTAAATCCGTCCCATCTAGGCAAAATTGAACGAGGCGAGCGAAACTTTACAATTGGCAGCCTGGAGAGAATTTTAAATGCACTATGCCTGACTCCTGCGGAATTTTTTTCTGAAAATGAAGTTTCCTGCCCGACTGAAAATTATCTCATTACGAAAACCTTATCCTATTTACAAAATATGACCGTTGAGGAGCAAGAGCATATTTATAAAACTGCTGTTTTGCTTTCCGAACGCCAACCGGATGCCTCAAAGAATAAATAGAACATTCTAAATTTTCCAGCTTTCAAGTAACTTTTTCTGCTTTGTTTTGAAAAAGTTATTTTTTATATTTCCTTGTTGTTTTTTATCATTGCTTTGTTATTGAAAGGCTTCTTTCTCTATTGCACTTTCCAAAAGAAAGGGCTATGATGTATGAGTCTAATCCGATTTGTCTATCTTAAGTGTATTGAGTCGGAAAAATCAACTTGGAGGTATTATAAAATGAGTACACAACAGCTCGTTGCAATCATTATATTTATTGTGGTAATTGTTGCAATCATGTCGGAAAAAGTGCATCGTGCAGTCGCCGCTGTCACGGGCGCCGTTCTTTTAATCCTGCTAAGGGTATTAACTGTGGAATCTTCTATTTCCTATATTGACTTCAATACCATCGGCGTACTAATTGGTATGATGCTCTTTGTCGCCGTAGTCAAAAACTCTGGTATCTTTGAATATATTGCGATTAAGGCCGCGAAGCTGGCAAAAGGAAACCCCTGGAAAATCATGATGTTTTTTATGATTTTAACAGCTTTGTTATCCGCATTTTTAGATAATGTAACTACAGTCCTTTTAATCGGCCCCATGACCATTGCCATTACTCGAATGCTTAAAATCGATCCGGTTCCTTTTTTGCTGACGCAAATACTGGCCTCCAACATCGGCGGTACCGGAACCTTAATCGGTGACCCACCGAACATTATGATTGGCAGCGCGGCAAATCTCAGCTTTATGGATTTTATTGTCAATGTAGGTCCGGTTATTATTGTTATTTTAGCCGTAACCATTCTCTGCATCTATTTTATTTACGGAAAAAAACTTGTTGTTGATGAATCCGCTATGATAGAGGTTCTTGAGTTAGACGAGAGAAAGTCCGTAAAAGATCCCTCTTTAATGCGCAAAAGTATTATTCTTACTGCTTTTGTTGCAATCGGTTTTATCATGCACAGCACGCTCGGCGTAGAGTCGTGTATTATTGCGCTCACAGCAGCCTGCATTATGCTGATTATTGGAAAACAGGATGTCGATGAAATCATTGCCGGTGTGGAATGGTCTACCATCGTATTTTTCACCGGATTATTTATTGTCGTTGGCGGCATGGTAGAAGTCGGCGTCATTGATAAGCTTGCGTACCTTCTCATGGATGTAACCGAGGGCCATATGGCAATGACCATGCTGGTGATTCTTTGGATTTCTGCTATTTTATCGTCCATCCTTGACAATATACCGTTTGTTGCTACCTTGATTCCTCTGATACTTACGATGGAACAGAGTGGTCTTAACGTGGCTCCACTCTGGTGGGCAATTTCACTCGGTGCCTGCCTCGGCGGCAACGGCACGCTGATCGGCGCTTCGGCGAATGTCGTATTATCCGGTATCAGCAATAAGCACGGCTATCCGATCACCTTTATTCAATACCTAAAAATCGGCTATCCTATGATGCTTCTCTCTGTGGTTCTTGCTACCATCTATTTGGTAGTTCGCTTTGTTTAATAAACTGTTTCTGTTATCATCCGGAAAGGGAGTGAAATGATGAACAAAAATACAATTGAAGGCGATTTGATTGAAGTGAGCCTGAGACAACTCGGTGCTACAAAAGTCAAGGAAATCAGCAGTGTCATGTATTTTGTCGAATTTAAGCTGACGGATACCTTAACCATCTCTTATATTTACAATATCACACATAAAGAAAAATACTATCTGCAGCGTGTGAAGCCGTATCCGATTCCACAAGGTAAGTTTGCAGATGAAAGAGAAATTGTCGATTTTATTACAAAAGACATAAAGAAATTTCAAAATGCAACACGCAGCAGCAATTTTCCGACCTTCCTCTCTGTTACCGAGAGGGTCTGTACCATTACAGACCGCATGGAAGAATTGTTCCTAAACCACAACGTAGACGGAGAAGATTTGAAGGAGCTTGACGCACAGCTCGACAAACTGACCGGCACAATGGATGCCGTTCGCCGCACTGCAAAAGAGCTATGATTGAGGCGCAGAAAATCCGGCTTAAATTGGATTTTCTGCCTCTTTTTTTTTATTTTCCAAAACCTCTTGACATTTTTCGCGTTTCCCGATATATTTTACCTTGCTTTAACTAGCATCTAGCCAACTAACAGCTGCGTATGTATCACCTTAATCCGTACCATAGAAAACCCGTAGGTACGGTCAAAAACCTTTTGCGGGGGAGTGATATCAAAAGCAACTGGGGCCACGCAGGAGGTAGTGTCCTGCATGACTAAATCCGCAAAGGGGGATGCATAAAATGCACAATAATACTCTAATTAGTCTACAAAACATTTCTGTAGAATTCGATGGTGAAAAGATTCTCAATGGAATCAACCTCGACATCAACGATAAGGAATTCGTTACACTGCTGGGACCTTCCGGGTGTGGAAAAACAACCACGCTTCGTATTATCGGAGGGTTTATTGATCCAGATCAGGGTGACGTTTTTTTTGATGGAACAAGACTTAACGGCGTACCACCTTATAAAAGGCACGTCAATACTGTATTTCAAAGATATGCCTTGTTTCCTCATCTGAATGTCTACGAAAACATCGAATTCGGTCTAAAAATCAGTAAAAAGCTTTCGGAAAGCGAACGGAAAGCGCTTGTAAAGGAAATGCTTGCTTTGGTCAACCTGAAAGGATACGAGCTTCGTAATGTTACACAGCTCTCCGGCGGCCAGCAGCAGCGTGTTGCCATTGCAAGAGCGCTTGTGAATCATCCTCGCGTTTTGCTTTTGGACGAGCCTCTCGGTGCACTGGACTTAAAATTGCGTAAGGATATGCAAATTGAACTGAAACGAATCCAGCAGCGCCTGAACATTACGTTCATCTATGTTACACACGACCAAGAAGAAGCACTCACCATGTCAGACCGTGTTATTGTTATGAAAGACGGCAACATTCTCCAAATCGGATCGCCGACTGATATTTACAATGAACCGGCTAACGCTTTCGTCGCTGATTTTATCGGTGAAAGCAACATCTTAGACGGAATCATGCATAAGGATTACCTCGTAGAATTCGCCGGTAAAACCTTAGAGTGTGTCGATTTCGGTTTTGCCGAAAAAGAATCCGTGGATGTCGTTATTCGTCCTGAGGACTGGAAGATTACCGCTCCATCGCAGGGCCAGTTCAGTGCGGTTGTCGATTCAATTATTTTTAAAGGTGTTCATTGGGAAATCATTGCAAAAAACGAGCAGCTTTCCTTTATGATTCATACGACACAAAAATATGAAATCGGAACTAGTATCGGTATGTCCGTTGTCCCGGAAGATATACACATTATGCATAAGATGCCTGAAGAGGAGGATTTGGGACAGGAGGGAGCGCAATGAAACTAAAAGCGTCTGCTTCTCCATATCTTTTATGGATGGCTTTGTTTATCGTAATTCCCTTAGGTCTAGTGGCCTATTTTTCCCTCACAGATCGTTTTGGACATTTTAGCTTGAATAATTATCGAGATGCCTTTGCTTATGCTCCGGTTATTTTTAATTCCATCTGGCTGGCAATCATTGCAACGGTAATCTGCCTTATTTTAGCGTATCCTCTAGCATATCAGTTTTCAAGAAAGAAGCCGAGTCGTCAAAGAACGCTCATTCTTCTTATTATGCTGCCGATGTGGATGAATTTTCTTCTCCGCACTTATGCTTGGATGACGCTTTTAGAAAACAATGGCTTGATAAACCGTTTTTTCGGTTTTTTTGGACTCGGCCCTTTTGAAATGATAAATACATCAGGGGCTGTAGTTTTAGGTATGGTATATAATTACCTCCCGTTCATGATTCTGCCACTGTATTCTATTATGACAAAAATTGATTATTCATTGATTGAAGCGGCGCAGGATTTAGGCTGCAGCTCCATTCAAGTTTTAAAAAATGTTATTATCCCACTGAGTATGCCCGGAATCACAACGGGTGTTACCATGGTCTTTGTTCCGGCAGTTTCTACCTTCGTCATCTCTCGAATGCTGGGCGGCGGTTCCAACATGCTGATTGGTGATTTGATTGAAATGCAATTCCTCGGAAACGCATATAATCCAAATTTGGGCTCCGCACTTTCCATGGTACTCATGGTAATTATATTAATCTGCATGGCACTGACCAATATGTTCAGTGATGTGGAGGAAAAGGAGGGTATGCTTCTATGAGCAAATTGCTTTCTAAGAGCTATATCGGGCTTGTCCTCACCTTCCTGTACGCACCGATTTTTGTTCTGATTCTATATTCTTTCAATCAGAGCAAAAGCCGTGGACACTGGTCCGGCTTCAGCCTACGCTGGTATGAAAGGCTTCTTCACAATGATGCAATTTTAAATGCCTTTGTGACAACACTGCTCGTCGCTGTGATTGCGTCGGTCGCTGCGACCGTTTTAGGTACTGCCGCAGCAATCGGTATTCATAATATGAGAAAACGTTCCCGCACCGCAGTAATGAACGTGACCTACCTTCCGGTTATTAACCCGGAAATCGTGATGGGTGTTTCTCTCATGCTCCTGTTTGTTCTCATGGGCATGAAATTCGGCCTGCTCACTTTAGTTTTGGCACACATTACCTTTAATCTGCCTTATGTCATACTCAGTGTCATGCCAAAGCTGCGCCAAATGGACCGCTACCTCTTTGAGGCTGCAATGGACCTCGGCTGCACCCCGTGGCAAGCATTCAGAAAGGTAACCCTTCCAGAGATTATGCCAGGTATTGTCACCGGATTTTTAATGGCCTTTACGTTTTCCCTGGATGACTTTAACATCAGTTATTTTGTAAGCGGTGATAAATTTCAAACGCTTCCGATTTTAATTTATTCTATGACAAGAAAGCGTATCAGCCCGGAGATCAATGCCTTATCCGCAATTATTTTTGTTGTCGTTCTCCTCGTATTGATTTTAGTAAACATCAATGATGCACGACGGGAAAAAGAACTGCGAAAAAAGGAGGATGCCCTGCGATGAAAAATAGATTTATAAAATTTTTCTACTGCCTATGCAGTGCCCTGCTTGTATTTTCCTTTGCCTGCAATACCGCTTATGCGTTTACGCCGGAAAATCCAGATTACTATCAGAGATTTCAAGGAAAAGGGGTCTCAATTAGTGTATATAACTGGGGAGAATATATCTGCGATGGCGGCGACGGATTGATGGATGTGAATGAAGAATTCACAAAGCTGACCGGAATTAAAATAAACTACACAAACTTTGCAACGAACGAAGAGCTGTATGCGAAGATGAAAAGCGGCGGATCCAATTATGATGTTATCTTTCCGTCGGACTATATGATTGCCCGCATGATTAAGGAAAAGATGCTCTTACCCCTAAATCACGGCAATCTGCCAAATGGGGATTATATCAACCCGCTTCTTCAAGACAACAGCTATGATCCCGGAAATATTTACTCCCTTCCTTATACCTGGGGAACGGTCGTTATCATTTATAACAAAGAAAAAATTAAAGAACCCATCGACAGCTGGAACGCTTTATGGGATGAAAAATATAAAAATGAAGTCCTTATGTTCAGCAACTCCAGAGATTCCTTCGGCATTGCATTAAAAACGCTTGGCTATTCACTCAACAGCGAAGATCCAGAGCAACTGCGCGAAGCAGCCGACCTTCTAAAAAAGCAGAGGCCGTTGGTTCAGGCTTATGTAATGGACCAAATTTTTGATAAGATGGAGGCAAACGAAGCCCTGATTGCTCCTTATTATGCAGGAGATGCCATCGTCATGATGGACTCCAATGAGGATCTTGCAGTCTCTGTTCCAAAGGAAGGCACCAACCTCTTTGTTGATGCAGCGTGTATCCCTGCAAACAGCAAGCAGCAGGAAGCCGCGGAAATGTATATTAACTTTTTAAACGAACCTCAGGTCGCTGCCGATAACATTGAATATATCGGCTATTCCACGCCGAATTTGGCCGCATTTGCACTGCTTCCGGAAGAAATCCAAAACGATGAAATCATTTATCCTTCCGAAGAAATCCTGTCACAATCTGAGCAGTTTGTAAATCTATCCGATGATACAAACTTACAGATGGACCACCTTTGGACTGAGGTTTTGGCAAGCAAGGGAACGTTTCTTTCCTGGGGGCTTCCACCAATCGTCACAATCTTAGGCCTTTTTGCGATAAAGAGCTGGCTCAAGCATAACCGCAGAAAAAAGAGAAGGAGAATGGTGCAACGATGAATCTCTCACCGAAGGAAGTAAAAGAGCACTTGATTTCTATGTCAGATGAAGCTTACCGCGACTTTCACAGCAGCCTCGTTCCCGGTATTCAAAATGTACTCGGCGTGCGAAGCCCAAAGCTCCGAGGTTATGCGAAAGAAATTGCAAAAAACGAATGGGAAGATTTTTTAAAAACAGCGCAGGACGAATCTTATGAAGAAATCCTTCTTCAAGGCTTTGTCATTGCCTACGCAAAAATGGAATATACGCTTCGACTTTCCTATATCAAAGAGTTTGTTCCGAAAATAGATAATTGGGCAGTCTGTGACGGCTTTTGCAGCACCTTAAAAGATACCGCAAAGCACAAGGAAGAGATGCGTTCCTTTTTACAGCCTTACCTCGATTCGCAGGAAGAATTCTCTCTGCGCTTCGCAGTCGTCATGCTTATGGACTATTACATTTGCGATGAATCTATCGATTGGGTGCTTTCTGAATTCAATCGGATTCAGCATGATGGCTACTACGTAAAAATGGCTGTTGCTTGGGCAATCTCTGTCTGCTTTGTAAAGTTCCCAGAAAAAACATGGGCACTTTTACAGAATAATACGTTAGATGACTTTACCTATAACAAGGCTTTACAAAAAATGATTGAATCCTTGCGCGTGGATAAAGAAACAAAAGAGACACTGCGCAGTATGAAACGAAAGTGATACAAGCGCTAAAACGACACAAAAATAAAAAGAGCGAGTACCCGCTAACAAGCTTACTGGGGATTCGCTCTTTTCCTTTATACTTTTTTACTTTGTTACGATATCAAAGAAGTAAATCGTTCCAGCCTTACTTCTTTACAATTGCGCACTCTGTTTTTTTTCATAAAGTTCACACAGAGATAATACACCTTGAAGCAACAGATTGGCTGCCGGTTCCAAAACGCTTTCATCAAAATCGAAATGGTCGTTGTGATGCGGCGCACTCAAATCGCTTCCAAATAACATATACGTCGCTTTCCCGCCTTGCTCTGACACCGCATTAAGCAACTCTGTTACGTCTTCACTCGCACCAAATTCCATCTCATCGACAATCTGGTTAAAAAACGGTATTTTTTCTGCCTGCTTTGCAATGAAAGCAGCAAGCTCTCTGCTGCAATCCGCACATCCTGCACCGCCTACCACTTCCAACTCATGCTCACAGCCTTCCATAGTTGCAGCGCCCTCACAAATAAGCTCTACTTGATCCTTCATATATTGATTGACTTCATTTGTGCTTCCCCGCGTTTCCAATACCATTACGGCATAATCCGGTATTACATTTGTCGGGCCATCCGCACATAGAGTTCCGACATTTACACGGCTAATCCCTTCTCCGTGGCGTGCAATCCCTAAGATATTCAATGTTGCATTGCAGGCAGCGGCAAGCGCATTCTGCCCTGCCTGAGGGGAATTTCCTGCGTGAGAGGATTTCCCATAAAAGGAGGCTCTCATCTTTGTCGTCGCTAAAAATTCGTTTACCGATACTGCAAGGATACCTGAATGATCTGCCTTTAGCCCGATGTGTCCCGACAGCATGTAGTCCACGCCTTCCGTCAGTTCTGTTTTTGCAAAGGCGACTGCGCCGCGTACCTCTTCTTCCGCAGGCTGAAATAGGATTCGTACCTCACCGCAAAAGGAAGCTCTTTGCTCTTGCAGCTTTTGTGTCACTCCAAGACCAATCGCGACATGCCCATCGTGGCCGCACGCGTGCATTGCACCAAAATGCTGTGACGAAAACCCGTCTCTGTAAGGGCGATGTTCCTCTTTTTCACATTCATGGAGTGCATTGGCGTCGATATCAAAACGAAGCAAAACAACGGGTTCCTTTCCCGCGCTTTTTTTCTCACCCTTGATTACTGCAATCACCCCTGTAAAGCCGCCTCGCATTGTTTCAATTAAATCGCCTCTCCCTGTTTCTGCAATGGCACGTTTCACCGATTTTTCATCTTCCTTTTTATCCGGAAAACCTCTCCTCAGGTTTGGATCAAGTATCTCCTTCCCAAAACGGTATCTTACGCCCCAGCCTTCCAAATGCTCAATGATACGCACCGTAGTACGGTATTCCTGCCAGCCAAGCTCCGGATAGCGATGCAGCTCTCTGCGGATTTTCTGCAATCGACTTGAAAATGTATCTTGTTTTCCCTCCATGCTCTGATTCATGCTAACTCCTTATTCATCCCTTTTATTCTTCTTCTCTTAGACATTCCTTTTCATTATAGACCTTTAAAATCAAAGAAGAAAGCTAAAAAAAGAAAACTGACAAAAGGGGCACCTTTTCTGCGCACCCCTTTCTTTTTATTTCTCTATTCTATTTTTCCTCGTGAAACAGACGATGGGAAAGTGCTTCCAAAGCTTTCACTTCCATTTCCGGTATTTTTTCTAAAGAAAACGGAATCCCAAGTGCCTGATACTTTTCCAGGCAAAGCTTGCGGAACGGTAGAAGCTCTACTTTTTCTACGTTTGTGTAAGTCTCTAAAAACAGTTTTAAGCGATCGATATTTTCTTTTGAATCTGTGATCCCCGGAACAACGACATGGCGAGCCCAAAACGGTTTTTTTTGTGCTTCGACAAGATCTAAAAAAGCGCAGACCACTTGAAAGCTTCCCTTGCAATATCGCTGATACGCTTCCTCCGAAAGAAATTTTATATCGCAGAGCACCAAATCCGTATAAGAGAGCAACTTCTTTACTACATCCGGTTGACCGCATCCAATCCCAGAGGTATCTAAGGCGGTGTGTATGCCCTCGCTCTTCAATTGCTTAAAAATTTCAGTCACAAATCCAGCCTGCAAAAGCGGCTCTCCTCCGGTTATCGTAACGCCGCCATTCTTTTGGAAATAGGACCGGTAGCGCAGGATTTTTTTTACAACCTCTTCCGCTTCGTACACACTCCCTGCTTCCCGTTCCCAGGTATCGGGATTGTGACAGTACACACAGCGTAAAGGACACCCTTGCAAAAACACGACATACCGAAGCCCCGGTCCGTCCACTGCCCCCATTGACTGAAACGAATGAATTCTTCCCTGCATTTCTCACCTCATATGCTTTGATGGAAGGTGCGTGAAATCACCTCTCTTTGCTGTTCTCTGCTCAGCTTATAAAAGTTGACCGCATAGCCGGATACCCGAATGGTCAGGTTTGGATACTTTTCCGGATTATGATACGCATCCATCAGCGTCTCACGATTCAGTACATTCACATTGATATGGTGTGCCATCTGTGCAAAATAGCCTTCCAGGAGTGCGACTAAATTCGAGTTTCTTTCCTCTTGGCTCTTTCCCAGTGCCTCCGGTACGATAGAAAACGTATTGGAAATTCCATCCTTACAATATTCATAGGAGAGCTTTGCAACTGAATTTAAAGCGGCTAAAGCACCGTTTTTTTCTCTCCCGTGCATCGGGTTGGCTCCTGGTGCAAAGGCTTCACCCGCTTTTCTCCCGTCCGGTGTCGAACCCGTCTTCTTTCCATAAACGACGTTTGAGGTAATCGTCAGAATAGAGAGTGTGTGCTCCGCATCTTTATAGAGCGGCACCTTTTTCAGTTCTTTAAAGAAAAGCTCCATCTGTTCACAAGCAATCAAGTCGACCCGATCATCGTCGTTGCCGAACGCCGGGTACTCCCCCTCGATTTCAAAATCAGAAATCAATCCGGTCTGCCCCTCTCTGATGCATTTGACTTTTGCATATTTGATTGCAGACAGAGAATCAGCCAGTACGCTCATTCCCGCTACGCCAAAAGACATATAGCGATGTACCTTTGTATCGTGCAGTGCCATCTGTGTTTTTTCATACGCGTATTTATCATGCATATAATGGATTACGTTCATAGTATCCGCATACATTTTCGCCATCCAAGGGCGATAGAAATCAAGCAGTGCTGTTACCTTTTCATAATCTAGGTATTCCCCTTTGTAGCTTTCACTGGCTGGTGCAACCTGCACATTTTGTTTTTCATCGCGTCCTCCGTTTAAGGACAGAAGCAGCAGCTTTGCAAGGTTTGCTCTTGCTCCGAAAAACTGCATTTCCTTTCCGACACGCATTGCAGAGACACAGCACGCAATCGCGTAATCATCCCCGAATTTCGGACGCATTAAGTCGTCATTTTCATACTGAATCGCGTCAGTTTCACAGGATACCTTCGCACAATACTGTTTGAAATTTTCCGGCAGGCTGTTTGACCAGAGAATCGTTAAGTTTGGTTCTGCGGATGGCCCCAGATTGTAAAGGGTGTGAAGAATACGATAGGAACTTTTTGTTACCAGTGTTCTCCCATCTTCTCCCATTCCGCCGATTGCTTCTGTAATCCACATTGGATCACCACCGAACAATTCATTGTAATCCGGTGTCCTTAGATGGCGCGCCATGCGCAGCTTCATCACAAAATCATCGATAATCTCTTGTACTTCTGCTTCTGCTATCTTTCCATTTTTTAGGTCACGTTCAAAATAAACATCTAAAAACGTCGTTGTACGGCCGAGGCTCATCGCCGCTCCATTTTGTTCTTTAATCGCTCCAAGATAGCCGAAATACAGCCACTGCACAGCTTCCTTGGCATCTGCTGCCGGTCTTGAAATATCAAAGCCGTACAGTGCCGCCATTTCTTTCAGCTTCCCAAGAAAATTAATCTGCTGAAACAATTCCTCAAGCTGGCGAATCGTATCCGTATCCATCTGCCCTTCTCCAAGAATTTCTTTGTCTTTTTTCTTTTCCTCAATCAGCATGTCAATCCCATAGAGTGCTACCCTGCGATAATCGCCTATGATGCGCCCTCTTCCATATGCATCCGGAAGGCCTGTAATCAATCCGCAGTGTCTCGCTTTTTTCGTTGCTTCATTGTATACGCGAAACACCCCGTCATTGTGCGTCGTTCGGTATTGAAACTCATCCTCTACCTTCTGCGACAATTCATATCCATATGCTTTGCAAGCATCCCTTGTCATTTTTAAGCCCCCAAACGGGTTAACACCACGCTTTAACGGGCGGTCTGTCTGCAGTCCGACAATCAGTTCATTTTCTTTGTCCAAATAACCCGGCTTATAGTTTAAGAGGGAGGTTACGGTTTGTGTGTCGATGTCTAAAACCCCTCCAAACTCTCTTTCCAGAGCAAAGAGGTTATTTAGCTTATTCATTAATTTTTGTGTTCTTTCTGTCGCAGGAGAAAGAAACGCTTCACTTCCTTCATACGGTGTATAATTTCTTTGAATAAAATCTCTTACGTTAATTTCCTGCTGCCATTTGCCTTCTGCAAATCCGTCCCATTGTGTAAACATCATAAATACCTCCATGTTTTGTACTTCTCAGTTTTACACACCGCATTGTCTCAATCGCTCCTTTGCATTTCGCCGCTTCTGCTGCTTTTCGAAAAGATTCTTTTCGCCTTTTAGCGAGCGCTCGTTGCTATTTTTTGCATAAAAAAAGGCAACGTCGAAAAATACGATGTTGCCCAGACGGTCGGCTTTTTATCAGCATTCATTCCCCTGTGGTTTTGCCCACTTATCCGTCAGTAATGAATGCCCTTCTTTCCTTCAATATACCATTACCCGTTTTGTCTTGTCAAGAGTGAAACAGAAAAAGATTAAAATGCCGCGAGCGGTGTTTTTTCTTCTCTCCCTGCTTACCTTCTTCTTTATACGTTCTGTACTATTGTATTCTCAATCAAAGTATCAAGAATCTCATTCATCGAAAGGCCAATACCTTGGAGCATGCTCGGATAGCGGCTGTGAACGGTAAATCCAGGTATGGTATTTACCTCATTAAATACCAATTCATTTTCTTTTGTCACAAAGAGGTCCACTCTAGAAAACCCGCGACAGCTCAGCGCGTTATACACCGCCAGTCCGGTCTCCTTAATCTTCTCAATTAAACCCGGTGCAAGCTGTGCCGGCATCTGAATGATTGCGGTACGGCTGCCGTATTTTTCGTTGAAATCGAGAAACCCCTTCTGTAATTCAATCTTATCAACCGCTCCAATAATCGGCTCTCCGGTTCCCAGCAGTGCACATCCTACTTCAAATCCATCTATATTTTCCTCTATAATAACCTCATCGTCCTCTAAAAAAGCCTTTTGTACCGCAGCGGACAGCTCTGCTGCTTTTTCAGCGCGTGTAATGCCTAAGGAAGAGCCTGCTTTTACCGGTTTTACATACAACGGATACCCCAGAGCGGCTGCCTTTTCCTCTACTTGCTTTACATCAAAATCGGGGCGAACCGCAAACGACTTCGGTACACGAATGCCATTCGCCTCCACAATTGTATGCGCCATTTTCTTATTCATACATAACGCGGAGCTCAGTGTGCCGCATCCGATCAATGGTATTCCCGCGAGCTCAAGAAGGCCCTGTACGGTCCCATCTTCCCCATTTTTCCCATGCAGCATTGGAAGTGCTGCATCCAAGGAAATCTGCTTTATCTTCCCCTGTTCAAAAATCACGATCCCGTGAAGCGTTCGACTCGGAGAGATTACAACAGGTACACATTCCACCTCGTTCATCCAGGTATCTTCTAAGATTTTTTCCGGCTCCCCTGTATAAAGATACCAATCGCCCGCCTTTGTAATTCCTATCAACAGCATGTCATAGCGTTCTTGGTTCAAGTGCTTGGAAACTGCATACGCAGACTGCAAAGAAATTGCATACTCTGAGGAACAGCCTCCAAATAAAACTGCTATTTTTTTTCGTTCATCCTTCTTTCTTGTACTTCTCATTTTCTATTGACTCCCCTCTTCCCCGATACGTTTAACGATACCCAACTTCGATGTTCTTTGGCAATGTATAAGCAATCTCTGTCCGATTCACATAGAGCCGCTGCTCCGGCTCATCGATACCACGCCGCAGATTTTTCTTTTTTCGGCAGATCACCGCCTCTTGATATACCTTTTGGTTCTGTTGGAAATAAGAAATATCTTTTGCATAAATATCGTATTGGTGCATGGACTCCTCATCGCAATAGATTCCCAGATAAATATTATCCGCGTCAAACTCAAACCGAATCTGGTATTGGCGCATGGTATCGTTTCTTACCTTTAAATCCAGCCAGCCCTCACTGACAGTAGCATCTGTTCCTTCCGGAATCTCCTCATCCTGATACGGGAATTCTCTGACCGCATGCGCATGTCGTTCGACGACCGTCAGCGGAGTATGAAGAAACATCCAAAAAAGCAGATTGCTCATTTGGCATAAACCTCCTCCCCGACGAGCTACAACCTTACCATCAACGGAGCATAACCCCTCCTTGTATTTCTCTTTTTTTTCGGCGTAACGAGCAAGTCTCCAAAATGAAAAAGTCTCCCCCGGCTTTATGATAAGCCCGTCCATTGTTTTGGCGACAATCTTTAAATTAAACACCTTATTTTCTTGATAAACCCTGTCAAACCCTGTATTCTCATTGATTAAAATGGATTTTGCCTCAAAACAGAGGTTAGGCAGACATTCCTTCTCTTTTTGTTTTGCATAACGATTTCCGTCGAAGCGCATTTTCGTATAAAAAAATAAGCATCTTTGCTTTGCGCGAAGCGGCCGGAGCCACGGAAATATCTGTGTCACTCTCTTCCTTTGCATCTTAGTAAACATCCCTCTCTAAACTATAAAATCCTTGCGATTCCATAAAAAGAGCTTTTTATTTCTAAACTGTAAAAGAAAAAGCCCTTTCAGTGGATATACCTTAGTATATCACCGCTGAAAGGACTTTATTTTAAGTTTCCCTTAAAGCTCCCTTAACGTTCTTTTAAAAAAAACTTAAGTTTTTCTTAAGGTCATTTATTTCCAAATTTCTTCCTCTGATTCCTGCGAGATATGATACTTCCCTGCATCACTGTACTGTAAGCTTTGTGCCGTATCAAAGGAATACGAATTTTTAGACAGTGTCATCACAATGGTTCCTGATTTAAACGTTCCATACAACGTCGTTTTGGACTGAAACAAACGGCGCATTGCACGGAGATGAGGATGATTCCCCTCATTTGCGTACCCTGCACTGATGATGCCGGCCTGCGGCTTCACGACAGATAAAAAAGCTTCGCTGGACGAAGTAGCAGAGCCGTGATGTCCCACCTTCATCACCTGCACAGGCTCTAATCGTTTCAGATAAGAAGACTCACCGGTCGATTCCAAATCACCCATGAAAAGCACTTTCATTTCCCCATATTCCAGCTGCACGATTACACTGTTGTCATTCTTATTTTCGCTTCCGTCAATCCCATCAATGATACGCAAACGTGCTCCGTTTCCTATATCAATTACGCGGTCTTCGTCCTCAGAATAAACACAGCCTTCCTCTAAAACTGCCTTGTAAAAATCCAAGTAAGATCGTGTGTTATAGGTATCCCCGCTATGGATTATCTCTTTTACATCGTAAGCCTTTAATACGTCATCCATCCCGCCGATATGGTCATGATGCACATGCGTCGCAATAACGAGATCCAGTGGTCCGTCAACGTATGGCTTGATATAATCAACGACAGCTTTCCCTGCCGGATTCGGACCTGCATCGATTAAAATTTCGTATTCCCCAAAATCAATCAAAGTGCTGTCGCCTTCCCCGACATCGATAAAGTGAACACGTATTTCCTTCTCTGCCTCTGTCCCATATGCAAAAGAGTCCGGATTCCAGGCACTCTCAAAAATAACCAGGTGCAACAAGGCAAGCAGACAGAGCAGGAGACAGCGTATCTTTCGTTTCATTTTTACTTCCTCTTTTTCAAATTTATTACAAGCTATTATTTGTATCTTACTTCGCATTCTTCTATAACAGATGCTATTATATGCTCTCTCACAGCAGCAAGTCAATATACTTTCGGCGGTTATCCTTTCGGCGGTTATCCTTTCGGCGGTTATCCTTTCAGAGTGTTTCAATTTTCTTTCTCGCTGCCGCAAACTAAATTTCTTTTAAATGCCATTTAAATTTTAATCAATTGAACCTACGTTTCAAACCGTGCGCTGCTTTACAATTTTTCGTATTGCGCCCCGTGAAAGGAGGAAATTTCCTACATACATCATAGTGAAATTGCACATACTTTTAAAGAACGTTTAAGGAGGGTTTATTATGCAAGAACAGCATCTTGATTCATTAAAGCCATTGAATTATTCTGATCTTTCCCAAGAGGAAGTGAAGGAATTAAAAAATGCCGAGGAAACATTTAATAATAGCTTTAATAAAAATGTTTACTTCATGGTCGTTGAAAAATAACGTGCAGACAAGCCGTTATTTCATAAAAAAGCTTCTGAAATTTAATCATTAAATTCCAGAAGCTTTTTTACAGTGAAATTTTTCTTTTCTATTCATGCCGCGATTGTGAGCTTCATAACAGAAGCCCCTTTTTGGTACATCCTGCGGTAGACATCCATACATTTTTTATATTGTGCAAATCGTTTTTGCGCCTGCTCTGGGTTGTGGTATACCTTCCAAAATCCCGTACAGCAGAAATTCTTTCCCTGATGTTCAATAAATCCCACCACATCTTGCAGCGGGTAGCCTAAAAAAAGTCCAATCTCGTGCGGGAATGTTTCACAAGCTTGTAAACGCGAAGAAAGGTGCTCCAACAAGCTCTCTGTCTGAGGTTGTGTTGAATAGCCTGCCGAAATCATATATTCTGCAACACCAGTCGCTTCCATGTCCTCCAGCAAGCGCTTTTCTCGAAACACGTAAATCAGAAAGCTATTTTTTTGTGTACATTCCTTTATGATTCTCGTCTTTACACCAGAAGCACTTAACTTTTTATTCCAAAACGTCACATCGCTTTGCACTTGATGCGCCGTTGCCTCATAACAAAATAAATTTGCTGTTTTCAAACCCGCGAGGGTTGGTGAGCAATGCTCAATTAAAAGATGTTCAAACGTTTTCTTCATTTCTGTCCCCTTCTATTTCTATCGCTGCTTTTCGATTTATAATTTATTCCTTATTACCCCTTTTGCTTTTGTTAGAAATTACTAACTTCCGTTTAAAAAAGAAAGGATTCTATAAAATCCCTTTACCGTCCATGTTAGCATTTGCTAACTTTCGTAACAAAATAGTAGCAAAATTTATTTCATTTGTCAATTGGTCCCGTATAATTTTTGAAAAAACCACACCATCTTTTGTAAGTTTACTCTCTTAATACCCTTGTTTTCATTCAACGAAACAAAAAAACAGGACCGAGGTGCTTGCCCCTCTGCCCGTGTAAAATGTACCTCCTTATTTAATTACAATATACTCTGGTGCTTATTCTTTTATCGTAATTCCAAGCAGCTTCGCCAGCTCTGCCGCCTGAAACAAATCCACAACTACACCTTTCAGCTCTCTAAATTCCGAAGAGACGCGAATTCCTGTAATTTCGCAGGACGTAAAGTCAATTTTGTTCAATGGTGTTTTAAAAAACTCTGTCCGCATAAATTTACTGTTTTCCAGCCGCAATTCTTTTAGCGTACAATTAGCAAAAAAAGCCTCACTTAAATCACATTCCTCAATCACGCAGATATCCAGCTTTGTTTCCGTAAAATTTGCATATTTAAAGTTACTGTTCTCCACTTTTACATGTTGAAAGCGGCTCTCACCGAAATCACCACCTGCACCTTTGACATTTTTAAACTCGCAGCGCGAAAACCAATTTCCCGAAAATTTGCAATTTGACAGGTCACACGATTGGAATAAAACATCATTAAATGACACTTTATGAAACGCCGCATTCGTAAAGTCGCACCCTTCAAAAATGACCTGTTCAAAATTCATTTCCTCTAAAATACATCCTTCTAGGGATTCTCCATGGATATGCCTGAAAGAAATCTCCTCTCCATCTAACTGGCTCTGTGAAAGGAGGGAGTTCCAGTCCTCGTATTCTATCATCCTATTCAAATTTAAATCTGGTTTTTTTATTTTCATATCGGTTCGTCTCCCTCTCAAAAAAGATAAAGTAAACGGTATTTTTCTTTTTTCGCAATTCTTATGTTTCCTCACTTTGCACCAACGCACGTTTCCTTTTTCCCCTGTACAAAATCCATCCGACGAAGAAAGCAGAGAGCAATTCTGCAAATGGGATTGAAAGCCAAATTCCGTCCGCATGAAACAGCCAAATCATTAGAACAAATCCTAAAATAATAAAGAAAAAAGTTCGTGAGAAGGAAATCAGTGCAGATGTTTTCCCGTCCGAGAGTGCCGTGAACATTGCCGACGCAAAAATATTGACCCCTGCAAACAAAAAAGAGAAGGAAAAGATGCGCATTCCGCGGCAAATCAACAGATAGGCTCCGGAATCAGGTGATGAAAAAAGAGCCGCAATCCATTCCGCACAAGACAGCGACACTGCAAATACCAAGAAAGAGGATGCAATGACAAAGCTCCAGCATATTTTTTTCAACTTCCTTAAATAAAATTCATTTGTCGCGCCATAATGGTAGCTAATCACCGGTGCAACACCCATTGAAAAGCCCATAAACAGTGAAGTCATAAGGAATTGGCAATATAAAAGAACCGTAATGGCCGCAACACCGTCTGGTCCGAAATACTTCATCGTCAATACATTAAACAGAAACGTTGTCACACTAACGGAAAGGTTCGTAACCATTTCCGATGAGCCGTTCAAGCTGCTCTGTGCCAACACCATTTTGTTCCATTTGGGTTTAACGAAGCAAAGGCCCGCTTTATTTCGTATGAAGAAGAAAATACCGCCTACAGCCGGAATACAATAGCCGATTGCGGTTGCATAGGCCGCACCCTCAATCCCCATCCCTACGATTCCTAAAAAAACGTAATCCAGTATCATATTTGCAATACCGGCCGCAATCGTCAGGCTCAAACCAATCATCGGCTTTCCTGCGGTCACGAAAAAGGTTTGAAATAAAATTTGTAAAATCGAAACGGGTGAAAACCAAACTAAAACCGTAAGATATTTTACACCGAGAGGAATCAGCTCTCCCTCCGCACCCAACACTTTTACAAGCGGTTCCATCCATAAAAGAGCCGGTATTGCAATCAAAATTGAGAGAATAAAACAAAAAAAGACAATCAAGCTAAATGCCTTGTTTGCTTCTTCCATTCTCTTTTCGCCCATTCGTATTGCCGTTACTGCACTTCCTCCGGTTGCAAACATAACACCCAGTGCAATGGAAATACTGGAAAACGGATATGTAATATTTACAGAGGACAGTGCATCAGTTCCCACGAAACGAGACACAAAAAAACCATCTACAATCGTGTACAATGACAAAAACATCATCATGATAATGGACGGTAACGCGAAGCGCAATAGCTCTGCAAATTTAAATTCTCTTGAAATATTTGGTGACATTCTTTTCTCCCTTATTTTTTTCATCTACCTACTACTATACATGATATTCGCCCTGAAACGGTACTGATTTTTTGAGTTTCCCCATAAAAAAATTTGCTTTTGCTGAATTGAAAAGTTAAATTCCAGTCCATTCAGCTCAAAACTGGAACTTAG
>CAUQTI010000024.1:0-44875 GCA_963521065.1 uncultured Anaerovorax sp. | reverse complement strand
CGCCTATTGGTAACTTTTATTTTTCTTACCCCAACATTTGACACAGAGCCGATTTTTCCATGTGACGAGGCTAATTGCCTCTTAAGTCTATTTTATTTCATTTTCCGGTTGAAAGTATACGGCGAAGCAGCCGCCCTCTTTCATTACAGACATCGTTTTACTTAGATAAAAGAACCACGCTCTCAACATGAGTATCATTGTCCAAACTTAAAGTAATATCTTCTTCAATGATTGGTAGCTTAAACTTGATTGACTTTAACCATTGACCATTAGGCTGTCTTTCTTCAAAAACCTGCACTTCTGCAATAAGGGCTTCTATCAGTTGTCGTTTTTCTGCTTCATTCATTACAGTATACAACTTTTCAAAGTAAATTAAAACTTTATAAATATTATCTCCTGTTATTTTCTCTGATTCAATAGCACTTTTCTTTGCCCTTGCTTCTATAAGCCCTGCCTCCAATGTCTCTATTTTATCATACATTTTATAAAGTCGGTCATCCAAATCAGATTTTCTTCTGGAGTAATGCTTATCATCAGCATCTAAAGAATCAATTTCATCCATCAACTTTCCTTTTGTAGAATAAGTCTGACGTAGCTGTTTTTCATAATTTACAAGTTCCTGCTCTATGGCTGTAGTATCTACCTGTGTATTTATTTTTTCGTGCATCATTGTTGCAAAACGAGGATTGCTTACAAGTTTGATAATTACTTCAGCAATGGCATCATCTAATAAATCTTCGTTAATTTGTTTTCTGTAAGTGCATTTATGCCCACGGGTCATGCTGCGATGTTTGCACCCGTAGTAGTAGAAATCTTTATATTTAGTACCATCACTTTTATATTTGATACTTTTGTTTCCATACATACCAACGCCACACACTGGACATTTTACAATACCGGAAAGTAAATGTGTTCGCTCGTCTTTAGATTTATTCACATGCTCATACTTTTTCGCCTGTGCAACAAGTTTGACCTGTGCAGACTTCCATACCTCCTCAGATACAATGGGAGCATGTATGCCCTCTACAATAATGTAGTCATCCTGTTCTACTAAGTGATATTCATTTCTTGTTCCATGTACTTTTTCAGTTTTTCTACGACCATAGGCAATTTTTCCGAAGTACACAGGGTTTTTAAGGATTTTCCTAATCAGTGTTGAATCAAATAGAGGATTTTTACCGTTTTGCCTTATTATCTTATGAATTCCGTGATTTTCCAAATATTTAGCAATACCATTTGCACCAATATCGGTAGTAATGTATTGTTCAAATATAGTTCGTATTGCAACAGCTTCTTCTTCGTTGATCTCTAACTTTCCAGAAACAAGCTTGTATCCATAAGGAGCAAATCCACCGTTCCATTTTCCTTCACGGGCTTTTTGTATACGTCCTTCCATAGTTTGGACACGGATATTTTCACGCTCAATTTCAGCAACGGCAGAGAGAACAGAAATAATCAGTTTACCTGCGTCCTTAGAGGAATCAATACCATCTTCTACACAAATTAAATTTACACCAAAGTCCTGCATTACTTGTAAAGTAGATAATACATCAGCTGCATTTCTACCAAATCTTGAAAGCTTAAACACAAGGACAAATGAAACCCCATCTTTGCCTGTTTTAATATCATTTATCATATGATTAAACTCTAGTCTGCCCTCAATCGATTTACCGGATTTTCCTGCGTCCTCATATTCATTTACAATCTCATATCCATTATAATCCGCAAAGGCTTTCATTCTTGATTTTTGTGCATCCAGTGAAAAACCGTCAATTTGCATTGCGGTTGATACCCTTGTATATGTATATACCTTTATATTTTCCTTGCTCATGCCGACACCTCCCTATACAAGTTAATATACTACATACCGAAGGATAAACCCTCGGTATGTAGTTTGGACATTATTTTCATGTATAAGTATATCATGCTATATCGTCATTTGCAAGAATCTCTTTATTCCTTTTCTTTATACTATCTGCTGTTCCATCATCCTCAAAAGGCAGATTAGGATCAGGCAGTGAGTCAATATCTAAAACATCTGCATACTTGACAATTAAATTAGATAAAAGGTCTGAAAGTGGAGTCCATTCATTTATATTCTTCGTACGCACCGCCCTCCTTTCTGACATCTGCATTGGACTTTGAAAAAATAGCATCACCTCCCATACGAGGATATTTCCTTTTATATTCATCCAGTTTTATTTCGATCTCATCAAGCTGATTCACATACTCCTGTAAAAATGACCGCCTTGTTTCCGCTGATTCAAAGGTTAAAATATCGAGGTAATACTCCACCCGTGACATGTTATGTATGCTTTCTACAAACAAATCATGGATTTCTGCATCGGGGGAGCTGGGAGCGAATACCTGCTGAAAATAACGAAGATAGCTTAAATATTCATTTAATAGGCGTATGGTCTGCCGTTCCCATTCCGAATAGGAATACTGTACTTGTGGTTTTGCGGATAACTTAAATTCCTCACTGGATAGGTTGAAGTCATTCATGATTAGCTTTGCACTGTCAAACTGTGAGATACTAAGTCTTTGGGCAATCAGGGCAATCACATCGCCACTCTTGCCACATCCAAAACAATGAAAATGGTCATCATAGAGTTTTAGTGAGGGGGTACGCTCATTGTGGAACAGACAGGAGGTGAAGCCACTACGGTTGACCTCTATTCCATAAAACTTAGCAACATCAATGAGGTTTAGGCTACTTTTAATTTGCTGAAAAATGCTCATCGTTCCACCTCATTTCTGTTTCTCTGAAAAGTCTTCCTAAACTGTTCAAAGGTATCACGAAGTCCAACCTTGTCCAGAAATTTAAGTACAATATCTTTGAATGCTTCCAGTTCTCGGAGCTTAATGTAATCCCTATTTTCTGCCATCCTGTTTTTGATAGATTTATACTGGGACAACTCATTTTGCACTTGGGTGTGTTGCTGCTGTAATGTCTGCAACTCCTGTTTCAATCCTTTATTCTCTGATAGTAACTTTTTCTCTTTTTTGACACTGGCAATTTGCTTTTGGGCAAGCAATTTTACTTCGTCAAATTCGGTCTTATCCACAGTAACTTTATCCTTATTCATCATGGTAGGTTTGGCTTCGATGGCATCAATATTTTGAATCTCGGTTTTCTTATCTGCAATTACAGAAAGCTGTTTTTGTTGCGCCTGAATTTCTTGATTGTTCTTTGTCAACAGCTCTGTACTTTTCTGCAATCGTTTTTCCTCCTGCATCACTTTAAAAGCAATGTCGGATAAATTTTTATCTGTGCTGCCTATTTCACCACGCTCAATATCTTCATATCCACAATGACGCAGATAATTAAAAAATCTATCCTGTAACAACGAATAAGACTTTTCTAAATGGCTTTTTCCATCTTCTCCAGTTACTTTTTTCGATGCCCATTTTTTTGAATGACTGACCTGTGTAATGACTTCTTTTACCGTGCCGACTAAAGATTTATCCTTACATCTTTTTGTCCAAAGGATTTCCTTTTCCACCACAGGGATATAGGAAATATGAAGATGATAGTGGTACACATCTTTGCCAAGTTTTTCGGACAAGGCTGAGTTTCGTTCATCTGCGTGCATCACGGCAGAGAGAATATATTCTTCGTCACCGATTTCTTTTACGGCAAAGTCATATGCTTTGGAAAACAAATCTTTTGCGTATTCGTATCCGCCGTTATTTTCAAAATAGGCAGAGTTTACATCGCAGATAAATTCTTCAATAATGGTTGCACTTTGTTTCAGTCCTCTGGTCGAAATAATGCTATCCTCACAAAGCTTGTCAAAAATGGAAAGGTATCCATCTTCCGGGCGTTTAAAATATATATTAAGTTCAGAACGTGATAGGTCAATATCCGTGTTTTGGTACACTTCATTTTTACGCTCATTATGACGTTCCATATTGCCTACATGGGAGCGTGTGTACTGAGCGTTCCTGATAACGGCGTAGTTCTTACCATCATTTCTTGCCATAGGCAAATCCTCCTTTTCCGGCTATTTTCAGGAGCGAAGCGACGGGCACTAACACTTTTGCAAAGTGTGTAACCCACTATGACACTTTCACTTCGTGCAAAGCTGTCGTGGGCTCTCCGAGGGGCAACAATCTGTTGCATCGGATTTGGCTTCGCTCATAAGTGACGATGTGACGGCTGTTTATACACACCCCTCGTCAAGGCAAACTTCATTTCACTACAACCTCATAAATTCGGTTATCCGTTCCATTTTGTTGCCTTTCCTCTTTCCCAAAAAGTCACGCTGGGCAATGCTATTCGTTTGTAAACGCACTCATGGCACATTGCTGTCACTACCAACTTTTTGGGAGCTTTAAGAAATAGGGGTGTGTATAACTGCTTCGTCAACGTCACAGGCTCCTTTGATTACTCCCGAAAAAGAGTAATCATTCTGCCTTTATGCCCACGCTCCCAAAGATATTTAATGCCGTATTTTTCACGAAGCAAGCCTTGCAAATTGCTTAGTTTTTTCGCAATTCCACGAGAGGAAATAGAGAAGTTTTCATCTAACTTTTTCATTCCCTCCACAAGCTCGGTAGCTGTTCCATGAAAGGTTGAAGTGACAAATTCAGCGATTAAATCACAGAATAAATCGTCCTCATTTTCCTGCACTTCTTCCTCAGAACCTAAGAAGTTCCAACGGCAATTTGCCTTGTCAAAATCCACGTTAAAGCAGTAGCCTTCTGTGTCCCGATTGGCGATTGTCAGCTTGCCTTTTCCGCCTGTGCGTTTTTCTTTTTCCAGTATCCAAACCCCATCAACAGCTCCCACTAAACCAGTGCTTCCCGATAAGGTATTGAGAGGATCGGGATCGTACATTTTTCTTGTATGGTGGACAAGTAAAAGGGTAGCGTTATTGCCTGCCAATATCTCACGAAGTTTGTTAATATCTCTGTAATCACAGGAATACATACTCTTGTCCTGCTCGCTATTTCTCACACGTTCAAGGGTGTCAAGAACAATAAGTTTTGTAGAGGGATTGGATGAAAGAAACGCCTTTACTTGTTCAATCAATCCATCTGTTATTCCCAGTGACGAAATGGCAAGATGAAGCTTTTCGCTTTGGCTATTTTCCTCTCCAATACGCTCTAAACGCTCCTTTAATCGTGGGTGGGTATCTTCAAGGGCAAGATATAAAACATCGCCCTGTGTAGCGTTAAAACCCCATAGCCTGCCCCCTTTGGCAACCGCCACGCACATATCAAGTGATAGCCATGACTTGCCGATTTTTCCACTACCGGCAAGGATGAAAATTCCTTGTGGTAGTAATTTTTCTATTGTGAATGAAAGTGGTGGATAGGCGGTGTTCATCAAAAAATTTGCCGTAATTGTTTGCAGTGGAGCAATTTGCTTTTCTTGGCTACTCATGGTCTTGTACCTCCTTTATGGATTCGCCCATAACTGTTTTTAGCAGTACCTTTTCATTGATGAGATATTTCTTTCCTGCCTTAAAGCAGGGCAGATCTCCGCTGATACACATTTGTCTGATACGATATTCTGTGACACCCTCAACTATTTGTGATGCCTGTTTGATTGTTAGTAGTTTTGCTTTATTATTCATAAGGATTTTCCTTTCGTTTTGGTTTTTTGTAAGCTTACAAGATTAGCTTATAGCAATTTCAGGTAGTTTCCCGTATGTTGCAAAATTGAAAATAAAATGGAAAATCGTAACTTTTTTCAGATTTAAAAATGGGAGATATAAATTTTCATAATTATTTGGTATAATTAAGATTAGGAAAAGGGGGTGTAGACTTGCATACAAAGCTTACTTTGCAGGAAAAACTAAGGGATTTACGAGATGAACGGAAGCTGAAGCAATCAGAGGTGGGACAGGAAACGGGCATTTCTGTGCCTACGCTGTCACGCTTTGAAACGGATGAATATACAAGCATCGCCTACCAGGATTTATTAAAGCTTGCCATGTTCTACGGGGTGTCTATGGATTACCTTTCTGGTATGACAAACCATAGGCAGTATCGAAATATAGCCATTGATGAGCTTGCACTTACCGATGAAGTTGTTGAGCTCTTAATAAACAAAAGAGCCAATAACCGCCTTATCAGCGAGTTATTGACTCAAGAAGAATTTATTAAATTACTTGCTACCATTGAAATTTATATTGACGGGAAAATTTCTGCCGGTTCCAATGCCTTAAATGTCTCTATTCGAGTTGCAGAAAAGGCGATTATGAAGGAAATCAATTTACAGGACAAGGACGAGCTTTTGTCAGAGCTTAGAGAAGCTTTTATTGATGAAAACGCTTGCCTTCGGTATCGTATTACAGAACGATTTAACGCTGTGGTGCAAGGCTTATTTGAACAGCATAAGCACCATGTTGACGGTGAAGCAGAAACCCTTATCGCTGATAAAATGGAGGAGTGCCTTGATACATATTTTGAAGCCGAGAAAAAGAACGATACTCCTAATTTCAAACTGGCAATGAAACAACTTGGCATTGATATTTCCGATTTTTCAGAGGAAGAAGCTGCTGTCCTTGAAAAATGCCTGTCACGGGCAGATTTTGCCAAGGCAGCAGCATTGAATAGTCGGTCGCTGAAGCATTATAGGAAACGGAAGCCTATGAAATAGGGCAGAGAAAAAGAGCTTGACTTTTGAGGGTCAGGCTCTTTCCTATTACAAAGGAATATCCTCAGTTGTATCTATCTGCTTATCAGGTTTACTGAGAAATCAGTTTTTCACCAGCAATCTTAGAAGCGTACATGGTATTCTGTACCGTTTTTGGTGATACAAGTACTGGCCACCAAAATGGTCTGAATCCCCAAGTATCATCTTGTCCATTTTGTTGAAGTAAAATAATTACAGGCAATGTAGTTGCTAATTTTTGTGCAGTTAGTAATTCTTGTTGCCCTTGTGCAGGGGAGTCTTCAATTCTACCATTGGTTCTTACTTTTTTGTTTGCCTTATCCCGCTTAACAACAATAGCCACTTCTTTTTGACCATCAAGCATATATTTTAACGAAGTTAGAAACTCCTCTTTACTAATAAATCTACTGCTATCTTCATCCTTTTCGATTGTTTTATAAACGTTTTCCATCAACTCACTGACCGATTCTAAGTTCATCTTAGAGGTAAAGAAGTTACTATTATCATTAAGTTCTTGTTCAATTCGCTTATTAACTTCATTATACTTAGATTTAGCAACTGGCGAAAATCCAACAGGTAGAACACGGCAGTGAGGTTTTAACAATATAATATCAGAGACTTTAATTTTATCTGGAGAACATGGTTTAATTCCACCTGTGCCATATTGTTTATCTTGGAGCTGATTCGTTATAAAATAAACCCCGTTCCCTTGGTTACCACTTGCAATATCATCTCGTAAAACCATATCAATCTCGGTAATTTTTTCCATATTGCTATGGATTCTGCTTGTAGTATAAAATCTTGTGACAGGAAGGAGTTTTTTTCTGTAACCAAACATCCTCGAATGCTGCAACACAGTATCCTGCTGCATTGTAATAGGATTTCTTCCATAATAGAAACCAATCATATTATGAATTGTTACTCCTCTATCAAGAACCTGTCCACCAACAAATATAGAGCATGGTGTTCTTAGTAGAAGTTCTCCCGAATCTTCATCTAGTAAGGTCTCAATATCTTGATCTGCATTTACAATATCAATACTGTAGTACCCCTTGTCAATGTAACAATAAAACTCAGCACAAATCTCTTTATAGCTAGGCATCGTCAAACCGTGAATTTCAACCGATTTCTTAATATCTTCATAGGCTACTTGGAGTAATTGCTCAATTTTCAAAGTGGCTTCAACAGTTCGATGCTTTATTTGCTCAAATAGTGTCTCTGCCGCACTTTCTAAGCTTACATGTGAGTTCTTTTGCATAGCTGTATGTATTACATAAGCATAACAATCATCATTTTTATAAACTTTTCGCAATGTAATTGTACCAACAATGAAGTTAATAATGCCCATTTTAAAAGTGGATAACCTGTCTTCTCTAAAGAGAATTTCCTCCACTTTAAACGAACGCCTATCGTCTATTTTTGATTTCTTCCCTTTTCTTTTTTGGTCTGCCACTAGATCACATTCTTCTTGACTCATGGGCTCAAAAATCAGCGAAGCAGGATGAGTTTCTTCTTTACTATCCAAAAAGTAATATTCTCCACCAATATATTCTGATCCATGTGGTACTAGGACAGTTTTTAGTGGTTTAATTGGCTTTATTGGAGCATTTTCATCAAAATTAGGCTGTAGATACAAAGAATATGGTGTTGCAGTTACTTCAACAAATACACAACCATCTAATGTTCCACGCATTTCATTTACTTTAGAGGAAACCGTTCTAAGAGTAAACTCATCTGTTCCTTTAATTTTCTTGTATCCTATTCCTGTGGTATCTGCTTCATCATCAATGATAAGACATCTTTTGTGCTCATTAATAGAATGTTTCTCTATAAAATCGATTAAATTAGCAATATTACGACTTTCTTTCTTAGCTACAATAATATTCTTTCTCTCTAGTTCGTAACCGCTCATTTTAGAACTTGCTTTCATAATATCTGTTACAATGATAGAGCGATTTTCAAAAGCAAACTCTTTTTTCATTCTAGAAACAGTTTGCTGCACCAATGCTTTGCTATTTTTCGTTAATATAAATACCATATCAAAATTGTTGTCAAATGCCAATGCAATTAAACCTGTAAATGCTCTAGTCTTGCCACTTTGAATTTTCCCTAACATCATGATTGGTCTATTGATTTTTTCTTCTGAATCCGCAAATGTATTTTCTAAGCAGTATTGACAGGTCTCTTCAATACAATCTTTCAGCGTATCATCATACTCACTTTTCTTTGTTCCGTAATATTTTCCATCTAAAACC
The DNA here is from genome assembly GCA_963521065.1 of uncultured Anaerovorax sp. Taxonomy (GTDB): domain Bacteria; phylum Bacillota; class Clostridia; order Peptostreptococcales; family Anaerovoracaceae; genus IOR16. The sequence continues at coordinate 35,992 of CAUQTI010000024.1, read as the reverse complement.
ATGATTACACCTCTCTCTCAAGTATTTCAACCCAATTGTGAACTTATCTATATGCTGTTCATACCATTGGCTAACAATAAAATATTCTTCGCCATTAAATTCATAAGTATCTCTCCAATAGCGTTGATTCCCATTGATTTTGATTTATGCCACTACACTTTTTTCTTTATCATATATGCCCTCCAGTGCAAGATTTACAAATCCTACCGCATCTATTAAATCTTTACTGTCATTTTGGCAATAAATCTTGTTAATCATACTATCTCTTTAATTTGATATGTTTTGCCTTGAAACTCAGCTTCTTCTCCCACACCTTTACCTAAAAGCATTTTTACCAATGGTGGAAACTGATTTGTTCCACCAAGATAGTCTGCTTTAATTATCTTTGTTTCATTTGTTTGTGGTACAAACACTGTAACCTTTTTTCCTAACACAATATACATCTCATCATCGTCGGTATTTTCCAGAGTTGTATCATCATTTTCATCCTCTGAATTTTCTGCCACAATACCCTGTTCATCACCTTGGATAATAGCGTAAATATTTTCAATTATCACTTCTGCAATATCATCTTCACCTAGGCAGTCTAGTATCAAGCCTCCTCCCACAGCATTGAGTAATTGCAGAGAAGGTCTAATATGTTCTCTGTGGGTAAGTTGGATTCCCTCATCCTTAAAATATTCAATTCCTTTTACTATTCCACTTAAAATTGTAGGATTTGACGAAAAGTTATTACTATAGAAAATATCCGAAATCTTACTACTAATATCATTACTTCCTATTACATCTAACTTTTCAAAATGATTTGGGAGCGATTTGTCAAAAGTGTTCCTACCGACCCACCAACATTTTGCCAACGTATTTCTGTAGAGTCCTGCACGTGTTCCTCCCGAAAAGAAAAACCGTGATTTTATATTTGAAACAGCTTCTTTTTGTGTTTTAGGCTGCTTGCTATCATAATCCCATCTTTTTCTAACATAATTATAAAATACAGAGTGACACAATCCTGCCCACAATCTTTCATCACTTGCTTGAGATTCATTTAAAAACAAAAGATTTTCATACAAAATCTTACAATTGTTAAACTCTATCTCGCCAATTGACATATCAGATCCAATTACAGAAAGTTGAAATTCTGGTATATCTTTATACTCTATAAACGGATCGCCTCCACACACTGCCCAAAGCCACTTATTGTCTTTTTCTGTAAAATATTTATAATATACTAAATCAAGATTGTTTTTGAGGATATCTAATGCTTCCTTTTTCATAAAATATAATTTCATTTAAATATCCTCCTCATCTTCAATGTTTTCGAATAATTCCGTAAACATAGCTAACGCTTTACCTAAAGGCAGCTCCATAGACTCTTGAGCTAATTGTATGGAAGTTTTTGTTTCATCTTTTATCTCATCAATAAAATTTACTCCTCTTTTTTCGTAAGCCTTATCTAGTGAAATATACCATGTTTTTCCTTGATTTGATTCTATTCCTGTTTCTTGTTTTAATTCCTCAAACACGTACACTAGAGCAGGAAAAACTATCATTGAATTTAATATGGGCTGAAACTGTGGTTTTTTGCAAAATCGGGAATATATTTCATATTCTTGAACGCCTAGGCCTATCTTTACTAGAGATGAATCTATATTGACATCCATTGGTTTTTCTTCTGTAGTCAAGCGTTTGTATACCGTAAAAATCGAACTTGCACTTGTCAGTTCCTCATAATTTTTCAAAATATCTAGTGTTGGTAAATTTTTATAGCCAAGTATGCTTCCTTTTGCTAAATCAAAGGAAATTTCGTTATAGTCCTCGTTCCAATCTGAATTTGTAAAAGCTTTAATATCACACTTTAACACTATTAAAGCAACAACTTCTAATTTCCCATAAACTCTACCCACTGGTATGTCAATGCTATTTTGTTCACTTATTGAATGGAGAGTCGTCCTAAACGCTGTATTAGAGCATTCAATATGAATTACATATTCTGCTTTCCCCTCATGTATTAAATTCCGAAGTTCCTCATTATCTAAAAAAATGTCAAACTCAAGCAGTAAATTTTGAATACCGTTCATTCTATGTTTTAACTCCACATTATAAACAGATGAACTATAATCATCTTTATCTTCACTTAATACTGGGTAAGTATATAGTCTTTTAGTTATGTTCATATACATTTACCTCCATAGCATAATCTCTTGCATCTACCAAAGAAAACTCAATTAGCACTTTTTCATTACCCTTTATATTCGAAAAGATAATATTGTTCAAACTGCATTTTACATTATCACACGCAGAAATACCTATAGCATTCTTTACTTGTAGTTTGTTTGATTTTCCATTTTCACCCACTGTGACTATTTCAATGTGCCCTGCCATAACGTCCCTCGGAACTTCAAATGAGGCTCTGAAATTATCTTTCCCAATCTTCATTATTCGAATATTTTTTAATGGTTGATTTTTGCTACCACTGAACTTTTCATGAACAGTATCACGCCCATTTGTGCTAATTTCTCCTCGATGTGAATCTTTTTTTGTTCTTTGACGATTACCGCCCAGACTTCTTGTAGCAGGAAAACCACCGCCCCCAACAGTTCCTTGTGTATCTCTACCCTGTGATTGACCTTCGCCTTCAGCCCCATGAAATAACCCCTTAGGTTTATTCTGAGATGTTACTCTAGGTTGAATCAAAATTTCTCCAATTGTGTTATGTAAATCTTCCTTTTTATTATCACCCTGCTGTGCAGCCATTGGAGATTCTCTTTGAAGAACACTACTAAGTCCTTCAACCTCAATTTCCTCGTCACTGGAATATTCGCCCAAACTCAAAATCATTTCTCTAACCCATTGCTTCAATTCATCATGGTATTCTTTAGCTTGCATCTGGTTTTTTACATATCTGCCTGGAACCCATTTATCATGTGACGGTGTTTCCATCTCTCTGAAATATTCATTTAACTCTTTTCCCTGCATTTCTAAAATACCTGAAAACGAAATTAGACGAGATATATTCCCAAAGGTTAACAACTTCATCCCAGAGGTACGAGTAACAAGTACTTTTCGGTTCAATTTTTCATCAGAATCAACAAGAACACTAAGTTTTAACATTCCAAGTCCATGAAAATCTTTTGTAAATATTTGGGTTTTTGGACTAGACAGCACTTTATAATAGCAATAAGCTTGTCTTACTTTTGTTTTATAGCGTTCCATAAGTTCGGGCAAATTGGTGAAATTTATTTTTCTAGAGTTAATAGACACTGTCAATTTATCCTTATAAACTGCCATAAGAAAATTATCTAGAATTTCACAAGTAACATCATCTTCCCATGTTGGTGCTGCATTAAATCCATAGACAAAGACATCTGTGCCAACATTTGCTCTTTTATGCAAATTATCCAATTCTTTAATTGTACTTACTGGTAAATTGCCATTAGTATTACCATAATAACCAACACCAGTAGTCATGGTGCGAAGAGAGTCATTTTCATCTTCGGGAAAGGAAATGAATCTTGAAATACCTTGTGCAGCAATTTCTTTTTCAGTATTTAAAGTTCTATAAAATACCAATCTATAATCTGAATTACAAAAAGGTGCGTTCTTACCTATGCCAAAAGCACCAGCTTTATCACCGCTTTTTGTTGCACCGCCATCAATCTTTGTAAGTGCATTCCAACCATCATCACTGTCACCATAAGGATCAAGTAATCCTGTTGTATTGTAATCACTTATTCTAAGCACATATGTACTCTCGCTTTTTATAACTTTAATTGATTTACTTAAATAAGCAATTGTTTTTTCGCTTTTTCTGTTAGACCAATAGTTATACGCTTTATTCAATTTATTTTTATATACATCATATCCGGGTATATCACAAGAATGAATTCTATAACGCTCAAATTCAACTATAATACTATCAGAGGAGTTCTCTAAGGCAGCATCCAATGAGTTTTGACATATTTCTCTTGCTAACGATTGAATTTCTGTACCAGTAAATGTTTCTATACCAGCATCTGAAATACCTCTTGTTTGACCGCAACCATTGTTAGGAAAATTCCATTCAACATTCATATTTCTCACCTCAATGTAAATTTATTGTCTTTATCTCCTGAATCTAGGAACTTGCTTTTGCAACTTTTTAATTCTTGTTCAAGTGCAGAAAATATTTTTTTGATATCTGCATCATCATATTCGTAAGTAGCTTTATTAGCGCAATTGCTCAGCAGTCTAACCATATCTATTATTTTATTTGTTCGTGCTTCAGCAATTCTTAGAAATTTATCATGTTTTGATTCTGCCATTACAAACACCTCCGACAATTATATTCTAAATATATCATAATTATCTTCGACACTATTGTCAATATATTTACAATATTTTTATATTATTTCAAAAATAATCGAAAAATATAAATCAGATAACGTTCATATTTTTTGATAAGTTGTTAAAAATAGCATTTCAGTCAAAAATAATCCCTCGGCAAGATATCAAACTTGTCGAGGGATTATTTACTTATACACTATTTCAGAGAAAATGACTTCCTCCACCTGTGCTTTAATATTATTCATTCTACCCACCCATTCCAGTTGATTGTCGGCTTTCAGCTTCTCTGTAACACCTTGCTGTGCTTTTAGCTTTGGTATCATGGTATCCAGTAGGTGCTGTGCTTGCTCGTCAATCTCTACCAAGTGAAGGTACAGCTTTCCGGACATAAGCATATGGTTGTACCTCACAGAACGATGTTCCTTTAAGTAACTTTCTCTCAACAAGCCATATTTGCCAATGGGTGTATCGGGTACGCTGTAAACCAAATTGGGTATATAGTAGTCTCCGCATTTACTGTAAGTTAGTTCCACTTTTCACTCTCCTTCCTTCAAAAATCTTCTATCCTGCAATGTTTCCATCATAAGCCTTGCCCCTAAGATAAATCCATCTGCGAACTTTTCCTCCTCAAAACAGGTTGTCAATTTGCTGTTTTCATTGAGGAAATCGTCAAATAACTTTTTCCCTTCATCGCTTAATAAAGAGCATACCTCATCATGCAATTCGCAAGACCTTTGTGCTTGTTCTCTGTATTCTTTGGTTTGGGCAACTCGTCCTTCCCAAGGGGTTATTCCGCCATAATATATGGCTTGAAAGATACTATCTCTCAGCATTGTTCATTCGCCCCCTAATTCTTCAAGTATGTTTTGCTTATACTCCACAATTTCCATACCAACGATGATACCGAGCATAAAAAGGTCATATTCGGCAGTACCAATTTCTTCACTGGCTCTTTCATTGATTAGACAGTTATACTGGTGAAACCTTTCTTTTTCATGTGGCGACATTTCTTCTTCAAAATGCTCACGCTCTAAATCGATTTTTCTTAGTAATTCTGCGTGCTTTGGTGTTTTAACAGATTTTGTTTCCCAAGGCAGAACCTCTCCTTTGAAGATAGCGTTTATTACTGTTTTTGACATTATTTATTTCCTCCTTCGCCCAAGATTATTTTATCTCTTATATGGTACTTAACTACCATATATTCATTATATTACACATATATGAGTAATATGTCAATATCAAAGCATCTCCTATACGGTTGTAATTACTCGTATTATTGTTTTATTACACATATTCGGTTATAATTATAGTAATGTGAGAGGTGATTAAAATGAGTATGTCAAAGAAAATCAAGGCACTTTTGATTGAACGAGATATATCAATTAAAGAGTTAAGTGCCAAGCTTGGATATAAGGGTTCCTATCTTTACAACAAGCTTTCAAGAGATAAATTCACAGAGGAAGAGCTCATTAAAATTGGCGAAGCCTTAGACTGTGACTACGAAGGAATATTTACATTGAGAGATACCGGCAAGAAGATATAAAGAAAGCTCCTGATAAGCCATCTACTGCTTATCAAGAGCTTTTCTTTTCGTTTATCAGTCAATCATGCTGAAATGTTTCAGTGCTGCGATAATCGCCTTTTCTTTATCAGCAGGACACTGTGGCACGTTTGCATCTTCTTTTTTAGAGTGATTATAGTTTTCTCGTTTCTCAATGCCCATTTTCTCTTTTATCTGAGCAATATAAAGGCTAGAAACCTTAAGTCCACTGTTCTCAAGCACATATTCCTTGATTTCCTCATAGGTGGCTTTTGATTCCGCAGAGGTCAAATCCATTTCATTCATTTTCAAATTCACTTCAATATGATGGTCCGCACGAAGTTTGGACAATAAACATACCGTTTCAATACATCCGGTCCAAGGGAACATGTCAACAGGCTGTACTTCCTTTACCGTATAGCCGCCTTCGATAAAGCCTTTCATATCGCGTGCCAGCGTAGCCGGGTCACATGAAACGTACACGATTCGGCTTGGAGCAAGATTAATTACGGCTTCCAGAAGCTCCGGATGACATCCTGCACGAGGAGGATCCAAAATCACCACTTCTGCCTTTACATCCCTTAATCGCTTCGGCAGAATTTCTTCACTCTTTCCATAAATATATTCCGCATTCACAATTCCGTTAATCACTGCATTGCGGTTTGCATCCAGCACTGCGGCTTTCTCACTTTCAATTCCGATTACGCGCTTTGCTTTTGATGCACAATACAATCCGATTGTACCGACGCCGCAGTATAAATCAAGAATTGTCTCTTCTCCTGTCAGTCCTGCAAATTCGACGACCTTATCATAGAGTACTTTCATCTGCACCGGATTTACCTGATAGAAGGATTTTGGAGAAATTTCGAAAACTAAATCACCAACTTGATCCATAATCGTTGCTTTTCCCGCAAGTGTGATACACTCTTTTCCTAAAATTTGAGAACCTTTATTTTTATTGCTATTTAAAATGACACTTTCTAAAGACCAGCGCGGCTGTCCTTCTTCATCCAAAGGTAACGCATTGATAGCCGCATCCATCAATTCGACAAGGCGTTCTACCTTTTTTAGATGGTTTCCGTTTACAACCAAAATCGCCATGACCTCGCCCGTCGAAAATCCCGATTTTACAACCAAGTGGCGTAAGAGCCCCATCGAATTTTTCGAATCATAGACGCTGACATTTTCCTCTCTGATGTATTGTCTGAGCGCACTGCTCAACGCTTCTGCCGGCTCTGCCTGAAGCATGCAAGATTTGCAGTTTACAACCTCGTGCGTCCTCGGCCTGTAAAAGCCGATGCTACATGGCTTGTTGTTTCTGAGTTTTCCTTCATGGTTTTTTACGAGGCGTCCAGCTTGAATCGGAAGCTGTGCCTTATTCCGATACCGGTAAGGATTCTCCATCCCCAGCGTTTTTTTCACCTCTGCATCTGCAATTCCTCCAATCCTCTGTAAGCGGTCGGATACCCATTTTTGCTTCATCAGAAGTTGACCTTCATAGTCCATGCTCTGAAACAGACAGCCTCCGCACTCCGCAGCGTAAGGACATTCCGGTAAAATCCGGCGCGAGGATTCTTTTATCCAATCTACAACTTTTCCTCTTGCGAAACTCTTTTTTACCTGCGTAATTTCCGCCTCCACCAAATCGCCTGCAATTGCGCCTTCAACAAAAACGGTCATTCCATCGATTCTGCCGATGCCTTCGCCCTCTGTTCCCATATCAATGATTTCTACTTTATATATGTCACCTAAATTCAATCTTTTCTTCCTTTCAAACAGGTCTGTGATAACAAGACTTCTAACTGCCTTTCCGATACCGCAAATCCCACATTCTGCACTTCGAAAAATTATCCTTTTTCATACGCTGTTTCTGTTTTTCTTTTCAGTCTAGTATACCACAACCTGCCTGTACTGTCTTGTGCTTTCTCCTGTGCGCTAAAGATTGAGTGCATCAATTTTTTCCTGCGCTTGATCCATCTGGTAATTGTAATTTTGCAACGTTATTTTTCTCTCCTCACGCCATGGCTGATTGATCAATATTCGCTGCACCTGGCGCTTCAATTTCGGATCTTCTGTCTCTGTGTATAAATCACTTAGATACGGCACAGTTGCGGCTGACAAGCGATAGAAGCTTGCAATATCTAGTTTTTCCAACGTCCCCTGCTGGTAACGTGCAATGTTATACTTTGCAATTTGTCCGTCTACATTTCCGAAAGAGAGAAGTAAGAATAACACAATGAATGAAAGAGCCATTGTCTTTCCGGCTTCAAACCGGATAAATTGCCGTATTAAAATGATGCAAAAGAAAGTGAGCAATACAATCATAAACCATGTTGTATAGACTCTAAGCAGCGTCAACCCGTAATAGTGAATATACATCCCCATCTTACTGATTCCCGTTATAATAAGAAGCAAAGTGAAAATAGACAAGACTGCGGTCTCCATCCGCAAGCCCCAGTCGCTTTGTTTTTTCTCTTTCTGAGAATCCTGTGCTTCGTTCCCGTCCTCCGGTGTCGTTTCTTTTCTCTTCATAATCAAATAGGCTGCTGCGATCGTGACTAAATTGATGCCTGCAACGGTGCACAATTCAAAGAATCCTCTGCGCGCATATTCTGCATACGTCATGGAATACGGAAGTGCATTGCCAAATGCCGATAAGAGATACTTCCCTTGTGAAAAGAAAAATAAAAGATATACTGCATTTAAAGCACTCAATGCCGTAAAAATTGCAGCTCGCGGCGCAAATTGAAACGAGGATACCGCTTCCTTCACAGACGCAATGGAATGTTCTCCTGTATATCTGCCAGTTGCATCGCCATAGATTAGACCATACAAATAACAGCTTACAGGTATTCCAAGTAAAACCTGAACGACATAATCTGTAAAATTCCTTGAAACGCTAAAGGAAAGTCTTCCGATCATCGTTTCAAACACAGCGTCCGCATCCATTAAAAGCTGAATGACCCAAATAAGAATCGGCAGGAAAATCAGCAAACCTAAGAGTGACGTTAAAATATTTTTCCCTTTTTTACTTTTTTTCCCGATTTGTGCGAAGCCTGCAAACTGACAGGTGAAATTGGAAAAAGGAACAAAGAAAAACTGCATCGCCAAGTCCCAAAGAAGGTATGCCGATAATTTTTTTTCTATCCTTCGCTGTGTAGTTACACAGATCCAATAGACAAAAACAATTGAGACAAATATTAAATCCAAGAATTTTAAAGCGCTATTATCAAATAGAAAAAATGGAATGGAGCTTATAAAAAGCACTGCTAAATAGAAAATACTCTCTTTTGTCTGTGGATATCCACTCTTATGTAAATACCCTCCCGCGCTCAGACAAAATAGGAGCATGAAGCAAGCCACGCTCAATCCCAAACTGGAAAACCCAATCCAATTCCAGTATAAGAATCCAATTACCAGCATAAATACTGCAAAAACAACATCCTGTCCTTCAAATTTTTTAGGCTTTGGTGCCGCAAGCATCCAGACTTCCCCTTTCAATCTTTCGTCCATATTCTCCCCCTTAAAACCAAAATAGTACTTCTCAATCTCTAAAATCGAAGCCCAAGTCCTCTTTCCTGTACGTTTTTCTCTTTCGCTCTTTCAAACTATTTCATGCTAGATTCTAATCCTTCGCATATTCTAAAATATCTCCCGGCTGGCATTCCAACACTCTGCAAATTTCCTCCAAGGTGGAAAAGCGGATTGCCTTTGCCTTGTTATTTTTTAAAATTGACAAGTTCGCAGGAGTGATTCCAATGCGCTCTGAAAGTTCCCCAGCAGATATTTTTCGCTTTGCCATTATCACATCCAGATTCACAATAATCGCCATCTTTTCCCCTCCTTTAGATTGTCAGCTCATTTTCTTCTTTTAAATTGATCGCCTGCTCAATTACATTTTTCACCACCCTTAAAATCAGTCCAAAAAAGGCCGCCGCTACTGCAATCATTAAAAATAATAGATAGTAATAACCCGACAGCAGAAGAATCCCTGAAACGGCAAAACAGCACCATGAAATCCTTCTGAGATCCTGCACGTTTGTATCGATAAAGATACGCTCTCTTTTTATGTTCTCTAACATCCGATTCAGGCAAAAAAGTGCAATCATTGCCGGTATGACACAAGCATACACCGTAATTAAAAGCGGCAAAATCAAATCAGGGTTCTTCGCAGTATAAGCGACATACAGCTTGACAATGCGAGGTGCACTCACTCCAAATAGTACAACAAGGCCCATAACCAGCTTCGTACAAATCAATGAAAGATTTACTGATTTCACTGCATTCCACATACAACTTCCTCTCTTACTTTCTTATATTTTTCTTGTCAATCGTAAAAGGATGTAAAAGGATATCCCTTTTCCTTCCTACATAATAGTCATAAAAATATTCTTTGTCAATATATTTTTATCGTTTTTCGATAAATTATTCTAGAAAACAAAAAAACCGCTGCACCTAATCAATCGACAAGGATGCAACGGCTTTCCGTTATAAAACAGTTAAATTTCCATTTCCATGAGGGCCATGCAAAGTGCTTTTCCATGTTTGTCCTGCGCCAGTGATCTGGTTACGCCGCCCCCTAAGGTCTTATCCAGAACAAAATTCATGGCACAAATGCTGTCTATATCGTATCGTACCACTTCCCCCTTACAAATCTCAGCAAAATACGCCTTTACTCTTTCCGGTGTAATTTTTTCCTTTAACATCGGATAATCCTTTTCATCATATGGTATCAGGGAGATATTTGAAATATCTCCTTTATCTCCTGTACGAGAATGTGCTATCTCTTTTAATTTCATTTCCTACACCTCCTGATATGAAACTTTTATATCTACGATTTCTCTCGGAACGAAAATAGAGCAAATAGAAACGACCTCGGAAACCTTTTTCGTTGCGCCTGCACCTCCGGCCGGTCCGTTGGTATAAAGGGCTTCTACTTCATTGGCAATCAATTCTGCATTGTGCTTATCTTTTGTTCGACCTGAGCATCTAACTCGAATTTCCGAAAAATGATTCGGTGCAAACTGATCGGAAATCTGGCTTTTATACAATGAGTTATATCCAATAAAATCAGTTCTGTATTCTTCCATCTCAACGCCAATTAGCTGCAAACGCTTCTCCACAATTTCTGCGGCCAGCTTTGCCCGGTTCATACAGTTGGAACCACCGTAGCTCATTTCACCCTCTCCGATAAAGCAATCCTTATATCCAACACTTACTTTTAGTGTTTCCGGCTTTCCGTGAGAAGTAGCATGCGTCGCTTTTACCCGGTCTTTTCCTTCCTGCGTAAAAGTAACGTGGGAAAAATCAGCGATTACGTCCGGTGTCATGTACTTTTGCGGATTATGAATTTCATAGATCATCTGCTCCTTGCAGGTATCTGTAGTTACAATTCCGCCGGAGCCTTCTACTTTAGTCACAATAATTTCACCGGTTTCGTCAATTTCTATCAAAGGGAAGCCCAGTCTTTCGAGGTTCGGCACATCCTTATAGCCGGGATCTGCATAATATCCTCCGGTCACCTGTCCACCGCACTCCAGTAAATGGCCTACTAAAACAGCCTGCCCCATCTGTTCCGGATTCTCTTCAAGATTCCATCCAAATTCGTACATCAAAGGCCCGATTGCAAGTGCAGGGTCAGATACTCTTCCGGTGATAATGATATCTGCCTCATTCTTAAGTGCTTCTATAATTCCATCCGCGCCACAGTATACATTTGTGGACAAAATTGATTCCTCAATTTCACCTAAAGGACAGCCCAGTTCCAACACCGGATTCTCATAGTATTTTTTTATCTCATCAAAAATATCGTCGCCGGTTACTGCCGCTATTTTCAAACCGCTTACGCCCAATTCCTTTGCTAATTCAGCAGTTACTTCCGCTGCTGCAAGTGGATTTGCCGAACCCATATTTGTGATTACTTTTATTCCATTTTTCTTCGCTAACGGAAGAATCTTTCGCATTCTTGCTTCCAAGAGCTGATTGTATCCCTTTTTCGGATTCTTCATTTTGTCCTGCTGTCCGATTGCAATGGTTCGTTCTGCGAGACACTCGAACATAATATAATCCAAATCTCCTTTTTCCATCAACTCCACTGCCGGTTCAATCCGGTCACCGGCATACCCGGCTCCGCTTCCGATTCTAATCTTTTTCATTGCTATACCATCTCCTCATTTCTTGCTGGCAGAATGATTTATGCCAGCCCCATTTATTAAAAAGCAATTACGCCAGTTACTGCCGCAACAATTACGACTACAATAGATGCTCCCCAAGCCAAAGGTAATGTCTTCCTCTGGTGCTCCGCCAAATCAAGCCCTGTAAGTCCGGTAAGAAGGAAGGTAGCTCCTGTCAGCGGACTGATTGGGAATCCTAAGGTCATCTGCCCTGCAATGGACGCTCTTGCAATGGATAGCGGATCGCCGCCCATCATTTCTACCGCCTGTGACAAGACTGGAAGCACGCCATAATAATAAGAATCCGGATCGAATACTAAGCTTAATGGAACTCCTAATATTCCAACTAAAATCGGTATAAATCCTCCCAGAGAGGTTGGTATAAAGTTTACAATCGCCTCAGCCAAGGCGGTAAGCATACCGGAACCCTGCATGATTCCAATAAAGGAACCGGCTGCAAAGAGCATGGATGCCATCATCAAAGCTGCCTTTGCATGAGAGTCCACTCTCTCTTTTTGAATTTTAATATCCGGATAATTGATCAGTAACGCGAGTGCTGTGCCAATCATAAATACAGCAGCAGGAGGCAAGATCGACTTCAGCATAACTGCAACTGCAGCGATGATTAAAATAAGATTGACCACAAACAGTTTTGGCCTTTTTAATGCTGCTTTTTCCGGTGCTTCCTCACTCTCTGATTCATCCAAATGGATGTCGTTTAACGTATCTCCCAGTCTCTTCTTTTCCGCTCTGCCCAAGAATACTGCAATCACCAAAATCGTGATAAACCCAGCAATCATTGGTATCAACATAGGAGTAAACACACCGTTAATATCTGATTTTAAAGCAGTGATTGCTCTTAAAGTAGGCCCTCCCCACGGAAGCATATTCATAATTCCCGCGCCGAGTGCAACCAAGGTTGCGAGCGTCGTTGCCCGCATTCCTAATTTCTGATAAAGTGGCAGCAATGCCGGAATCGCAATCAGGAAGGTAACCGCTCCAGAACCGTCTAAATGTACAATCGCAGCCAATAAGAATGTACCAATACAAATTTTGACTGGATCCTTTCCCACTATTTTTAAAATTCCTTTGACAATAGGGTCAAAGGTACCTGCATCTGACATGATGCCAAAGAACAGAATCGCGAAAATAAACATGACACCTGTGGGTGCAATATTCTTCAATCCGTCAGTAATAAAGGTTCCCAGCTGAGCGCCTTGCCCTGCAATGAGACAGCCTGCGATTGGCACAATAATCAGTGCAAGCAGTGTCTGTAGCTTTTTCGTCATAATTAATATGAGCATTATGACAATTGTTAAAAAACCAATAAGTGCTAATGACATAACCATTCTCCTTTTCTTTGCTAAGTGATAGTATTCCCAAGCGGGCCCCCTCTAACTCATTGAGGACTCCTCTTTGTACTACTATTAAAGCAATTTGCATGCCAATGATGTTTTTATTGAAAATCCGCCATTTGCTCTTTTCGTTAATTAAAAAATTATCAAACTTTTTCTAAAATATTAGAAATATTGTTTCTATTTTTCGATGAAAGTGCCTTTTCATGTGTACCTCATGCCCTTCTAAAATATTAGAAATGAACCGGCTGTTTTCTAATATTTTAGAAAACAGCCGGTTCATTATACGTCATTCAATTTGTTATAAAGAGTCGCCAGTGAAATTCCCAGCTTTTCTGCAATCTTTTTTTTCGCTTCTACACTTTCTCCATAAAATTCGATTGCTTTTTTTATTTGTTCTTTTTCAAACAGGCGCACAGACTCCGCCAGCGGTTTAAAATAGTAGTCACTTTTGTTTAAATCCATCAACACTGAAGGAGGCAGGCTTTCCACCCCAATCTCATCCTCGTGGCAGACGACGGAACTGTATTCCAGCACGTTATTCAATTCCCTTACATTCCCGGGCCAATCGTACTTATAAAGAATCCGTTTTGCTTTCTCACTGATAGACAACTCTCGCTTTTGCTGAATTCCAAGTACTTTAAGATGCTTTTCCACAAGAGGGAGAATATCTTCTCTACGCTCCCTGAGAGGTGGGAGATGCAAGGGAAAGGTTGAAATACGGTAATATAAGTCCTTTCTAAATTTCTTTTCTTCAATATATTTAATCAAATCTACGTTGCAGGCACATAAAACCCTCACATCAATCGCAATCTCAGAGGTTCCCCCTACACGTCTTATTTTTCTTTCCTGAAGTACACGAAGCAGTTTTGCTTGAAGGTTATAATCAAGCTCGGAGACTTCATCTAAAAAAATAGTACCTTTCTCCGCGATTTCAAAGATGCCCGGCTTCCCATTTTTATTTGCTCCGGTAAAAGAGCCGCCTTCATACCCAAAGAGCTCACTTTCCAATATATTCCCATTGAGTGCGGCACAATTGAGAGCTACAAAAGGGTGTTCTTTTCTCTGACTTTCATTATGAATCGACTGGGCATACAGTTCTTTTCCACAGCCGCTCTCTCCATCAATCAGAACAGAAATATCAGACTTCGCAATTTTTTTCGCTGCCGCTACACACTCTATAGAGGCGGCACTTTGGCAGATAATATTTTGAAATTCATATCTCGTCCCGTTGGTATGGCGCATTCTTTCTTGTAAATCTGATTGTTTTTTTTCAAGTTCCTTTAAGGTATCCATAATAAATTGAGCATTCTTCAAAAATGTAACCGTTGAGACACCGCCCTTTAATTTTCCGTTTTCAAGGATTGGGTAGATATTTGCAAAATATTCTTCCCCCTTCTCTTCTCGGAAAACAACTTCCATTGGTTTTCCTGTTTTTAAGACCTGAGGCATTCTTGCTCCCGGGCGGATTTCTGTTAAAATTAAGCCTTTTACTTCTTCTAAGGGATGTCCAATAAAATTACCATACGCGCGATTAAAATATACGATTTTATTTTCTTCATTTACAATAAGAACCCCTTCGTCCATCGCATTTAATATCGTCTCAAATTTTATCATTCGTGCACCCCTCACTTTCTTTGTTATAATAATAGCATTCTGCTAACGTAGGTTCAATTACTTATTCGATTCTTGGCGCATTCATTATTATTTGATACAATATTTCAGACAATACTAACTTAGGAGAATTTTATGCGGAACGAATTTTCAAGAACAGAGCTTCTTTTAAGGGAAGACGCTGTTACCTATTTAAGCCACGCGTCTGTGGATATTTTTGGCATAGGCGGCTCTGTTTGATTTATCGTCCTATTCTTATATCGTGAATGTAATGGATACCATCGCATCAAAGCTTTTGTTGATTGAGCGTGCAAAAAAAGCAAAGACTCCCATTATTTGCTCTATGGGAGCCGGAAATAAACTAGATCCAACACGCTTTCAGACTGCCGATTTCTAAGACCTGGGTTTTCCCTCTTGCAAAAATAATCCGCACCGAGCTGCGTAAGTGAACGATTAAAAATGTAAAGACCGTATATTCTAAAGAAGCACCTTTAAAACCGGCTGTATCTGAAGAAACCGGAAAACGGCAGATTCCGGGAAGCATCTACTTTGTTCCTCTTGCTGCCGGATTAATCCTTGACGGAGAGGTGATTAAAGATCTGGTAGCAGTTTCTTCAACGCATTCTCGTTAAGCAGCTGAACTCCTTCAAATTTTCCATTATAAAAAACACCCCAATTATTAAATATGCAGGGAAGTTTCTTCGCCTTCTCAAGCGTGTCAACAAAAACCAGATCATGCGGAATCTGCTTCGATTCACAGTAGTCTTCAATCTGTTTCACCGAATTACAGATAAATGGACACTGACTGCTATAATAGATTACGAGGGTTTTCTTTTCTATCTTCGATACTTTTACACTCTCACAGAACCGCGGCTTTGTTCCATCAAAGGACAGGGCCAAAAGTTCGTATAAATCATCTACTTTTCCGACACTTTCAAAGCCGTACTTCTGCATAAATTTTTTATCAGAAAGATATGGTTTTTTCTTTGATGCACTGAGAATGCAGATTCCAGATTTCCCTTGCTGCTTTGCATCCTCTATACAGTATTGCAGCAATTCTTGTCCACACCCCTGCCCCTTAAAGCTGCCGGAAACCCATAGGCAATAAATGTACATGTAATTTTTCCCCTCAATCGGAACCCAAGCTGCTTCAAGTGGTGCATATTCAATAAAGACCTTTCCTTTCGCATCTAGTTTTCGAAATACATGTCCTTCTTTTAAGCGTTCTCTCATCCATTCTTTTTTCATTGAAACACCGGCTTGGTGCTTCTTATCCGAAATGGCGCAGCAAAGGTGTTCCCCTTCAAGGTTTTCCGGTGTTATATTAATATATTTATGATTCATTCACAAATCTCGCTTTCCTGTAAAAAGTCATCCTTTTGGCTGATTGTTTCCTTTTCTGGTTTTATTGGATGCCGCAAGACGGTTTTTCGCTGACTTGGCTCCGTCCTCCTTGGATCGCTCAAATAAATTTCATGATGCATTCTATATGCAGAAATATCCTGCACATACCCCCGCTCTAAAGCATACTGCTCCATCCGCTGCAACGTTGTCGCTTCTTCATCATAACTACCGATATGCATGCACTGCATACAAAGTCCTTCTTTATAGGTGAAAAATTCTACGTTTGAAAAGTTCATTTTCTTCTTTTTTTCAGCTTCTTCTACCGCCCATTCAAAATGCTCTTTCGTTATGAATTCAGGAAGCCGTATCATTGAAATCCAATGAAATTCCTCCTTTTTAGATAAATCAATCTGCTTTCTGCCAGCTTGCTCCCATAGTCCCTCCAAAGGTGGTACTACATAGTCGAAAAATCCAGGAATTTTATAGCTCCCTTTTTTGCTCATTTTAATCGTGTACGCAACACCATAAAGCAACCCCACTGCATTTTGATATGCTCCATTCTCTTCATTTGGGTTCCCCTGTCCACGCACTGCGATGTAATTCATGCTGGGAATTTCAATAATTACAGGGAATTTCGGGGGCATATAAAATTCCTTATATTCTTTTTTATAGTCAAATGCCATACTTTGTCTTTCCTTTCGTCCAATCTCTGACTGTTTTATTCTTATCTTCTCCCACTTTTCTTCATTATAACAATAAAACTGGACAACAGTATGTCATATTTTTCAAGAACAAAGCTCAACCCTTAGACGTTTAAAGCTGATCTTTAATATTTTCCAATATCGATCGCTTCTATTGATTCCTAGCAATACCCTCCCGCTTGGTCTTCCGCCCGATATTGGAAATTTTTACATATATTTTGTATTTATAAGTAAGATATTATACTATTTTGTCATAAGATTCAATAAAATCAATACTATATTGTATTATAAAATAAAAACAAATCAGCCTGCCAATTGATAACATTATCTCATGGCAGGCTGATTCCTCCTATTCAGTCATTTTACGAAATCCTCCGGTAAGAGTTTCATTGACCACAACCCATACGGTTGCCTGTCTTTTCACACTCGCATCGTCTTCATCAATGAGTATTGGCTGGCTTAAATTTACGCTCACTTCACCGTCCTCCCATGCAAACTTTACTACCGCTTTTTTCACATAGGGGTCTGTATAAATCCCTGTGACGTTCGCACCTGCAAGATTGAGCTGGTCTTTCGCAGCCGTAACCGGATTTTCAAGGATTTCTTTTCTGCCCTCATTGTAGTCAGAGTTATCATCTGCCTGAAACTGATAAGCCGCGGCAAATTCAATCAGTTCCGGTACACCGAATTGATATGCTTCCTCAAACTCTGCTTTCGAGGAAATTTCATCAAAGTATTTCCAATTGTCTTTTGATACCTTATAACCGCTTTTGTCTTTATTTACAGTAATCGTCTCTTTCGCCACAAAAACGGTCGGACTTGAAGTTCTGTAATAATAATAAATGTCCGCAGTTGAGTCATTGATTCTTTCTATCACATAATCCTTATTCCAAGGCCACGGGCTGGAAACGCCCATCCAATAACCGCCCCCCTGCGTATGTTCTCCAATGGTTAAGAATAATTCCTCATTCTCACACATTTCATAAATGCTCTTTGCATCTCTTTCAGAAAATGCATCTGCCCATTTTACAGTAAAATCATTGAAAGCCTGCGCTTCCTGCCCGCCAATTTCTTTCACATATTCCGGTGCTGACGTAAACGTAAACCCTGCTGAAACTGTCGCAATGAAAAGTACAATCAACAATGTTGATGCTTTCATTTTTGTTTCTTTTGCAATCATATTGAGTCTCTCTTTCATTCCCCTTGCGCTCCCCTGCATCGTAGCTGCCGCTTGTATCACAGGTTCTTTCTTTTTCCGGCTGCTGAGCATCTCTAATAGAGCTGTTCCATATTCCATACGATCCGCGCGGTTCATTTTATACACCACTTTGTAGTCGCAAGCAAGCTCACAGTCTCTTTTTGACATCACGGCCGCAACCCATACGAATGGGTGAAACCAGTACACGGTCAAAACAAGAATACGAATCATGGACCAAAGTAAATCACGATGCCTGTAATGACATACTTCATGAGCAATGGCATATTTCATTTTTTTACTGTCACTCACAATTTCAGAGTTGACATAAATAGCCGCACCTCCTTTATGCCAAAGCAGGCATGGAGAATCTATTTTTCCTGCACAATAAACTGGCAAACAACTCTTTTTTCTTGCTTCTCGTCTACCTTTTAAAGCAGCTCTATGGCGAGATGCTTTTTCTTTTTCCAAATCGATTGACATAAGAAAGGTTCTTTGTGAAATTATTTGCTTTTTAAAGTCCTGATTTATGTATAAAAACCACATTCCAAATCCAAGTGCACCAATTACCCATACCACTGTTACTATAAGAGCCCAGTTTGTAAACGTCAACGAGGCAATGCCGTAATCTGCATTCACCATATTGCTGTTTCTTTCAGCAAACACCGTATTATGAACAACCTCACTCTTTGGCATTGCTGTAACCAACTGCACTGTTACTTTCGGAGCGGAAAGCCGCTCTACAATCGTTTCTACTACATGTATGACACTCAGCCTGCTTTCCGGTCGTTTCGGCAGCAGCATACGAAAGGGCAAAAGATGAAGCACTACAAGACTCCAAAGGCCATACTGTACAACTGGATTGATTTTTCCCAAAAACACAACTCTTATCAAAAGAAGCCCTAGGACCAATGCGGATGAAGAAATCAATAGCTCTATCATTTTCCTTCCTCCAGCTGTTTTAAGACTTTGTACAATTCCTCGATTTCTTTTTTTGACAAGCTTTTTTTTTCGACCATTGTATTTACCATCAGTCCTAAGCTTCCTGCATATACTTTTTGAAGGAAGCTCTCTGTTTCCTCAAATACGGCCTCCGTTTTCTCTACAGAGGGGTAATACTCCTTTGCACGCTTTCCCGTTTCATACCGAACGGCTCCTTTTGCATGCATCCGCCCAAGCATGGTGATTACTGTATGCTTGCTCCAGTTTTTCGTTTCCTTTAAAGCTGCCGTAAGCTGCGTAATTGTTTTCGGAGCCTGGTCCCATAACAGGTTCATAATACTCCATTCTCCATCTGATAAGTTTATCTTTTTCATCTATAAACTCCCCCTATTAAAGTAAACATGTGTCTACCTCAGATTAACACAAAAGGTTTACACATGTCAACCTTTCTAGTCCCAAAAAGCAGCTATCTTTTTCATGCTAAAAAGCACCTTACCAAACAGTATCTGCTCAAGCGAGCTTCCTCCATTCAGTAAGGTACTTTTCTCTAGTTCTAGTCTCTGGTTTTCTATCTTTCTTTTATAAAATTATCTGTAGAATTTCACGCAACGATACTCTTCCTCGAAACGACCTTACCGTGCGTTACGACTCTCTATGAAGCGCAAGAATGCCTCCACCTGTACCTTAAGGAACTCTGCACTATCCGTCAATACAAGCTGATCTTCTTCATTCACCTGTTTTGTTGCAGTCGGAATTGTCAAACGAGGTGCATTCATTACGTCCATATTTAAAAAGCTAATCAATGTGACAAGGTGGTCCTGTGCAATCGCGGTTCCAGACATGCTCAAAGTGATTCCACTAATTGCGGTCGGTTTTCCTGCGAGCACCTGCCCTTCACTCTTGCTGATCGGTCTTGAAAGCCAATCAAGAAGATTTTTTAACACACCGGAGAAGTAATGATTGTACTCTGGCGTAAAAAACCAAATGGCATCAGCAGCCTTTACTTCTTCACGAACACGCTGTATAGAAGCAGGTGCAGGGAATTCAATGTCTTGATTCATAAAAGGGATATCTTCATAATCCAGTATCTCAAACTCTGCCTTTTCTCCAATTGCTTCCTTTACCAATAAAGCAAGCTGGCGGTTATAAGAGTTTTTTCTTAAAGAGCCTACAACGGCCAGTATTTTAGGTTTATTCATATTCGTACCTGATAGAATATCACTTGATTCTATCTTTTCCTTTCTTAATAAATTACATATGATATATTTAAGTTATTTGAAACAGCTTTTTCTTTCACTTCAAAAGAGAAAATTTTACACTTTTATACGGTGTACTTTTTATTTATGCTTTATAAACGTTCCTCTGCGCAGCTCTTTAAAGGCATTTTCCAATTCTTCCTCTGTATTCATGACAATCGGGCCACCCCATGCGATGGGTTCCTTCAAAGCTTCTGCTGAAAAGAAAATAATTCTTGCATCTGAATCCGGTTGTGCAGACAAGGAGATAAAATCTCCTTCCTCAAATAAAACCGCGGTCTTTTCAAGGATAAGCTCTCCGTTGATTTCGGCATCTCCTTCAATCAGAAAGACAAAGACAGCTTCCTTTGCTTTTGTTGGTATATCAATGGTCGTGCCTTGCTGTAACTGAATGTCATAAAGAGAAGCTGGAATATGTCTCGGCTCGACACCCTGCACGCCTTCATAGCTTCCGGATAAAATACGAATTTTCGCATTCTCTTTTATAATTTCGGGCATCATTTCTTTCGTGATGCTCAAATAAGCCGGTTCTGTCATTTTCTCTTCGCGCGGTAAGTTCAGCCAGAGCTGAAATCCAAGCATCCGTCCGGAAGCCTTAGGCATTTCTTCATGTAAAATACCACTTCCCGCAGTCATCCATTGGCTTTCACCTGCATGAATGCTGCCTTTGTTTCCCAAGCTGTCTTCATGTGCAATCTCTCCGGAGATCAAATAGGTAATTGTCTCAATTCCTCTATGTGGATGCATGGGAAAACCTGCCGTATAATCCGCAGGATCTTCTGAATCAAAGGAGTCCAGCATCAAAAACGGATCAAAATCCTTCACATCGCGGTTTCCAAGAACGCGAACCAAGTGAACTCCCGCACCATCAACTGCCCGCTGCCCTCGAATTGTTTTTCTAATCTCACGTTTTTTCATACGATATTACTGCCTTTCTCAAAACAAAAACTGTAATTTTTGTTTTCCTTTCTCTGCACTTTTATATTTACCACTTTTCTGCGGTAAAATACGATATGTGTACAATACATTCTAATTACTTTTATTTATTTCAGTTATAAGAATTTCTTTTTTTAAATATACCCTCTGTAATAAATCTTAATCGTCTTTTCCAATTTTTTCTTTGCATTTTACATTTTTTAAGTGATAAATCTTTACAAAAAAAATAGCTGGCGCAAAAGCACCAGCCATTTTTCGTTTACTTTCGATTTATGATTCTTTATGTATGTTTTTTCTTCCCAGAAAATAAGATTCTACTGCAATCATCCACTTGCTGCTGTTATCCAATATTATTTTCTTGAGTTGATTTTCTACTTCTTTTTCTAAAACCGTGTCCTTCGTATATTGAATATTTACTTTATTATCCATCCGATCGCCTTTCTTTTGCATTTACGCTATTCAAAGTATTTCTTTTTACATTTTCTTGGCAAGAATACATGTTCTTTTTTAAAGTAAAGCTCTCTCCTGCTACCCTCCAATTCTATATTCAAATATTCCGGTACCGGTTCATTGCTATTATACCACGAACCACTGCCTGCTTGATATCACTTTGCAAATATGCTCCTTCGGTTTTTCTAAATTTCAAAATAGCAAGCTGAAAAAAATTGCTTACCATCCCTTCTGCCTATTTAGGCGCAGGGTAGTTTAACGCGTTTTCACTGTCGCTTATTCCGCTCGTGGTTGGATCTATCACAATCCCCATAGCAGTAAATACGTTTAACAGCAAAGTAATAATTTGTATTGTGTCACGCTCTGAAACAGGAACTGCAATCTCCAAAATGCCAAATATCTGATATAAAAAAGCAATGATGCAGGCCAGTAAAGCCGCTAAAGTTGCTTTGTTCTTAAAACGTAATTTCCAGTTAATTTTCATGCATGTGCTCCTTTCCGATATGCTCACTAATGCGATGATGTGCTGATTTTGCAGACTGTTCAACTACAGCTAGAACTCTGCCCTGATCCTCCATCTTTTCCTCCAGCTTGTCCACCCTTTTGCTGATTCCAAGCAAGGCATCCAGCTTTCCATTTACGGTCCCTCTCCATTCCGAATCCGTTCCGATTCGATGATCTCTGCCGGAAATCCACCCTGCCAGCCCGACAAAGCATCCTATAATTGCGATTAATAAAAAGATTGTCTGTGTATCCACCCATTCACCTACTTTTTACTTCTTTGATCTCTGAATCATGGAAACGACTTCCTGACGGGTCGTATATCCGCCCGGTCTGCTTCCGTCACTATACCCCAAGACTTGTGCATCGCTCCAAACTTCTTGAAAGCATTCTGCCACCTTGCTTTCCCTGCCCTCTAAAATTTGCTTCATTTCCTCTTTTACGATTTTTCTCATCTCTTCTTCCGTCAAATCTTTCACCTTCTTTACAATGTTTTTTAAATATAATTCCGGGTCAACCGATGCACCCCCAACCAGTAATTCCATATGAAGATGCATCGCCATTCCCTTTATGGCCTTCGTGCTCGCACCCATCAGTCCAATTTGCTGTCCGGCCGTTACATTTTTACCTATATTCAAAGGAGACTTGGATTTTAAATGTTGATACAAGGTCTGAAATGCACCGTGATTGATTACCACAAGCCAACCCCGCACGTCATTCCAGGTGTTTTTCTCAATAACGCCATCCGCAACACTGCATACGGGTGTATCTGTCTTTGAAAAATCCCTGCCGAGGTCAATGCCTTTGTGATAAGCGCTGGCAGCTTCTATTCCCGTATTCCTAGGCCCAAACCGGCTGGTAATCCGCAGCGGAGTCACCGGCAGGCTGTTAAACTCTATTTTCAATGTATCACCTCCTTTGGAAAAGAAAAAAGCTGTAGCAAAACAAAAATTGCTACAGCTTTTCCTTATGCTCTAAGATTATATCTTGAGCAAGATAAAAAGGAAGTTATAAAATTTATCCTCCTCTTTTTAAGTCACAAGAAGAAGTAAAATCAAAGTTTTCCCCCTTTTTTTTTGCTATCCTCAATCTTATTCACTTTCTCCGAATCTAAACTTTTCTATCTCTAAGCTGTTAATAAAGCTCAACAATCGCATAATCAAGTTCACTATTTCTTCCCCAATATATAGGCTTGATTGTTGTAGGTGAACTAAACACAGCTCCACAGTGCGCATAATCAATACTGCTCCTTTGATTAATAAATATCATAGATTTTTCAGGGTTGACTTCCGCTATCGAAATTATCTCGTCAGTACTATTCGTCCCTACAACACTCCCTTTTTGAAAGCTTTTAACTTGCCCAAATTCAATGACTGCAACTGTAAGTGACTTGCAATTCGAATATCCGGATCTTGATATATTTACATTAGTTGCGGATGTTAGCTTGCAAACCCAATTATAATAAGCAGCACTACCTTTTTCGTTTAACTGTGATGTAATAACTACAATTGATCTTTCAAGATTAACTGGAGATACTGTGAAATCCATGCTATATTTATATTCAGGTATAACAGTCTTATACTGAATACGATTAATAGGCGACGTATTAATCAACTCTATATTCTCTGCCATTCTTTGATATGTATCTGTTGGTAATGTTTTTACACCTTTGCCAGTAACAGCTGCTGCAACAGCAGCTTTCCCATTACTGGCAGACGTAAAAACCTCATTAACAGCATTAACCAAATTACCCTTAGAACTTGTTTTCAAATTGCTAATGCTACCTAATTCGTTCTTTATTCCACTTATATCTGCCTCCATCGCCAGTGGCACATTCCCCTGTTCATGTCCCACATAAATCTTCTTTGTGTCTAAGGTCAATCCAAGCTCTCCGGGTGATAATGCCGGTAAATTTGCTACATTCCCTCTTTTTATTTGTATTTTTCTTGTCATTAAGTTTTCCCCCTTATACTCCTACTAAAACAATCTCTCTAACCCCATTTGCTCTCTTATTTGAAATAACACACTAATCCTACGAATGACGCATGTGGTATGGCAACACTTTTTCGTACAAAAATTATAGTTTTGATGCTTTAAATTCCTTAGGGCTAAGGTAGCCTAAGGAACTGTGGATACGAAAATTATTGAACCAGTTTATGTAATCCGAAAGCTCTAATTTCAGAGCTGATAGACTGGGAAAATTTCTGCCATATACAAATTCAGACTTGAAGATCTTAAATGTTGATTCTGCAACGGCATTATCATACGGGCAACCCTTCAAACTGAGTGAACGATTAATCTTAAAAGTGCTTAGTACATCGTCAATTATTTGGTTGTTAAATTCGCTGCCTCGGTCTGTGTGAAACATTTGGATTCTGCTTAAATCTGCTCGGACTGCTGCGAAAGCATTAAAAACAAGTTCTGAATCTTTGTGTGCTCCCGCACTGTATCCAATGATCTCACGATTAAAAAGATCAACAAGAAGGCAGATATAATTCCATTTGTAGTTTACTTTAACATACGTCAAATCACTTACTACAGCAGCATATTCGATGCTCTGATTGAATTGACGATTAAGTATATTGGGAATTGGCGCCTCGTTTACAGAGCTTTTATGTGCCTTGAACTTGCTAATACTATAAGCGGAAACAAGATTTCTCTTTTTCATGATACGCCCAATTTTACGACGCGATAAAGTAATGCCTTGCTTTTTAAGGATTATTTTGATTTTTCTGCATCCGTAAACTTTTCGGTTTTGGTTAAATATAGTCTCAACTAAGCGCTCCAAATCAGATTCATCCTTGGTGCTAGCCTCATAATAATAGGTGCTACGAGCAATGCGTAAAATTCTGCACATCGCTGATATAGGGTATTTGTGAGCATTGCTCCGAATCACGTCTACCTTTGTGCGAATATCAGCGCCGCTTGTTTTAGGATATCGTTCTCCATTTTAAGCTGACTGTTTTCTTTGCGAAGCTTTAATAGTTCTAATTCTTCAGGCGTTCGATTATCACATTCTTTTGCAGAACCAGTGGCATTGATTCTCTTAACCCAGCGATCGACAACAGTTTGGGCTAAATCATATTCACGGCAGATTTCAGCTTTTGGCTTGCCGGAGTTATACAGCTGGACGATTTGATGTTTGAATTCATCACTAAATGTTCTACGTTCTCTTTTTTCATTCATGCTACCATTCTCCTTTTATTTTGATATTAGCATGAAACTAATTTTTCTGTCCAGTTAAGTGTAGCCGATCCAATGCTATATCAAAATTTCCCGTTTCGTTTTTTTTAATTGTAATTTTGTCTATTTATTCTTTCACTAGCATGGAACTTTAATCAAGCTAACATTTCTTCTTTATATACTAAAAAAACACGCCTTATTTCAATCATTATATGCCTCTGCATAAGCTTTAGCCTTGCACTCCGCCACGTAGCTATTGTATGTATCAAATACGGCTTTGTACTGTTCATTATCCATGTCTGACAAATACTCCCTCATAATTTTATTTTCTTCGTCGTATGGATATTTTTCATGTATGTACCGAATCGATAAAGCGTCGTATGCTTGTTTTTTATCTTCCTCAGTTAGTGGTGGTTTTTCGGTTTCCACTACATCAACCAGGCCACCATCCTCTAGCACAAAGTCATAGTGAGGGTATAGCCTCTGTATTTTGTTTGCTAGCTCAGTCCCATCCGCGATGACATATAAGGCTTCCCCAGTCCAGTCTTCATTAGGTTTGTCACTTCGCGTCTGAAACCCCTTATCTTTAAATATAATCATAACTTCCCCCTATCCTATCCTAAAGGACTGCAACATAGTTGTACTTCGTGTTATTTTCGTTTGTGTTATTGTCGCCGCGGTTGTTTATCTGGAACCCCTCCGGTGTTATTTCAAGCGCGGGAGTGCTGCTTTCGGTTTTCCTGACTGGCGAACCGCTTACGGCTAAACCCCCTTTCAGATAGGTCGTGCTTCCTCCGTAAATGACATGCATTTCCCCGTTTGCGTTTACGACCAAAACAGCTTTTGGGGCCGCCCTTAAATTTATAAGTCTTTCATCGAAATCCCCCCCCGTTCCCCTAGAAGTGCCGTTCCCGGTATAGGTTCCCGCTATGATGCTCCCCCCACTTACGATAAGACTACTAAGCTCATTGATTGCTCCGATGACGCTCTTACTTGATGTCTGTAAAGAATTATCGGTTTTATTTTGTTTCGTATCGTTTAGGGTTTTTCCTTGTGTGGCATCAAGGGCTTTTCCCTGTACTGTTTCCGTAAGGGTATTTATTATTTTAGGCATCTGATCTGCTGTTGCTAGCTGTATATTCCCTTGTGAATGCCCCACATACAGCTTCTTTGTGTCGACAGTCAATCCCAACTCTCCCGGCGCTAAGGTTGGCAAATTTGCTGCATTTCCTCTTTTGACCTGTATCTTCTTTGCCATTAGAATGTACCTCCGTCTATATCACCCACCGAAACAATACCGCTGGATATATTTAATCCTTCTCCAATTTTTACACCGCCAAGCGCAGAAGAGGATGCTGTTGGAAGTGTATATTTATTTGCACCGCTTGCAACGCTGTCAAGTTTCGTCTTGTCCGCAGCGCTCATAAGTCCATTTACACTGGCGGTCGCAACGGCTGTCCCTGCCTTATTTGCATTCACCTTTTTCAGCTCGCTGTCAATGATGTCTACATTATCATTTAAGTCCTCAATATTGACTGCATCTGCCCCTTCTGGCTTCTTTAAATTATAATTTCCTGTATACTTCATTTCGTTACGCTCCTTCTTCATACGTTCTTAGTTCTGACCAGGTTTTCTCTGATGCTTTCTCCCAAGTCAATCCGGATACCATATCCCATGCGGTGTAGGTATATTTAAAGCGATAGCTTAAATGAGCGGGCTTAATTTCTTCAATCGCATTAATCAGCCCCGCCATGTTTGTCGGTATGCCTTTTATGCCGACGAACTGCACAACAAAGCAATGTTCCTCCGGGTATTCCTGCACCTCTACTTCACCGCCGGAAAAGGCAATGGCCGCGGACTGAATCATCGTCTTTGTCGTCGTTCCGGCTCCTCTCAGCTTTGCCAAAATAATTTCTCGACGTCGCTCATAGGACTTGCTTCGGTCAATTGGGATCCCCAACTCTCTTTCCCAAAGCGCAATCCCCCATGTTGCCGTGCTTATAAATAGTTGGTCCATAATCTCCAATGGCGCAGATTTCAAGGTACCGATTTCAATACCCAAAGATTCCTGTAACTGCTTCATCTCCTGAATTTCCTGCCAATATGCCGGCAGATATTTCATTAAATCAATGTACTCTTCTTTTTCAGGGCTATCACTGCCTTCGATACCAAATAAAATGGTACCATACAAATTTTTTCCATACACAGCACTACACCCCCATAAGATGATTCCAGGTCAATGGTCCTTTTGGCATTGCCTGCGCTAAAGCGGCCTGTGCAACTCTCTGCGCCGTCCACAGCCTCTGCGTCGTTGCACTTCCGGCTTCCGCTTCTGCCTGCGACACGGTTGACGGCTTTCCTGACACCCCGCTCCAAGGCACAGATTCTGCCAAATCTACAACACCGTCACCGTCTGCATCGTAAACAGATTTCAGCATATCGCCGTACTTCGCGCCGCTCAAATCATCTTGTGTTACATATTGACTGTGACTATGGCTTGTGATGCTTCCCGTCAGCTTTGCTTCAATTTCTGCTTTTGTAATCTCCGCATTTTTCTGCGCATTAACCGGTGCATGGGAGGCTTGGCTATGATTATACGCAAGCTTTCCTCTGTCACCTCGATAGGCAGTAGTCTCCGTTTCCCCCAACGCAAGCTCAGATTTCGAATTCCATGCAGCTTTCTGTGCATCTGTTACAAAGCGGTTGCTGCTGTCCTGTGTAATGATTCCGGGAGAATGTGTTGCCGGATGCACATAATAATTTGCGTTCTCTTCCACCCCTGCCAGCTTCAGCTTTTCAGCCGACGTAAAATTGTTGTCTGTATGCACATAATTTGCATCCGATGGATAATAGCTGTCATTCTCAAGGCTTGACGTCTTTGTCGGCACGTCGATATCCACCGTTTTTCCTGCAATTGATAGTACGGTTCCATTCTTTTTTATCTTCTCAATCACATTCACCTGTGCACCAGCAGCGACTCCTGCCAGCTTGTTTTTTTCCGCAGCGGTATAATCCTCGGCGGACAATCCTTTTCCATTTACTTTATCTACCTTGCCTGCGAGCTGCGCGGTCATCGTCCCCGCAAAATCCGGATCGTTATTCAGTGCATCGGCAATTTCTTTTAATGTATTTAAAGCCTCCGGTGCCGCATCGATAACCAGCTGAATTCTCGCATCGGTCTCCGATTTTGTATAGGTGTCCGCTTTTTCTGCTTTGAAAAGCAGCTGTGTATCAACGTAAGTTTTTTCTGCCTTCGCTTGCTCTGCAGTGGCAAGGCGGGTATTTACCCCTCTGACGAATGCATCATTTTCTGATTGGTACCGCTTTGCCTCAGTCTGTGTTGCAGTCAATACTTCTTGAAGAAGATTGATGTCGTCTGCCTCCACAGTATCCCCTATCGTTTCATAAGAAACGTAAACCGGCGTTTTCTCTGCAAAGATTCTGATATGCTTGGCCCAGGAAGCATCCTTCGGTACAGATATTGTAAAATCCGTAATTTCTTCACCAGTCAGCTTCGGACCGCTATACACCCTGATCGTCTCTGTCGTGATATTATCGTGAGCCAGAAGACCTTCAAATTTTCCCTCTGCAATTTTGATTTCTTCTTCAATCACATACACGCTGCCGTCCTGCTTTTTATTCAGCTTCTCTGTAAAAACATCTACCTTTTCTGGATAGGTCATTTGCTCACCTCCAGTACCACGTTGCCCGCGGTCGGTATTTCCTCATCATCCAACGAAATATTGACAGCTTTCTCATTTAAAAGCAGTGTATCGTAATCCAAAATACCTTCTACGGCCAGTAACAGCGTACCAATGCGTGCATGGCTGACATACGTTGTGTCAAAAGCGATGTCTGCAAGGTATCGTGTAAGCACATTTGCAAAGTCATCTTGCACTCTCTGTAAAGAATACCCTGAGGCCAGCGTGACAGCAGCAGTTGCATGAATCTCTTTTCCTTTGGCAGAAAGTACGGTAACAGCGGCCCCGATAGGCCGAACCGATTCGATATACCCAGCAGCTTCCGACACTAACGCCGCAGGCGCAGGCTGCTGAGAAGAATCTGCAATCACTACTTTTACGCTGCCCGGCCCATTCCAAAGAGGAAATACCTTCGCCGCGCCGATGCCTGCTACCTCCAGCGCCCACTGCTTATATTGATATGCATTTCCTGATGTCGTCGGCTGTCTGACCTTCAACAGATATCGCTCTAGGAGCTTTTCATCTGTTTCTTCGTCAACTCCGGCTCCGATTAATTCACCAAGCTCTGCTCTGGCAAGTCCGGATATATATTCAATCGGCACCAGATTTCCCACAGATTCATTTCCCTCAGCACCGGCCGTTTCACACTCCATTTTATAAATGCCGGTATCAAGCCTTTCTATTGCCTCATAATTTAAGCTTCCGATTGAAAAACGGCTGCCCACGGGGATCTCAATTAAAACATTGCTTTCCCCATAAAAATATCCCTTTCGAACTGCTTTTTCGGATGGTTTTCTCTGAATCCCCATCTCCGACGTTCTGCGTTCCAAATATTCGCCTTCTGCCGTGGAAGCATAGGCTTCACTTAATACCGTATCCAAATCTATGTACATATTCTGCAGTTCGACTGCTGCCGGTGCTAGCGCATCATAAATAATGCTTCCTTCCCGTTTATCCATCTTGTCCGGCACACGGTCCAGCATTTTTTTCAAAATGATTTCATAATTCATCGTTTCGAACATCAGATTTTCACCTCTCTTTCTGTCTCAATTTCTCCATAAATGGTATGGACTGTAAATGATACATGCAGCTTATTTCGTTCCGTTACAAATGAAAAAGCATCGACGCTTGTGATTCGTTCATCCTGCATCAACGCTTCTGTAATCCTTCTTTCTGCTTCTGGCATTGCATAGGCAGGAGGCTTCCCAATTAAATCCGTAAGCTCAACACCGTAATTCCAGCTGTAGATAAGATACTGATATCGCTCTGTGTTTAGCACCTTATAGATTGCCTGCTGCATCGCAGCTTTCTCATCAAGCTTTCCGGCAACACGTGCTTTCGTACTATCTAGTCCATAAGTCAGACTCGGCTGGATTCTACCTACCGTAAAAATCTGTTTTAAATCATCATCAATTTTTGGAAGCATTATATCCCCTCCATTCTATCTAAAATAAGAAACCGCTGTCCGCCCTGCATTCGAATCATAACTACTTTTTCACCGGCGCGCAGCCCATTTAACACATGATACGTCTTCTTTCCCTTGTACACATGCTGATGCGAAGGCTGTTTATTGGTATCGCTTGTCCCGCTTCCGCCAGAGGTACTGACACTGTGCTTATGCTCGTAAGCACCGGAAAGCTCCGTCTCATGGGAAACCTCCATCTCTACATCATAGTCCATAACGTTGCGTGTCAATACCAGAAAGCCCTTTGTAAGCAATAGCTTTTGATCCACTCTGATCTCCAAAGGGGACACCTTTTCCACTACGCCATAAATCAAATTGACCGGCTTTCCTGCTTCGATGGCATCAGAAGAGGCTTGTTTCATAATTTGAAGTAGATTAGGCACTGAAATCACCCCCGATCAATGATAAATCCATCTGATGAAGGTCTGAAGATATCGTATGCTTTACCTTTTCCACAATCATATACGTATTTGCTACCACATCGCCTAAATCCAAGCTGACCGGTAAACTGGTGCCACCTCTGACCCGAATGTCACCGAACGCTTTTGAGACACTTAAGGTTCTTGTTTTCCGATTGTATAATGGCAATAACCCGTCTGCTTTTGCTTGTCCATTTTCGGGATTTTCCAGGTTTTCGAAATACTGCAATACACCCCATCGATTCATTGAACTTGGATCCTTCGCTTCATAGGGCTCTCTTTTCCCGGTGTCCTGATTAGGGTATACCAGTTTGATCTTGTTGTAAGTATTGCTGTCTATGCTGGAAGAATAATCGAAATCCTCAGCACTTTGTTGATTGATAGATACATCCAATTTCATTTTTTCAATATTTTTTAACGTCAATTTTCCGAAGTCATCGTAAAGGACATATATCTTTTTTCTTACCTTCAAGGTCTCCTCCAACGCGTTTTTAATCATATCAAAAAGTGTTTTGTTGTCTTCAAGTCTCTTTGGAATTACATATCCCGTATCTTCAATTTCACCGAGAGCTAAACGAAAATCTCCTGCAATGCTTCGAATCAGCCCGGATGCCGTCTTATTGTCATATTGGATGGTATCCTTATTTTTCAGGTAACGCAGCTGGTCATACGCAGTTACGCTGATTAAGCCATCCTTATTTCGCTTCTTCGTAAAAATAAATCCAAAAAAAATATCTTTTCCGTCTATTCGCATTGCAACCTGGTTTCCCTCTTGAAAATTCAAGGTTTCATCCTTTATCACAGAAAAAGTAAGCTTTCCTGGGACGCCTTGCCGCTCCGTTTCCCAGACAATCGGTTCCTGAACATTCGGTTGATAAATGGTATCCCCATTTTATATCGCCAGTTTAATTTCAGACAAAGCGTATCACCTGCCCCGGATAAATCATATTTGGATTTTTAATCTGATTGATCTTTACAATTTCACGATACCTTCTGCCATCCCCCAGCTGAGCCTTACAGATATTCCAAAGATTATCTCCTGGTTGTACGGTATAGCTCTTTGCAGGTTCCTTCGCCGCTCTTTTCACTTGCTTTTCCAACGTCACATCGCCTGTTTCTTTATTCTCTTTCACAATAACGGGCTCTATTCCATAATTCACAAATTGCTTCAAACGGATGGACACTACAATATCAAATCCATTTGCCGCATCCTCTTCAATCGAGTATTCCTCCAGTGTCACTTTCTGCGATAAGTTGTAGCTTTGCTTTCCACTTAACTGTTTCCGCTTTACTTCAAACTGGAATGCTTTCATTTCTTGCTTTAGCGATTCCAACTTTTTTAAATAATACTCCGGCGGTTGAAATCCAGTTGGGTACACGGCAAAAGGATATTGCTGTGCCGGAAGCAGCAATGTGAATTCAATTTCTGTCAATCCGGCGATTCTAGGGATATTTACCTCCTGTCCGGAAATCAAATTAATCGTCTTATTTTGATTTGATATCTTCGTTTTCATCTTTTCCGGTGCAACCGGAAGCCGTACATCATCAAGAATAAATTCGTACAAGATTACACCCCCTCTGCGGTAGAAACCAGCATCTCATATGTCTTATCCTCCAGCTGTGATATAATGCCGTCGATATCGAGACCGCTGTTTACATTTGCTGTTGTCTGCATCGTAACGCTCAAGTCTGCCGTTGTAAAACGGTTGATTACCTCACGCTCGGCAACGTCTCTGAGATACTTTAAGTCTTCTCCGCTCATTTCCATCGTATTTGCCATTTTTCCGGTGTTGTCGCTAGTTTGGCTCATTCCCATACTTAAAGTGTTCATAGCGTCAGAATTAAATGTTGCTGCTGACACATTAGGATTCATAAGACTACCTGGATTTGTATCCACCATACTTTCACTCTTAGCAGCGCTCTCCGCTTTTGCATTCTTAATCTCAATCTGTCTTTCCGCTGCCCTATTTTTAGCCTCTGTCTTCATCGCATTTAACTTTGCTTCACGTTCTGCACGTTGACGTTCTAATTCTTCCTTTTTTTCTAAAAGTTCTTTGTTTCGCTGTTCTTTTTCCATTGCATTATTAGCTGCTGCATCTGCTCCAAAAGTAACATGTTCTACAGTCTCAATAGAGGTACCCAAAACTAAATTAACCGATCCAATTAATGAATTTACATAATCAATTGCACCATTAACGAATGTCTGTAAGAGCATCAATCCATCTGCTTTTAAGTCACCAAGTGCATTTAATATATTTGTCTTCACAGCGCTTATTTGATAGGCAAATGTTTGCCATCTATCAATCATATTATTTAGCTTTTCCGTATTTTGGATTGCACAATTCTCCAGACCCGTCATAATCCAATTTACCAGCATAAGCCAAGCAACTTTAACTCCGCCTAGATGCTGTATCCAAATTGCGAGCGCTGCCACTACCAGCATAATACCAATTAGTATCCACCCCATAGGGCTCGAAAGTAATGCAATATTAAATCCGTTCTGCGCTTCGATTGCTCCAAAAGTAGCCACTTTTTCACCTGCCAAACCTGCCTTTGCCGCTTCGGACCTAACTTCTTGAATGGTCTTCAATGCCTCAGAAATAGATTTCATCTTTTCCATTCCTGATGAAATAGTATCATATGCAGCTGATGCTCCATCCGCACCGGTTATGATTGGTTCTACAAAATTCGCTAAAACAGGCGCTTTATCAAACGCTGCATTAAGTATTCCTTCACCAATCCCACCAATTCCAAAATTTTGAGCCAGCTTACTCGCAAGAGAAACCGACTCCTCAGTCGGCGAACTTCCAACTATATTTTCTGCATTTGCACTATCCTGCCCAGATGCATTTAAGTTGCTTTGTATTTGCTGTAATGACAAGTATGTTGCTATTGCATCTCTTAATCTTAATACAAAATTATTAATTAAATTATTTCCACTTCTTAAATTATCGTTAAAAGCACTTTGCCCACTATTGATATTCTGGATATTACTTGCAAGCTCTTGAAATTTGCTGTCTATTGCTATGATTTCATTTTTTACATCACGATAAATCCCTGTATTTATTGCTTGATTGCCTGATGATTGCATTTCCTTAAAACTTTCAATTAGAGAGTTAGCCGCATAAGCTGTTGCTTCTATAATACGTGTCATATTACTCTCTAAACGTATCGATGTGCTTATCGTTGTCACTCCATCACCCCTTTTTATGTAATAAAATTTTATTATATTTTCACTTTCTAATCCTTTTACTTTCCTTTTTTTCAGATTCCACCCTTAAGCTAATTGCTGCACAAATAAAAGCTCGTTCTTCATCAGAAAGTTTCATAAATTCACCTGGAAGTATCCTTAGTTTATGGAGAGCATAATAAGCCATATTTGACTCATAATCACCCTCCTCAATTAGTTTTTTGCTTCTTCAACCTTTTCATCAAACAAAGTATCAAATCCATTAACTTCTTGCACTTTTACTAACAATGCATCATACTCTCCTGCTAATAACATTGTTTGCAATAAATTTTCAGCGCCCATAACCCCATATCCTTTTTGCAAATCAGCATCATTAAGATTTGGATATACAATACACGTTGCTGCTAATTTGCATAAAACCGCATCAATATCTGTTTCTGGTATGTAAACGCCTCGTTTCCCAGGCAATTGCACTCTCTTGGTACAATCTTTTTTCATCTGTTTATATTCTTTTGGAGTAATACACTTGATTTCCCATTCCACAGGCTTTCCGTCCTTGTCAACAAAGCGCTTGCTCACTGCTATTTTTACGTTTTCTTCTTTCACGGGATTTAAAAAAGCATCTAAATTACTCATAATTTTTCGTCTCCTCTGCACTACTCCATGCCATTTAACATATTAAACTTTTCCGGTATCTCGAAATCTTCGAAGGTAAACTCCATTTCTTCCTCCAAATATTCTGCACCTGCATCAAACTTGGTCAAAATGCCGCCATTGACATTGCAATCCTTTAAAATAACAGTCTGTCTGCCCAAATTGGAAGAAGGGTCTTCATTTGTCACCTGAATATCGAAGTAAATATCTTCTCCGGTTTCTTTATATTTATAAAGCAGTTCTCTCAAAACAGAGGTATTGTAATGGAATGTTGCACTCCCTGTGCCTTTCCAGCTTGTTGCTTTATTCCCTTTTCCTGTTTTACCAAGAATTGGAATTTCTGTTTTGGTCTTCTCTACCTTTGCCTCTAAATTAATTGCCTGCATAAAGTTATAGCAATCTCCGTCAATTGTTAAAAAGCACTCAGCCAAAGAGCCGCTTATTGCATCTCTCGCATTCATAAATTTCATACTATCCCCTCCTTTACTGAACGACAACTGTCATATACAGCTCGCTCATTGCATTGACTAAGGTTACATGATCCTCTACCACAACCGCTTTTTTACTTTCACCGGCAAGTACCTTCACATCATCTGCCACAAAGTTTTCAATTGCCTGCAGCTTTTGCAGCTCCTGGTGATGTCTGACAATATCGTTCCAAAGCATCACTCTGCCAGAGTTATCATTCGGGATGTTTCCAAGATATTTGCGGTTAAACAAATCTGCAATATCGTTTGCAATCTGATCCAACACACGAATTGTCTGATTGCTTGAAAAATCCTCGCTCTTATCGCTTGTATAGGAAGTTAAAGTGTTGATATCTTCCAGTGCGCGAAGTGTATCTCCAACCTTATGCAGCAGGAATTTCCCTTTTTTCAGGCCGTCGGCAAGCTGTGTCTGCGTGTAACCTGCTTCCACATCAAATTCGCCATTGTAATTCTGATTTGAAAGCGTTGCTCTTGTACCGCCTACCGTGCAGGTCGCCTCTGCACCAACCGCACGACAAACGCATGAATATTTTTAAGTATTTATAAGAATGAGAAAAGTGTATAA
>CAUQTI010000023.1:0-45428 GCA_963521065.1 uncultured Anaerovorax sp. | reverse complement strand
ATGCCAGGGTCCCACCTTTCGATGGACACCCCAACATTTATTATAGAGCCCTTTTATATTTTTTGTTTTTCTGCACAGTAAAATACACCCTTTACGCTCTTTTGGAGGCAAGGGTGTATCAAAAATTATTTTATTATTTATTCTTCTTCCATTGGCTTTAAGTCTGAGCTGATAATCAATTCACAGCCGGTTGCTGCCTTAATTTCATCCAGTGTAAAGTCGGGATGTAATTCCTTTAATACGATTCCTTCCGGAGTTACTTCCATTACGCCCATTTCTGTGACAATTAGGTTTACCACGCCAAGTGCTGTATAAGGAAGTGTACACTCTTTCAAGATTTTATGATTTCCTTTTTGAGT
The DNA here is from genome assembly GCA_963521065.1 of uncultured Anaerovorax sp. Classification (GTDB taxonomy): domain Bacteria; phylum Bacillota; class Clostridia; order Peptostreptococcales; family Anaerovoracaceae; genus IOR16. Next base: position 45,069 of record CAUQTI010000023.1, on the reverse strand, counting down.
ATGAAGCATCGCTATGATAACTTTCTTTGCTCCTACTACAAGGTCCATTGCACCACCCATTCCGGCAACCATCTTGCCTGGAACGATCCAGTTTGCTAAATTTCCGTGTTCGTCAACTTCCATTGCGCCAAGTACGGTCGCATCGACGTGTCCGCCTCTTACGATAGCGAAACTCATTGCCGTATCAAAGAAATTTGCTTCCGGAACGTGAGTTACATATGCACCGCCGGAATTGATTACATCAACATCTTCTTTTCCTGCTGCTGCATTTCCTGCAAGGCCGGTAAATCCATTTTCAGAATGAAGAGTAATATGCACGCCTTCTGGAAGATAATTTGCTACCATTGTAGGAAGACCAATTCCAAGGTTTGCTACATCACCATCATTAAATTCTTTCGCGGTTCTTGCCGCAATTCTCGCCTTTAAATCTGCCATGCTTTTTCACCTCCAACAATATAGCTTGCAAAGATTCCGGACATTGCAAAGGTATCCGGCTCCATCTCGCCGACCTTCACCAGCTTTTCAGTTCCGATGATTACATTCTCCGCTGCCATTGCCATTACATAGTTGAAATTCTTGGTTGCTTTTGCACAAGAGTAGTTACCGAACTCATCGCAAATGGATGCACGAATTAAAGCAAAGTCTGCCTTTAAAGGTTTTTCTAACAGGTAATCTATTCCATCAATATTGATAGTTTCTTTTCCTTCGGCAACGATTGTACCAACACCTGTCGGAGTTAAAACACCGCCAAGGCCAGCACCTGCGGCTCTGATTTTCTCTGCCAAAGAACCCTGCGGAACTAAAGTGCACTTCAAGGTGCCGTCGTTCATCCCTTTTCCGATTAGTGGATTCATACCCACATGGGATGCGATGATATGGTCAACCATTCCAGCTTCTAGTAATTTGCCGATTCCTCTTGCAGTCGTTCCTTCTTTTGCAGGAAGACCACCGTCGTTTCCAATTACAGTTAGATGCTTTACACCCTTTTTTACAAGAGCATCAATTAAAATTTCAGGCGAGCCTGTCCCAAGAAATCCGCCGACCATAATCGTAGCGCCATCTTGGATGCCAGCTACTGCTTCTTCAGCAGATCTGATTTTGTTAATCATATATTTTCTCCCTCCATTATTATAATGATATACATCGAAACTACAAACAGATTGCTCTGCGCAGTTATCAACGCTTCAAAGTATAACAATCGGGGCAGGTGAAAAAATACCCGCCCCTAATAGTTTACATCTTTACTTAAACTTTTTCCAGTTGTTCTTTAAAAATTATACTAAGCCTCTTCTTACAATCTCAGTCAGAACGAAAGATGCAACATCTTCTGCATGTGTGTTCGGTCCGAATCCTGCATCATATCCAAGCTCCTGTGCAAGCTCATGGGAAATTCTAGGTCCGCCGCAAACAAGAACAATTTTATCACGAATTCCTTCTGCTTCGCAGAGTTCAACCATCTGTGTCAGGTTTGGAATATGAACGTCTTTCTGTGTAACGGTCTGAGAAACCAGGATTGCATCCGCTTTTGTTTCAATCGCTTTTGCGATTAATTCTTCATTTGGAACCTGGGAACCCATGTTGATTGCATTGACGCCGTTATATCTTTCAAGACCAAAGTGTCCATGGAAGCCCTTCATGTTCATGATTGCATCAATACCTACTGTATGTGCGTCTGTACCAGTAGAAGCACCTACCATCGTTACTGTTCTTTTAATATTTTCTTCAATATATTTTCCGCACTCCAGACGATCCATGATGTCAACTTCAACCTTTGTAACCTTGATGGAAGTAAAATCAACTGTATGTGCAGTTTTTCCGTAGCAAACAAAGTAAGTGTATCCGATTCCCAAGTCTTTAAAATATACTACGCTTGGCTCTTCAAATCCCATCTTCTTCATAAGAAGACGAGCCGCTTCATTTGCTTCTTCGCTCGCTGGTACAGGTAATGTGAAACTCATTTGAACCTGACCGTCATTCATCGTGTCGCCGTATGGCTTTACTTTTGTTAAATCTAATGTCGTTACTGCTGCTGTTGTATTACTCATTATTTCGCACCTCCAAGCATCTTTTCAATAAATGGATTGAAGTAGTGCTCGTCTCTAGTGCATACGCCTTCCAATCCTTTTCCGCCGTCCATCGGACGTTTTACTGCCGCAAATTTACCAGCCTCAATAGTTGGGAACAAGCCGTCTTTTTCAATTTGCTGTAAAAGTTCGTTTGCATCGGCAAGTACCTTCTGTGCTCTTTGCTGAATAATACCATCAGCCTTATATTCAATTTCTTCGCCTAGGTCTCTTGCATTACTGAAGATATATTTTGCATTTTCAATTGAAAGCATTCTGTCATGCAAATGTGGTGTGTGAATTGCTTCTGTAAGCATACCTAACAGCTGTAAAGACTGTCCAGTCCATACTGCAATCAGGTTAAACAATGCATCCTGAATATGACCCTTGAAAATATTACCAGTCATAAACTTAGTAGGAGGCATGTATTTTAAGGAAGCATTCGGGAAGATTTCCTTCGCCATCTGCGCCTGTGAAAGCTCATATAAGAATCCATTTTCTGTATCCGGATCCATTTCGAATGCATGGCCAAGACCCATTTGTTCTTCTGGAATGTTTGCCAATACTGCGAACTGCTCGTTCATCAGCTGGGATGCCAAAACGGTATGTGCAGATTCAATCGCGTCGTCTGTAGTCAAGTAGTTATCTTCACCAGAGTTAAAGATGATTCCGCAGTATCCAATGATAACACGGGAGAAGAACTGGTCAACAATCGTTCTCTGCATGTTGATATCACGGAACAGGATGCCATATAATGCGTCATTCAACATAACGTCAAGTCTTTCTAATGCTCCCATTGCCGCAATTTCAGGCATACAAAGTCCGGAACTGTAGTTACACAGACGAATGTATCTGCCAACTTCTTCACCAACCTCATCGAGTGCTTTTCTCATGATTCTGAAGTTCTCTTGTGTTGCATATGTGCCGCCAAAGCCTTCTGTCGTTGCACCGTAAGGTACATAGTCTAACAAGGACTGTGCGGTTGTACGAATTACTGCGATGATATCTGCGCCTTGACGTGCAGCAGCCTGTGCCTGGATTACATCTTCATAAATGTTACCTGTTGCAACAATTACATAAAGGTAAGGTCTTCTTCCTTCTCCAATGGTTGCCAAATATTCATTTCTCTTTGCGGTTTGTGCCTGGATTTTCTTCAAAGCCGCATTAACATGAGGTTCAATTGCCTTTTCTGCTTCATCCTTCTTGCAAAGGTCAAGCTTCATTAAATCTAATTCGCCTTTTCCAACTAACTCAGCAATTTCCTGCGGTTCTTTTCCAGTTTGAATGATGGCATTACCAATCCAGTATGCAACTCCTCTAGAAAGTCCGCCTGCATCTTTGATGGCATCAACGATTACGTTTGGAAGTGGTCTTTCCACATCATCCACACCGTCGATCCCTAATAATCTCAGGATTGTTCTTTCTGTTGTTACTGTCGTATGCTTTTCAATAAAGTGCTGCATACTTTCCGCAATATGAGCGGCAGCGGTTCTCGCACTGTCGATCACTTTTGGGTCTAGATTTAGCTTACTTTTCATCCTTTTTTCTCCTTTTCAACATTCTCTATCCATAAAAATAAGACAAATTATTTATCTGATTGCATGATTTCTCTTGCATAATCAATGATTTCATCATAGATTCCTAGGATTCTTGCAATATTCAATGCATCCTTTGGAATTTGTTCTTCACTTTTTACTGTATATAAACGGTAATCCATATACCTTCCGACAATTTCGATGCGTTCCTTTCGATTGGCATGAGCAAGCTCCTTTGCCAATCGGTTGAAATCGGCATCAGCTAATCCTTTTACCTGCATATTGTGTACTTTATTCCCTACCGCGGCATGGTCAAAATGTGTTGTAATGACAGTAATATAAGCGTGTGCCATCAAATAGTGAATGAGGCTCTTTGTCAATGCGAGTCCTTCTACCGGGTTGGTTCCACTGGCAATCTCATCAATCAGGAGCAAAGATTTATCCTGACTTTTATCCAGTATTTCCCGAAGCTCTTCCATTTCACTGCCGAAGCTGGAAAGTCCTCTCTGTACATTTTGGCTGTCTCCAATTAAAATATGCATATAATTGGATAATCCCACTTCCGCAGACTGACACGGAACAAAAAAACCATATTGTGCCATAATTGCAATCATGCCAATCATTTTTAAAGAAATGGTTTTCCCACCCATATTGGCACCGGTAATACAGCTTACTCCATCTTTTAGATTCACGCTGACCGGACAGTATGCTTTTCCCTTATTCTTCAATACCTGCTCTACCAGAAGGTATCTTCCTTCTTCTATGTTTAAAATATGTTCCTGCGAAATAGACGGTCGTATACAATTGTTTTGTATTGCATGAAAGCCCTTTGCCAGTACAAAGTCAATACTGCCTATTTTTTCACAGTTCTTTTTCAAGGTATCGGCTTCTTTTCCAATTTTTGCTGTCAAATAGGCTCGCACTGCAAGCTCTTCTTCTTCGACAGCATCATTTAATGCAGACATTTTTCGTTGTAGCGAAAAGACTTCTTCGTTGGGCTTAACCTGAAACGTTACCGTCATGTAGTCTTCTTCCGCTTGCTCCAGCTCCAATATATTTCGCACCAGCTTCAACGTAGCTTCATCTGATTTCGGAACAAGCATCTCACATTTCGGAGTCATCTGCAGCTTATGTTCCTGCTCTACCTTCCGCCGAACCTGTTTTAATTCTCTACGAATTTCCAATTCAATCTCACGTTTTTCTTTGCGCAAAGCCGCAAGCTTATCGGAAAATTGGTCATAAATATAAAATGTATTAATTCTGTCTTTTCCCGGATCCATGATATCCAGCAGTGCCGTAGTATCATGCAGTCTAAATTCTAACGGCAAATTATGACCGATATCCGAAAGAATTTCCAACACTTTTCCGGTTAATAACAAGAACGTTTTAATTTCATATAATTCAATTACGGATAATACACTTTTCCCACTTCGGTCTAACGTATAGCTGATTTCTTTTATTTCCATGAAAAGCTCTGTCAGCTGTTCCACTTGTGAAGGATAATCCTGTATTAAACGAATCATTAACTCTAATTTGTCAAACGCGAGCCGAAGTTCTTCTTCCATGCCAGGCATGAAGGGTTTTATTTCTTTCACCCTGCGGATACCGTAAGGTGTCAAGGTATTTATAGTATGCAATACCTCTTCAAAACCAACTTCTGCTTTTGTTTTACTATTGCATAAATGCTTCGGTGCTTTTGTACTCATCAAACACACCCCCCTAGCTTTACATCAATGACGGGTACGCCGTTTAAAGCATCTTCCATCGCTTTTTTCAGCTCGTTGTGATCAAAGGAATACCCGGAAGGTGCATAAGGATTTACAGTAACGGCTGCAACTTCGATATTCTCCAACACTCGAACGTGAAATCCCTTTTTCTTTAATTGCTGCCATGCTAAAGAACCGATAAAAATCTTAGTTGGGTCTTTCAGTACAAATTGAATCCGTTTTCGCTTTGCCGGATGAATATCTTCAAACACACTCGCAGTTAAGGCACCTGGTATATAAACATACTGTGTGTCTTCATCAATTGCTTCATCTAAAAATCTGCTGGCACCTAGTCCGGTTTTTAGATCAAGAAACTGCGTTTCGTTTTTACTGTTAATCAAAGTGATTCTTTCTTTTTTCTGTAATTCTTTACAAAGGATTTCTCGTACAGGGCCTTCCGGCAGCTTCGGCATGCTGTATAGCGATACGATATGTACCGTTTCTTCCACTACCTTTTTCATGCTGCGGGATAAAACCGCACCTGTCGATAAAATAATTGCATCTGAGGTTCCTGGCGCAGCAATTGATTTCCGGTCAATCGCACCATCAATCAAAATCAGTTCTGCTCCAAGCTCTTCCATCTCCTTGCAAAGCTTCTTATGATCCGCTGTATTCACAGGTCCCGCAATCTGTACATATCCAGATTCAGCAACACGGCAAAGCAAAAGCTCCCCTAAAGAGGTTCCATACTTTGTCTTTCGGATGATTTCCAGTCCTGTCTCCGCAAGATCATAAAGCTGTACCGGTACCGAAACAATTGTGCCTGTGTCTAAATATACCTTTGGCTTTTCTGTACCGGTAACCAAATCAGAACTTTCTCCATCTCGGCCTGTAGATGTGACACCTAAAACAAGGCCCTCATCCATAGCTTCTTCAATGAGGTAGTTCAAAGCTGTCGTTTTCCCAGCATTTTTTGCCATCCCCACAATAGAGAGCGTTTTATATTTTTGTTTTAATTGGTACAGTAGGCTCATTTTTTTCTCCATTTCAGTCGGTTCAGGGCAGATTTCTCTGCCCTTTCCCTTCTGTTTATATTTTGTTCTCTCGGAACTATTTGTTTCTTCTGTGACGAAGAAGATCCTGTGGTTCCATTGCCAATCTTTGACCTCTCAGCAAGCCAGCAACACCTTCGTACTCATAGTGTTTCTTACCTGTGCAGTAGTCGCAAGTGCATTCAATCTTAGGAAGCTCAGTTGGTTCAGAGTAGGTAGTGATAACACCTTCATAATTTCTCAGGATTACCTTGTCCGGAGATTGAGAAATTACATACTGAGGCATTACAGGAGTCTTTCCGCCGCCTCCTGGAGCATCTACTACGAAGGTAGGTACTGCATAACCAGAAGTATGGCCACGAAGTCCTTCGATGATTTCAATACCCTTAGAAACCGGTGTTCTGAAATGCTCAATACCTAAGGACAGGTCGCACTGATAGATGTAGTACGGTCTAACTCTGTTCTTAACCAGCATATGAACTAACTCTCTCATGATGTGCTGACAGTCGTTTACACCGCGAAGCAGTACGGACTGGTTTCCTAGAGGGATTCCTGCGTCAGCTAGTCTTGCAAGTGAAACTCTTGCTTCTTCTGTCAATTCCTTCTTATGGTTGAAATGAGTGTTCAGCCAAATTGGGTGATATTTCTTAAGCATATTTACCAAGTTATCTGTAATACGCATTGGCATTACAACTGGAGTTCTTGATCCGATTCTCACGATTTCTACATGAGGAATCTCTCTCAGCTTCTTGATGATATATTCTAATACATCATCGTTTACCAGAAGAGCGTCTCCGCCGGAAAGCAGTACGTCTCTAACCTGAGGTGTTTTCTTGATGTATTCGATACATTTGTCGATATCTTCGATGCTTCTTGCTCCATCTGTTTCTCCAGCCAGTCTTCTTCTTGTGCAGTGTCTGCAGTACATAGAGCACTGGTCAGTGATTAAAAGAAGGACTCTGTCCGGATATCTGTGAGTTAATCCTGGAGCCGGGGAGTCTTCATCCTCATGAAGAGGGTCAAGCATATCAGCTTCGCTTCTGTGGTTTTCAGCAATTACAGGTACTGCCTGCATTCTTACCGGGCATCTTGGATCATCTGGATCCATCAGGGATGCATAGTAAGGGGTAATTCCCAAACGGAAATTATTCGCAACATCTGTGATGTCTTTTTCTTCCTTCTCTGTCAGGTTAATTACTTTCTTGAGGTCTTCTACAGTTGAAATTCTGTTATCAACCTGCCATTTCCAGTCGTTCCACTGTTCGTCTGTAACGTCCTTCCAAAGCTCGATGTCTCTGAAATGTCTTCTCTCTGCCATTTTCTATCTCCTTTTTTGGCTTCGCACTCATAACGAAGCGTTTTAAAAAATTATTTTTTCAGGGCGAAAGGCGAGAAACCTTCCGCACCCGATAAAAAAACTAAATAAATAATAAATTTAGCTTTTCTTATACATGCTATGCATACATTTCCTGGAACAGCTTTCTAAGCGGTTCACATTCTCTGAGAACCTGCAAAGCTACCTTTGCATGGCCCTTGCAGTATCCATTGCCGATAATCATGTTTACGTCTTTTCCAACGCCCTCTGCTCCGAGCGCCGCTTTTGTAAAGCTTGTTGCCATGGAGAAGAAGTATACGAGACCATCGTCCTTACAAGCAAGGATAGAAGCCATTTCTGTATTCTCAATGTTTACACAATTGATAACAATATCAGCTAATTTCCCGTCTGTCAATTCCATAATCTTGTTATAGATCGTAATCGCGTCAGTCGCATCTGCTGCAAAATAATGATCTGCGAGGCCTAAGTCTTCCGCTCTTTTTGTGGATTTAGGGGATCCGCCAATGCAGATAACGTTCCCGTTTACTCCAGCTCTCTTCTTTGCTTCATACAAGCACAGAAGACCGGATTTCCCGCCGCCGCCGATAACAACTACCGTATCGCCAGGCTTTACAAGCTTTGCTGCCTGTGCAGGAGCACCTGCTACATCCAATACAGAAAGAGCCAATGTTTCTGGCATGTCATCTGGAAGAACTGCATAAATGCCGCTCTGGAACAAAATGGCATGACCCTTAATGTCAACCTGGTCAATGTCAGGTCGCACTTCAAGAATTTCATCAATTACTAATGGAGTCAAGGAAAGGGATACTAATGTGGCAATCTTGTCGCCAACTTTTAAATCGCCTTTATAATTCTCGCCGATTTGCTCAACAGTACCAATTAACATACCACCGGAACCGGTTACAGGATTCTTATGTTTACCCTGTTTTTCAACATGGCCAAGCATAATTTTTTTGATTTCTTCGATGTTTCCATTTGCCTGCTTTTCAATCTGTGTAAAAGAAGCGGAGTCAATGTTCAAGGTCTGAACGCCGATTAAAACTTCGTTATCATAGATTTCCATATTGTTGTCAATCTTTTCAGCTGGCTGTGGCAAAACACCTTTTGGGGAGATTACTCTGTGTGTGCCATAAGGGCATCCTTTTTTCTGCATGTTTTTCATCCTCCTTAAAATTTAAAAAAATTATTTTGCACAATGCGTTTTAAACATAAAAATATTCTCTCACATAAAAATATTTTCACTCAGATATAGAGCAAATAATGTGCCAAAATAAACATACCATTAATTTTTTTGCGTTATCCCGTTTTTTTGCAAAATTTTTTTGCCTGTTTTTGATTTCGCCTGTCTTTTTTGACAATTTTTTCGGAAAAATGCGCTTTGCGCACTTCAGAGAACCATTTTCGGCTCAAATGCAAAAAAACAGTGAACCAAATAAGGTTCACTGTTTTTCCGGTATCGAAATACAATATTTATTCTTCTTCCTTACAAATTGTGTCTGACTGATTCCCAGTGCTTTCGCCGCTTTTCTGGACGAACCGTACTTCTCGTAAGCATACTCCATGATGCTTCGTTCAAAGTTGTCAACCATGGTATCCAGTGTCAGCTCTTTGTTTGCATCAAATGCATCCGGATCAAAGTCAATGTTCACAGAGCTGTATAAATCAGAATGCAGTTCTCGCGTAACGTCAAATACCGAAATATTTTCACTCCTTGAGGAGATCAAGAGCCGCTGCACAACATTCTCTAATTCTCTGATATTCCCCGGCCAACTGCACTTTTGCAAGTATTCCAGCGCATCCGGAGTAATCGCGCGCATCGTTCCAAATTTCTCATTGTATTTTCGAAGAAAGTGTTGAACAAGATTCGGAATCTCTGCTTTTCTTTCATCTAAATCCGGCACGCGAATCGGATATACATTCAATCGATAATATAGATCCTTACGAAATCTCTTTTCCTCAATCAGTTGCTCTAAATTCCGGTTGGTTGCGGACAGGATACGAACGTTTGTCTTTATCGGTGCAGTTCCACCCACTCGATAGAACTCCCCATCCTGAATGGCACGCAGAAGTTTTGCCTGCAAGTCCATCGGCAGTTCTCCCACCTCATCCAGAAAAATAATTCCGTTGTCTCCCAGTTCAAAATATCCTTTTTTCCCTCCGGCGTTGGCTCCCGTGAACGCACCTTTTTCATACCCGAAAAACTCGGATTCAATCAGGTTGTCCGCAATGGACGCGCAATTGATTTTAATATAAGGCTGCATATTTCGATTGCTGTTTTTCTGAATCAGGCTTGCGACCTTCTCCTTTCCGACTCCCGTATCTCCTGTAATCAGTACATTGCAGTCGTATTTTGCAACACTTAAAATTTCATCTACAACCGCCGCCATCGCACTGCTGTTACAAATAAAATCATCAAGAAGCGTCTTCTGGTATACCGTTTGTTCGTATCCAAATTTGTTCTTACGCAGTGAATATGCTATATTATCTACGATTTTATAGGAGTCAAGCTTAGAATTTGCAACGTATGGCGCAATATCACGCATCAACTCAATATCAAACTCTGCATACTCTTCTTCATACCCGTCCGCGCACTTAATCTGGATTTCCCGGGAAATTGCTTCGGTGATATAAAGTGCTATATTATAGTTATTAATCAAATTCGCAAAGTATACCGTCCCGCCCTGTTTGGTGGACAAAATGTTGATGGTTTCCGCTCCCGGAATGTCCGCGCAATTTACACTTACGTCAAACAATCCTACATCCAGCTTTTCCAGACATTCCACCGGTTTTAATATATTGACGTAATGCACTTCCGTAAACGTTTTCTCTAAAATGTCCTTAAGCTCTTTTCCTCTTATTCCGATGTCCGTATTATTATCAAAGAGGCAGACGACTTCCGCTTCATCTCCGGCTGATCTTCGAATCGCTCTCCCAAACAGAAGGTTTGTCAAAAGGCTGTTGCCCACTACAAGGCAGCGCTCCTTTCCTTTTGCACTTTTATATGCAGAATACAACGTCCCCGATTCATCAAACGTATATAGGATTAGATTAATCGGCAAGTCCTCCGGCCGTTTTACTACCGGTACTTTATTGAATAAAATCGCATACCCGTCTGCATCTACTTGCGTATACGACATATCAATTTTTGAGATGTTGCTTAAAAACAAAGGAATGCCTGCCAAGGAAGCATTGCAGATGATTTCATCTCCAACCTTTAGCCCTTTCACATTTTCATATTCCTCCCCGATTTCTTCCACCGTTCCAAAGATAACTCCTCCGGTGTCTGTCACGGGGTTATGAAGCTTCCCTCGCTTTTCAACGATATGCAGGATTCTTTCTTTGATTCTTTCCATATTATTATTGCATTCAATGCAAATCTGGCGGAAGCTTGTACTCTCTATATGAATTTTCTGAACGCGAAGCCGCAGCTCGTTCGGGTAAATCTCTCTGTCATTATTAATCCTCCAAGCGGAGGTAGGCAAGACATGGTTTGGCTCCATGACTCGATTTATACCATAAATATTATGCATTTTCATCTCCTTTCACCGAAATAGACGATGCTAAATCGGTTCAGTTTTGGCTTATATTAAGCATAACGCATTGGCACGGAATTTGCAACTTATATTTAGTGTTACATAATTAACTTTCAGAAGCGATACATCTTAGGCATAGACTATTTTTATGTATCGTAAAAGTAGAATAAAATACCTAAATGCGTAAAGGAGAAATAACATGGAAAAGATTACCTCAACGATTCGTTTAAGAATGTCTCACAAAGACGCACATTATGGCGGAAGCCTTGTTGACGGCGCTCACATGGTTCATTTGTTTGGAGACGTTGCTACCGAGCTTTTAATCAAAGCCGATGGAGACGAAGGTCTATTTTTAAGATATGATGAAGTTGAGTTTTTAGCACCGACTTATGCAGGTGACTATATTGAAGCTTATGGCGAAATCACAAAACTGGGAAATACTTCTAGAACAATGGAATTTGTTGCAAAGAAAGTTGTTGCAGCAAGACCAGACATCAGCGCTTCTGCTGCTGACTTCTTAGAAGAACCAATTGTTGTGTGCAGAGCAAAAGGTGTTTGCGTAACTCCTAAAGAATCCAAGAGAAAATAAGAAACATATACATACACTCATACTAAAAATACCCGTTCATTTATAGCGGGTATTTTTAGTTAAAAAAAAATCAGCTGCGGTTTTCGCACCTGATTTTATGAAACACTTCCATACTTTACCGACGATATCAGCAATTTCTCAAATAGTTGATTTCTTCCTGTGTCAGTTTACGGTAATGCCCTTCTTTCAGCCTTCCCAGAAAAAGCTCTCCCATTGCCACGCGTTCCAGATCAATCACCTTGTTTCCTACAGTAGCAAACATTTTACGCACCTGACGATTTTTCCCTTCATAAATCTGAATTTCGACGATACTGGAATGAGATGTACCTTTCACTACCTTTACCTTCGCTTTTGAAGTTATAAAGCCTCCGATGTCTACGCCCTCTCTGAGCCGCGAAAGGCGTGCATCCGATACAATTCCGCTGACTCTGGCTCTGTAAGTTTTATAGATTTTATGCTTCGGATGCGTCAGTCGATAAGCTAAGTCGCCATCGTTCGTTAAAAGGAGCAGACCTGACGTATTGTAATCCAAACGGCCAATTGGAAAAACACGCTCCGCTACATCTGTGAGCAGATCTAAGACCGTCGCTCTCCCTTCTTCGTCGGAAGCCGTAGTAACGAATCCCTTTGGCTTATTCAGCATAAGGTATACAAATTTCCGAACCGGTTCAATCCGCTTACCGGCCACCTCAACTACGTCGCCGTCTACTACATCATAGCCTGGCTCTTTCATCACAAGCCCATTTATTTTCACTTTTCCGTCTACTGTTAATTCATCTGCTTTTCTGCGGGATGCAACTCCCGACTGGGCAATGTATTTATTTAATCTCATTTTTGTCCTCTTTTTCTCTATTTTCGCACGTTTATCATATCGGTTCCCTTCGGAATTGTCAACTAATCCGACGCCTTTTCTGTCTTTAGGTGCTGTAATTTTTATTAGAAAAATGCCTTTATAATATTTTTTCCTTATAGATTCCGTTTAAATCATATTTTTTTGCCCGTTTTTGAACTTCTTTTTTATCCGTACTGTAAAGTCCTTTTTCTTTCATGCGCTCAAAATATTCTGCACCTGCAAAGGTGTAGCGGTTCAGCAGTCCATCTTTCGTCTTACTCTTTTCATTTGCATAGGAAATCAAATCACCCACCGCCAGCTGTGGAGGCAGTTCAAGAAGACGCATTCCCTTAATTAAGCGTGCAGCATTGTAGCCTGCCAAGGTTCCCGTTGTGATTGCCTCTGTATGACCGACAAATAGCCCTGATTTTTCGCCGCCACAAAGCAAATTTTCAATCCCTGCGACTTTCATATTATTTTCTCTTTCCGCAATGGAAAGGTAACGAATTGAGTTTCCTTTCCCGCCCGCATACGGATCAACGTAACGTGCATTTTCCATCCCCGGTACCTTCCTCAATTTTTCTAAAGGGAAGAATGGTGTCATAATCTTTGCATAACCGGTATCTAGAAGAACAATGTTGTCTGCAAATTCTTCTAAAGCGTATTGCTGACACACCTTTAAATCTAATTTTTCTTTCGTAATTTGCTCTGCAGGCAAAGGAATGACGGCCACACCTTTTTCATTCAGCTCTTTTTGAATTTCAGCAGATAAAGAGGCCTTTTCCAGCTTTCCAGACCCGCTGAATGCACCAAATGCACCGTCCTTTCGCTGTCCCATAATATCATTTAATCCTGCTTTTTGTGTAATGCTTACGCGCGGTCCAAATGCAGGACATCGCAAAACACACATACAGCATCCATTTCCATAAGCAAGACAATTTCCCATCGGCCCAGTCGAGCCCGTGCATTCCACGAAAACGTCTCCTTCTAAGACGGTTCCATCTGCTAACGTGATGCTCTTTAAGTATTTTTTTTGTTCCCGCTCTGATTCGCAAGAAACAGCAGAGGTTCCCATTTCCACATCAATTGCCCTTGCAATGGTATGAATTTCAATTCCCTGCTCCTCAAGAAACCGTCGCACATGCGGCTCTACTTTGATTACATCGTACAGGCTTGCATGCTTATGTCCGGGAAAATCTACATTTTTATGGCGGCTCAGTGCATCGGTAATCGCAAACAGTTCTCCGGCTCCAAGTGCAATATTTTCCTCTGCTGCAGTATATCTGCCGTTATTACGCATGATACCGCCTACATTTCCAAGCCCCAAAAGCAAATCGGTCTTTTCCAGCAAAATGACATCAGCACCTGCTTTCTTTGCAGCCAATGCAGCCGCACAGCCTGACCATCCGCCTCCTATCACAACCACTCTATTCAAAAGAAATACCTCCTCTATACTGTCTTTCTGCATTTTTCATACATCATCAGTATATGAGAAGGAATACCCTTTTGCTTCTACGATTTTTTTATCTTCCTTTTAAATAGAAATTCTTTTACTTTTCATTGATGCAGTACAAACTTTTGAATCGCATGGGCGACGCCGTCTTCGCGATTGGTTTTTGTTATAAAATGAGCAACCTTTTTCAATGCATCTGCTGCATTTTCCATCGCAACCGACAAGCCTGCAAATTGCAGCATTGCAAGGTCATTTTCGCTGTCCCCGCACGCCATCACCTGCGTATGCGCAACACCTAGTGTCGAGCACAAATGTTTTAACGCATCCGCCTTGCTTGTGGTAGCTCCACCAATCTCTAAATTATGAGGCATAGAGCTGGTTACTGTAATGGATGGAATTTTCGAAAGGAACTCCCAATATCGGTTTCGTTTCTCATTGTCAGAAAAAATCAGATTAATATTTTCCATGCGATCGGCTTTCGCTTCCATAATCTGAATGATATCTTCCACCGGTTTTCTCGTTCCCAAGGTATAAATCCGCGACCGTTCCGACAGCATTCCATACTGTTCCAAATTCTCCAAGCATCTGCGTTCCGCAACCACCTCATGGTCAAAAAAGGCTTCAATCATCACTCCTTCTTCTTGAATATGAGGAAGAAGGTCTTTTATGCTTTCTTTTCCAATCAAGTTGGAATATACGGTAGATTGATCTTTCAGCTTCAATATGTTAGCGCCATTTGAAGTAATCGCATATTCCATGCCATCTAGGTCTAGCACGTCTTCCGGCAGCGCACTGAATACACGCCCCGTAGAGATCACTATATGAGTGCCCTGTTTCATCGTCTCTTCCAACACCCTGCGGCTGGACAGAGAAAGGCGGCCTTCCTCGTTTAGCAAGGTTCCATCCATATCCAGCGCAATTAATTTAATATCATAATTTTCATGCATTCCGAGTCTCCCCTCCCTCTTTCTTTTCACTTAACTCTAACAAAAAACAGTGAAAAAGGCAAGGCAGCCAAAGAGAGATTGATTTTAAGGCTGCGAAACTCCCCGTCAAGGCAAATTGTTCCCATCCGAATTCAAGCATTAAATATGAAAATAATCTATTTAACAGCAAGCAAGTAAACGATACTTGAGGCAAAGTCCATTACTTCCTTGCTATCATTTTTAACAGAGTATAAATTTATATTGACAGTTTAACCGGATTTCCGCTTTTATTCTAAAAATAATTTTTAAACTTCTTGAGTGTTTTTAATTTTTTTCTCGTACTATATGTGACCGGTTAATTAAAAGAGACGGAGGTATCGAAGTGAATGATGTGCAGATGATTGCCGGCATTAAGAAAGGCGATGAAGCAATCATTAATTACGCAATTAATAAATATTCCAAGCTGTTATGGTCGATTTCATGCACGATATTAAAAAATGTGGGGAGCTCAGAAGATATTGAAGAATGTGTTGCTGATGTATTCATCTACCTTTGGCGAAAACCTGAAAAGTTTGAAGCGCAACGAGGTAAATTGAAATCTTACCTTTCCATAGTCGCCCGAAGCAGAGCCACTGATAAATATCGTCAGCTCTCAAAACAAAATGTAATTTCACTAGATGAAAAACTAATAATGGAAACGTTGAAACTTACAGACGATATGCTGTCAACAGAGACAAAGAGCACCTTACTTTCAGCAATCAAATCGTTGGAAGAACCAGAGCGCGAAATTATTGTACGCCGCTATTACTATGAACAAAAACCAAAAGAAATCGCATTTTCCCTTGATATTCCCATCAAGCAAGTTGAGAATCACTTATATCGGACGAAACAAAGATTAAGAAAAATGATTCCCTGTCAAGAATGGAGGTTTTAATCTATGAACCATATTACACCGTCCTTTCGCAAAAGGAATCTTCAAAACATTAAAGGCATTTTTGAAGAGAAGACTGGCATTGCGCTTGCGTCCCAAAACACGACTCGCCGTCCCGTTAAAGCCGCAGTCCTTCTGGCTGCAATTCTTGCTTGTTTTCTTTCACTGAGCGCCTTTGCGATGAATCTGTTTTCCTCTCTGTCCGGTGATGATTTGAGTCTTGCTGCGACGTATCAGCAAAACGGCATTGTTTCCGTAGCGATAGAAAACAGGTCAGATAAAGACCTTGTTTTTCAACCGAAGCTTAAGCTGATGTTGTGGAATACCAGTGAGGAAATTCGTCCCATTTCAAACGACATTCCCTTTAAAGGTACGAAAGTAACGGCTCATTCCAGCGAAACAATGACAATTGACCTGTCAAAAGCTTATGATATCAAGACATTGGAGGAAGCGCTGACTGAAAATCATTACTATTTTATCTTAACGAATAACAATTTCATCTTTGGGCAGGATTGGATGTGCACAGTAAAATTTTCGGACACCGTTGTCCGCACAGAAGCACCCTTACCGGCTGTGCAGTCCGATGAAACAAGTTTGCAGGCAGTCCCGAGAGAACTTCAACCTTATTTTAAGGATATCACCTTTGACATCAATGAGCGTCGCGCACTGAATGCACATTATGTGCAAAGCTATAAAAAGCTGTTTGAGCAATCCGATAAAAATATAGTTTCTTCGGTTTCTCCATTATCACTCTTAGTCGATACGCCTTCTGATATTATTTTTGATAACACCGTTTCAAAGGAAGAACAACATCTGCTAGTCGGAGAGCACTGGTTAAGCAGCGATGCCAATTTTAAGCTGTTGGCTACGGAAACGGAAACCGCACTTACCATCTCCGCATTGCTTCCCTCTGCAAACGATACCGATTCCGATACAGGCACCAATCTTCCATTGTTTTATGTCTTCACCTATGAGAAAGAAAAGATTGGTGCAGAAAACGATTACGCCTTTATCCACGGACAAATGCTTCGCTTTTCAGACCTTGAGAAATATAAGGTTTATGAAGATAAAAAGTATATCTGCTACGAGGTAAGCTCCTTTATTTACTCCGACTTGACTGAGTACATTCAAAACTTTATTGCTCAAAACCCAGATATTCGGTATGACGAACAATCGAAAAAACGCGTTCAGACTATTTATAATTACTACAAAGAACACCTCAGCAGTTCATTTTTCACAAGATAAGGCATACGAAGCATTTGCTTAATATCATAAATAATAAAAACTTATTACAACAGTTGAAGTAGTCCTATAACTGCTGCATTTAAAAAAAGAAGGCAAGAAAAAACTTACCTTCTTTTTTTTATTAAATTATACATGTTCAACAGCTTCCAAATTATAAAGTATCATTTAGCAGCAATTAGCCGATAAATTCCTTCACTTCTTTATTAAATTTATCAGCAGCTTCAAGCTGCAAGCCATGTCCGCAATTTGGGAAGCCAACCATCTTCGAGCCTTTTATCGTCTGATTTAAATATTCACTATTCTCTTTCGTATACAATAAGCTCTCTTCTCCAAATGTAATCAATGTAGGGACGGTAATATTTGGCAATACTTCACGATAATCCTGTGCGCTCATAGAAATCCACATGCGAGTCATAACGGTGGAAGAATTCTTATAGGCCTCTCCATAGTTCCATTTAAGGTCCTCTTTGTTTTTACATCCTGATTTCGCATAAATGGCCGGAACAAATATATCTGCAAATCCCTTCCAATCTTCGTTCATTGAAACCAATGTGCCAAAATTGTCTTCCATAGCGAATTTTCCATAAAGTCCAAACTTGTATGCATCATCTGTAATCAGTTTCGCTGTCATGTCGATAATAACCATTTTATCAATGCCATTTACTCCAAACTGTTTCACATAATCAAACATAATATGCGTACCCATTGACCACCCAATTAAGGTAATCTCTTTTAAGTCTAAAAAATCAATCAGATTCTTTAGATCCTGTGCATATCTTGAAATTGTATATCCATCGTCAGGCACTTCTGATAACCCATGCCCTCTCAGGTCATAATAAACTACTTTGTAATCTTTAGACAGCTCTGGTATTTGTTTTTTAAAAAATAAATGATGAGCAGACCATCCATGGATAAGAACAATCGTCTTTTTTCCTTCTCCTTTCGTTTCATAGAATAACTTCACATTATCGTCAGTTAAAAAATACGCCATTATAATCCTCCTTGTAAAAATACACTTTTACTCAATGAACAACATGTACAATTTTAAATTGCAAAAAACAAGCCAAGCTAAGCTTAATGAGATAATTTCTGTACATTCTTTGCTTTAGTTTTCTTCTTTTTTTGTGTAATAAGGTTTTCAGACAATCAGCAAGCTATCTTCCTACATTTTTTGGATAAATAATCAGGGAAATCCCTCTTGATTATCATTTTCATCCGCAGATTTATCCCGGAACAGTCATATTTGTTCTGAAATAATTACATATATTCTCAGATAAAATATATTGTGTTCAGGTTTGTTTACACATATCCTTAAATAAAACAAATTATGTTCAGGTTTGTTTACAATAACTAGATTATAAAATAAAGTGCGCCACTCATGGTAGGTAAAAAAAGATAGCCCACAATAAAACCTTTGTGTAGAATGGAGTTGCTAAGACAACATTCAAACGGAGGAAATATTATGAGCTACCACCATCTTACCACATTTGAACGAGGACGAATACAAGAATTGTTATCACTAGGGTATTCCCATTGAAAAATTGCTCGTTCTCTATCTGCTATGCCGACACAGGTCCAATATTGATTTACTCTATTTCTTCGTAACGTGCCTTTGAATCTAACTCTGTAGCATCTTCTATTTCCTTGAATCGATACTTTTTAACACAAGCCCAATAAATTAATTGCATATATACCCCTCCAAAGACAAGCAAAAGATACATAAAAGAATTTAGATGCACATTTCCAATCGTATAGATCAGCTTTTTTGCATACAGAAGCCAAAAGATTAAAATGATAAGCAACTGAACAGAGGAAACCAGAATACACGCTTTTGATTCCTTTTGCTCTTTTGAGGAATTTAATAAAGACGCAATTAAAACTCCACATAAAATATAAATACTTAAAAAAAAGCAAAACATCGGCTGCTCCATTACTACCGTCTGCTTTCTCCATAAAATCAAGATGGTAAACAGGATTGCCGTTATGTACGGAGCTGTGATTAATTTAAAAAGAAAACATTTCAATTCGCCATTACCTCCTTTTTCCCTTCTAGTGTTACAGTTAATTGATTATAAATAGATACAAATAAATACAGTAATTGAAATTTATCATAAAATCATATATGATACTTTATAAGTCCCTCATTTGCAACAGGAGCATACCGCTTTGTTTTTATCGTTGCAAGCCATCAAAAGAAAGGAAATACGATTTAGTGCCTTAGTGTAGGTACCTATCGTAAAGCAAAAAATGTTTTTTATAAAATGGATGGTACGATTTATCTTAGCTTTTTGTTTTATCGGCTTCGCGGCCTGGGCCATTTACGCATTTGGAATTGTGGGATTAATAATCCTCCTGATGATACTCCAACTTTCCATATCTATCATGATTTATCTGCGTCAAGAGAAAATACTGAAATTGAATCGTCAAAAATAAACTTCTAAATTCCCTCTTCGTCTACGCTTATCCCACTCAATTGAAAACTTTCTGCGATGCGGTAAAAACAATAAAGTAACAATAATATTCCAAACCCCTCATACTCAAAAAATGTTAAATAGACAAACTGTGCAATCAGAGGATAACGATATTCCGCGGAATCCGCACTCCAAAAAAGATCCAATAGGTTATACTGCCATTGGCTCCCGGAATAAAGCAGCCATACCAATACAAGTAACAACGTTTGCGCTAAATCACGTTTACAAAAATAAAAGAAAGCTCTTTTTATCTCTTTTTTTCTCGTTTGAAGTCCTTGATACCTTTTCTTTGCTGCAAAAGCACCAATCACAATGGCCCCAAGTAAACGTAGAAAAAAGTTAACAAGGCCATAATGAGGTCCAATAAGCTGTGGTATCATAAACAGAAGCCCTGCCCATGCGATATATCCAAAAAAAGCGTAAATAATATATTTCATATCTTTCTCCCAGATAAGATTCGATCTGAACCTATCTTCAAGCTTAATTTTCCAATTTTTTGTACGAAATCTGATCACTCAAAAGATCTATTGTTATTAGGTAAAGATTTTCCTTTCTGATAGACAAGGGATCTTCACTCTTTAGTTCTGCGCCCATGAATGTAAATGCATTATTTTCAATCCTCGGATAAATCTCACCTTTTTTTACAAGTTCTTTCTCGATATCAAATATACCATTCGAATACCAAACCCCACAAAAACCTTTTAGCTTAATTGTTCTAAGAGCCTTTCCTTTTTCCTTGATTATCACCGTATCGTTCTCATAATTACTAATTCCCTTATTCTCGATTCCTGCATATACAGTTCCATTGCAAGCATAATCATAAGGGTTATTCTCCATATAATTGACTGGCATCATTTGATCAATGCCCCTAGGGTTAAACAAAATTGGTCGAGCAGGATCGTGCGTATCAATCGCGAGACCTTTCTTTGTATCCCAAGAATATTCCCATCCAAATTCGTCTTGCATGTTTTGAGGAGTTAAAGGGAAATAGATAATTTTGTTATATACAAAAGGTGATGGCGCAATTCCCACTCGAAAATCATCATTTTCATAGCCAATGTTATTTAATTGAAGCGGCATTTTTAGCTGCTCTACTTTAACTTTTTTGGGATTTACATTTTTATTCAAAAGGGGAGTATAGATTTTATCCTCTATTTCTTTACGCCCAACATAGACCCGGTACAAATTATCCGGCCTTTTTTCTCTTGTTTCATAAATATATAGATTTACACCCATAAATCGGTTTAGGCCATACGTTAACGGCATATAGGTCGTATTTTGGTATACCAAAAACGGGTATTGACTTTTTTGATTATCCATTACGGTACCGTTAATCGTAATGGAAAACGTAGGAAGATAGGCTTCCTTAGCTATCTCTTTATATGTGTTTATTTTCGAATGATCTATTTCATCGGATCCAAAATGTGCAGAATCGCTGAATCCACTAAAGCAAAGAAACACAATTAGACACATTGCAATGGTAAATATATTCTTTTTCATGAATACCTCCTAGATAAGTAAAGTAATTCTGCTCTCAAAGATAAGATTGAAAGCAGAATTACATATATAGTTGATTTTTTTAAAAATTAATGGATATATTTTCAGAATCCCACTCCGTATTACTATGTACAGTTACATTTTCATATTGTGTCCAATCTGCTTTAAACCTACCTCTTCTGCTTTTCGTTGTATTTGAAGAAGAAAACTTAGAATAACCGTTAGGATTATACAGATAACTATTTTCGAAACTTGCATTTTCAAAATAAAGTCCAGAACCTAATTTCTTATCAGTGTCGCATAATGTAATCTGCCGATTCATGATAACGCCTGATCCATTATTCGGGAAATAACCACCTCCAGCAAATTTGCAATCTAGAAACACCTTACTAAACTTATTACCATCTAAGATTCTTAATCTCACTTCACCATTCACCAATGAAATATGCATATAAACCCGTTGTCCTGCTACAAGAGAGTATGATAAATCTTTTGTTTTCCATTTAGTAATTGGACCAGACGCAACTCCATAAAACTTTCCACCTGAATATGCGAGTCCGTAGTCATTATTTTTGTAAACGCCATTCACATATCTGGAAACTGTGAAGAACATATATGCAGCCTGGCCTGAAGATTTGTTCAACTTTGCTTTCCCTACAGTTCCATATGCGGTCGCTTCGTTGTATCCCGGAAGAGATTGTACTTCATAGCCAGCTCCATCTTCTGCAAAGCCGCGCATATGATCTCCTGTCGTTCGATTAGTAACGTTAGAAGAAGTTAGCTCCTGTGAAAGAAATGCAGGCGTTGATTTTATAAGCCCATCAAGATAATCATTGATTTGACCATCTGTAAAGGAATATGCTTGTGCCTGTTTTGCTAAACTAATTATAGAACTTTCATAAATTGATAACTCATCGTTCTCTTGATCCGAGTAGAATTTAGAAAATGTATTTTGAGAAACTTTATTATCTTCTTTACAAGCCAGTTTTAATTCGTCTAACTTTTCTTCGGACACATTCAGTTCTTGAAAAAAGTTTAATGCGTTTTGATATGTATATTCCTCCGTTTCCTTTAATTCTTCTACTTCATATATTGCATCTCCGTCTTCACTTAATTCTCCAACCTGTGCATATGCTGTGACAAACGTACTCAATATAAGCCCCATACAAACTATCGTACTAAAAATTTTCGTTTTTTTCATTTCTTTCTTCTCCCATTTAACCCATAGGTACACACGATTTGATTAATCAAACATCTATTCAGAAATTTCTATACCCAAACCATACTCTTCTTCTTTCCTATTATCAATGGGCAGAAGCTGAAATGTGCAAATTTTAATTTTTTCGACATATTTAGATATTTTTCGACATCTCTGTTTCTTCTCGGTCTTTGCTTCTTACTCACAAAAAAAGAACCCGTCATACTTTCAATCGGGTTCCTTATCATCGTTTTGCACTCTATTCTTTTCTCTGACATTTACACATTCTGATTGTCTCTCCTGCATCATTGACAAACGAGCAAGCTCCGCAGATACCCTCCCCGCAGCAGATTCGAAAGTTATTGCTGTTTGCAAGGCTGGCATTTGGCAATGTTTCTCTTGCCAATGCTCCAATGGTATCCACAAAATAATCAGAAGCGAGCACGCTGACGCAATCGTAATTTTCTTTTTGCAGCAAGTGAACCAAGTCATCTCTGTCTTCTTTCTTATTCAGCGCGAGATACTTTATAGTCCCAAACCCTGCGGTACTTACAGCCTCTTCTTTTTCATTTGGAGTCCCTTCTTTTTCTGCTAGATAATCACAAATCAGCTCTGTGCTAATTTTTTCAGTGTCTAATACAAAATCCACTTTATTCTTTCGGCTTAACGCATTTGCAGCAAGAATTGCAGGCGCAACGCCAATTCCTTTTGCGATAAAAAGTATTTTTTTATTCTTTGTCTTTGCGGGTCGAAGCGCATCGACGCCTTGAATCCCATTCCTATAAACGCCGCGAAGTATAAAGCTGTCTTCTTCCTCCAACAGCGTTTTTGTTTTTAATGCGATAATTTTTACCGCAACATGGATGGTCCCTTTTTCCAAATCTGCGTGCATGACAGAAATGGGCAAATCATAAAAACGGCCGCTTTTCCGTCCTCGCAGAAAAACATAAGAGCCAGGATGGCTTGCCTTAATCGCAAAGCCCTTTCCAACATCCAATATAAAAACAACCAAGTCATCTAAATAAAAAACTTTTTTTACAATCTTTGCCTCAAATTCACTTCTTGGGTTATTCACCTTTCGGTTTCCCTGCACAAATTCGTTATATATGCAAACGCCTCGCCAATTGCAATCGCAGCAGTCTCTCCCCTGTAAACGACTGCAAATCAGGCAATCACCTGTAAGCGCAAGATAACAAGGGCAATTTTCGGTTCCTGCATCAATGCAGTCATAAGTATTGCAGCTCATAAAGAAGCCCCCCTTTTTTTACTACAATACTAAAATATTGAGGGCATCGGAAATTGGTGACAGCTGTTTTTAAAGTGCTTCTACATCTTCCAGGAAATATAAAGGAACGGAATGAACATAAGCGCCGTTTACATAGACATTAAGCGTCCCTGCTTCCTGCCACCTTTTAACTGGTGCCTGGGATTGAAATCCCAAAAGGTATTGAATGCTGATTTCTGCCTTTCCATTTTCCTTTGCGACCGGACACAAAACATCTTCTTTCGTTCCGATGTAAGCATAGTCCTTCGTTCCTCCCTCTACAGGTATGGTTTTTAAACGCTGTTGTTTTTGAGCAATCTGCACCTGTTCATAGGTGTCATATACCGCATCCATTAAACGATAGGAATCCTCAAACCAATTTGGCGCATCCATTACCACACAAATCAATTCCATTTCTCCCCGTTTTGAGGAAGCGACCAGCGTTCTACCCGCTGTTTTGGTATAGCCGATTTTTACACCAGTGCCGCCCTCGTATTGATGGACTACTTTATTTTTATTATAAAATACATTGAATTTCCCATCTCCCCGGTCCGCCGTCCAGCTTTTTGACGCAGCAACCTCTTTAAATGCAGGGTTTAGCATGGCTTGTCTTGCGAGCAGTGCCATGTCATAGGCGGTTGTATAATGCTCGTCATCATGCAGGCCGTTTGGGTTCATAAAATGTGTATGCTCTGCTCCAATTTCTTTTGCTCTTTCATTCATTTTTTCTACAAATGACTCCTTGCTTCCTGCTATTTTTTCAGCAATTGCAATGGCCGCATCGTTTCCGGAACGAAGCATCAAACCATAAATCAAATCCTTTAATGGAATCTTCTCTCCGACTTCTAAATAAATGGATGAGCCTTCTACACCGGATGCCGTTTTCGAAATGGTAACCACATCGTTTAAGTCTCCCTGTTCAATTGCAAGAAGTGCGGTTAGGATCTTCGTTGTACTGGCAGGAAAAACTTTATCCTGACTATTTTTCTCGTATAGTACCATTCCCGAATTCAGGTCCATCACGATAGCCGTTCTTGCAGAGATTTCCGGCTCTTGCACAAGTGGGCTCAGAGAACTTCCAGATACTTGCTGCGCCATCGCCTCTCTAGGCGGAATTTCACGAAGCTTCCCTGTAGTTTCTTCGTTCGGTTCAAAAAATCTTGCGCCAAAAATAAATGTCCCGATGATAAGAACTGCACTCATTGCTCTTATTAATATTTTCTTTGTCACCCTATTTTTAAGCATAAAAAAATCTCCTTTGCAAAAGAATATTTCTTTCGCAAAGAAGATATGCGTTTTTGCTGTTATTTTATTGCGTTTTTTCCTTTGTTTTATCGCGTTCCAGCGCAAGCATCACCACCGATAAAATAACCAAGATACACCCCGCCAGACTTCGTAAGGTAAATGCTTCCTTCAAAAATAAGATACCTAAAATAACGCTCACAATCGGCTCAAACATCCCTAATATTGCCGTTACTGTAGGGCCTACATTCTTCACCGCAATCGGAGTAATCGAGTTGGCGATTACGGATACGCCAATCGCCATAATGAACATTAAAACCCAGCCTCGCGGTGCGATGTCAAACACAATCTGATTTGTAGCCGTACCAAAAATAAAGAGGCATACAGATGCAACTGCGGCACAGTAAAAAGAGATTAGAAATGCATGAAGGTGCTTAATCGCTGTTTTATCCATTACAATGAGAAATGCCGCATAAGCAATGCCAGAGCCTAGCGCAAGCGCAACACCCGTAAAATCCAGCTTCAAATCTGCTTCTAAAAAGGACAGCAATCCAACCAAGGACAACCCCATTGCAATCAGCTTCGTCCGGCTAATCTTTTCTTTAAAAAACAGCACACAGGCAACCGCCACCAAGACCGGGTAGACATAATGAATGCAAGTTGTCAAGCCGACTGATATGTAATTGTATGCACCATACAGCATAAGTCCTGTTGCAAAAGCCCCTAAAAAAGACAAGAGCACTAAGGTAAAAAAATCTTTTTTTGATACCTTGACCGAAATCTTCTTCACTTTTAAAATAAAAAACATCATTGGAAATGAAAACAAGCTCCGAAAAAAGGTCAAAGTAATCGTATTACAGCCATCTGCATAAGCAAGCTTTGCCAAAAGCGGCGCAAATCCATAGATAAATGCAGCTCCTACCGCACAGGCAATTCCAACCGTCTTGTTCATGTTATGTCCTTTCTTTCTGTCATAATAAAGTCATGTACTTTACCATTATATTCTTAAGATTCTTCTCTTTCAAACCCTTTTCATCGGTTCCCTAAAATAATCTTCTTACAGAAAGGACTAGCGCTTCAGTCACTCATTGCATATTTTTGAAGCTTTCTATGTAGCGAGCGTCGGCTGATGCCAAGGACAAGTGCTGCCTTTGTCTTATTCCCTCCGCACTCTGCCATCGCTTTTTGGATGACTTCTTTTTCGATTGAATCAATCGCGCTGTTGAGCACAGGCTCCGACTTGCCCGCTTCCGGATTGGATTTCATTCTGGCTTCACGCACCTCGATTGGCAGCGAATCCATATGAATCATCGTTCCGGACGAAATTACAACACAACGCTCAATGATGTTTTCCAGCTCACGTATATTCCCCGGCCAGCTATAAAGTTTAAGGCATTCCATGACATCAGCACTCAACTGCTTCGGTGTATTCGTATTTGAAATCCGTGCAGAATCTTCTAAAAAGAAATTTGCCAGGTCTTCAATATCTTCCACACGCTCCCGAAGCGGAGGAATGTGAATGGGAACTACATTCAAGCGATAATACAAGTCTTCTCGAAAATGCCCCGCCCTTACCTCTTTTAAAAGATTTTTATTCGTAGCAGAAATGACTCTGACGTCAACCTTTACAGAACGTACACCGCCCAATCGTTCAAATGTCTTTTCCTGCAGAACGCGGAGCAGCTTTACTTGCAGTGACGGGGAAATATCTCCGATTTCATCAAGGAATATCGTTCCTCCGTCTGCCAGCTCAAAACGTCCTGGCTTTGATGAAACTGCGCCGGTAAATGCACCCTTTTCATACCCAAACAGCTCACTTTCCAAAAGATTATCGGGAATTGCACCACAGTTTACAGTGATAAGCGGTTTATCGCTTCGCAGCCCTCTCTGATGAAGTGCACTTGCAATATAGCCTTTTCCTGTTCCCGTCTCTCCTGTGAGCAATACCGTAGATCCATAGGCAGCCACTTGTTTTGCAAGCTGCAATACTTCTTGCATTTTTGCACTTTTGCTGGCAACGCGGTATTTCTCCTTAAGCGTCCTGGGACGAGCCCCTGCCAGCAGAGCGCCCTGCTGGACAGGAAGACATAGCTTTTTTACCGCGGACAATATTTCCGTAATGTCAAATGGCTTCGTTACATAATCCTGTGCCCCACTTTTTAACGCATCAATTGCGGTCTCCATTGTCGCAAATGCCGTAATTAATATAAATCCAATCTCCGGCTCCATCTCCTTAACGCGGTGCAGAAATTCGATTCCGGTCATCCGCGGCATTTTGATATCACTAATAATGATATCAATGCTGGTCGTTTGAAGCAGTTCTAAGCCTTCCAAACCATCGGATGCAGTATAAACCTGATAACCTTCCTTTTCCAGAACCTTGCTCAAAAGCTGGCGTACATTTAGTTCGTCGTCTACCACCAAAATATTTATCTTTCCCACGAAGATTCCCCCTCACTCAAAGCTTTGCGCCGCAGGCTCAATGGCTTGCAACAAAATTGTAAATTTTGCACCTTCATCCACAACACTTTCTACCTCGAGAACGCCTTTATGTGCCTCAATAATTCTCGATGAAATGGCAAGCCCCATACCGGCACCGATATCCTTTGTCGTAAAAAACGGCTCGAAAATTCTTTCCGATAATTCTCTTGGGATTCCTTTTCCTGTATCAATAATTTCTGTAAATACCATTTTTCGTTTTTCAAGATATCCCGTTTTTATTGTAATCACTCCGCCGTCAGGCATCGCCTGTATCGCATTGAGCAGTAAGTTCAATATTACCGGCTCAAACAACTCTTCATCTGCCATAACGTGTGGTATTTCATTGAATACGGTATTAATCTTTATGTCCGCAGGCAAATCACTTTGAATCAATGTGATGACGTAGTCAATCACCTTTCTCAGGTCAACTTCGCTTAAAACCGGAATCTTCGGTCTTGCAAAATGCATAAAACGGTCTAGCATTTGTGCCAGCCGATCCGCTTCGTGCATAATGATATCTAAACCTTCCACATTCAAGTCATGCTCTGTCAGCTCAAGCTTGGCAAGCTGCGCATAGCCCCGAATGCTCGTCAAAGGATTCTTTACCTCATGGGCTAGACTGGCGCTCATTTCTCCCAGTGCTTTCAAATTCTTTGTACGATTTGTACTCTCTTCAAACCGCTGAATATCAAGGATGTTTCGAAAGACACAGATTGCACCAATGACTTCGTTTTTCATCCCAAATTGAATTTTTACACTGTACAGAATCGGAACTTTTTCTCCCTGCACATTGTAGATATCTGCCAAGGTCTTTAACTGCAGGCTGCCTTTCGCCAGACAGCGTTTTAAGGTATCAATCAATGGTTTTATTTCTTTTGGAACCGGATTTTGTACATTCAACCCCAATATGGCTGCCGCTTTCAGTCCGGTCAATTGCTCTGCAGCCTCATTAAATGTAGTGATTTCTCCAATATTATTAATGCTGATAATTCCGCTTAAGAGATTCTCATATGCCTGCTCTGCATATTCCATGATTTCATGCATCGACGCAGTTTCTCCCGATTTGGTGAGCACCTGCTGCATCGTTGATTTTAAATGGTTCAGCATTAAGTTAAAAGAGGCGGCAATCTCTGCCAGCTCATCTTTATTTTTTACGGTGATTTCCTGACTAATATCACCCGATGCAATCCGTGCGGCATCTTTTGAAAGATCCCGTATCGGATTTGTGATTTTTCGGGAAATTCTCTTTGAAAGCGGCCATAAAATACAAAGCAGAATTGTAAGCAAAACAATCGTGCCTGTCTTTATATTATTAATATCTCGAAAAACCTGCGAATACCTCTTTTCAGAACAGACGTACCATCCGGAAAGACCCGGTATCTGTTCCAATGCGGTAAGATGCGCGATGTAATTTTCTCCTTTTTTATAGACTCTTTGCAGTGAATCTCGTCCGGAAAAATTCAAATTATAAGGAAGTTCTCTCCCATAATAGCCGATTGTACGCCTTTCTTTACTGATCAGAAAGCTGTTCTCTTTTATGTCCTCCTGAATAAAATCTGCATTTCGTATCAGAAGATATGCATCCTCCGGGCTGATTTCCCCATTGGCCTTGCTCCCTGCCAGAAAACATTCTGAAAGCAGACGAGTCCGGTCGGAGAGTGCATCTGCCTGCATTCCATGTCCTATTTTTTCAATCCCAGTTACCAACACATAACTGATAATGATGAGTAAACTGATTGTAACACAAATCAAATAGAACATTGCTCTCGTTCGAACCGATTTAAACATAAATTTTCTCCACATATAACCTTCTGACAGAGGAATAGAAAGAAGCCCACAATCACAATGGACTTCTTTTATTCTAACATAGCTAAAACGCGGTATGGAACCTTTTTTCAAATTCCTTTTTCAGCTCTTCTCTAAATTCAGGGTGTGCGATTGCAATCAATCCTCTCGCTCTTTCCTGTAAAGATTTCCCTTTCATTTGTGCAATGCCGTACTCGGTCACAATATAATCCACATCGTGTCTTGAGGTCGTCACTGCCGCACCGTGTGTAATATAAGGCACGATTTTCGAAACGCGGCTTCCGTCTTTCATCGAAGCTGCTGATGGCATCGCGATGATTGCCTTTGCCATTCCATCCAGTGCCATCGCTGCACCGCGCACAAAATCGACCTGCCCGCCTACGCCGGAAAACTGCCTTGTTCCAATGGAATCGGATACGACCTGCCCCATAAAATCCACTTCCAGACAGGCATTGATGCACACCAACTTCGAAGACTGTGCCACGATTGAAGGATGGTTCACATAATCTACCGGCTTCATTTCTACCATAGGATTCTTATTGCAAAAATCATACAGCCGCTTCGTTCCCATTAAAAAAGTAACTGTCATTTTCCCAGTATCAATGGATTTTTGAGAACAGTCGATGACACCCGCTTCGTAAAGGTCCACTACACCATCTGAAATCATCTCTGAATGAATTCCCAAATGTTTTTTGTCTTTCAGCTGACTTAAAACCGCATCCGGAATCGCTCCGATTCCCAATTGCAAGGTTGCTCCGTCTTCGACAAGGGAAGCACAATTTTTTCCGATTGCTTCCTCTACTTCACCGATTTTAGGGACTCCAATTTCCGGGAGCGGATGTGAAGTCTCAACGAATGCATCAATCCGGCTCACATGAACAAAGGTATCGCCATAAACGACAGGCATCTGGTCATTCACCTCTGCCAAAACAATCTTTGCGGAGCGAATTGCCTCCATCGTATAGTCACAAGAAACACCCACACTACAAAAACCATTTTCATCCGGAGGGGATACCATAACCATGCACACATCCACATGGAAAATTCCTTTTCGAATCATACCCGGAATCTCATGAAAAAACACGGGTACAAATTGCCCATGCCCCTGCTCCAGTGATTTTCTCGTTGTCGGGCTGGTAAACCACCCCCTGAACGTAAAATGCTCTTTGTTCTCCGGCAGTGAGTATTCTCCCTTGCCCAGTGTGACCATATGAGAAACGGTTACATTTTTATAGCTTTCTTTTTTCGTCACCATCGCTTCTACTAAGATTTCCGGCTCTGCGACTGCATGTGCAAAAACCACCGTATCACCTGACTTTATTTTTCTTACCGCTTCCTTCGCTGTACATTTTCGGCTGTCATATATTTCCTTCCACTCCATAAAGTCCTCTCTTTCCGTTCATCAAACGAGCGGACTTTAAAAGCCCGCTTCTTTAACTTAAATCGCGAATGACCTTTACAATTCTGTGGATATCTGCTGCATCCCACATTTTAATGACGCCCTCTCTCGTTGCAAATTGTTCATAGGATGCACAGCAATTTGTGCATCCTCCGATTACTAGAATAACGTCATATTTTTCACCCTCGCAGGCATATGTAAATTCAATGTCATTTAACTGTTCTTTGATTTCATCTAAAGCCTTGCCTCTGTCATATCTCGGATTACAGCCTCCGCAGAACCGAACACCACATTTCATCTTTCTTCCCTCCGTTGATTGAACAGCGGAACGGTGTAAGCCGTTCCGCATTTTTCTTTTATCATACTATGCGCGGAAAAAAGAAGCAATGGCTGCTTTTATTTGATGCCGGCAATTGCTTTTGCCAGTTCTTTCTTCGCGTTAATGTTTCCCTGACGACTGATCATAATTCTCTGTGCCTGTGGAGAACCGGCTCCATGCATAGACTCTGTCCGATATCCTACCGCAGACGCACCTAAGCAAATATTTTCTAAGAATCTTAAAACACGCATTCTTTCTTCCGTCGTGCAGACAGGGGATGCTGCAAAATACTTGTTGCAAACGTCACCGATGGTCTCTCCGCTCTTCCCTACTACCGTTTCCGAATTAAAATCTTTTTCTGAAGGCATCGTCACCATCAAACCACCGGCAATGTCCTCTGCAAGTCTTACAATTTCATATGGGAATCTCGTCACATTCTGCTTACATACATTTGCCAGCAAAAGATCAATCTGATAATTTCCGGCTTCCGTCGGATAACCCTCTGCAGAACATGCAATCCCGCAGCAATACAACGTTTCGTTCAGGTGCGTCATTTCAATTAATTTATCTTTGATGTGAGAAGCTTTATTTGCCCCATTATAGTCTGCCGCAAGTGCCGCCGCTCCGATGATCACGTCGCCTACGCCCACTTTACATCCACCGTAGGATTGTCTGTGATAGCCCGCAAAACGTTCTACCAGCATTCCTGCAAATTCGGTTTCTCCGTTTAAGAAGATATATTCGTTCGGAATGAACACATCATCAAACACAACCAGAGCTTCCTGCCCTCCGAACTGCTTATTTCCAAGATCCACGTCGGCATTTTCCTCCAGCTTTCTAGTATCACAAGACTGTCTCCCATAAATCATGTAGATGCCATCCGCATCCGAAGGACATGCAAAAGAAACGGCATATTCCTTATCCTCCGGCCGCATTGCCTGTGTCGGCATAATCAAATGCCAGTGTGAATTAATCGAACCTGTTTGATGACATTTTGCACCACGCACAACAATGCCGTCTTCTCTTTGCTCCACTACATGTACAAATAAGTCCGCATCCTTCTGCTCTGACGGGCCGACACCTCTGTCACCTTTCGGGTCTGTCATTGCACCATCTACTACAAGATCTTCTTCCTGTACCATTTTCAAAAACTCTGTAAAATTCTTATGGTATTCGCTTCCGTGTTTTTTATCGATTTCAAACGTTGTAGAAAATACGGAATTAAAAGCGTCCATCCCCACACATCTTTGGAAACAGCTTGCTGTTTTTTGTCCGCACAGTCTTTGCATCTTTACTTTTTTTCTTAAATCATCCGCACTTTGGTGTAAATGCCCAAAGCGGTTAATTGTCTCTCCGGTCAAGCTGGATTTTACAGTCATAAGGTCAGCATATTGCGGATCGTGCGCTAAATCATACGTAACTGCCAAGCAATTAATGGATGGGCGAATCATCGGATGGTCTACCCAATTTTCAATCTTTTCCCCAAACATGTACACTCTTGTATTCAACTTTTTCAAGCTTTCAATATACTGTTCTCCCGTCATCAACATATCCAAATTCCTCCTTGTTCTGGACCTGATTTGACAAGACGGATTTCTCCGCCTCATCAAATCACTCATAAACCTTAACTTTATTTGCAAACATCAATCTGATGATTCCGCTGCCCTAAACCTCTTTATTCAATAGCTTTCTCGCCATTCCAATCAAATCTTCACTTACAGATGTATCAAGGCGTACATCAGAAACGCCTTCTACTGCTCCTGTAATGGCATCCTTTACAACCTCTTCAATCGTCTGCTGCGCGGAAGGACATTGTCCGCATGCGCCAGTCATCCGTATCCAAGCAATGCCATCTTCAAAGGAGGTAAGAACGGCACCTCCATAATGCTCCGACAGCATAGGATTTACCTTTTCTTCCAGGATTTTATTTATCTTTCTTTCCAAAGTGATCACTCCCCATCTATTCTCTTAGGCGATTTCTTCGTCAGCCTCTAGATTTCCGGATTCCCTCGTCATAATTTCAACTTCCTCTGACCAGAGATGGCCAAAAGTCGTATCCCCCTTGAGAAAATCCTTTCCATAGCACAGAAGGCAGGCTAAAATACCAATCGCAAGTCCGAAAGCGGAGCCTTTTACCAGGAGTGCTCCGGCAATGACTCCGGCAATTCCTAAATCCTTAAAGCTTTGTGCCTGCTGCACACCGATACGAACGCTGACGAAGCCCTGCACAATCATCGTCAATGCCAAGGCGACCGATAGAATCGGCTGTACCAGGGTTACAATCGGCAAAAGCCAATAGCCGGTAAAGGTTCCGAAACGGAAGGACGCTGCACCGCCAAACAAGGACTGCATACTTCTCTTTCCTTTTTTATACCGTTCACATACTACAACCTGCATTGCTGCCCAAAGCGGTCCGCACATGGTGATATCTGGTCCAATGACACCCATAAGTGTGTTTCTCAGCCCGAAAATTAAATGTGCACGATTTGGGTTATAATCAAGAACCTCATCGTCTCTCGCAATGTCTGCATCGTGTACAAGTGCCTTGCTCTGCACGACATCACCAAACAATACAATATAAATTGCAAGAACCGTTGGAATGGATTTTAGGAACATAATCGGTGTCGGCCAGCCAACTGCGCCCCACGGAACCCAATCGGTCCACAAGGTATGAAAATCTGGATTGCTGAGACCGATTTCAATGTGCGGCCAAGCACTTTCCCCTACAATTGGTGCCACGATAACCGCGATAAGTACCGCTGGGAGAATCCCCATATTGGCAATAACTTCCCATATTTTACCTTTTGTGCTGAGACGTTTAAATCCATTCGAAAAGAGCAGATAAAATGCTACAGTCAAACAGATTGCGGTTGTATACGGCATCATTTCAAACTTGCCGCCCTCTTTAAAAATCATAGTAATTGCAGAAATTCCGGCACCCAGTATGATACCGGATTTGATTGCGGGCGGAATAACTCCAATAATTTTCCCCGCAACCCCAGTCAAGCCTAATAAAATCGAAAAAATTCCAAGTGTAATCTCAAAAGCAACCAGCCCTTGTATTCTTGCATGGCCTGCCGGAAAAGTCAGGCAATATGCTGTGAGCAGCGGAATCGCAGGTGTAATCCAACCTGGAACCACGGGGTCCCCGAGCAAAGTGTGCCAGGTATACAGAAATCCATTTAAAATAACAACTGCGAGCGCCACCTCAAACGGCATATTCAACGCATCCTGTAAAAGCGGAATTGCGCCGAGACAGACAGCACACATAAGTAAACCTTGGATGTAATCTGCAACTTCAAACCGATAGTGAAGGAACGGCAAACGGACTTTAAACGGTCCCGCTTTTATAAACGGTGCCTCCTCGCCGTATGGCATATACTCTTTCATAGTTTTCTCCTCTCTCTTTCTTCTATTTTTTTATTCTTCTTGTCTTTTTTACCTTTTCGAAAAGTGTGACCCTCCTCTGTTCTTTCGGGACAGAGTTTATAGGTTCACCCTCTTGAAGAGCAAAACGTATGCCAATCAAATATCCCACTCCCTTGTTTTATTTGTTAAATCTTTGACAACCATTGCAGTTACGCATTTAAAAAATTTAAAAACATCTAATTATTATAAAAAAACAAGAGGAAAAAATCTTTTATAGTTCGAATAGTGTGACAAAATTGTCACGGTGTGGGCAGATTTGTCATAATAAAAAGAGCCAATTGTGCCCGATTTTTGAACTGCCTTCCCATCCGTCAGATTAAAAAATCTAACGAATAGCTCTGTTCATCGATCAAGTCAATTGACTCTTTTTCATTCAATAAATTTCAGATTCTATCTTTCATCGTTTTTACGGTATCACTCACCGCCGACATCAATTACTACAATTTCCGGTGGATTAAAAACGCGTGGAGCGGTCGGATTTACCGAGCAACCTCTGCTTACTACTTGTGAATATTCCCCAGTTTTTCCTTCGTGAACGTACAACCCCCCCGGATATTTAGGGAAATACCCTTGGTCAACTGCCCACAACCCATTTGAAATACCCGGGATACGAACCAATCCTCCGTGGGTATGACCGCAAAGCACTAAATCAAATTCCCAACGGTCATACAAGGGAAACAGCTCCGGCCGATGGGAAATTAAAATAGAATAAACGTCTTCTCTTTTTTTAAATAAACCTTTTTTGCTTAAAATCCATCTTATTTTTGTCTTTCCATCCTCGCGGTTACAGGGGTCTTCCAAGCCGGCAATTCGTACGCTCTGCCCCTTTAAGGTTATAATTTCTTCTTCATCGTCTAATACCTTTACACTGTGTTTTTTAAGGAGCACT
Organism: uncultured Anaerovorax sp.; assembly: GCA_963521065.1. Taxonomy (GTDB): domain Bacteria; phylum Bacillota; class Clostridia; order Peptostreptococcales; family Anaerovoracaceae; genus IOR16. Next base: position 9,873 of record CAUQTI010000023.1, on the reverse strand, counting down.
TTCATTTCTTCCATGTCATCCCTGTTACAGTCATGGTTTCCCGTCACATAAAAAATAGGCGCATGTCCTTCTAATCTCTTTAAGAGGTCAAACGTCCCCTCCGGAGAAATTCGGTCGTCAATGATATCTCCGGCAAGCGCAATCATATCGGGCTTTTCTTTCAAAATCATTTCCGCCAGTTTGTCCTGTCCTTCTGCATAATATCGGCTGTGCAAGTCTGCGAGAAGCACAACCCGAAGCGTCTGTCCTCGCCGCCATTTGTCTGTATAGACGGTGTAGCGGGTGACTACCATACGGCTGTAGAATGCCCAAATAAACAAAATAATAATTCCTGCAAATATCCATTTCTTTTTCATGGTAATAGTTTGCACAAATTTTTACTTCTTTTCCTTATTTATTTTTGGTAATTTGTGGTCACCTAATTTTTATCAAATTCGATTGCAATTTGCTGAAAGTCGGAATGAGATAATTCTTCGGTTCTCACAATCCCCTCAATATCATCAATATCCGGCAGCTCCTTTACGGAGGAAAATCCAAAATGCTTCAGAAATTCCGTTGTCGTCGCATAGAGAATCGGACGCCCAATTGCAGGGGACCTGCCCGCCTCTACAATCAACTCTTTTTTCATAAGCCCCTCTATCACACGGTCGCATTTGATCCCTCGAATCGATTCGATTTCTCCTTTTGTCACCGGCTGCTTATAAGCAATAATCGCCAGAACCTCCAGCGCCGATTGGGAAAGGCGCTTTTCTTTTACCGGGGTGCACATCTGTTCTATGTATGTATGATTTTCTTCTCTGGTGCAAAGCTGAAAGCTTTTTTCAATCTCACGAAGCTGAATTCCGCGCTCCTGTGTTTCATACTCCTGCTGCAGCTCCCGAAAACATTCGTAGGTTTCTTTCCAGCTTAATCCCACGATATCTGCCGCAAGCTTCACATCAAGCGGCTCACCCCATACAAATAATATTGATTCCAAAATGGATTTTATCTTTTTTTTACTGCTCATTGGCCCCTCCTGATTGTAGGATTTCTTGATTCTGCTCCTGTGTGAGTGCCAAAGTAATCTCTCCATAATTAACACTTTGATGAACAGTGATTGCTCTTTGCTTTAAAAGCTCCAGCATCGACATGAAGGTCAGAACAATATGGTATCGAGTTGTTTGACCGTCTAGTAGCTCGGTGAAGGTGCCTCTCCTTTTTCTCCGAAAAAAAGTAATAATTTGCTCAATCCGCGCTTCCACAGACATTCTCTGCCGCTCTACCCGGGCATACCTTTTCTTTATATCCTCCAATTTTTTCTTTTTATTTAAAAAATTTTGGAATACCTTCATAAATTGCCCAATGTCTAAATTCAAACACTCATCTGCCTCTAAGGTATAAGGAGAAAGGTCCTCCTGCGGCTTTGTAAATACGCCTTGCATACACTCCTCACAGTCCTGCAAGTATCCGGAGACGGCCTTAAAACGCTTGTATTCTAAAAGCTTCTGCACCAGCTCATCTCTTGGGTCTTCCTCTAACTCTACAGTTCCCTCTATCTTAACACGAGGCAACAGCATTTTTGATTTTAATTCAATTAAAGCAGCCGCAAGAACCATAAATTCTCCTGCGACCGCTGCGTCCTGTTGTTTCATTTGCTCAATGTGTCTCAAATACTGTTCTGTTATTTCTGATACCCGAATATCATAGATATCCATCTCTGCATTTTCAATCAAATACACCAGCAAATCGAATGGGCCTTCAAATACGTCCAGCTTTACCTTATATGACATACCGTTCTCCTTCAGGTCAATCTACTTTCGATTTTACCATAAAAAAGGGAATAAGAAAAGCTCTATCCATTGATTTTCCAATATAAAAAGCAATCCAACAAGGATTGCTTTTTATATTAAATGCTTGTATATTTTTTCTGAAAGCGTGTATAAAGGCAATGAAGTCCATCTCACTTTTATGAAATATGTTCCTCTAAAATTGTCTTCAACGCAGACATAGAACTAGAATGCGCGCGTGCTATTTTCGTATTTCCGTTTTTAGCTTCATTTAATGCACACTTTACCATTTTATGTGAAACCGTCCCTGTGAAAAGAATCATCAAGTCAGGTGTCCCTATTTTATTTTTTAACGTTCCACTCATCTGCGTAAATACCTTCGCATTACACTTATATTGTTTGCATAGGTTCTTGTATTGACACACCATGCAATCGTTTCCTCCTACAATTACAACACTCATTTTCTTCCTCCTCTCCAGTTAGCTAACGCTAACCAACGTGTCATAAAAAAGCAGCTTTCGCTGCCTTTTTATTTAATTCGTCCCTTTTGATAAGACCAAATCATCTATTTCTGTTTCTGACTCTTTTGCTGCTTTATAAGGTCTAAACAGCAAGTACAGTATCACTGCGATAAGAACAAATGCAACGACAGTTCCTACACCAAACGAACCTGTAGTGATTAGGGATCCAATTTGGAAGAAGATCAATGCCATAACGTAAGCAAAGATACACTGGTATGCAATTGCAAATGCGGTCCACTTTCCATTGTTCATCTCTCTTCTGATTGCTCCGATTGCTGCAAAGCAAGGGGCACAAAGAAGATTGAAGACTAAGAAAGAGTATGCAGAAAGTGTTGTGAAATGCTGGGCAATCGGTGCTAGATTTCCGAACGCACCTTCTTCTACCATCCCAAGCGCATCCCCTGATACACCATAGAGTACGCCGAATACACCGACGACTTCTTCTTTTGCAACGAGTCCCATGATGGTTGCAACGGTACTCTGCCAAGCGCCGAAGCCCAAAGGAGCAAAGATTGGTGCAACTGCACTTCCGATTCTTGCCAAAATGCTTTCATCCATGTTCTCAACCATATGCCAGCTTCCATCTACCATACCGAAGGAAGATAAGAACCAAATCAAGACACTGGAAAGTAAGATAATTGTACCTGCTTTTCGAATAAATGAGCTGCCGCGTTCCCACATGCTGCGGAAAACGCTCCCTGCTGTAGGGATATGGTATGCCGGAAGCTCCATAACAAATGGTGCCGGCTTTCCTGCAAACATTTTTGTCTTCTTTAAGATAAGTCCTGAAACGACAATTGCTCCAATTCCAACGAAGTAAGCGGAAGGGGCAACCCACCACGCGCCGCCGAAAATTGCACCTGCAACTAACGCAACAATTGGCATCTTCGCGCCGCAAGGCATAAAGGTCGTCGTCATAATGGTCATACGACGGTCTGTTTCATTTTCAATCGTTCTGGATGCCATAACACCCGGGATGCCACAGCCTGTTCCAATTAACATTGGAATAAAGGATTTTCCGGAAAGTCCGAATCTACGGAAGATACGGTCCATAATGAAAGCAACACGCGCCATATAGCCGCATTCTTCCACAAGTGCAAGCAGGATAAACAGCACCAGCATCTGCGGAACGAATCCAATAACCGCACCAACGCCGCCGATGATACCATCTACAATCAATCCAACCAGCCAAGCGCTTACGCCAATACCTTCCAGCCATGCTCCAACCGGCTCAGCGATCCAAGAGCCAAATAATGTATCATTCGTAAAATCAGTTACAATTGCGCCCACACTTGTAATGGAAATGTAATATATAATAAACATAACAACTGCGAAAATCGGGAGGGCTAAAAACCGGTTTGTAACAATCTTATCGACTTTATCTGACATGGATATTCTGGATTTATTTTGCTTACTGTAGCACTTTTGAATCAAGTTGGCAATAAACTGATACCGTTCGTTAATGATGATACTTTCTGAATCATCATCCATTGCCATCTCCGTTTCATTTATCACAGCTTCCATTTTTGTGGTTTTCTTTATTTGCTGTGTTACCTTTTCATCTCTTTCAAAGAGCTTCACTGCATACCAGCGCTTCTGCACATCTTCAATTCCCTGCGGAAGCTGCTGTTCCATTTCTTCCAATGCGGCTTCTACCTCTTTGGAGAAGCGCTTTTGCACCTCAATAGGTTTTGCCGTATTTGCAACTGCGATTACTTTTTCTATTAATTGGGCTACGCCTTCACCTTTCATCGCAGAGATTGGAATAACCGGACATCCAAGTACTTTTGAAAGCTTTTCACAATTGATTTTATCGCCGCTTTTATTGACCACGTCCATCATGTTGACTGCGACTACCATCGGAATTCCCAACTCTTCCAGCTGTGTGGTCAAGTACAGGTTTCTCTCTAAATTCGATCCATCAAGAATATTTATAATTGCATTCGGCTTTTCATCCAGCAAATAATTTCTGGACACAACTTCTTCTAAAGTATACGGCGAAAGAGAATAGATTCCGGGCAGGTCAACCAAGTGAACTTCCTTGTGTCCCTTTATCCGTCCTTCTTTCTTTTCTACAGTAACACCGGGCCAGTTTCCAACGTATTGTTTTGCGCCTGTAAGCGCGTTAAACAATGTTGTTTTTCCGCTGTTCGGATTACCGGCAAGAGCAATCTTCAACATTTTTTCCTCCTTTAACCAGTTAGCATACACTAACCTCATGTCAAAACACTTACCACCTCATATTCTATCGATATTAAGCGGGTTCCACCTCAATCATTTCTGCATCAGCTTTACGAATCGACAATTCGTATCCCCGAATATTCACTTCAATTGGGTCACCCAGCGGTGCAACTTTTCGAATGTACACTTCGCTGCCTTTTGTGACTCCCATATCCATGATTCTGCGTTTTACCGCACCAACACCGTGAAGTTTTTTGACGATCACGGTTTGACCACATTTTGATTCCTTTAATGTATTCATGACTGCATCTCCCTCCTGCTTTCCGTTTTATACTACAATTCGGTTTGCCATCTCTTTGCTGATTGCCACACGGGTTCCTTTTACCATGACAATCAAATTACCCGCAAGCTCTGATACAATAGAAATCTCACTTCCCTCAACAAAGCCGAGATTATTTAAAAACCGCTTTGTCTCATCTTTTCCATTGATTCTTGCAATGCATTTTACTTCTCCAACTCTTGTAAATGTCAATGGCATCATCATCAACTCCTCTTCGAATGTTAGTTTTTACTAACTGTCTAGTATAAATATTGGCCGGCAAAACCAGCCTCATAACGCAAAATATTGGTTAGCTCTTGCTAACCAATATTAATATATCATTCTAACTTTTTTCTGTCAATGATTTTTCTAAAATAAATCTATTTTTTCCAAGAAATAATTGAAAAAATACTAGTAGATTTGTTCGCTTTCAGTTAGGCTTCGTTGTCCAAACTTTCCCTGTCATAAAAAAGTTTATTTTAGGAAATTTCCTTTGATTCCTTTAAAAAAGAAATTCACTTTCCCAATCAAATTCTCCGGACTCTTCCACACAGCTCGGCCAATGGCTGCACCACTGTGGCAATCCGGGTACTTCAACACGATCAAGGCTTGGTGTATACGGCTTGATATCAAGAATCGGTGTCCCGTCTTCTGCATCGATATAAGCGACCTGTATCATACCGTTTTCGGAATCAATGTGAATCACCTGCGCTGTAGTGAGCGCAATTGGGTTCGGCCGTTCAGGTGCCCTGGTCGCAAAAACTCCTACCGTTTGCGGTGCCTTCTTATAAGGCTTTTTCACCTCAAGCACATTCCGTTCTGTGACTGTATCCGTTTTACTAAACCACCAGAGCACCTGAATATGGCGAAATCCCTCCAAGCCTTTTAATGCCGCAGCATATTCTTTCTTCAATGCAAGAAACATCCCTTCTTCTCTGATTTTGATTTCCCCAATTGGATTCATCTGCAATTGTCTCATAATACTACCCTCCACATAAATTTTATTGATTTCTTCTCCTTTAGCATAAAGGCTTCCACTGTGTGAGGGTCAAGCAGAAATCGCGTGCTGTTTTTATATTTTTTCGATGGGGATTTGAATCTCTGTCAGATAGTTTTCTGGGTTTTCTTCATTCCAGGGTCCCCTGTGAACAATCTGTCTATTCTTCTCGTACATTCGATATTCGTTATGGCGTTCTAACCAGGCTGCAAACGCTAGGTATGCCCCGGCGATATTCGTAAACCGGCCTTGCACCATAATACATGCAGCAAGCGGCATGACGTCAGTGAGTTGGTATACAAAATCCCCTTGATTTTGTTCCATTCTGGCGACTGGCGCACAAATTTCAATATCCACATTTTTTTCCCGATACTCGGTATCATGGTAAATGCTAAAGGTTTGGGATGAAATAGAAATTCCATTTTCCTCCGCAAATTCTGAGAGCGCAATCCATAGCTCCCCCTCCGCATAGTAGTCTGCTACGACCCTTCTTAAAGAAAGCACCTGTGCCGCAGGAATGCTTTTAATTAAAATATTAAAATGCAGCTTGCTTCTTTCTGTAAAAATATCTTTTTCTACCCTGTCAATCCGCCGCAGCCTGTCTTGTTTTTCTTTGATCTCCGTTTCAAGTTCGCTGCGTTTTGCCGCAATCTGTTTTAAAAGAAAGGAGTTGTTCCAATCCATTAAAAGCTCTGCCATTTCCGCTGTTGAAAACCCCAAATCACGCAGAAACACAATCCGCCCCAGTGCATTCATCTGCTCCGCAGAGTAAAGTCTGTAATTTGTAAATTTATCAGTTTTTGCGGGCTTCAACAGTCCCATTTCATCATAGTATCTGAGCATACGCACAGATACCTGCGTCAATTTTGAAAATTCGCCGATTCGAAACATCCCTACTCCTTCTGTCTTCTGTGCAAAAGACTGCTTGCAGCAATACACTTTCTCCTATATTTTAGATTCCCGAAAGTATAGATTGCGAGAACCCTTCACTTGGTATCAAGCATGCGAAATCCCTGTATATTTTTCAATTTCCTCCGAAGTCGTACATAGATCTTTTTTCTCCAAAGCATGAATATCTTTCTTCCCCGTAATGCGTGCAAACAGTTTCAATTCTTCCAGACAGACGTTCAAGTAATTCTCTACTCTCCTTGCAGCACGCTCCACCGAAAAATTCTTACGAAGCGCAGGATCCTGTGTTGCAATGCCTACAGGACATTTTCCGGAACCACAAATGCGATACCTTTGACACCCTGCCGCAAGCAACGGTGCCGTCGCCACTGCAACGGCATCCGCTCCCAGTGCCAGCGCCTTTGCAAAGTCTGAGGAGATACGCAATCCCCCCGTAATAATCAGTGCCGCACTACTCTGCCGCTCATCCAAAAACTTTCTGGCTCTGCACAGCGCATAGATTGTCGGAATGGAAGTCGCATCGCGCAGCATCTTAGGACTGGATCCTGTCGCGCCACCCCTCCCGTCAATCGTTATAAAATCAGGCTGACCATAGAGAATAAAATCTAGATCCTCTTCAATATGTCCTGCTGCGATTTTCACTCCAATCGGCCTTCCCTCAGATTCTTCGCGAAGCCTTTCAATCAGTTTTTTCAAATCTTCTCTTGTATCAATTCCAGGAAAATGTGAAGGACTTAAAATATCTTCTCCCAGTGGTTTGTTTCTAATCTTTGCAATTTCTTCTGTCACTTTTTCTCCTGGAAGATGACCGCCCATGCCCGGTTTTGTTCCCTGTCCTACTTTAATCTCAATCGCATCTGCACTTTTCAGGTTTTCCGGAGTCACACTGTATAAATTCGGTACATATTCAAAAATATATTTGTAGGATGCCTCCTTTTCTTCGGCAAGAATACCGCCTTCCCCGCTGCACATTGCAGTACCGGCATTTGCACTCCCTTTTGCTAATGCGATTTTAGCTTCTTTTGATAAGGCGCCAAAAGACATGTGTGAAATATAAATCGGACTGTCAAGCTTCATCGGTTTTTTCGAATGCTTCCCTATCACTGTTTCTGTGCTCACTGGTACATCTGCTTCCAAAGGCAACGTTGCAAGCTGTGCCCCTAAAATCAAGATATCCTCCCAACGCGGCAAAGGCAATTCTGTGCTCATTGCCGCGTGCAAAGGTCTGCCCGATACCGCCATTTCATGAATCGCATCCATATGATGGTCATAGGGCCCTTCCGTTCTCATATATTTTGCATCGTAGTTCAAAGATTCGCCTGCTTCCGCTTCTCTTTCACTTTCTATTTCCTGATCAGGGGCCAAATTCTTCCCTTTCTCTTCAATCCGTTCAAATCTCTCTTTCTCGTAACCGCAAATAGGGCATTCCCAGCTTTCAGGGAGCGCGTCCCAATCCGCTCCATCTTTCTCTGAATCATAAATATACCCACACAATCGACATTGATATTTTGCCATAATGTCTCCTCTCGCTCTTCTAAATAAAAAAATACCGCTCGTTTTCTTGCTCCTACATTCTTATGTAAAAAACAGCAGTCAAGCCCACAACTTTTATAGCGGCTATTTTCGCAAAGTACCGCTGTCTACCATTATATAATAATCTGCAAATTTTTTGTAACAGAAAAGCGGCACACTTTAAAAAATGCACCGCTCATTTCCTTTTCCATTTTTAATAAGTCCGATTTTGTTAAAAATTTATTTTGCAGCTTCTAAGCACTAGACTAAGAAGAGGAAGCCGCCGCACACAATCAAGCCGACTACCAAGAGGCAGATTACGCAGTATCCCATGATGTCACGCGCACCGAGCCCTGCAATTCCAAGTGCCGGAAGCGCCCAAAACGGCTGAATCATATTTGTCCATGCATCTCCCCAAGCAATTGCCATAGAAGTAACGGCAGGATCAACACCTAACTTCAAAGAAGCCGGAAGCATAATCGGTGCCTGCACTGCCCACTGGCCGCCGCCGGAAGGTACAAAGAGATTAACAACTCCTGCACTCAGGAATGTAAAGAGCGGAAATGTCGTTGACGTAGAAACGGAAACAAACCAGTTGCTGATCGCTCCGGCCAAAGAAATCCCATCAGCTCCCATACCGGTCATCATGCCCATGATTCCAGCATAGAACGGGAACTGCAACAAAATCCCACCAGCGCCCTTTATCGCTTCACCAATTGCGTTTACATAGCGCAACGGGGTTCCATGCAGCAGAATTCCTGCTACTAAGAAAATCGTATTTACAATATTTAAGTCTAACTGAAAACCGTTATTCATGAAATATACAACAATATATGCAAGCCCTAAAAGTGAAATCAAAGCAGTCATAATACGGCTGTCTTCCATCTTTTCAGCAGGGGTGGATGCAATTCTTGTCTCTATCTTATCTTCTTTTAGAAGCTTTGCATCAATCGTCACAACCTGATCTGCGGAAGGATGCATTGCAGCATTGACAAATGGCATAATCAAAAATACCGCTGCACACATAATCAGGTTATAATAGGAAAAGATTGTTGTGCTCGTCGGAATCGCTTGTGTAATCGCACCACCTGTTGCGATTGTAAGCGCTTCTCCTCCTGTTGCAACCGTGAGGGGAATGGAGCCGGACAAGCCCGCATGCCAGATAACAAACCCCGAATAAGCGGATGCAATCAACAATCGATAGTCAATTCCCTTTACCTGTTTTGCAATTTCCTTTGCCAGAATTGCACCGACAACCAAGCCAAAGCCCCAGTTAATCCAGCAGGCAATGATGGAAAAGAAAGTGACAGAAACAATTCCCTGAAATGGTGTTTTCGGAATCGACGCAAGCGCCACGACCACTCTCTTAACGGCAGGTGCATTCGCTAACGCAGAGCCCAGCACCAAAACGAGTGCCATCTGCATTGAAAACGCCAAAAGCGTCCAAATACCCGCTCCCCAGTGATTTACCATTTCCATTGGACCCTGATGAGTCACCGGTATTGCTACTACAAAGACAAATACCGTTAAAATAATGCAAAAGATGAATGGATCTGGCAGGAATCTCTGAACCAAAGCAACGCAACCGTTTGTAAACTTTTTGAACATAAGTATGGATCTATATTATAAAAGTGGACACGAAAAGTAATTACCTATTATAATTAAGTA
>CAUQTI010000022.1:0-46075 GCA_963521065.1 uncultured Anaerovorax sp. | reverse complement strand
AGGAAACCGCAAAATGACAAAAAACATTGCGCTGTGCGGGATAGAGGAAGAACTTATCCGTACACTGGAACACTGCGGCGAATACCGTCTCTTACGCTTTTTTGACGAACCGGAGCGACGCGGTGATGTAAAGCTGGCATATTTTCTGCGGGACGGTCCGCCTGTATCGCTTGCCGTCGTGGGCTATCCCGGAGCAAAGGGACTTGCCGCCTGTGATTATCTGCGGACACAGAACCGCGTGTTACCAATCCTTTGGCTGTGCAGCCGCCGGGAATTTGAGCCGGAAGCAAAACGGATTGGTGTAACCTTCTATGGCACCGGTCCACCCGGTACGGAGCAAACAATACAGGTTATTTTAAAAACAATCCATACAAGAGTTTCTGAAGGAGGAACAACATGAAAAAACGAATTTTAAGCCTTTTGCTGTGCTTCTGCATGGTGCTGGGGTTGTTGCCCGTAATAGCTTTTGCAGCAAACCCCGATGTTACCATTGGAAATACCACTTTGACAGACGGTAAGTATTATACCGTTATTAACGGGGCTGACCCATCATATGCCCTTGTTAATCAGTTGGAAGAACCGCCAACTGATGGTACGCCATACCTATATTTTAACGGCAGCATATTAACCGTAACGGGGGATGTGGAATTAGAAAGCTCCGGTCCAAGTACCCTTATTATCAACAATGACAAATTGACCATTGCTGGTACTGGTAGTTTGGCAATTAGCAGTAGTGGTGCACCGGCAATTGATATGAACAATAGTTCACTTTCCTTATCCGAAGGTGTGGATTTCAGTGCCGAACAAACTGGTGGTGCGCCTGCAATCAATAATGGATCTGTGGAAACGGAAGAAGGATATTCGGGTGATATTATCATCTCATCAATCGCAAGTAACGCATTATTAGATACGCTTGTTAATCTTCAAACCAGTGGCGATATTTCTATTTCAAGCGAAAGTTCTTCGCCTGTAATCTCCACTTCTGGTTCAGTTACACTAAAGGGGAACTCCGTCAGTGTAACTAATACTAATGGAAGTTTAGTTAGCGTTGTTTCAAATCCAGAAAATCCTGATGAAACCGCAATTTCCATTACTGCAACAGGGAGTGATTTGTCTTTGACAGGGGCAGGTAACTATCCGCTGCTGGCTACCGACAATATTACCCTTTCTGCCAATGGGAATATTGAGGTGGAAAACACTGGGAACGACACGAACAGTATTGCTATCGCTGGTAATCTTACGGTAACAGAGGCACAGGATGTCACTGTTTCAAGTTCCCATGCACAAGCGATAACTGGTACTGCAAATATCACAGCAACCGGGGATGTAGCTATTTCTAGCACCAATCTTTATGCAATCAATGGGCTGACGGTGAATGGTGCAAATGATGTAACAGTAACGGCAGTTGGATCTCCGGCGCCTGCTATTGGTGGGGATGTTGCAATCGACGCCCGTGGCAATATCGATATTCAAAACACTGGCGCTGGTGTGGCAATTAGCGCTACCAATGTATCTGTTGAAACAAATGGTGGCCGTATTACCGTTCAATCGGGAGGAACAGCTCCTGTGATTGATGCCAACACGGCGATTACGTTGAAAGCAAGGGGTAATATAGAGGTAACAGGAACAAATAGCGTAGCGGCAATCGAAGCTACAAGTAAAACCCTAATCTCCTCAAATGGTGTCATTAAGCTTACCGACAAAAATGGCACGAGTACCAGTATAACCCTTGCCGACGGTAGTACAATTTCCGCGGCTGACGGTGGGAATGCCTCCACTGGTTTGGATTTGGAAATCACCACCCCTACTGTGGATACCTATTACCAGGCGGGGAACGGCTATGCCCTATGGAAGGATGTTGCTGGTAACGCAACAGATGGCTACACTGGCACACTGGTTCTACATAATGCCACCATTGAAAACACAACGGAGCTTATAGGTGGCGTTGGAATTGGAGCAGCACAAATGGGTATTGCACTGCCGAAAGGAAACATCACCCTTCAGGTAGAGGGTGAAAATGAAATCAGTTCCGAATACGGCTGTGGCATAGGTATCTTTGATGGAAATATTACCCTGTCTGGTGACGGCACCTTGAACGTTAGCGGTGGAAAAAAAGATATTGATCTTAATACGGGTTATACCCTCTCCTTTGGAAATAGTGATGTAAAGTTAAATGGTATCGTAACAATGAGTGATGAGGATGATTCTTTCATCACTGTTTATGGTGATGTAACCCTTGGACAAAGCGAATTAAAGCTATATGGAGATGTTACCATTGCCACTGGCGCAACACTGACCATTCCCGAGGGAAAAATTTTAAACCTTGCGTATGCACAGTCAGTGACAAACAACGGAAGCATCAACAATAACGACACAGTTTATCTGCCGTTTACGCTGAGTGCCCAACAGGTGAAGAATCTGAACATCAGCGGTAAGGTTATACTGATTGACCAAGATGCTCCCGGCAAAGAATATATCTATGTAAACGATGTGCTCTATCAGTATCAAGAATTAGTAGATAGATTAGACCTCGCAATAGGCCTGCCTGTAGAAGCTACCTATTACAAATTGGATAGCGGTGACCATGGCTGCTATATCCTCTTTACTCCGGCAAGTGGAAGCGAAGGCCCGGTGATAACTCTGCATGATGTAGATAATACCGGTTATCTCGTGAATGGGATCAAGCTGCCCAGCGATTCCATCACCATACATCTGGAGGGAGTAAATCTGATAGACTCCATAATCGGCGATGGCAACATTGCCATTACAGGAAACGGCAGATTGGACACTAAAATCATCCGTTTGAATAGTGCTGCCACCTTGACAATCGCTGACGGAGCACAGGCAAATGTGTTCCATGAAACGGGGGCGCAAAGCGGAACATACACCTATACTCTTTATGGCAACCGCTCTGATAGCCTTGAAATATATCCGGATGAAAAGCTTATTCTGGCTGACGGAGCGGTTTTGACGCTGGAAGCTACCTATAGGCAAATATTGAGCTTTGCGAAAAACACCACACTTGCTGACAACTTGCAAATTGGTGCAGGTGCCTCCATCGTGAATAATTCCAATGTTGTTCTTCCGCAAGGCACTACGGCAGAACAAATCAAAAATCTTCCTCTTTCCGGAACTGGCGTGGTAATCGTGCCAACCGCATATAGCGAGGAGGGGCAGCCAACCGCCTATGACAGCTACAGTAATGAGGGCGATGCGATTATTTTAAAGGAGAAGTTGGATGTAACCGAGGGTAATCATGCTGACAAAACCGTGGAACACGACGGATATGCGTGGGATAGTGAGAACAAAGTCTTGACCTTAGGCAAGGTGACCTTGGGTGAGATTTCGGTTCCGGCAGAGGCAACGATTAAAACAGACTCCCCCTCTGTAATTTTAGGAAGCTTGAAAACACCTGATGGAACGGCAATAAATCTTACGTTCAGCGGAACAGCTCCCCTGACCATTTCGGATGGCATCAGCGGTGCGGTGAACGGAGATGTTATTACCATACAAGGAGGTGCGCAGATTACCACAGGCCGCATTTCCATCGGTGCTTCCGGCGGGGCGGACGGTACACTCAATGTCACAGGAACAGGCACAAGCCTGACTGTTTTTTCCGAGTATGGCTCTGCGGTATATTGCGAAGCAGTCAATGTAACAAATGGTGCAACACTCACCGCAAGCAATGAATATGGTGTAGGCGTTATGGCAATGGGCGGCGATGTTACCGTTACAGGCGGCTCTACTCTGACCACCAACTGTGAATACGGTGTTTATATCAGCAACGGCAAGCTGGAAGTAGAAGCGAACAGCAAGCTGATTACCAATGGTACTGTAGCACCATTCTGCATTGTGGATAAAACCTCCCATAAAACACAGAGCGATGTTCTTACTCTTCCGGGTATCCCTGACGGAACGCAAATCGCATCTGTGACAGGTACATCTGCAGGTTCGGCGAGAAGCTATTGGAGTATCATACCTGCAAACGGAAGCTTGAGCGTATCGGATGAAAATAATGATGTTGTTGACCTCTCCGGTGCCAAAAAGGGAAAGCTTACCTTTGTTAAGGCAAGCTCAGGCGGCAACGATAATAACGGTGGTGGGAACAACAATAATGGAGGTGGCGGTTCGGGCGGTGGTAGTAGCGCCAGTGCCAGCTATACCCTGACTTTTGAACCCAATGGTGGTTCCAAGATTTCCAGCGTATCCAAGGTTTCCGGTACGGCTGTTGACCTAAGCGGCTATAAGCCAACTCGTGACGGCTATGACTTCGCAGGCTGGTATTCCGATACGGCGCTGACCACCAAGGTCACCAGCGTGACCCTGACCAAAAGCGCCACAGTTTACGCCAAGTGGACGGAAAAAACGGTACAGAGCGCAAATCCCTTTGTCGATGTAGCGGACAGCGCATATTATCATGACGCAGTGCTGTGGGCAACAGAAAAAGGCATTACAAGTGGCACAACAGGCACCACGTTCAGCCCAGATAAAATTTGCACCCGTGCGCAGGCGGTCACCTTCCTGTGGCGCGCCGAGGGATCACCGGAGCCGGCCTCCGCAAATTGTCCGTTTACCGATGTTTCCGCAAAGGACTACTATTACAAGGCAGTCCTCTGGGCGGTGGAAAAAGGCATCGTGAAGGGTACTTCTCCAACAACCTTCAGCCCAAGCGCTACCGTGACCCGCAGCCAGAGCATGACCTTCCTGTGGCGTGCGGCGGGAGAAACCACATCCATATCCGCAAATCCGTTTGCAGATGTGTCTAAGGATGCCTATTACTACGATGCAGTCCTGTGGGCGGTGGAAAAGGATATCACAAAGGGTACGTCTGACACGGCGTTCAGCCCCGATGGCGGCTGCACCCGCGCACAGATTGTTACCTTCCTGTATCGGTATATGGGGGAATAAACGGCTATCATGCCTTTAAGTCCGATTACTCTTCTTGCCAGATAAGCTAAAACTAAGGACTATAAGGTAGTTGTAAGTGGCATAAAACAAAGAAAATAAGGATATAACATCAAAGAACGCACAGGTTTCGGCCTGTGCGTTCTTTGATGTTATGGGAAAATCACTTGGAATAAAACCTCCGGCACAACTCACGGGTAAAGCTGTCAAAGCAGGTATCCAACCCTATTTTTTGAAGATATTCAATATAATCAGGCATTACTTTTGAGAACCGCATATAGCAATATCAACCTAAAAGCCAGTTCATAAACCGTATCGGTAAATAATGGGATGCCGAAAGCATCTGCTCAATGTGCAGATATCCGTATTCCTTTCCATTTGGTGTTTCTTCAAAAAATGCTTTATGTACGGAACCGACGATATTAAATCGTTCCTGATATCGGCTGGCAAGTTTCTCCAAGACAATGACCTCAGTCCGCAATGTTTCCAATTCACTCTCTTGAATAATCCGTTTACAGTATCGGCAGCAATCGTCCTCTGACAGGAACAGAGGTGCTTTGTCTTCACCAAGCAATTTGTCTGTTTTCATTTTATCAAAGATCATTTCGTAATATTCTGAGATAATTGAACTTTCCATGTACCACACCACCCTCTAAGTCTATTGCCATAATTATAGTAAACGGGACCTCGAAATTCAATAAATGGTATAAAAGTGCCCAGCCGATTTGGCAGGGCACTTTAGTTTATCTGGAAATCAAATCATAAAATACGCATTCATCTGCAATTTCCTGTGCAAGCTCAGATAATCGAATCCGCTCCATTGTATCATCTTCCGGCATGGGGTGTGCTTTCAGATAATCGGTACGGATACGCTCTGCCATTTCAAAAGCAGACTTTTCAATGGTCATGCAATGTTCTAGCAGTTTACCAGTCAAAAGCAGTTCACGATACATTCCGGGTTTTTGTCCATGTAGATAATTCAGACGGAGTCGCCCGTATTTGCCCAAATCATCAAGTTCGGATTTACCGTCAATTTTAATGTTGGGATACAATAATCCATCAATCTCTGTGTATTCAAATTCAAATTTCGCCATAAAGCAAATCCTCCAATAAAGATTATTTACAATCCATCGGTATTCGTTCGGCTGTGTGCTAAACAATTATGATTTCAGTAAACATCCTTATTGGAGGACTGCTTACTCACAGTGCTTTTGTTGTATTTGAACGAGAAGAGAACACTTTCCTTTTCATTTTTCGCACAAAATACTTGGCAAGAGGTGCGTATTAAAGGTATAATAATGTTTTAGAGTCAAGAATTGAATAAAAATACAAAGCATAGCATAGGAGGGAGAGCGATTTATGGAACTGGATAAAATGTTGTTTAACATACCGGCTGCAAAGCATAGTGTAAAAGAAATCACGAATATATTAAAGGCACATCCGGAAGTACAATTTGTATCATTGGTTGGACTTGATATCGGCGGACATGATACAGATGAGAAGATTCCCGTAGATGAATTTATCGAAAATATGGAGAAATATTTGGCGCAGGGTGTGCAGACAGACGGTTCCAGCGTAGTCTTGCCGAAAATTGCGGCTTTGAATAATGCAAAAGTAGATATTATACCGGACTTAAATGTAAATTGGTACGTTGATTACAACTTATATAATTTAGATAAAAAGACGGGTATGCCGATTGGAACGCTTCGCATTCCATCTTTTTTAATTCATAATGATACGGCAGAAGTGGGATCTCGTGTTATTTTGAGGGACGCAGTAAAGGCCTTTAAAGAGGAAATGCTGGACCTTCTTAAGAAAAGCCCTTACATTTTTAAGTATCTTGAAGCAGACAGCGTAGACGACATTGATGAAATTTTGCTGACGGCAGCAACTGAGCTGGAATTTTGGGTAAAGACACCTGATGATAAAGCGGATAGAGAACAACTGTCTACGTCACAGGTGTTGAAAGAGCAGTACTGGAAGCGTACAATCGGACCAGTCAGAACTGCTTTGGAAAAATCGCTTTTGATGCTTGACAAATATGGCTTTGGAATCGAAATGGGACACAAAGAAGTAGGCGGTGTCAAAGCGAAGCTTGGAAATTCAGGCGAATTTGACCATGTGATGGAGCAGCTGGAGATTGATTGGAAATACAGCTCTGCATTGCAGGCCGCGGACAATGAGAACCAAGTGAAATATATAGTAAGAGATGTTTTCCGTTTATATGGACTTGACGTTACCTTCATGGCAAAACCAATTGATGGTGTGGCAGGGAGCGGTGAGCATACACACATGGGAGTCGCAGCAAAGTTAAAGAATGGAAAAACAATCAATCTTTTTGCACCAATTGATATGAATCAGGATTTTATGAGCCCGATCGGTTTTGGCGGACTTATGGGAATCTTGAAAAATTATGAGATTATCAATCCGTTCGTCACCTCCTCAAATGATGCATTGAATCGTTTGAAGCCGGGCTTTGAAGCCCCGGTTTGTATTGTAACTTCCCTCGGACACAGTGCAGAAAGCCCCTCCAGAAACCGAACGGTTCTAGTGGGACTTGTCAGAGATGCCAGCAATCCACTTTCTACACGGTTTGAGCTTCGCGCACCAAATCCGAAGAGCAATACTTATTTAGTGTTAGCTTCCGGCTTTATGGCAATGCTTGATGGAATTAAGGAAGCTCTTTTGGCAGGCAAAACTCCGGAGGAATTGGAGAAAATCATCTCGAAAGCGCATGATGAGGAAGCCTTCTATTTAGAAAAGGAAAGAGTTTACCGCAGCGAAAAAGATGTGTTTGAAGACTATACGAAGGAAGAAAGAGATAAGTATTTCGGAAAGGCACCGGCAACTGTATGGGAAAATATCTGTGCATTTGACCGTTATCCGGAGAAGCTGAACGTATTGATGGCGGATGGTGTAATGACACCGCTGAGCTTGGAATCCTACAAGGAAGCGACGATTGCGCAATGGGCGACAGAATTGCATAACCGTATTATCCCAAATACAATGGAGCTTGTGCGTGAATGCAAAAAATGCCATACTCCTGAAGATTCTACAGATTTGGACGATAAAAACTGGCAGGAAATTCAGCTGATGCGAATTTATCTCGCAAAAGACAGCATTCGAGAAAAATCTCTGCTCACTCGCGTAAAAAATGCGTTGGATGAGGAAGAATATCAGCTGGCTTCTGATTTGCAATTAGAGATGCAGGAAAAAGAGCAGGCACTCATTGATGCTTACATCGCATATAAGAAAAATTTGTTTTAAACAAGATTATTTACATAATAATGAAAAGATAGGACAGATTTTGCCCTTGAGAGGAGAACCAAAATGTTAGATATTAAACGAATCAGAGAGGATTATGAAGCAGTAAAAAAAGCTGTGGAATCCAGAGGACACGGAGATTTCGGTTTGAGTAAAGTACTCGAACTGGATGAAAAAAGAAGAGCCGTACTTGCCGAAGTAGAAGCGATGAAAAATAAGCAGAATCAGGATTCAAAACAAATTCCGAAGCTGAAAAAAGAAGGCGCGGATACGACAGAACTGATGGCGGAGATGAAGACACTCTCTGAGAAAATTAAAAATTTAGATGCAGAGACTGCTGAAATCGAAACAGAACTGAAAAATACACTTTTAAATATTCCGAACGCACCGTGCGAGCTTTGTCCGATTGGTGAGGACGATTCGGCAAACCTTGAAATAAAAAAATGGGGCGAGCCGAGAAACTTCGATTTTGAACAGAGAGCACATTGGGATATCGGAAGCGATCTTGATATTTTAGATTTTGAGAGAGCCTCTAAAATTGCGGGAACTCGTTTCACGGTTTATAAAGGGCTTGGAGCACGTCTGGAACGTTCCGTGATTAACTTTATGCTCGATTTACACACAGGGGAGCATGGATTTACGGAGATATTGCCGCCTTTTATGGTCAACCGCGATGCAATGACAGGAACCGGGCAGCTTCCAAAATTTGAAGATGACATGTTCCACATTCCGGCAAAGGACTTTTTCTTAGTTCCAACGGCGGAGGTTCCTGTTACAAATCTTCGCGCGCAGGAAATTTTAGATGCAGAGGAACTGCCAGTCTACTATACGGCCTACACGCCTTGCTTCCGAAAAGAAGCCGGTTCTGCGGGAAGAGATACACGCGGCCTGATTCGCCAGCATCAATTCAACAAGGTAGAGCTGGTAAAATTCTGTAAGCCGGAAGAGTCTTATAAAGAATTGGATTCTTTGCTTGCAGCTGCAGAAAGCGTTCTTCAAAAGCTGGAAATACCATATCGTGTGGTGCGTCTGTCTACGGGGGATTTGGGATTTTCTTCTGCGGAAACCTACGATATCGAGGTTTGGATGCCGAGCTACGGAAGATATGTAGAAATATCCTCTTGCAGCAACTTTGAAAGCTTTCAGGCAAGAAGAGCTAATGTTCGTTTTCGGAGAGAAACGAAGAGTAAGCCAGAATTTGTGCATACATTAAACGGTTCTGGATTAGCGGTTGGAAGAACCGTGGCTGCAATCTTAGAAAATTACCAGCAGGAAGACGGTTCGGTTGTGATTCCGAAAGCACTTCGTGACTACATGAGAGTTGAAAAAATAGAAAAGAAATAAAGCATTCACTCGCTTTATGGAGGTGGAGACAATGCCGCTAAAGATAAATGTAGGAGATCGGTTGGAATTGAAGAAACCTCACCCTTGCGGAGGAAATGTCTTTGAGGTAATGAGGGCAGGTATGGATTTTCGCTTAAAATGCATCACCTGCCAGACCCAGATTTGGTTAGACCGTTCTCATCTAGAAAAAAGGGTGAAAAAAATCAATTCAGTATCAGAGAAAGGTGCTGAATAAAAAAAGGAGTGAGTTTTTTTGATAACCATAGCAGTTATCTTTGTCATTTACTTAATTAGCCAGGCGCTGATTGGCGTCGTCTTTTATAACAAAACACAGAATATGTCCGATTATGCATTGGGAGGAAGAAAGCTGAACAGCTGGGTAACAGCAATGTCGGCACAGGCCTCAGATATGAGCGGATGGCTTTTAATTGGACTTCCGGGCCTTGCTTATGTGATATACAAAGGCACCTCTGAAGCGATTTGGACCGCGATTGGATTGGCACTCGGAACCTATTTAAACTGGCTTTTTGTCGCAAAAAAGTTAAGAAAATATACAGAGGTATCGAACGATTCCATTACGCTCCCCGATTTTTTTGAGAACCGGTTTCGTGATGAAAAGCATATTCTACGGACGGTATCCGCTATTTTTACTGTCATATTTTTCTTGATTTATACAGCTGCACAATTTTCAGCGGGAGCGAAGCTTTTTTCCACGGTGTTCGGACTACCTTATACCGCAGGGCTTGTCATCGGTGCTCTGATTATTCTGTCGTACACTGCGTTTGGAGGATTTTCTGCAGTTTGCTGGGCAGATACTATGCAGGGAACGATTATGTTTTTTGCCTTGATTGCAGTTCCGATTATGGCATGTGCTGATATCGGAGGAATTTCACAGGTAACCTTGCGTCTTTCTGAATTGACGACCGATACTTGGAATTTACTTCCTATGAAAAATGGCAGTATCGATGCGTTGTTGCTGGCATCGGCATTAGGATGGGGACTCGGTTATTTTGGCCAACCTCATATACTGGTGCGCTTTATGGCAATCGAATCGCCGGATCAAATTAAAAAATCAAGAATTGTGGCGATGGTTTGGGTTATCATCACCTTAAGTGCGGCAGTATTAATCGGATTGATTGGAAAAGCTTATATGCCAGATTTGCCGGATGGGGAAACGATTTATATGGATATGATTCACGTTATGTTTAACGATGTCGTTTCCGGCCTTTTACTCATTGCGATTTTAGCCGCAATTATGAGTACTGCAAGCTCGCAGCTTTTGGTAACCGCCTCTTCGGTCTCTACAGACCTTTATGGACTGATTTCAAAAAAGAAAATGAGCGAAATGGCAATGGTTTGGATGAGCCGTCTTACAGTAATCGTGGTTGCAGCAATTGCAATTCTATTGGCCCTGAATCCAAACAGCTCAGTATTTGGATTGGTATCTTGTGCATGGGGTGGATTTGGTGCCGCCTTTGGACCGCTGATTCTGTTTTCACTCTTTTGGAGGCGGATGACCGTACAGGGTGCGATTTCCGGCATGATTGCAGGTGGTGTTACTGATCTAGTATGGTATTACCTTAAAAATATTGCAAAAGTTGGAGGTATCTTTGATGTCTATGAGATTATCCCTGGATTTATCATTGCCTCTTTATTCATTGTCATTGTCAGCTTAAGTACAAAACCGAATGCGAGCGTTCTGGAGGAATTTGACAGCGTGAAATAACAGAAATTAAAAGGAAAACCATCTCCAAACTACGCTTAAAAGCGGATTTTCTGGGATGGTTTCCTTATTTTTTGAAAAAGAAAGAGGATTGTGAAAAAAAGGAATGAAGACGAAGGCGAGAAGGAAAGCTAAAATACAGACGCGAATGTAGTTTAAGATTAAGATGCTCTTTCATCTTGCCGTCTCCAAATCAATGTACGCTGATGGAATGATGAAACGAGTATAGTGTAATCTAAAAATATAAGAAGAAATCAAAAGCAGAAAGGAAGGAAAGAAATGCTGTTTGAAATATTTATAGTATTTTTTAAAATAGGAATGTTCACAATTGGCGGTGGCTATGCGATGCTGCCTATTATTCAAAAGGAAATTGTGGAAACAAAAAAATGGATGACGGATCAGGAGTTTTTAGATGCCATCTCTTTGACGAACAGTCTGCCTGGTCCACTTGCTACAAATTCAGCAACCTTTGTGGGATATAGCATAAAAAAGGTTCCGGGCGCGATTGCAGCAATCCTTGGCGCGATTATGCCCTCCATCTTGATTATTTTAGTGATTGCGATGTTGTTCAGAAATATTATAGATTATCCTATCGTACAATCTGTGTTTAATGGAATCCGCCCGGCAGTGGTTGCGCTGATTTTATATTCGGTGATCAAGCTTGGAAAATCCGCTAAAATAAAAGAAAATCAAAATTGGGTCTTAACACTGGCCGCATTTTTAGCAGTTGCTTTTTTAAAAGTACATCCGATTTTCGTGATCATAGGAGCGGCACTGATAGGCATCTTTTTCAAAAAGATGAAAGCGGAAAAATAGAAAAGGAGGAAAAACAATGGAACTTTGGTTAAAGGCCTGTATATCATTTATAAAAATCGGTGCATTTTCATTTGGAGGCGGGTATGCGGTACTGTCTTTTATTCAGCAGGAGGTAGTCGATGGAAACAGCTGGATTCTTCCGGAAGATTTTGTGAACATCGTAGCGATTGCGGAGATGACGCCCGGCCCCGTTGCGGTCAATTCGTCGACCTTTGTGGGATATAATCTGTTTGGCCCCTTAGGAGGAGTAATCTGTACCCTATGCGTGATTTTAGTGCCGTTTTTACTGTCGTTATTGGTATCGGCTTACTTTGAAAAATTCAAAGAGAATATAGCTGTAAAAAATGCCCTGAATGGGATTCGCCCAGCGGTCATTGGACTCATTGCAGCATCCTGTCTCAGCATCGGGAAAATATCCTTTTCCGGTATATACAGTGTGCTTTTCTTTGCAATTGCTTTTTTCTTAGTCTATAAGATAAAATTAAACCCGATACTTACTTTAATCGTTTCAGGCGGATTGGGCGCACTTCTATATGAAGTGATTTTGCCGTTTGCATCTGCGGCATGATTGCAAAGAGCTGCTTGCACAGAGAACGACGGTAAAAGAAAAAGACACACTTATTCTTTGGTACCGCCATCTTTAAGAAAAATTTCAGAAAAGGATTCGATTGCGGAATCGAGTTCTTCAAGAGGGACCCTCGTATAGTAAAGAATGAGGAGCCCTTTTTTTTGTTGTGAAGGTATTTCTGAATCTCTTGTGGCGACCGGGGTAACCGGGAGGCGTCTTTCAGCGGCTTCTTCACAAATCATGGCGAGGGTTTGGCCCTCGCAAAGGGGAACTTCTAAAAGCATGTGAAGTCCTGAGGTGCTGCTCAAAAGCTTAACCCGGTCTTTCAAATAGAATTTTAAACTTTGTGTTGCTATCTGTATTTTTTGTGAATAGAGATTGCGGAGTTTTTTGATGTTTGTCTGATAGAGACCTTTTTCCATGTAAAGGGCAAGTGTCAGCTGTTCCGTTTTAGAGCAGGTTTGACTGTAACCTCCAAGAACTTCCTCGAAAAGCTTTAGCATCGGCTCGGGGAGGACCATATAGCTGATTTTAATAGAAGGAAATAAGGTGGAAGAAAAGGAACTGAGGTAGATGACTCTTTCTTCTTCATCAAGACCCTGCAGTGAAGGAACCGCTTTTCCAAAATAGCGAAGCTCGCTGTTATAATCGTCTTCGATTATAATGCTGTTATTTTGGGAAGCCCATTTTAATAATGCATAACGGCGGGCGACCGGCATGATGGAACCGGTGGGAAATTGGTTAGAGGGACTTACATAGGCAACCGACTTTATATTTGCAGGGAGCATTTCAATCTGAATGCCTTCTTTTAATACCGGAACCAAGGACATCTTAAAGCCTCGTGTCTGAAAGATGTCCTGAATTGGGATGTATCCGGGGGCTTCAAATGCTACATATTCGATGCCGAGTCGGTTTAAAATAATACAGAGCAGTCCTGTCAGCTGCTGCGTTCCGGCGCCGATTACGATTTGATCCGGATTGCAGCGTACACCTCTTGCCTGATAGATATATTTTGAGATTTCATATCGCAGAGGTGCTTCTCCGCGGGGATCTCCTTCCAGTAGCAGAAAATCAGAATAATCCGTAAGGACTTTATTCGTGCATTTTTTCCACTTAATGAAGTCAAAGGAAGAAGAATCAAAATAGAGCGCTTTTAAAGAGGCCTCGCTAAAATAGGATAGATTTTCAAAATCAGTATCTGTATTTGAGTTGCTGGCATCTCTTGAAATTCCATTTTTTAAAGCTTCAGGCGGAATGTTACAGACGTAGTAGCCGGACTGTGGTTTGCTTTTGACGTAGCCTTCTGTCAAAAGCTGATTATATGCCAAATCAATGGTTGTAACGCTTAATCCGAGTTGCTTTCCCATCAGGCGCAGTGAAGGAAGCTTGTCTCCCGGGAGAATGCCGCCCGATAGAATTGCATTGCGAAGATAAAGATAAAGCTGTAAATATAATGGCGTCGTACTTTCGTAATCAAAATCCGGTGCAATAAGCTGCATAATTCAAAATCCTTTCAAAACTGTTATTATATCGGTGTTTTATTCACGTTTTTTTCTAGTATAACACAAACTGTATATAAATAAATAGTTGAAACTGATTATTTCAATGAATACAATAATTTGCTATGATAGAGAAAGCAATAGGAGGTAACGTATGGCAGCAGATAATAAAGTAAAGAGAATGATTTTGACAGGGTTGATGATGGCATTGATTACCGTTGCCACGATGATTGTACAGATACCGATTCCGTTCACGAACGGATACATCCATTTAGGAGACAGTATGATTTTCCTTGCTGTACTGATTTTAGGGTGGCGGCATGGTGCAATTGCTGCTGCGGTAGGCTCTGCATTGGGGGATTTAATTCCCGGGTATATGCACTGGGTTTTATGGACGTTTTGCATTAAAGGGCTAATGGCAGTTTTTATGGGAATTGCGATTGAAAAATGCAGGGGAAGTAAGAGAAATACAGGAGCTTTGGCCGTAATTACCGCCGGTGTATGGCTGGGATTTCAGGCCGCAGTGCGGATTGTATTAAATACGATGGCAGTGAAAGACCCTCAATCTTTGCTCGGCGATGATGTAGCGAACTTAAGTGAGCTTGGGGCATTCTTAAACGGTGTACAGGGTAAGCTTATGCTCAGCACAGTTCTTATTCCGGTTTTCCTGATTCTGATTGCCGTCTATGTACGAAAAAAAGAGCATTTGGTAATTCCAGTCTATGAAATATTGGCCATGACCGTTTCCGGCCTTTGGATGGTATTGGGCTACTATGTAGCAGGTGGGATTATGTACGGAAATTTTGCCGTTTCTGCGTTCAGTGTTCCGTGGAATGTCCTGCAATTTGCACTAGGATTTTTTCTGGCGATGGTGATTGCGGCTGCACTACTGAAAACCTCCGCTTCCAAATATTTCACATATGGGATGGAACGAAAAAATAAAGACGAACAGAATTGATTTTCAGAAAAAAAGATGGTATCGTATACATAAGTATGACATTGTAGACGGTACCATTTTATTATGGAATTTTATATGGAAAAGCCAACTTATAAAGTCACAAAAGGATAGAGAAAATCGATTTAAAAGGGAGATTATAAAGGATGAAGATATATATGAAAAGAGGAAGGCGAGCATGAAAGCATTAATATTGAGCATATCTACAGGACAGGGGCATCATGCGACAGGGCAGGCAGTGGAAGAGCAATTCGAAAGTATGGGTGTAGAATGTCGTACTTTAGATGCCTATGAATACATTGAGCCTTTATTAAAAACCTTCATTTCAAAGGGATACTTAATTTCTACCGCATATATTCCGAAAATTGCGTCAAAATTTTATGAGATTGCAGTGAAAAAAACAAAGCCCGCGGCGGAATTTTCAGTAACAAAGCTGACAAATACCTTTATGGCAACAGAGCTTCGGAGCTATCTGGAGGAATACCAACCAGATATTATAGTGTGTACACATGTGCTCTCTTCAGCGATGGTCAGTATCTTGAAAGAACGACGGGAGTGTAAAAGTGTTACGGTGGGCGTTGTGACAGATTTTACGGTACACCCCCTTTGGGAAGAAACGCGTAATTTAGATTATTATGTAACGCCGAGTGAGCTTTTGGAATACCAGATGGCGCACAAGGGATTGGATGTGAAAAAAATGCTTCCTTTTGGGATTCCAATTAAACCGGAATTTTCGAAGAGTATAAAACAGGCAGAGGCCAGAGAAAAATTGGGATTGGATTTATATAAGCCGACCATCCTTCTTATGAGCGGCAGCATGGGATATGGGAAGATTGACGTATCCCTTAAAAAAATAGACAATTTATACTTTGATTTTCAGATCATTGTGGTATGCGGAAACAATAAAAAGATGTATAAGAAAATCTGTAAGATGCAGTCACAGATGAATAAAAAAGTTCAGGTGTACGGATATGTAGATAATGTTTATTTGATGATGGATGCAGCAGACTGTATTATCACAAAACCGGGAGGCATTACTTCCTCTGAGGCTTTGGCAAAAGAGCTTCCGATGATTATGGTAAATCCAATTCCAGGACATGAGCAGCGGAATGCAGAATTTATGTTAAATAACGGACTGGCGTTGTATGCAACAAAATCATTTCCAATTGATGAAGCTCTGTTTTCCCTGTTTAAACATCCGGAACGAGTCGAGGATTTGCGCCATACAATCGGCCTGTACGGTAAGAAGCACGCGGCGCAGAGACTATGCGAGTTTTTGCTCGATGAAGCTGAAAAAGGTGCATCCTAACCCGTTGGTTTGGGATGCATTTTCGCTATTTTGGGAAAGGAATTCAGGATGGGAGAAAAAGAAATTGTAATTGTATCTTTTACCGGAAAGGGTGCACTGACTGCAAAGAAAATAGAAAATATATTAGAAAAAATTGGTTATACTGCCAAATCGTATAGTAAGAAACAGGCTTCTTCAGAATTGATGCTGCTGCCCTTAGACAAAAGCTTAGGGGAATGGACGAGAGAAAATTTTTCAAAGGCTGCTCTGATTTTTGTGGGGGCGACAGGGATCGCGGTACGGGCAATCGCACCCTATATAAAAGGGAAGACAGTAGATCCCGCCGTGCTCGTTGTAGATGAAAGAGGGAATTATGTCATTTCGCTGCTATCGGGGCATATAGGAGGCGCAAACCGCCTTGCAGAACAAATTGCCGCAGCCCTGAATGCGCTTCCGATTATTACAACGGCAACCGATATTAACGGAAAATTTGCGGTGGATGAATGGGCAAAGAGACAAGGCCTCTCCATCAGTGATATGAAATTAGCAAAGAAGGTTTCCGCCGCTTTATTGGAAGAGAAAACAGTTGGCTTTTTTAGTGAGATTCCGACCGTGAACAGTCCTCCGCCAGAGCTGAAACAGGAAGGACCGGGTGGACTTGGCATTGCAGTGACGGTAAAAGAAGAAATAAAATTCTATGAAGAAACTCTATATTTAAGACCGAGAAGCCTTGTGCTCGGGATTGGGTGCAGGAGGGATACTCCCTTTGAGAAAATTGAACGATTTGTACAGGAGAGTCTGAAAAGAGAGAATATTTCCTGGCATGCCATTGACAGAGTTGCTACAATTGATATAAAACAGGAAGAAAAGGGTTTGCTTGAGTTTTGTGAAGCACATGCACTTCCTTTTGAGGTTTACAGCGCACAAGAACTTGCTTCTGTTGAAGGGGAATTTACCCCATCGTCATTTGTGAGCAGTATTACCGGTGTCGATAACGTCTGTGAGCGTGCAGCGGTAAAATCAAGTCGCGGACAGCTGATTTTAAAAAAATCTGCAAGAGAGGGAGTCACGCTTGCCATTGCAGAGATGAAAATTTATTTACACTTCTAATATAAAATCAATATGAAAGGGACAAGGAAATATTTGATGCTTGTCTTTAGTGCAACGAGATAGCGTAAAAAAGAAAGGAACAGAAGATGGAATTGTTGAAAAGAGCAAGAAGACTGCGCATGGATGAAAGAGTCCGGACGATGGTCCGCGAAACAAGAATAAGCAAATCTGGATTAATCTATCCTATTTTTGTAGAAGAAGGAAGCGGTATTATAAAAGAGATAGAAGCAATGCCGGGACAGAAGCGTTATAGCTTAGATACTCTGCCGCAGGCATTGGAAGAAGTCGCAAAATCTGGTGTGGAGAGTGTGATGTTCTTTGGAATCCCAACAGAAAAGGACGAGTGCGGAAGTCAGGCGTATGCAGAAAACGGAATTGTGCAGGAGGCGTTTCGCGTTGCGAGAAAAGAAGTGCCGGAGCTTTACTATATCGGAGATGTCTGCATGTGTGAATACACTTCGCACGGCCACTGCGGAATCATAAAAGGCGATTCGGTCGACAATGATAAAACACTGCCGTTGCTCGCCAAGACTGCAGTTTCACAGGTGAAGGCAGGGGCAGATATGGTTGCGCCGTCAGATATGATGGACGGAAGAGTCAGTGCCATTCGAAGTGCGCTTGACGAAGCCGGTTATACGGATACTCCGATTATGTCCTACGCAGCGAAGTATGCTTCCGCTTTTTACGGCCCGTTTCGTGAAGCAGCCGGCTCCGATAATTTCAAAGGAAATCGGAAAACGTACCAGATGGATTTTCATAACCGGCGAGAGGCATTAAAAGAGGCGGACAGCGATTTAGAAGAAGGAGCGGACATTATCATGGTAAAGCCTGCGCTTTCTTATCTTGATATTATCCGGGAAATAAGAGATCGCGTGCATGTTCCGGTAGCTGCATACAGCGTCAGCGGAGAGTACGCCATGATGAAAGCAGCTGCACAGGCAGGCATGGTGGATGAAGCGGCGATTGTTGCAGAAACCACGACAAGTATTTTCAGAGCCGGTGCGGATATTTTAATTACCTATTATGCCAAAGAAATTGCAGGGATGATAAAAGAAGGGAGAATCGGCTAATGAATCAAAATAAGACAGAACGCTCCAGAGCATTTTTTGAGGAAGCGAAAAAATATATTCCGGGAGGGGTTAACAGCCCTTGCCGTGCCTATCTCGCAGTCAACGATACCCCTCGATTTATTGAGAAAGCAAATGGATCGTATATTTACGATGTAGATGGAAATGAGTACATTGATTACATCGGCTCCTGGGGGCCTATGATTTTAGGGAATAACCATCCGGTTGTGCTGGAAGCGGTGAAAGAAGTCATTGAAGGCGGTTTGAGCTTCGGTGCCGCAACCGAAAGAGAAATCCAGATGGCGAAGCTCGTGTGCCAGCTCGTTCCTTCTATGGAAATGGTTCGCATGGTGAATTCCGGAACGGAGGCGACCATGAGTGCATTGCGTACGGCAAGAGGGTATACGGGAAGAAGCAAATTCATTAAGTTTGAGGGATGCTATCACGGTCACAGTGATGCACTATTGGTAAAAGCAGGTTCCGGATTGATTGCAAACGGCGGCGCACCGGACAGTGCCGGAGTGACAGAAGGCTGTGCAAAAGACACCTTAACCGCAGTTTATAATGATTTTGACAGTGTACAGAAGCTGTTTGCCGAAAATAAAGATGAGATAGCTGCAATTATCGTTGAACCGGTTGCGGCAAATATGGGAGTTGTTCCCCCGAATCCTGAGTTTTTGAAGCAGCTTCGAGAGATTTGCGACAGCAATAAAACGGTTTTAATCTTTGACGAAGTCATTACCGGCTTTCGCATGGCTTTAGGTGGTGCGCAGGAGTTATTTGGGATTAAACCGGATATGACGACGTTTGGGAAAATAATCGGCGGCGGGATGCCTGTTGGTGCCTACGGCGGAAAACGTGAGATTATGGAGATGGTGGCGCCGTGCGGGAGCGTCTATCAGGCAGGAACACTGAGTGGAAATCCTGTGGCGATGGCAGCGGGGATTGCGCAGCTGACCTATCTGAAAGAAAATCCTCAGGTTTACACACATATTAATAAGCTGGGAGGTCAGCTTTACGGGGGACTTAGAGAGCTTGCAAAAACAGCAAAAATTCCTTGCGGGGTAAATGCAGTCGGCTCCATTGGCTCCTTGTTTTTCACGAGAGAAGCAGTCAGTGATTATGTTTCTGCAAAAACAGCAGATATTTCTGCGTATGGAGCGTACTTCAGAGAAATGCTCTTAAGAGGAATTTATCTTGCTCCGGCGCAGTTTGAAGCAATGTTTATTTCCTATGCACATACAGAGGAACAGATAAAGGAAACCTTAACCGCAGCAGAAGCTTGCTTGGGCGGGATGAAAAAGATTTAAAACGGAGGTGCTATGAAACAAATATATATTGTTGGAATCGGCATGGGAAACCCAGAAACCTTGACGCTTGGCGGAAAGGCGTGCATTGAGAAGAGTCAGGCTTTGATTGGCGCGAAGCGCATGGTGGACAGCTTCGTTCACGACAATAAGAAGATACAGTATGCAATCGCTCCGGAGGAGATTGTCCGCTGGGTTTGTGAACAAACAGAGGTAGAGCATCTGTCTGTTCTGATGTCCGGCGATACCGGGTTTTTTAGTGGTGCGAAAAAATTATGCATGCTTTTAGAAGAGAAAAATAAAGAAATGTGTATGAAAGCAGGGGAGCCTTTTTGTAAGGTAGAGTGTATTGCCGGTATTAGCTCACTGCAATATTTTTGTTCGAAGCTAAAGACTTCATGGGAGGATGCGCGGATTGTCAGCCTGCATGGAAGAGAGGCGAACGTAGCCGGCGCAGTACAGACAAGTGAAAAAACGTTCTTTTTGACCGGAAGTGATCATCCTGTACAGGAGGTTTGCAGACGTCTCACAGAGGCTGGCTTGGGCGACGTGGAAGTTGCGGTGGGAGAACGGCTTTCCTATGAAAATGAACGAATCGTGACGGGGAGTGCAAAAGAATTGGCCGTGCGTTCCTTTGATTTTCTTAGTGTGGTCTTAGTAAAGAATCAAGCAATACAAAAGAATGCAAGACGCTCCTACGGGTTTTCTGATGACGATTTTGTGCGCGGCAAGGTGCCGATGACTAAGGAAGAGGTACGCAGCATTAGCTTATCTAAATTGCAGATTCAAAAAAGTGATATCATTTACGATGTCGGTGCCGGAACCGGTTCCGTTTCGGTTGAAATGGCATTGACGGCAGAGGAAGGACAAGTCTATGCCGTGGAAATAAATCCGGAAGCGGTGGAATTAATTTATGCTAATCGTGAAAAATTCAGTGCATGGAATCTGCATGTTTGTGAAGGAAAAGCACCCGAGGCCCTACAGACCCTGCCGATACCGGACAAGGCTTTTCTTGGGGGAACGAAGGGGAACATGGAGGAGATCATCGGCTTACTAGTACAGAAAAACCCAAAGATACGTCTGGTAATCAATGCAATTGCATTGGAATCGATGTGGGAAGCCTTGCAGGTATTAAAAAAGCATGAATTTGAGCATTTGGAAATTGTGCAGGTATCCTTAGCGAGAGCTAAGGAAGTCGCAAACCTTCATATGATGACAGGGCAAAACCCTATTTTCATCATCAGCGCACAGAAAGGACAGCAGGATGAGCAGTAGAATACCAAGGCTGATGATTGCGGCAGCGGCGAGTGGCGGTGGAAAGACGACGGTGACCTGCGGCATCTTACAGGCGTTTATAAATCGCGGAATTAAAACGATTTCTTTTAAATGCGGTCCTGATTATATTGATCCGATGTTTCACACAGAAGTATTGGGCTTAAAATCCAGAAATTTGGACCTTTTTTTTACCGACCCAAAAACAACGAGTCATCTTCTTTGCAAAAATGCAAGAGGGTTTGATTTGGCGGTTATGGAAGGCGTTATGGGATATTATGACGGACTGGCGGGGATATCAACCGAAGCAAGCTCCTACGATTTGGCGCGGAAAACGCAGACGCCCGTTGTCCTTCTGATTGACTGCAAAGGGAAGTCGGTTTCTATATTGGCTGAAATTAAAGGTTTCTTAGAGCTGAAAAAAGACAGTAATATTAAAGGTGTGCTATTAAATCGTTTAAATGCAATGCTCTATCCGGATTTAAAGAAACTGATTGAAGCAGAATTGAACATTGAAGTCTTCGGCTATATTCCATATCGCCAGGATATTTCCTTGGAGAGCCGCCATTTGGGGCTGGTTACGGCGAAAGAGGTTGGGAATCTCAAAGAAATTTTAAACCGCCTTTCTACGCAGCTAGAGGAGACGGTTGACTTGGAGGGCTTGCTATCACTGGCCAATTCTGCGGAGCCGATTTTGTGTGAGGAACAAACAGAGGTGATGGAACGTAAAAGCGGAGAGGCATTTTCCCTTGCGCCGGGAAATACGGTTCGTATCGGTGTTGCGATGGACGAGGCCTTTTGCTTTTATTATCAGGATAATCTGGACTTGCTTTCCGAACTCGGTGCTGAAATTGTTTTGTTCAGCCCTTTAAGGGATAAAAAACTACCCCCCAATTTGCAAGGCCTTCTCTTTGGAGGCGGCTACCCGGAGCTTCATTTAGATACCCTTTCTGCGAACTTTGATTTGCTGAGAGAGATTCGGGAGGCGGTTTTGGAAGGCATCCCCTGTGTGGCAGAATGCGGTGGATTTATGTACTTGCAGGAATGGATACAAAACCGAGAAGGAGAAAGGGCAGCAATGGTGGGTGTGATTCAGGGAGGGAGCTATCCGACGGAAAAGCTGGGAAGATTCGGATACATCACCCTGACAGCCAAGCGTGATAATCTCTTCTGTAAGGAGGGAACAACCATACGAGGGCACGAATTTCACTATTGGGACAGTACAAGTACAGGAGATTGCTTTCACGCACAAAAACCACTTCGTAAACGAAACTGGGACTGCATGATTGCAGAGGGGAACCTCATTGCCGGTTATCCACATTTACATTATTATTCAAACCCCGATTTTGCGTACAACTACATAAAAGCCTGTATTGAATATAAACAGGGGTGCAGTGATACTTTAAAAAGGGGCTGAACGGCGCGCATAGGGAGAATGTTCTTTCTATGTGCTGCAAGTTTGAAATAATATAAAATAAAGCGGACAATTCCTTGAAAAAGAGGAAGTCCCATGATATAATGAGGCGACAATTGAGATATTATTAGGTGTTCGGTATTTTCCTGCCGAAAGAATAGGGAAGATGGGTGAAAATCCCACGCGGTCACGCCGCTGTAATGGCTGAATTGTACACAAACAACATCACTGTGGAAATGGGAAGATGGTGTACAATGCTGATGCCGGAGCCAGAAGACCTGCCTGATGATAGGATTCTGATTTTCCATGTATTTGGAGGATTGGTAGTTACATTTTCTTACGGACGATAGGAGGGTGTAGTTCAGGGGAACAAGGGCTGTGTACCATCAGCTGTGTATTGTTCCTCAGTATTACGCTATTCTGATTTGCTTCGGAGTGGCGATTTTTTATTGGAGGAAAAAATTATGACAAGAACAAGAACAAAAACAGAAAGACTCATTTTTTCATTTGGAGTCGTTCTTTCCTGTGTATTTGGGGCTGCAACAATCTCAAACGCAATGCACATCATGGAAGGATATCTGCCGCTAAATTATTGCATTATATGGGGTGCTGTTTGCATACCTTTCCTGATAGCAGGTTTCTTTTCAATTAAAAAAACACTTGCAAGACATAGAAAAACCTTATTGATTTTGGTGATGGTAGGCGCATATGCTTTTGTACTATCCGCGTTAAAGATTCCATCCGTTACAGGAAGCAGCTCTCATCCGACTGGAACTGGGCTCGGAGCCATTTTATTCGGACCGTCTGCTATGGCAATTATAGGAATTATTGTTTTACTATTTCAGGCTATTTTACTTGCGCACGGCGGCTTGACAACGTTAGGTGCAAACACCTTCTCTATGGCAATTGCAGGGCCGTTTTTATCCTATGCAATCTATAAGCTGTGCAAAGGAATGAAACTTCCAAAGTCAGTCGGTGTATTTTTAGCGGCTTGCCTTGGAGACCTGTTTACTTATTGTGTGACCGCGGTTCAGCTTGCAATGGCGCACCCGTCTGAGGTCGGCGGTTTCAGTGCATCCTTAGCTGAATTTTTAGGGATTTTTGCGGTAACACAGGTGCCGCTTGCGATCATTGAAGGCTTAGTTGCGGTTGTGGTTATGATGGGGCTGGAAAGCTACGCAAAACCAGAGCTGACTGAGCTTGGATATATGGAGGTGTAATGATGACGAAGAATTCTAAAATAGTAATCTTGCTGCTGCTTCTTGTAGTGGTAATCGCGGCAGCGCCGCTTCTGATGATTCGTGATTCTGAATTCGGTGGTGCAGATGGTGCTGCTGAGGATGCAATTACAGTAATTAACCCGAATTATGTTGCGTGGGCAGAGCCTCTTTTAGAGCCGCCGGGCGGTGAAACAGAATCACTCCTTTTCTGTTTGCAGGCAGGCCTTGGTGCAAGCGTATTCGGCTACGGCTTTGGTTATTTGGTCGCTAGAAAAAAATACAGCAAGAAAAATGAAAAATAAACCAAAGAATTGTAAATTAGGGAGACAACAACAATGATGATGATTGACAAACTAGCGTATTCGTCCCAGCTGCGGTACAAAAGTCCATTTTTAAAATCCGCATTTGCGGTCGGAACTCTCTTGATTTGCGTAGCTGCCCGCTCTTTTGTCGTATCGGGTATTGTATTGATAGTAATGGGATGTCTGACTGTATTTTACAGCCGGACATCTCTTTCCCATTATATACGTCTGATGACAGCCCCATTTACTTTTTTGGCATTGGGAACCGTTGCAATTGCCGTAAACTTTACAGATGCCCCCATGGATTTACTTTCAGTTCCGGTTGGTTCGCATTATTTGGCTGTCAGTGTTTCTTCACTGGTTTATGCGATTCGTTTGATTGTTGTTTCGTTGGCATCCATATCCTGCCTGTACTTTCTTACGCTTACGACTCCGCTTTTGGATTTGCTCGCTGTCTTACGGCGGCTGCACTGTCCTTGGATTATCATTGAGCTGATGATGTTAATTTACAGGTATATTTTTGTACTTCTGGATATGGCGCTTGCAATCACAACTGCGCAGGAATGTCGCCTTGGGAACCGTAATGCGAAAACTGCGATTCAAGCGATGGGATTGATGTTATCAGTACTTTTAGTCAGGGCATTGAATAAATCTTCTTTGCTTTTTGATGCAATGGAGTCTCGTTGCTATGATGGGGAGATACGAGTGCTGACACAAAGCGTCGCCTCGAAGACAAACGAAAAAGCAGGCGTTGCGTTATTCTTATTTGTGTTGCTGACGGTCTCTGTGCTTTGCAAATGGAATGGAGGCATTTAATGAAACGAACAATTGTAAAAGCGGAAAAGGTCTGCTATACCTATGACGATGGAACACAGGCGTTAAGAGGAATTGACCTAGAAATCGCGCAAGGTGAAAAGATTGCGATTATGGGAGCGAACGGCTCAGGAAAATCTACATTTTTTCTTCACCTAAATGGTGTAATGAAGCCAAAATCAGGAACTATTTTTATCGATGGGGAGCCAATCGATTACTCCAGAAAAGGGCTTTTAAATGTACGTAAAAAAGTGGGGATTGTCTTTCAGGACCCAGACAACCAATTATTCTCCGCCAATGTCGTGCAGGAGATCTCCTTTGGTGCTTTAAATTTAGGACTTTCTGAGGAAGAAGTGAGATCGAGAGTCGACCGTGTCATAAAAGAATTAAACATTACAGAATTTAAAGAGAAACCGACGCATTTTTTAAGCGGTGGACAAAAAAAACGGGTTGCGATTGCAGATATTTTGGTGATGGACCCACAGATTATTATTTTGGATGAACCGGCATCTGCGCTTGATCCAAAGCATGCGCGCCTGATTGACAGTATTGTAGACCAGCTGAGTGAGAAAGGGATTACAGTTATCCTGTCGACACATGATGTAGAGCGTGCCTTGATTTGGGCAGACCGTGTTGTCTTATTTCATGAAGGTGCAGTCATTGGCCAAGGAGTTCCGGAGGAAGTCTTTGCAGACGATGCGCTCTTACTGAAAACAAACCTTGAAAAGCCTACCGTTCTTCGTATTTTTGAACAGCTTTGCGAAGCCGGTATTTTAAACAGAGAGCTACAAGTTCCGCGAAAAGCGGAAGAATTAGAGCAATATATTATACAAAGCAGATAATTGGAGGATTTCATGAATCAGAAAAAAGCGATGCTTATCGTCAGTTTTGGCACCAGCTATGAAGAGACAAGAAATAAAACAATCGGTGCGATTGAAAAAGAAATCGCCGAGGCATATCCGGATTGGGAGTTACGAAGAGCGTTTACCAGCGGGATGATTTTAAGGGTACTAAAGCAGCGTGACGGCCTTCATATTGACAATGTGGCCGAAGCGATGCAGCGATTAGCAGAAGACGGCTTTGAAGAAGTCTGTATACAGCCGACGCATGTAATTAACGGAGAAGAGTATGAGAAGATGGTGGGAGAAATCAATCCATTTTTGAACAAGTTTGAAAGCGTAAAAATTGGTGCACCGCTTCTCACTTCCTCGAAAGATTACGGTGCAGTCGTGGAAGGGGTTATGGCACAGTTTCCTGACCTTAAGGAAGATGAGGCACTCGTGCTGATGGGGCATGGAACCGAACATCATGCCGATGCCGTCTATGCAGCATTGAACTATCGTTTCAAAGCGATGGGCCATAAAAATGTCTTTGTGGGAACGGTAGAAGGATATCCTGATTTTAATCAGCTGCACAGTATGGTAAAAGATTACCAGCCCAAAAGAGTGATTTTACTGCCGTTCATGGTGGTTGCGGGCGACCATGCACAAAATGATATGGCAGGAAATGAAGAAGATTCGTGGAAAACCCTTTTCGAACAAAGTGGTTATGAGGTAGAATGTATTTTGAAAGGGCTGGGTGAATTTAGAGAAATTCGCGCACAGTACCTCAAACATGTCGAAGATATGCTTACAGAAGAATGAAAGGGAAAAACCCATCTTCAGGAGAGTGAGACTGTCAATGGATATTCAAAGAAAGTACGTTGGAGAAAAAAATAAAAGATTGAGACAGGGCTATACGACGGGGACCTGTGCAGCAGCAGCGGCACAGGGTGCCGTCATTTTTGCTTTTTCTGAAACTGTTCCGAAAGTGGCCAAAATCCATACTCCGAAGGG
Source organism: uncultured Anaerovorax sp. (assembly GCA_963521065.1). GTDB lineage: Bacteria > Bacillota > Clostridia > Peptostreptococcales > Anaerovoracaceae > IOR16. Next base: position 19,373 of record CAUQTI010000022.1, on the reverse strand, counting down.
CAAGGAGCTAGAGCTTGCACTATTGGAGTGTAGACGGGGATATACAGAGGATGGAGATATTTACGCTGTTTGTGCAATCAAAAAAGACAGCGGAGACGATCCAGATGTAACAAATGGTGTGATGGTTTATGCGAAAGTTACTTTGAAAAAAGAAATGGGAAAAGGAACCTTGCTTTTGGCGGGAACGGGAGTAGGGACAGTGACAAAGCCCGGACTTGCCTGCGCGGTGGGAGAACCAGCCATTAATCCAACGCCTCGGAAAATGATTCTTTATGAAGTAGAGAAGGCCGCGCAGGAATTCGATTACCACGGAGGAATTTCTGTGGAAATTTCAATTCCTGAGGGAGTGGAGATTGCGAAGCGGACCTATAATCCCAGACTAGGAATTGTAGGAGGAATTTCTGTTTTAGGCACAAGCGGTATCGTAGAGCCTATGAGTGAACAGGCCCTCATTGACACGATTAAGGTGGAAATGAACATGCGTAAAGCAGCCGGAGCGGCTTATTTGGTCATCACACCGGGCAATTACGGAGAAACGTTTTTAAAAGACACTATGAAGCTGGGTGAGATTTATACGGTAAAATGCAGTAATTTTTTAGGAGAAGCGCTGGATTATGCCGAAGAATGTGGGTTTCAAGGCATTTTGCTCGTAGGGCATATCGGCAAATTTGTAAAGGTGGCCGGCGGCATTTTTAATACGCATTCCAAATATGGGGATGCTCGTTTAGAAATTTTATCAGCACATGCGGCACTGCAAGGGGCACCGCAGAAAACCATTGAAAGATTAATGCACTGTCTCACCACGGATGATGCGATTTCCGTGTTAGATGAGATTCAATTAAGAGAGAAAACAATGACGTCCATTTTGGAAAAGCTCGATTATCATGTCAAGGAACGCACGCACAGGTCCCTTCAAATTGGTGCAGTTACTTTTTCAAACCAATATGGATACCTGGGACAAACAGAGGATGCAGCGAAGCTGATAGAAAAGCTTTAGAGCTTTAGAGATGGAGGTTTAAAATATGGCAAAATTATATGGTCTGGGAGTAGGGCCGGGAAATCCGGAACTCATGACTTTAAAATCTGCTCGCTTGATTCGTGAAAGCGACATCATCGTTCTTCCAAAATCCGGGCAGGAAATCAATGCGGCGTATACCATTGCAAAGGGGAGTGTACCCGAAATTGAACAGAAAGAAGTAATGGAAGTGTCAATGCCGATGATTCGTGATAAGGAAAAATTGAAAGAGAGTCATGACTTAGCGGCAGAGCAGATTATTGAAAAACTAAAAGAAGGGAAAGATGTTGCCTTTCTTACCCTTGGGGATCCGTCCATTTATTCCACCTATATTTATGTACATGAACGCGTACTGGAAAAAGGTTTTGAAGCAGAGATTATACCGGGAATTCCTTCCTTTTGTGCAGTTTCCGCAAGATTAAATGAAGGTCTGACGGAAGCGGCACAGCCGTTACATGTGATACCGGCATCCTATGACGGCGTTGAAGAAGCACTGCGCTTAAGAGGAACAAAGGTACTGATGAAAAGCGGGAAATCCATCGGAAAGATAAAGAAACAATTGCTTGAAATGGAAGAAGAGTATACTGTAAAAATGGTAGAGCGCTGTGGAATGCAGGGAGAACGCGTTTTTTATAATGCCGAAGAAATTGATGAGAATGCAAGCTATTTTTCTATATTAGTAGTGAAAGAGAAAAAATAAAGAAGAGAGGTTTTCAATATGGTACATTTTGTCGGGGCGGGTCCGGGAGCCGCGGATTTGATTACAGTCAGAGGGCAGCGTCTTTTACAGGAAGCAGATGTGATTATTTATGCAGGGTCACTGGTAAATCCGGAGCATTTAAAGCTGGCGAAGGAGAGCTGTCAAATTTATGACAGTGCCTCAATGACCTTAGAAGAGGTAATCAGCGTAATGCAGGAAGCAGAAACGCAAGGAAAGACAACCGTCCGCCTTCATACGGGTGATCCAAGCATTTATGGAGCAATCCGTGAGCAAATGGATTTGTTGGAGCCGAAAAAGATTGAATATGACGTAACACCCGGTGTAAGCTCTTTCTTTGGTGCGGCAGCCGCATTAAAAGCAGAATATACTTTACCGGATGTTTCACAAACTGTAATTATCACACGCATGGCCGGAAGAACACCGGTACCGGAAAAAGAAGAGATTGCAAAGCTGGCATCTCACAATGCAACGATGGCGATTTTTTTGAGCACGGGCCTTTTGGAGCCGCTAAGAGAGCGTCTTCTTGTAGGCGGCTATAAGAAAGAAACACCGGCTGCCATCGTATACAAGGCGACCTGGCCGGAAGAAAAAGTGTTTTATGCGACAGTAGATACCTTGCCGCAGACTGCAAAAGAGAACAATATCACAAAGACAGCATTGATTTTGGTAGGTGATTTTTTGGGTGATAAATACGAACGCTCAAAATTATACGACCCTGCCTTTACACATGAATTTAGAGAGGCGATTAAATAGATGCGGATTACCATGATAGGAATTGACCACAGCAAAGCGAGCATTGCTTACCGTGAGCTTTTTTCCTTTACAAAAGCAGCCGCCATGGAGGCAATGAAATACATGAAGCAGAAGTTCGCGCTTTCCGGTTGCGTGCTGTTGTCGACCTGTAACCGCACTGAACTTTGGATTAGCAGCGGAGAAGAATCCCATATAACGCCGTATGAGATGTTGTGTGAAGTGAAAAAAATAGATCGCGAACAATACAGCAAACTTTTTGTGGAGCGTGAAGGTAAAGAGGCCGTTTCACATTTGCTGCAGCTTGCCTGCGGCTTAAATTCTAAAATTTTCGGAGAAGATCAGATTATTTCGCAGGTACGAGCGGCTTTAGCGCTTTCCAGAAAATGCGGCTGTGAAGATATGGTGCTGGAAAAAGTATTTCAGACGGCAATTGCCGCTGCGAAGAAAGTAAAATCAACCGTTCGTTTGACGGCAGTGGATCAGTCGATTGCCTATAAAGGGATTCAGCTTTTGAAAGAGAAATTAGGCTCTTTAAAAGATGTGCGATGTCTGATTATAGGCAACGGGCAGATGGGAAAGCTGATTGCGAACGCACTGACGATACAGGGTGCGGACGTAACGATGACATTGCGTAAGCGGATGCATGGACAGGAAGAGCAAGGCTCCATTGTACCGGAGCAGTGCAGAATGCTGCCTTATGAAGAGCGTCACTCTGCGTTGGATGCGGCACAGGTGGTAATCAGCGCGACACTGAGTCCGCATTTTACGGTGCGAAAGGATGAGGTGGACGGGCTGCTCTGCGAAGAAAAACAACGCATATGGCTTGATTTAGCAGTTCCCAGAGATATTGATCCGGCTTTAAACGGAGAACACGGTATTTCTATTTACGATATCGATACGATGGGCCAGACTGTCTGTACAGAGGAAAATGATTTGCAAGTAAAGGAAGCACTGGCAATTTTGGATCGCTATGTAGAGGGTATTGAACGCTGGTTTGCTTTTCGCGCGCAGGTGCCGCAGGTAAAACAAATTATGGAACTGGCAGCAGACGATACAAGATGCAGACTGGGAGAGCCGATTGAAGCCCTTTTACTTGATCAGGAGCAGGAAGCTGCATTGTCAGAAGCCATTGAAGCGGCAACGGAAAAATCGGTTGGAAAGCTGCTGTATGGACTCCGTGATACCCTATCGCCTGATTTATGGCAAAGCTGTATAAAAGCCTTAGAAGAAGCGGCGAAAAAAGATACGTTAAAAACTGGGTCGAGAAAAGACCGATATGAGGGGAAATGAAGATGAAAATTTATGTAGTAGGATTGGGCCCTGGCGGAATGGAACAAATGACACAAAAAGCGATGTCTGTTCTTGAAGAGAGCCAGGTGATTACCGGATATGATGTATATATTGATTTAATTCGTGACAGCTTTCAGGATAAGGTATTGCTGTCCACGCCGATGAAAAAAGAGATTGACCGTTGCCACCTTGCCATTCAGGAAGCATTAAAAGGACAGACCGTTTCGATGGTCTGCAGCGGAGATGCCGGAGTCTATGGCATGGCAGGATTGATGTTTGAGGTGGCACAGGAATATGAGCCGGTAGAAATTGAAGTGGTATCTGGCATTACGGCTGCCTGCAGCGGGGCTGCGGTATTAGGCGCGCCCTTGATTCACGATTTTGCAGTGATCAGCCTGAGCGACCTTCTTACACCGTGGGAGCTGATTGAAAAGCGTTTGGATTGTGCGGCAGCGGCGGATTTCGTACTGTGTCTTTACAATCCATCCAGTAAAAAACGGCACGACTATCTTCAAAAAGCCTGCGATATTATTTTGAAACACAGAGGAAGCGATACGGTAGCCGGGTATGTTCAAAATATTGGACGAGATGGAGAAAAAGGAACAATTCTAAGCTTAGAAGAGCTGAGAGAAGCGAAAGTAGATATGTTCACTACAGTATATATAGGGAATTCCAAGACCAAAAAGCTTGCGGGAAAAATGGTGACCCCAAGGGGTTACCGCCTTTAAAAAAAGTCGAAGGGGAGATTGAGCATGCCGAAATTATTAATTTTTGCAGGAACGACAGAGGGACGTCGTTTGGTAGAAATACTTTCAAAAGAGAAAACACTTGAAGTTTTCGCTTCTGTTGCAACGGAGTATGGGAAAGCCTTGCTGCCGGAACTTATTTCAAATGTTACAATAAAATCCGGACGTATGTTTCCGGAGGAGATGAAGCAGCTTTTAAAAACGGAATGTTTTGATCTTGTGATTGATACGACACACCCCTATGCACTTCTGGTGACAGAAAATATAAAAGAGGCCTGTGAAAAAACCAATACAAACTATCTTCGTCTTTTGCGCAGCCCGACGGACTTGATGAAAAAAAAATACCGGCAGATAGAAGCTGACGGAACTTCAAAAGCAGCGGAAGAGAGTCATTTTATTTTTGTAAAGGATACCAAAGAAGCTGCGGAATACTTAAACCATACAGAGGGCACCGTTCTTCTAACGACAGGAAGTAAGGAGCTTGAAGCATTTACAAAAGTAGAAAATTATGCGCAGAGACTGTATCCCAGAGTCCTGCCGACCCCTGAGGTTGTAGCGAAATGCTTTGAACTTGGCTATGAAGGGAAGAATCTAATTTGTATGCAGGGACCGTTTTCCTATGCAATGAATTGTGTGTTACTGGAGCAGACAAAGGCTTCCTACTTAGTTACAAAAGATTCGGGGAAGGCCGGGGGCTTTGATGAAAAATATCAAGCAGCTATGGATCAAGGTGTGTCTATCATTTTGATTGGACGTAAGAATAAAGAAGAGGGGCTTTCTCTTCAGGAAGTCTTACTTTTCTTAAAGGAACGCTTTCATTTGGAGATCGATGAAGCGGATGAAAAAGAGATTGCATGTGATGGAAAAGAGGAAAACTGCGTACCTGCTGAAACACAGCCGAACGGATGGTTTCCGTTATTTGTGAATTTAGCAGAGAAAGATGTGCTGGTTGTCGGCGGTGGCGTAATTGCGAAACGACGCGTGAGCACACTTTTGGATTTTGCTTGCAGGATTACTGTAATCGCCGAAAAAGCAGAGCCTTTTTTTATTGAAATGCAGGAGGAAGGCCGCTTAAGATTAGAGAAGAAAAAATTCGAAGAGCTGGATATCACGACACCAGATTTGGTAATTGCTGCAACAAATGATCGGGCAATTAATGAACAGATAACAAAAATATGCAGAAGAAAGCATATACTGGTAAATGTAGCGGATACAAAGGCGGAATGTGATTTTTATTTCCCGGGCATTGTCAGGGAGGGAGAACTGACGGTAGGAATCACTGCGGGAGGCAGAAATCATCGCCTCGCAAAAGCAGCCACATCCGCACTGAAAACATATTTAAGGGCCTGGGAGGGGTCATCCGTTGGACTGGAGGACAGCAAAAATGAAGCAGAAAAAAATTAGAATCGGAAGCAGAGAAAGCAAACTGGCAGTAATACAGTCTGAGCTTGTTATGAAACTGATTCGGCAGAAGCATCCGGAAATTGAATTGGAACTTGTTACCATGAAAACGACGGGAGATGTCATTTTGGACCGGACGTTAGATAAAATCGGAGGGAAAGGACTTTTTGTAAAAGAGCTGGATAAGGCACTCCTAGAAGGACGAATTGATCTGTCGGTTCACAGCTTAAAGGATATGCCGATGGAGGTGTCAGAAGAGATCCCTCTGATTGGTTTTTCAAAAAGAGAAAGTCCCATGGACGTATTGGTTTTGCCAAAGGGAGCAGTTCAAATGGAGGAGGGAAAACCCATTGGAAGCTCAAGCCGCCGAAGGAATTTACAGCTGGAAAGCCTATATTCAAGCATTGAGACAAAAAGTGTGCGTGGAAATGTGCTGACCCGGCTTTCAAAGTTAGACAGCGGAGAGTACGGCGCTTTGGTTCTTGCCTGTGCAGGCTTAAATCGATTAGGACTATCCGACCGCATCAGCAGAGTTTTTACTGCGGAAGAGATGATTCCGGCCGCCGGACAGGGCATCTTGGCTTTGCAGGGGAGAAGCGGAGAAAACTACGACTTTTTAGACGCTGTAAGAGATAGGAATGCAGAGGACGAAGCACTGGCGGAGCGGGCCTTTGTGCGGTACTTAGATGGTGGTTGCAGTTCACCGATTGGCGCCTTTGCACAGGTGACCCCTTCTGAAATAAGGCTTCGGGGTTTATACTATAACGAAGAAAGCGGCGAATGCAGAACCGGGGAAATCAGCGGTGAAAGAAAAGATGGAATCAAGCTGGCAGAGACGTTAGCAAAGCGGTTAAAGGAAGAAGGGAAAGCATGCAACAGAAGATAAATGAAAAAAATAAAACTGGATACTGCGGAAGCGGTAAGGTATGGCTTGTAGGTGCGGGTCCTTCCGATGTGGGTTTGTTTACCTTGCGCGGTAAGGCTGTTTTAGAGCAAGCAGATGTTGTAGTATACGACAAGCTGGTCGGTCAGGGCGTTTTGGCACTGATTCCTTCCGGCACAGAACTGATTCCAGTTGGAAAGGTATCGGGTTACCATCCGACCCCGCAGCATCGCATTAATGAAATTCTTTTAGAAGAAGCGCTAAAAGGGAAACGAGTGGTACGCTTAAAAGGCGGTGACCCTTTCGTGTTCGGGCGCGGCGGCGAGGAATTGGAGCTGCTTTGCGAACATGGGATTTCCTTTGAAGTAGTCCCGGGGATTACCTCAGCTGTTTCTGTACCGGCATATAATGGAATTCCTGTGACGCACAGGGATTTTTGTTCTTCTTTACACATCATTACAGGGCATACCAAGAAATCAGAAGAAGCAGAAGTGGATTATGAAGCACTGGTCAAGGTAGGCGGAACGATGATTTTTTTGATGAGTGTCAGTGCAATGCCCAAAATCTGCAAAGGACTTTTAGATGCCGGAATGAAAAAGGACATGCCAGCGGCTATTTTAGAGCGTGGAACCACCGCGCATCAAAGGCGTGTGGTATCGGATTTAGCAAATTTACCGCAGGATGCAGAAAAAGCAGGAATTGAAACACCCGCAATCATTGTAGTCGGTGAGGTGTGCAAGCTTTCGGAGCAATTCCACTGGGCGGAAGACCGCTCGCTGGGGGGATTAAAAATTGCAGTCACAAGACCGAAAGACAGAAATTCAACCTTAGCTTCTATGCTCTCCGATTTGGGTGCAGAAGTCGTGCTTCTTCCGACGATTGAGACTGAGGCTATTTTAGAGAATACAGAGCTTGTAAAAAACTTAAAGTCTATCAGCGATTACCAATGGATTGCTTTTACGAGTCCCGCAGGAGTTAAGATTTTTTATGAAGAAATGCGAAAAATGCACATGGATATCCGCACATTAAACGGGCTGAAATTTGCCGCCATTGGTGCAGGTACCAAGAAAGCAATTGAAGAAAAAGGGATTCTTGTTGAGTTAATGCCGGAGGTTTACAGCGGAGCAGCATTGGGACAGGCATTGGCGGACGCAATGCAAAAAGAAGAAGGAGAAACGGGGAGCAAACCATCGTTACTGCTTCCAAGAGCAAAAATTGGAACGGAAGAGGTAACAAGGCCTTTGGATAAGGCGGGGATTTTATATACAGACCTTCCTTTATATGAAACCATTGACCTAGAGCCGAACGGTATGGTCTTTTATGATGAAACCGTAGATTTTGTAGCGTTTACAAGTGCTTCAACGGTACGGGGATTTGTGAAGATGCATCCGGATTTGGATTATACGAAGGTGAATGCAATCTGTATTGGCGAACAGACAGCTGCGCAGGCTGGTGCATTTCAAATGAAGGTAAGTACGGCACAGAAGGCTACCATGGAAAGCATGGTGGATTGCCTGCTGAAAAAGAAAGAGGAAAGGGTATGATTCCTTTTTTCACACAGTCTATGCTTGCGCTCGGAATTGGATTTTTACTGGATTTAATTTTTGGAGATCCCTATTTTATGCCGCATCCCATTCGCTTGATTGGAAAAGGGATTGAAATTGGTGAGAAACTGACACGCGGCTGTTTTCAAAAAACACCACAGGGTGAAATTGCAGCCGGCGTTTTCCTCAGCGTACTGGTCATGTTCTTTTCTTCTGTCGTTCCCTTTGGGATTTTGTGGATTTTTTATCAAATCAGCCCCATTTTATCCCTTGCCGCAGAAAGCATAATGTGCTATCAAATATTAGCGGTAAAGGCATTAAAGACAGAAAGTATGAAGGTATATGAAAAGTTGGCCGAAGAAGATTTACAGGGAGCAAGGGACCAGGTTTCTATGATTGTAGGCAGAGATACAAACAATCTGAGCATGAGTCAAATTGCAAAAGCTACAGTGGAAACCGTTGCAGAAAATACATCGGACGGAACCGTTGCACCGTTGCTTTACTTGGCAATCGGCGGCGCGCCGCTTGGATTTTTATATAAGTCCATCAATACAATGGACTCTATGATTGGCTATAAAAATGACAGATATTTGTACTTTGGACGCTTTGCAGCAAAGCTGGACGATGTCGCAAATTATATTCCGGCACGGATTTCTGCACTCTTTATGATTGCTGCTGCCTTTTTTTTGAGAATGGATTATAAAAATGCATGCTGCATTTTCCTGAGAGACCGCTATAACCACGCCAGTCCGAACAGCGCGCAGACAGAAGCCGTATGTGCAGGTGCACTGCAAATACAACTGGCAGGAGATGCCTATTATTTTGGGATGCTTTATAAAAAGAAAACAATCGGAGATTCGATTCGTCCGATACAATATGAGGATATTGTGAGAGCAAACCGGCTATTATATGGCACAGCGTGGATCGGCATAATCGTATGTTTATTTGGAATGGGGGTAATTGAATGGCTGATTTAATTCATGGCGGAGACATCTACTCCGTGAGAGAAAAAGGAAACGAGGGGAAAATCTTAGATTTTTCTGCAAACATTAATCCGCTTGGATTACCGCCTTCCGTCAAAGAAGCGATTGTTCTGGGGCTCGCGGAGTGCATTCATTATCCGGACCCGCTTTGCAGGGAGTTAATACGCGATTTGGCACAATATGAAACGGTGAAAGAAGAGCACCTTATTTGCGGGAACGGTGCTGCAGATTTGATTTTCAGACTTGTGGTTGCAAAAATGCCGTATCGGGCAATGGTGCTTGCACCAACCTTTGCGGAATATGAAAAGTCATTAGAAGCAGTGGGGTGTATTGTAAAGCATCATTACTTAAAAGAAGAAAATAATTTCCGTTTAAGTGAAGAGATTTTATTTTCTTTAAATGAATCCATTGAGATGCTCTTCCTATGTAACCCCAATAATCCGACCGGTCAGGTTATGGATCCATCACTACTGCGCCAGATTTTGGCGCGATGCAAGGAATACAACATTTTATTGGTTTTAGATGAATGCTTTGTAGATTTTCTAGAGGAACCAGAAAAAAATACAATGAAAGATTTCATTGAAGAATATGACAACCTGTTTATCTTAAAAGCATTTACAAAGAATTTTGCAATGCCGGGGCTGCGGCTTGGATATGGAATATGCAGCAACCGCAAGCTGCTGGATACCCTTTCTGAAACTGGACAACCGTGGGCAGTTTCTCTCCCCGCACAGCTGGCAGGCGTGCAGGCCTTAAAAGAGACGGCGTATTTAAAAAAAGCTTGTGATTTAATTTTGGAAGAAAAAGTGTACTTGCAGAGAGAATTGCAACGGCTCGGTTTTAAAGTATTTCCGCCTGCGGCAAATTATATCTTTTTTCAGCTTCCCCATTCGAAAGAGCACTACGACAGCAGAGATTTCAAAGCATTACTGCAGGAAAAAAACATCATGGTGCGAAGCTGCGGCAATTATCCCGGACTGAGTGAGGAATATTTTCGCATTGCGGTAAAGCTCCACGCTGAAAATGAGCAGCTGATAAAAGCTTTGGAAGAAATACAAAGAGAATTTCCCAAGAAGGCAGAGTAGGAGGAACGCAAAATGGCAAAGGCAATTATGGTACAAGGCACGATGTCCAATGCAGGAAAAAGTTTGTTGGTCGCCGGGCTATGCCGTATTTTTAAGCAGGACGGATACAAGGTAGCACCGTTTAAATCACAGAATATGGCTCTGAATTCTTTTATCACAAAAGAGGGTTTGGAAATGGGGCGGGCACAGGTTGTGCAGGCGGAGGCCTGTGGAATCGAACCCTCAGTTCTGATGAATCCGATTTTATTGAAGCCGACTAACGATACCAGCTCACAGGTGATTGTCAACGGAGAGGTGGCAAGCAATATGAGCGCAACAGAGTATTACAAGCGGAAAAGAGAAATTGTTCCCGAGATTGAAAAAGCCTACGATGCATTGGCGAAAGAGTACGATATTATTGTAATTGAAGGTGCGGGAAGCCCTGCGGAAATTAATTTGCAGGAAAATGATATTGTAAATATGTTTATGGCGAAGCTTGCAAAGGCTCCGGTACTTTTAGCGGGAGATATCGACCGCGGGGGTGTCTTTGCGTCCCTTGTCGGCACGATGGTGCTCTTCCCTGAGGAAGATAAAAAAAGAGTAAAGGGTATTCTGATTAATAAATTCAGAGGAGACCGTAACATTTTGCAGCCTGGACTGGATATGCTCGAAGAAAAAATCAATGTACCTACAGTAGGCGTAATTCCTTATTTAGACGTAGACATTGATGATGAAGACAGCTTGACAGATCGTTTTCGGAAAAAAGACAGTGTGGGATTGATAGATATTGCCGTCATCCGTGTGCCCCGTATTTCGAATTTTACGGATTTTAACGTCCTTGAATACGCAGAAGATGTGACCTTACGTTACGTTTCCTCGGTGGGTGAACTCGGAAATCCGGATATGATTATTCTGCCTGGGACCAAGAATACGATGGAGGATTTGCTTTGGATGCGCCAGTGCGGACTCGAAGCGGCTGTCTTAAAGCATGCATCCGCCGGAAAAGCCATTTTCGGAATCTGCGGAGGCTATCAGATGATGGGTGAGGTGCTTTCCGACCCTTACGGTGTAGAATCGGGAGGAAGTATTTCCGGTATGGGACTCTTACCGGCAGAGACTGTCTTTGAAAAAGAAAAGACCAGAACACAGGCAAAAGGGAAATTTACGGAGCAGGTTGGCGGTATTTTTTCCGGATTATCCGGTGTTGGTTTTGAGGGGTATGAAATTCATATGGGACAGACCGTATTAAAAGAAACGGGGCAAAGCGCGGAGCAGGTAACGTCGCTCACACACGTTACAGAGCTTTCCGGAAAGCCTTGTGATAAAACGGTTGGAATGTGCTGCGGCAATCTGTATGGTTCCTATATCCACGGTATTTTCGATAAAGAAGAAGTTGCGAAGGCCATTATTTCAGCATTATACCGCAGTAAGGGCCTTGATGAAAGCAAGGTGGCAGGCTTGAATGTTGCCGCGTATAAAGAAATGCAGTATGATAAACTGGCAGAGGCAATGCGAAAGAGCATGGATATGGATGTTATTTATCGCATATTGGAAGAGGGTATTTGATCTTGGAATGAGATCGATTGCGCATAGGATGCTTTCTTATGCTTAATGAAACATTGGACAAGGAGGGAATATGAAAGTAAAATTACAAAATGTGCTGCCGTCTGAGATTGAAAAGCGCAGCTTTGAAATTATTTCTGAGGAGCTGGGCAGCCGTACAATTGACCCGGTGAATGAGCCAGTTGTGAAGCGTGTCATCCACACTTCAGCTGATTTCGATTACTATGACAACTTGAAATTTTCAGAGGAAGCGGTAAAGAAAGGCATCGCTGCAATTAAAGCGGGTGCGTGTATCGTGACGGACACGAAAATGGCATATTCCGGCGTTAACAAAAATGTTTTGGAATCGTTTGGCGGAGAAGCTTTTTGTTTCATGGCAGATGAGGATGTTGCTGAGATTGCCAAAAAAAATGGAACGACAAGGGCGACTGCGAGCATGGATAAAGCCGCCGCACTTGAAAAGGAAGGAAGACCGGTCATTTTTGCGATTGGAAATGCACCGACCGCACTGGTGAGGTTATACGAATTAATTGAGGAAGGAAAACTTTCTCCGGCTCTGATTATTGGCGTCCCGGTTGGATTTGTAAATGTAGTGGAGTCGAAAGAATTGATTATGGAGACAGAAGTTCCATATATTGTAGCGCAGGGAAGAAAGGGCGGGAGTAATGTTGCTGCCGCAATCTGCAATGCGATGCTTTACATGGCAAGGGACGAAAGAGAAAAATCCAAATAAAAAGCAAGAATCGGGACAAGCAGAAAAGAGGCGAAAAGATGAAAGGCTATTTGGAAATTATAGAAGGAATCAAACCGGCTGACATACAGGCGATGGAGGAAGCAAAGGCGCATAATGATCATTTGATTAAACCGCTTGGCAGCCTGGGAAAACTGGAAGAAATTGCAGTAAAAGTGGCAGGCATCACAGGAAAGTGCGAAAATGACCTAAAGAAGCGGTGCAGCATTGTTATGGTGGCAGACAACGGAATCTGTGAGGAGGGTGTTGCCGGGACACCACAGGATATCACGCTGATTCAGGGAATGAATATGACAAAAGGCATCTGTGGAATGGGTGTTCTATCCGCGTATGCGGGCGCAGAAATCAAGGTGGTTGACGTTGGGATTTTATCCGACTATAAAAACGACAAGGTATATAACCGAAAGATAAAATACGGCACAGACAATTTTGCAAAGGGTCCTGCAATGAGCAGAGAAGAGGCGATTCGCGGGATTGAAACCGGAATTGATATGGTCCGAATCTGCGTAGAAGAAGGCTTTGAGCTGTTGGGGACCGGTGAAATGGGAATCGGAAACACGAGCAGCACGAGTGCGGTGCTTATGGCATTTACCGGGGCTACTGCTGACGTAGCGGTCGGCAAAGGCGGCGGATTGACCGATGAAGCCTTGCTCCATAAAAAAGCGGTAATCACAAAAGCCTTGGAAATAAACAAGCCAAATGCAGAGGACCCAATTGATGTTATTGCAAAGGTTGGTGGATTGGATATCGCAGGAATGACAGGATGCTTTTTGGGAGCTGCGTATTACCGTGTACCGATTGTGATTGACGGTGTGATTTCAGCCTTGTCTGCCTTTGCAGCATGTAGGCTCAACCCTTCTGTCAAGGATTTCATCTTTACCTCACATCGCTCGAAAGAGCCTGCATATGATCTCATTGCGAAAGAGCTTGGTATGGAGCCTATGCTTGACATGGGGATGCGTTTAGGAGAAGGGACCGGCTGTACGCTAGCATTTCCAATTATTGGTGCGGCTTGTGCAATGCTTAAAAACATGGCTACGTTTGAGGAGATTGCCTACGATCACTCGTACCGCATCGACATTCGGGATGAACAAGCGAAGACAGGGAGAGCGTAAATGTCAGAAGTGATTTTAATGACAGGCGGTGCAAGAAGCGGAAAAAGTCTCTATGCAGAGCGTTTTGCAAAAGAGCTTGGAGAAAATAAGGTTCTTTATATTGCAACAGCAGCTGTGTGTGATGCGGAGATGGAAGCACGCGTAAAAAAGCATCGTGCACAAAGACCTTCTGAATGGCCGACCTTAGAGCAGTTTTGGGAATTTGAAAAACTAGAGGAAAATCAAGATTTTGTAAAATCAGAAGCAGTCTTGATTGACTGTTTAGGATTTATGTTGAATAATATTATGTATTATTCGGGAATTGATTGGGAGAGTTGCCCGGCGGAGGATATGCAGAGAGTAGAGGAACGGATGCTTCTTGAAGTAAAGAAGCTGATTTCTGCTTGCCGCAAGCATGGGAAAAGTTTGATTGGTGTGACCAATGAAGTGGGAATGGGACTCGTCCCGGCGGAACGTTCAAGCCGGTATTACCGTGATATTTTAGGAAGAGCAAACCGTGCTTTTGCGGAAGCTGCCGATAAAGTGATTTTTATGGTTTCCGGTATCCCGATGCAGATAAAGCCGCAGGCCACAGTCCTTAGAGTGGATTGAAAAAACTGAATAAAGCTTGATAAAACTGAATTTTTATGCGAAAAAGGCTCGGTGAAGCGGGCTAGGGAGCCGATTGGCAGAGCGGTTCTAAAAAGAAATTTTTTTACTTCGCAGTGAGAGAAAATGCGTGGTATCAATACGATAAGTGGTGAAAACAATGAAGACAATTTGGCTAATGACAGCATTTTTTACAAGACTTCCAGTTCCTTATGTAGAGTACACGGAGGAGCGATATGTAAGAGGATTGAAATTAATTCCTTTTTTAGGAATATTAATGGGTGCGATTTTATATGGCCTGTCCTTTACTCACCTGCTCTTTGATAAAGCGGTTGTCTCTATGATTCTGTTAGGGGGCTATATCATACTCACAGGGGGGCTTCATTTGGATGGCCTTGCGGATACCTGTGACGGGATTTTCAGTGGAAGAGACAGAACGCGTATGCTTGAAATTATGAAGGATAGCCATGTCGGTTCTTTCGGTGTACTTTCCATGATATTTTTTGTGGCATTTTATATGGTGATGTATGGACGAATTCCGTATGAAACGTTACTGGTCCTACCGGTTGTCGGAAAAAGTGCGCCGCTCATTTCCGCTTTTTTTGCAGAATATGTGCGGAAAGCCGGTATGGGGAAGCTGCTTGTGGACCACTGCGGGAAAGTGGAATTGTTTACAGCTATTCTTGTTCCGTCCCTCATTTCTGCGTTTTTAAATCCCTGGTATTTGATTGCAGTGGGAGCGGCAATTCTTTCCGTCATCCTCCTGACAAATCACTTTAAAAAAGTGCTTGGAGGAATAACGGGGGATACGATGGGGATGGCCTGTGAAGTGTCACAGATGGTTTTTGTCTTCTTTATTTATATAACGCAAAGGCTGTTTTAAGGGTAGATGTTTCTGAGTGCATCAATCAACTGCGTCGCATGCATTGATTTCTCATCCTTTTCCTTTATGATGCGTGCAGGAACACCGGCAACGACCATATTTGGAGGGACCTCTTTTATGACGACGGAGCCGGCGGCGACGATGGCACCCTTGCCAACTCGTATGCCCTCAATGATGACGGCATTTGCACCAATCAGTACATTATCTTCAATCACGACAGGCGATGCACTCGGCGGTTCAATGACACCGGCGAGTACAGAGCCGGCCCCGATGTGGCAGTGACTTCCTACGATAACACGGCCGCCTATGACCGTACCCATATCAATCATAGTGCCCTCTCCGATTTCCGCACCGATATTAATGATTGCGCCCATCATAATAATTGCATTTTTACCAATCTTCACCTGCTCGCGGATTATTGCCCCCGGCTCAATGCGGGCTTGAATATTTTTTTTGTCTAGCAAAGGAATTGCACTGTTACGCATATCATTTTCAATCACGATGTCAAGAATCTCGCTCGTATGAGCCTCTAAAATTGGACCGATATGATTCCAGTCTCCGAATATGATTTTCGTTTGATTTCCTGTAGGAAAGACCGTAGCTTTTGGAAAAGGAATATCAGCAGATGCGTTTAAATACACCTTTACCGGTGTTTTTTTTTCAGCATTTTGAATGTATTGAATGATTTTCTTCGCATCCATGGCAGTTTCCTCACATCACAATCTATGGCAGAGATTAAGGGGAATGGTAAGTCATTTATTTGGAGTGCTGATTATAGGCCGCACTTTTAAAGAGAGTTTTTTTGTTCCATGTTTTATTGCTAAGATTCTGTGGCGGAAAATAAAATTTGTTCTAAGGTATAGAAGCCACTTTCTTTCTTTGTCAGTGCAATCGCCGCTTTCAGAGCACCTTTGGCAAAAATTCGGCGGCTTGCAGCAGAATGTGTAAATGAAAGTGTTTCGTCTTCCCCAAAATAATAAACGGTATGCTCGCCTGCGACCGTACCGCCCCGAAGTGCAAAAATCCCGATTTCTTCTTTTCTTCGTTCACCGCATTCTCCGCTTCTTCCGCTGACAATTTTCTTTTCCCGTGCGGGATCGATGGCATCCAAAAGGAGCTTTGCAGTACCGCTCGGAGCATCAATTTTTTTATTATGGTGTGTTTCTATGATTTCAATATCGAAGTCCTCTTTTAAAATCGGAGAGGCATCGAAGAGGGCTTTTCGGAGCACGGCGATGCCGAGGCTGTAGTTCGCACTGTATAGAACGGGAGCGTAATCGCCAAGTGATTTCAGGGTCTCTTTCTCTTCCGCGGAAAAACCTGTAGTACCGCAGCAAAGAGGAGTTTTGGTACGATGCACATATTCCGTTACATGAGGGAGCATCGCCGGGTGTGAGAAATCAATAATCACGTCACATTTTTCTACCTGTGCAAGACTATGCGGATTCGTAATGTCTGCATAACCTATTATCTCATAACCGGCAGCCGTTGCCAGTGTTTCAATATTCTCGCCCATACGTCCATGGCCGGAAAGTAAAATTTTCATAGCAAACCTTTCTTTAATCCATCTTTAAAAGTAAATTCTCTCTATAGATATGAAAAAATACACAGAGAAATACTTAAAGAATCAGAGAAAGAGGAGCAGAATTTGTTTTAAGGTGAATGGGGCGAGGCTAATCATAGAAAAGGATGCGAAGTGAAAGGAGGTCAAGAAGTGCAGCATTTACTTGCCTGAGGACAGAAAAAGAGACTCTAGGAAATTTTTCAATTTCAAAAGAGCCTCTTTGATTTTATTTATCAATTAAAGTATCAGTCTTGATACAGATAGTTTCTCGTTACCGGCAAATCGTTATTTACGCCTTTGGTAAAGACAATTTGGTGCAAGTCTACAACACCGTTATAAAATCCGGCAGCGCAGCCGCAAAGGTATAATTCCCACATACGCAGGAAAGAATCATCAAATTTTGTTTTTAATTTTTCTTTATTTCTTTGGAAGTTTTCATTCCAACAAAGGAGTGTTTTATTATAATGGCGCCGCAGACTCTCTACATCGGCCGTGTAATAGTTATAATTACTGCTGATGCTGAGGATTTCCCGCAGGCTTGGAACGACGCCGCCGGGGAAAATATATTTCTTAATCCACGGATCACCGTCATTTTCAATTCTGCCGCTAATGAAGTGAAGCAGCAGAATGCCGCTTGGCTTTAAAACAGAATCCACATTCTTGATAAAAAGTTCATAGTTTTTGCGGCCGACATGCTCAAGCATACCGACGCTGACAACGCGGTCAAATTTTTTGTTTAATTTATGCAGTTCCCGATAGTCCATGAGCTTTACCTCAAGATATTCTTCAAGGTGCTCTTCTTTGATGCGCGCTTCAAACCGTTTTGCCTGCTCTTCACTTAAGGTAATACCGAGGCCGTGTATTTTATATTTTTTTGCAGCCTCAATGAGAAGGAAACCCCAGCCGCATCCGATATCAAGTAAGGTCATATTTTCTTGCAGGTTCAGCTTGGAAAGTGTGAGATCAATCTTGTTCAGCTGTGCTTGATATAAAGAATCATCTTCTGTTTTAAAATACCCACAAGAGTAGCTCATGGTGTCATCAAGCCAAAGGCTGTAAAAATCGTTGCCTATGTCGTAATGATATTGTACTTCCTTCTTCTGCGTCTTTGCCGAAGTAGAAGGATGAATCAAGTTTTTTAAAAGCTTACTATCAACACAAAAGCTCGTCATTTGCCCCAAGAAGTAATTGAGTGCTTGGTAAAGGTCCCCCTTTATCTGCAAATCACCACGCATATAGGCTTCGCCTAAGGCAAGTGAGGTGCTGCACAATAGATCTCCTTTCGGAATGGGTTTATTGATTACGATTTCAAATTTGGGTGCCCCCTCGCCGACAACAAAGCTGTCTCCGTTTTCGAAATTGACGCGAAAAGGATTCGCATCGAATTTACACAGATACTTCTTTAAAAAATCATGTTCTATATTTTTCAAGATATCGCCTCCAATATAATTTTTACTGAAATACAAGTTAAATTATAATTGTCGTCGCTGGGGGAACGAGAGAAAATAAGGTTATTTGCTCAAGATTTGCCGGATGGTAAAAAAGAGATCAGGTCTTAAATTCTCCATTGTATCCGGTTGGTTTTCGATGATTGATGTATAGCAGATCGTACCGACAAGCTCGATAATTATAAACATAATGTGGTAGGAGCGGGACTTGGAATAAGAGTGCATGTAAGGATGTGTCGTCCAGTAATCCATAAAGGTTTGAAAACCGGAATCTTCCTCCTGAGAAATTTTTTGATTAAGCAAGCTCCATGATAAATTTTTCTCAATTAAGGTTAATATTTCTTTATTTTGTTCGAAAAATGTAATGATATAATCTGTGATAGAGATAATCTCATCAATAAAATTATCTGTTTTTTGCTGACGGGCAAATTTCATGGCTTCTTCAAGAAGGATAGAGCCGCGTTTTACGATGATGGTGCTTAGCAGATCCTTTTTATCCTTAAAGTAAAGATAAAAAGTACCCTTTGCAACGTCTGCACCCTTAACAATCTCATCAATTGTAGTGTGTGCCACACCTTTTTCCATAAACTGCTTGCAGGCAGCTTCTTCAATTCGATTTTTTTTATCGGATTTCTTCTTGTTTTCCATGCAGTCCCTCCGGTTGCGCATATAAAGTGTTTTTTCATTGCTAATTTTGATGGCTGGAGATAAAAAAATTGGTATGTATTATTCGTAAGGAACTTAAATAATGACTGACCGTCAGTCGTTAATATCACTATAGCACAAATAAAATTTAAAAAGCAATAAAGAGTTGGAAAATATATGAAAAATTTTTATACGGAATAGCAAAAATCTAAAGGTAAACCTAAAAAATCCATATTTGTCATTGAAAAATATAAAAAGAGTGATATCATTTGAGTAAGCAGACTTTATAGAATATTTTTCAATAAAGATTGAGAGGAGATTAATAGGATGAAAAATAATAAAACATTTAAACTTAGTTATATAATTGAGGAAATTGCATAATTCCTCAACTATTGAAAATTAGATATAAATCCTAT
>CAUQTI010000021.1:0-46953 GCA_963521065.1 uncultured Anaerovorax sp. | reverse complement strand
CAAAAAATGATACCTTTGAGCATTGTTAATGGAACACCTTCATGCGTTTGTCGTGATTCCACAGCCCCTTTTGGTTGTCTGTCGATGTGAAACGTGATAAAATGTAAAAAAAAGTGAAAATAACGGAATCAAGAGTTCTATATCATAAAATTTTTCAAAGGAGGAGCGTATTGATGCCTTAATTTTAGGCACCGGTACAAGTAATAGGATGCAGCTTAATATCGGAAATAAGGTGAAAAATCTAAGAAAGCAAAAAAAAATGAGCATATTGCAGCTTTCTGAGCAGTCCGGAGTCAGTACAGGGCTCATCAGCCAGATAGAACGAGAGCTTGTGGTTCCTTCCGTGGTCAGTATCTGGCGCATCGCACAGGCACTGGACACAAATATCAGCCACTTCTTTGACAATGAAAAGAAAAATGACCGGGTCATCATAAGAAAAGAAGATCACAAAAAGATTATTACGAACAGAGGCAATACAACCTATCAGCTTCTTTCTCCCGACAACAGCGACCGCCTTCTTGATTTTGTCAAGATTACTCTGGCAGGCGGCCAAATCTACGAAAAAGAATATTTGACACATGAGGGAGAAGAATGTGGCTTTGTCCTTTCCGGCACTTTGACCGTGCAGCTCAATGATGAGGATTATGTCTTGCATGAGGGTGACAGCATTTATTTTAGTAGCAATCTTCCCCACAAATATGTCAACTTTGGAGAAGAAGACTGTGTTTCCCTGTGGGCAATGACACCGTTATTCTTCTAGTCCTTTTATCAAACACCTGAACTCGTTTTTAAGTGACAACCATAGGAATCCTATGGTTGTCACTTTTTTATCACCATTTTATGGCGATTCAGAAGCTGAATTTTTCGTTTTTATTAAAGTACTATTTTCAACTTGACTTTAATAATATTAAAGTATAATATTAATATTATTAAAGGAGGCCATTACATGACCGTTGAAATTGTACCCGAATGGATGTTGCATCTTGATGATGAAGATGTATCATTCATAAAAAAATTCCTTTTAGCTTCCGGCTCATTAAAGGAGATTGCTGCCCAATATAACGTTACCTACCCCACAGTAAGGCTCCGGCTCGATAAATTGATACAAAAAATTCAGATAAGTGAGGATACCGCGAATGAACCCTATATTTCTCTTGTCAAGCGCTTGGCACTGAATGACAAGGTGGATTTCGACACCGCCAAGCTGTTAATTTCTGAATATAAAAAGACGAAAGGAGCCAAGTGACTTGAAAAATGTAACCTTTATGCTGGTAGTCGTCCTTGCACTGCTGGTAGGAGGAATTTTCCTTCAAATCTTCTTATCGAAAAAGAGGAGTAAATGGCTCGGCCTTATCCTGCCGACCATTACCTTTCTATACTCTTTGCTGATGGTTTTTAGTATTGCGATTTTTGATGGAATGACTGGTAAAGAAATCTTCATGCTCATTGCACCGGTCGCTCTTTTTAGCAATATTCCAACGATTATTCTACTTGGTATTTATTTAGGGTGCAGAGAAAATATAAAAACGCGTGCGCAGCTTGATAAGATGAATATTCAAGATTTAGATTAGCCTCGCAGCTGGCGATACTAGAACAAACAAAGGGCACCCCCTATTCAAAACAAGGGATGCCCTCAATTTATTTTTACTTGCTCTCCGAATAAAAAATCCGACTTTTTATCCGATTACGTTTTTTATAATGCGGTGAAAATTCTTATAGCTAATCGCCTCAATCTCCTCTTGATGAAAGCCTGCTTGTCTCATCTTTTCGAGAAGGGCCGGAACCTTAGAGCAGTCCTCCAGTCCAACCGTATAGGAGGTCTCTTGGTCGCTGTAAGAGCGCATTGAATCTGTTGACATAAATTCAAAGAAATCAAATCCAAACCCTACATGTTCAACACCAATTTTTTCACAAATATAGATGATATGCTTTAAAAGCTTGTCCACAGTTTGCTCAGAAAGCTCTAAGCTGACGAAACGATTGAAAGAATTGATGCCTACCAATCCATTCAAGCTGCGAATTTCGAGCAGTTGCTCATCTGTAAGATTCCGCGAAGCATCACTCAAAGCTCTTGCATTGGAGTGTGATGCAATAATCGGTCCCTGCGCTATTTTAGCTACATCCCAAAACGATTTTTCATTTAAATGGGAAACATCCATAATCATATTCTTATCCATAATTTTCTTTACTGCTTGTTTTCCCAGTTCCGTCAGCCCTCTATTTATATCCCCCTGCACACCGGTAGCCAGCGCGTTCTGTTCATTCCAGGAAAGCATGGCATGTCTTGCACCAAAATCGTAGTAGGTGTCAATCAAACTCAAGTCTTCTCCAATGCTGCTCAGACCCTCTAAACCGATAAAGATATAAAACTTCCTCTCCTCTCGTGCCTTCTGCAATTGCGCATAATTTGTTACAATCGCAATCTCATCACAAACAGCGATTTCTTTTCTGGCTGCTTCCATAATCTGCAACGTTCTTTGGTAAGGCTCCTTATCAAACGGAGGGTCCACCCATATTACAAAAATGCTTCCCTCAATCTGCCCCTTACGCAACCTCGGCAGATGATATTTTTTTAATATATCCGTTTCTCCTTTCAAGGAACGAATCGTTACGTCCGACCAGATATCGGAATGTCCATCAAAAACCATACTTACCCCTTCTTTCTAACTCGTCCTATATTAAAACTCTGGCTCTATACTAAAAGATTTCCTACGAATATTCCGAAATACGTCCCTATCACATAGCCTAAAGTACCTACCAGCATAATCGGTCCTACCAGTTTCACCCATCCTTTTGAAATCGCCATTGCAACTGCGGTGGTCGGGCCTCCGATGTTCGCATTGGAAGCTAATATAATATCTTCTAAATTAAACTTAAACAGCTTTCCGAAAACAAAGACAAAAAGCATATTAATGACAACCATAATCGCACAGAACAACAACAGCAACGGTGAATTTTTCAGAATCATCATGATAGATGCCGGTACACCAATTACAAAGAAGAATAAATAAATCAAATACGTACCTATTTCCTGCGTTCCTTTTATTTCTCCAAAGGTATTTGGAGCAAAGGTTGCCGCACACATTGATAGCGTAGTAATAATTAAATACTTATTCCCAAACAGCGCATTCAGCATATTTAATGCAACGGTATCGGTTGGAATCAATTGCGCGAAAAACTCTGCAATCAAAGTCGATACTGCGACGATGATAAAGCTTGTAGCACAGGCAAACGCTATGTCCTTTAATGAAATTTCTTTTCTTCCCCAATACGTTGCGGCGCTTGTTGCATCTCCGTCTTTTTGCTCTACGCTTTCGACTTCATCAACGTGCGGATGCGAATAATTTTTTCTAAAAAATCCAATGGAAGGAATCGTAATCAATACAAAGAAATACAGTGTCATCAACAGGTTATCAGCTACCGTTGTTGCAGAAACCAATTCTCCCGGAATATCAAAGGCATCTGCCAAAGCTGCAAAATTGACACCTCCGCCAATGTAAGAGCCAGTCATCATGCCAGCAACTGCGGATAACCCCGGAATAAAATCATGTAGAAGCATAAATGCCACCACTGCACCGCAGGTCGTGCCAATGGAACCAATCAAGAAGATAACCAACATGCGTCCGCTTTCTTTCCAGATCTTCTTAATGTTACATTGCATCAAAAGCAGTGGAATTGCCATTGGTACAACATAACCCCATACAACGTCATACACGGGTGCATCTGTCGGGATAATATTGAAATTTGTTAGAACCAAAGCTCCCAAAAGTGCAACAATCGCACCTGACATCTTTGCCGCCCAGGTATACTTTTGTTCAAGATAAATGCTGAATGCTACCCAGCCTGATATAATCGCCCATAATACCCATGTATTATCAGCACTTATTAACGTATTTTGCATTTTCCTGACCTCCTTTAAATGATAATTGCTTTTCATCAACTTATTGATGATGAATTCATTTTAATTATATGATACGGTCGAAAAATGTCAATAAGTATCGTGAAGAAAAATTCAGAATAGTGAATATTCGTTTTTTCTCAAAATAAAATATAGCAGAATATAATTTATAAAAAAATATATTCTGCTATATTTGAAAATAGTTACAATTATTTTCGTTTTCAATGATTGCATTCTTAAAAACAACCCATTAATTACCATTTTATCTTTATCTTAGAAATTCCATTAAAAATGCGTTTTAAAGATAGCTCTTGTTATTTGCTTTCTTATTAAAACGCATTTTTGATCCTATTTTATGCAGCAATTCTTTTTATTTAAAAATTGCTGTTTTTTTATAAAGTGTAATTACTCAGCCCTGGAATTCTTCAATCAAGCGAGTTTTCAGCTCCCATAGCTCTTTCGAAAGGTCAACGTAGTAAATATGAGGATTTTCAAATCTCTTAATTTCATCCCATAATGTATTAATCTGTTCCAAGCAGTATGTTCGAATCTCATGTACCGTTGGTTGCTTGTACACTAATTCTCCGTTTTCGAATACCTGCACATGTAGATTTTTTGCATAGAAATTACTGATTTTCTTCCGTTTCCAGGTAGCCTCCGGATTAAAAATCTCATAAGCGCTACCGCTTGGTATTTCTTCATGATCTAAGGTAATTACATCTGCAAATGCCTGATCGGTACTCTTATCATATAAACGATATACTTTCTTAAAGCCAGGGTTTGTTATCTTCTCAATATTCTCACTAATTTTTATTTTAGGGACAATTCTGCCATTTGCTTCTACTGCCGCCAATTTATATACGCCGCCAAAAACCGGCTCTGTCTTTGAAGTAATCAAGCGTTCTCCAACTCCGAACGAGTCAATTTGTGCACCTTGGCTAATGACATCCCGAATTAAATATTCATCAAATGAATTGGAAACTACAATCTTACACTCGCTAAAACCCGCTTCATCCAGCATAGCTCTTGCGCGTTTTGTAAGGTAAGTAATATCTCCGCTATCGATTCGGATTCCCATCTTTTCAGGCTTCTTCTCTTTAAAAACCTTGATTGCATTCGGAACACCACTTTTCAACACATTGTAGGTATCCACAAGAAGTACGCAATTGCTTGGATAAAGTTCCGCATATTTTTCGAAGGCTTCCAATTCAGTATCAAACATCTGCACCCAGCTATGAGCCATCGTTCCCAAAGCAGGAATTCCATATTCCTGATCTGTGAGAGTACATGCCGTACCGATACACCCCCCTATATAAGCTGCTCTGGCTCCAATAATCGCGGCAGTTGCACCGTGCGCGCGTCTTGATCCAAACTCCATGACTCCTCTGCCTTGTGCAGAACGAACAATCCGGTTGGCTTTCGTTGCAATCAAACTTTGATGATTCATAATCAGCAAAATCATCGTTTCTACAAATTGTGCCTGAATCACAGGCCCCCGTATTGTAATCAGCGATTCTCCCGGGAAAACCGGTGTCCCCTCTGGAATCGCCCACACATCACAGGTAAATTTAAAATCTCTCAGAAAATCTAAAAACTTTTCGCTGAAGATTCCTTTGCTTCTTAAATAATTCAAATCCTCTTCACTAAAAGAAAGCCCT
Organism: uncultured Anaerovorax sp.; assembly: GCA_963521065.1. Taxonomy (GTDB): domain Bacteria; phylum Bacillota; class Clostridia; order Peptostreptococcales; family Anaerovoracaceae; genus IOR16. Next base: position 41,397 of record CAUQTI010000021.1, on the reverse strand, counting down.
TTTAAATAAGTAATGACCTGTTCCAAACCTGCTGCAATGGCAAAGCCGCCACCATCCGGAATTTTTCTGAAAAACATATCAAAATAGGCAATCTGCTCTCCCATCCCGTGCTCAAAATATCCATTTGCCATAGTCAACTCATAAAAATCCGCTAACATGGTCATATTTGTTCGTTCCATTTTTCTACTTATATCCTTTCAAAGTGACCGGAAATCCGGCAGTAATCGCGGTGACATGCAGTTGCGCCACCAAGCATTTATCCCATTTTATCAGATTTTTCGCATAACACCAACCTTTTTTCCTTATTCTATCCAAAACAGGAAAAATATCGACAAAAAAGGACTTTCAGGCATCCCCTTTAAAAGTCCTTTTTTTATTTGCCTTCACTACAGAAGATTTTGTACGTTTTATTCTTATTTTATACTTAAGAATTCATTGCATGTTTTGTATGGTATGCCTCCAAAACTGGTTTTAAAAATTTTCCAGTATAGGAGGTTTCGCACTCTGCTACTTGTTCTGGCGTACCTGTGACCACAATATTTCCGCCTCGGTCTCCACCATCCGGTCCCAAATCAATAATATGGTCCGCCGTCTTAATGACCTCAAGATTATGCTCAATCACTACAACTGTATTTCCTGATTCTACCAGCTTGTCCAGTACCTGAATCAGCTTGTCTACATCTGCAAAATGCAGTCCGGTCGTCGGCTCATCAAGAATATACATCGTTCTTCCTGTGCTTCTCTTTGAAAGCTCTGAGGCTAATTTTATCCGCTGCGCCTCTCCGCCGGAAAGCTGTGTGGATGGCTGTCCGAGTTTAACATAGCCCAGTCCAACCTCCTCTAAGGTAGCAAGCTGCCTTGTAATGGTAGGAATGTTGCTGAAAAACTCTAAGGCTTCTGATACATTCATATCCAGCACATCAAAGATGCTCTTCCCCTTATATTTCACCTCCAGCGTTTCTCTGCTGTAACGCTTCCCCTTGCAAACTTCACAGGGAACGTAAACATCCGGCAAAAAGTGCATCTCAATCTTGATGATCCCATCTCCGCTGCAGGCCTCGCACCGCCCGCCTTTGACATTAAAGCTAAAACGCCCTTTCTCATAGCCTCGAAGCTTTGCTTCCGGAAGCTGTGCAAACAAATCGCGAATATGCGTAAATACGCCTGTATACGTTGCCGGATTGGAACGCGGAGTCCTTCCGATTGGGGACTGGTCTATATTGATAATCTTATCAATATTTTCAATTCCCTTTATATTTTTATGCTTCCCCGGCTTTTCTTTCGCCCCATTAATTTTTTCCGCAAGGCTTTTATATAAAATCTGGTTGATTAATGTGCTTTTTCCGGAACCGGAAACTCCGGTAATACAAACCATTTTTCCCAAAGGGAATGATACATTGATATTTTGTAGATTATTTTCAGATGCGCCTGTAACAGAGATGCTCTCTCCATTTCCTGCTCTTCGTACCTCCGGAACTGGAATCATTTTTTTCCCGCTCAGATATTGGCCGGTCATAGAGCGCTCACAAGCAACAATTTCTTCCACGCTTCCCTCTGCCACCAGTTCACCGCCTTCAACACCAGCTCCCGGTCCGATATCTATAATATAATCCGCAGCATACATTGTATCTTCATCATGCTCAACCACAATTAAGGTATTCCCAATATCGGTGAGGTTTCTCAGTGTTTTCAGCAGCTTTTCATTGTCTTTTTGGTGCAGTCCAATGCTTGGCTCGTCTAAAATATATAAAACACCAACCAAGCTGGAGCCTATTTGCGTCGCAAGGCGGATTCTTTGCGATTCTCCGCCAGACAACGTCCCTGCAGCTCTTGACAAGGTCAGATAGTCAAGCCCTACATCCACGAGAAAGGTCAGACGCTCTCTTATTTCTTTCAAAATCTGGCGTGCAATGGCCTCTTCCTTTTTAGATAGTACAAGCTGACTGATAAATTTTAATTCTTCTCGGATGGATAAATCTGAAAACTCCGCAATGTTTTTTCCGCCTACCGTTACTGCAAGCACTTCCGGCTTCAAGCGCTTTCCTTCACAGTGGATGCAAGGAATCAAATTCATGTATTCACGCATCTTATCTTTAATATAATCTGAATTTGTTTCCTGATAACGCCGCTCCAAATTTGGAATTACACCTTCAAACGGATGATTTCGGTATGATTGCGATCCATTTCGGCTCTCATAATAGTATTCTAGCTTTCTTCCCTTCGTTCCATATAAAAGCTCATCCTTAAATTTTTTGGGGAGTTCTTTATATGGGATGCTCAAATCGATAGAATGCTCTTTTGCAAGGGCTTCTATCATCTGACGATAAAAACTTCCATACTCCAATGAAGAAAAAATGGAACCCAACGCACCTTCATCAATACTCAATGTGGGATTTGCAATCACTCGATCCGGATCTATTTTTTGTATAAACCCCAATCCGTTACATTCACTACAAGCTCCAAACGGATTATTGAAGGAAAACATTCTCGGCTCCAGCTCCTGTATACTGATACCGTGGTCCGGGCACGCAAATTTCGTGCTGAACAGCAGCTCATATGGCTCCCCTTCCGTTTTCTGGACGAGAGACTCGACCAAACCTTCTCCGTGATGCAAAGCAAGTTCAATCGATTCAGCCAGCCGTCCTTCGACCCCTTCCTTTACGATAATTCGGTCAACGACAATCTCAATCGTATGCTTAAACGTCTTTTCAAGCTTAATCTCTTCTGCTTCCAGCTCTCGGATTTCTCCGTCAATCCGTACTCTTGTAAATCCTTCTTTTTTGATTCTCTGCAGAATTTTCTCATGTTCACCTTTTCTCTGGCGTACAACGGGAGCAAGAATCGTCAATCTCGTCTTCTCTCCCAGCTCCAATAGCTGCTGAACAATCTGATCGACCGTTTGGCTGGTAATTTCCTTGCCGCATACCGGACAATGCGGTATGCCGATGCGCGCATACATCAAGCGGAGATAGTCGTGAATTTCCGTTACGGTTCCAACGGTTGAGCGCGGGTTTTTACTGGTCGTTTTCTGATCGATGGAAATGGCCGGTGAAAGTCCTTCAATGTATTCAACATCCGGCTTTTCCATCTGTCCAAGAAACTGCCGTGCGTAAGAGGAAAGGCTTTCTACATAACGCCGCTGACCTTCCGCGTAAATTGTATCAAAAGCTAATGACGATTTTCCAGATCCGGACAGTCCCGTTAATACCACCATCTTATCTCTTGGTATTCTAACATCAATATCCTTTAAATTATGCTCTTTCGCACCTTTTATAATAATGTCCTTTGACATATTGTACCCTTTCCTTTAAAGTCTCGCTTTATATTCTAAAATACGGTCGCGAAGCTGTGCAGCACGTTCAAACTGCAAATCCTTTGCCGCTTCCTTCATCTCTGTTTCCATACGTTTTATATAATCTTTCAGCTCTTTACCGGTCAATTCCATCGGACTTCTGCCCTTATAATACTCGTCCGTTTCCTCTGCAACACGAGTAGCCTCAATCACTGCGCGCACTGATTTTTCAATGGTTTTCGGAGTAATCCCGTGCTCTTCATTATATTTCTGCTGAATTGCACGTCTGCGGTCCGTCTCTGAAATTGCCTTTTCCATCGCTTCGCTGGTACCGTCTGCATATAAAATGACTCTGCCCTTTGCATTACGAGCAGCGCGTCCAATCGTCTGAATTAAGGAGGTTTCTGTCCGCAAAAAACCTTGCTTGTCCGCATCCAGAATCACTACAAGACACACTTCCGGAATATCAAGCCCTTCTCTTAAAAGATTAATCCCTACTAAGACATCAAAAACTCCCAAGCGCAAATCTCGAATGATTTCCATACGCTCCAAGGTATCAATCTCTGAATGCAGATAACGCACCTTAATTCCAGCATTTTTCAGATAGTCCGTCAAGCTTTCTGACATTTTCTTTGTCAGCGTTGTCACTAGAACACGTCCGCCGTCCTTTGACACCTTGTTAATTTCACCAATCAAGTCATCAATCTGCCCCTCTGTTTTTCTCACATCTATCTCGGGGTCTAAAAGACCGGTAGGCCGAATTACTTGCTGAGCCATAATGTGATTGCTCTTTTCTCTTTCATAAAGAGCCGGCGTTGCACTGATATAAACGGCTTGGTCCACGATACTTTCAAATTCCTCAAACTGTAAAGGACGGTTATCCAAAGCAGAAGGCAGCCGAAAGCCATATTCTACAAGAGACGACTTTCTTGAACGGTCACCTGCATACATGCCTCGAACCTGTGGAAGCATGACATGGGATTCATCGACTACCAACAGGAAATCTTTCGGGAAATAATCTATGAGAGTATACGGCCGCATACCTGCGGGAAGTCCGTTGATATGACGTGAATAATTTTCAATTCCTTTACACATTCCGACCTCACGCAGCATTTCTAAATCATACCGCGTTCTCTGCTCAAGCCGCTGTGCTTCCAGGAGCTTTCCGCGGTCATGAAGCCATATAAGCCGTTCTTCCAGTTCTTCTTCAATGGAGAGGATTGCCCGTTCCAAATTTTCTTTTGATGTAACATAATGCGATGCCGGAAAAATAGAAATATGGCTGCGAATTCCCAGAATTTCTCCTGTAACCGGATTCATTTCCTTAATGACTTCAATCTCATCTCCAAAAAGCTCAATGCGTACTGCATGCTCCGCACCGGCAGGATAAATGTCAATTACATCGCCTCGTACACGAAAGCATCCACGGTCAAAGCCAAGATCATTTCGTGTGTATTGAATCTCAATCAGTTTTCGAAGAATGTCATCTCTGTTTTTTTCCATGCCCGGCCGCAACGACAAAACTTGGTTTTCATAATCTACCGGACTTCCCAAGCCATAAATACACGACACACTGGCTACAATAATCACATCCTTACGCTCAGAGAGCGCGGCGGTTGCCGAGTGGCGCAGTTTTTCTATTTCGTCATTGATGTCAGAGTCTTTTTCGATGTAAGTGTCTGTAGACGGTACATATGCCTCCGGTTGATAGTAATCGTAATAGCTTACAAAATATTCCACAGCATTCTCCGGAAAAAACTCTTTAAATTCACCGCAAAGCTGCGCGGCTAGTGTTTTATTATGTGAAATGACAAGCGTCGGTTTTTGAATTTGATTGATAACATTTGCAATCGTAAAGGTCTTCCCTGACCCTGTTACCCCTAAAAGGGTTTGATGCTTTTTCCCCTGTTTTATCCCTTTCACAAGCTGATCTACTGCTTCAGGCTGATCCCCCATCATCTGAAACGGTGACGCAATTTTAAATCCACTCATATTCTCCCTCTATTTCTGCACTGCATCTCAAAGGAATTCCTTTGCTTTAGTATAGCATCCCTTTTTTCTTCTTTCAAGAACATATGTTCACATTTATTTTTATTTTTAGAAGTTGTTGTTCCATTTTTTATATGCGTTTTATCTGCCGGCCTTTCAATTTCGAATAGAGAATAGACAGCGGCACCGCAGTCATCGAAATCACAACAATCTGTAATAGCATTCCGTCAATGACCCCATTCCATTCATTTTGCCTTGCAATATGGTCTGCCACAATAATCGCCATAGGATGTGACAAATAAATATAATAGGAGCCTGCATTTATGTTTTGAAATATTTTTCGCAAAGCTCTCCCGCTCTTATCCTCACAAAAACGCGCAACCCCAAAATAAAAAAAGATACCCATTGCGCAAAATAAGCAATATATATAGATTTCAATATTTCCCGCATACCGCTCCGGATTCCATATACTGCAATAGAATAAATAACTGTAATAAAATCCACTGATTGTAAATAGAGCAATGATTAATCCGAAATATTTTTTTAAAATTCCGGTGGCCATTTCTATATTTTTTGCAAAGTAACAACCGGGAATAAAATATACCAAATACGTCAAAAAGCAGCGATGAATCCAATCTCCAGGTACAATCTGGTATGCCAACAGATTAATAAGAACCGCCAAAGGCAGCACAAGCTTGCCACTGTAGTTTGTCACAATAAAGCGCAGGATTCCAAATAAAAAATAAAATTGCAGAATAGTCACTACAAAGTAGAGGTGATATAACATTCTGCCGTTCAAAACCTGTTGAACGAAAAAAAACAAAGAAGGAGGATAAACCCCTTCATAAATATAATACCCATAGTAAAGCGTACACCAAACAAGGTAAGGAATAAAAATTTTAGTAAATCTTCGTTTTAAAAAAGTGCTGTATTTAAATTCTTTGTTTTTGTAAGAATAAAACAATGCCATCCCACTCGCAAAAATAAACATGGGAACGGCTGGTTTCGCAAAACGGTTGATAAAAATTAAAACGCTCAATGAAACTCCGGGAGCAAGTGTGACCACTGGGTTCGCCGTCACATGAATAAAAATAACTAGAACAGCACCAAGTGCCTTGTAAAAATCTAAACCTGTAATTTTTCTCGGTTTTGAGGCTATTATTTGCTGCAATTTTTCTTGCATTTCCTGTTTCTCCTAATCCACTTTTGTATTTCTTTTCGAGGATAATCATATCACTTCTTCACAGGCTTTGCAAAATCCAAATAAAAAAGGCGGTTTGTTTTTCCCGCCTCTAAATTCTATTCTTCCACCAGCTTCAATCCTTCTATCTGCATTCTTTTCAAATGCCTTACAACACCCGCGGAGGATTCATCCAGCTCCTCGCTCTCCAAAATAAGAATTGTAATCTGATGCGTCTTACAGGCAATCCTCAGCAGCTTAAAAAATGCATTTACAATGCAAACGTCTCTTGCATTTTGAGAAGTCTCAATTTCACGCTCAAATCCCTCAAAATCTGCCATGCTTGGTTGAATACAAAGTAAGCTGAAACGTTCGGCCTTATTTAATTGAAGAATTTGAGGAGAATCCATGTTAGAAATTAATTTCCCCGTAACCTCTGCCATCCAAAAAAAATCAACATTTTTAATACCGCTGGTCACGAGCTTTAATTCGCCGCTGTTTCGTTCCTGCTTTTGACAGGCATTTGGCCGTGCCCCGCAATTCTTGCTGCATTCTAAACATTCCTTCTCATTTTTTACGTCTACAAGATTCAGTCGAATTTCATTGTATTTATTCCGCAATCTATCCGATGGAGCAATCCCTAAGTTTCCTGCAAGCTGATTACTGAATTGATTATAATACGTAACCGCAGCTGCTCTTTTTCCGCATTTGATATAGATATCTAAAATTTTACAAACCATTTCCTCGTCATATGGCTCAATTTCTAAAATCTCATTGATGGTTTCCAAACAGACCTCGTAACTTTTTTCCTTCTCGTAAAGCTCAACCAGACGCTTTAGTATTTTCACTTTCCGCTGCTCGAAATTGATGCGCTCAAAGATAATCAGTTCATTGAATTCGTCACATTTATTAAAATAGCAACCCTCTAAAAAATCACCGCGAAACAGCTGCTTTAATTGCAGAATGCTTTCAATTGAGTCGTCTTTTCCCGGCTTAAATTTCATAATATTGAGAATGTCACAGGTAAAATCAAATTCTTTGTTAATACCACAGCACTCTTTATCAATAGAAAGAAACCGCCTCCCCTTTTCATCCGTTCCGATATTCTTTTTAATCAGCCACAAATTATAACGTAAATTATATCTAGCTGCTTCTTCATTGCTGTCCGGCCAGAGATAACCGATAATCTTTTCCCTGCTTAAATACCTGTTTTTATTTAAAATCAGAAGACAAATCAACGCAAAAGCCTTTGCCCCCAGCTGTTCCTCAATCGAAGCCCCATCCCATTCAAATTTTAATTTCCCTAAAAAACAAATATTTAACATGATACCGCCTTTATTCCTATCCTAATTGATTGAAAAGGATTTCTCCTGACTTTATCGTTGCACATACATTCATTTCTTTTATCTTTTCCTTTTTCTCAGAAAAGATATCTCCATCTAAAAGGACAATGTCTGCGAGCTTTCCGACTCCTAAGGTGCCTCTTTCATTTTCCTGAAAAATACCGTAAGCACCGTTGCAGGTATACATCCTTAGAGCCTCATACACACTCACCTGATGCTGCTTCACAGGATGGTTTACCGCTGCATGAATTCCCAGTAAAGGGATTGGCTCTGTGATATCACTGTCTGATCCTCCGCAGATTACAACACCTTGGTCGATTATCTTCCGAAAAGGATTTGTACGGATGTAATTTTTACCCAGCCGCTGCTCGTACATCCTGCCCGGTCCGCCCCAATAAAGCTCATATGTGGGCTGCATGGAAAAGAGGATTCCTAATTCACTTGCCTTTTCAATCTGTGAATCTGTTGCAAGCTCCACATGCTCTAAGCGGTGACGAAGTCCCGTATTTCCGGTTTGATATAACGCATTTTCATGCGCATTCAAAGCGGTTTGAATTGCACGGTCTCCAATTGTATAAAGCGCAAGCTGCAAATTATTTTTGTAGCACTGCAATACAAAATCATTGATTTCCTGCTGTGTCAGACAAAGGCTTCCCATGGTACCGGGGCAGTCCGCATACTCGAAAGAAAGTGCCGCTGTTCGTGCTCCCATCGTACCGTCTATATATAAGCTTCCTCCGACACGCCGCAATCCCATTGCTTTTATTTTTTCAATATCCATCGTCTGGTAAAACAGGGCCATGTCAATTGGAAAGTCACGTTTATGCTCAAAGATAAAATTCGCATCCTTATCGCTGTACATCGTACCGCCTTCCATTGCATTCACGGTTGTAATGCCGTGGCTTAACAGGCTGGGCATAATGCCGGAAATGGCATCCTTCCTATCATCAGCCGAAATATTTTTCAGTATGTTTGCTCTTAAAATTGCATTCGCCTTTTTTCGGAAAACACCTGTGGGCATCTGCTTTTCATCCATCTCCACCCCTTCCGCGGTAAATGGAATTTTGAAATATAGCATTGCATACGTATTCAATATGCTGACTTGATATTCCAACGAATTGAGCCAAACAGGAATGTCATTGCAATACTTGTCTAAAAGTGTACGGTCAGGAAACCGCTTCTCTTTAAATTGTTCCGCAGTAATTCGAATTCCTCTGATATAAGCTCCGTTTAGCTGTTTATACGCCTCACGAATCCGCTCTCCCAGTTCTTCGTGCGTTTTCGCTTCCCCCAAGTCAAGACTGACAGAATTTAACGCAGTCTGAACTACGTGAAAATGGCTGTCAATAAACCCCGGCAGCACCGTTTTCCCCTCTGCATCGAAGAGGATCGTATCCTTTTCAAGCAGAGGTTTATATTCTTCACCCATTCCCATTGCAACAATTCGCCCCGCTTCTACTGCAATCCAATCCTTTATTTTTCTATCCTCCATGGTTACACAATTTCCATTTCTGATTAGAATATCCGCATGCATATGCCTGTTCCTCCTGTAAAGTACCCCTGTTAAGAACCTCGTGGCGTATTGCCGTCACCGCTCTGCCTTCTGCACAAATTATAGCATAAACACCAATTCTCCGGCCACAAATGTTTTTAGCACTTTTATATTCAACAAATCGCTTTCTTCCAGCTGAAACGGATCACGATCCAAAACTGCTAAATCTGCGAATTTTCCCTGTTCCAAAGTCCCTAGCCACGCCTGCTGCCCCGTCGCCGCATGAACATTTTTCGTGAACAAAGAGACTGCTTCATAGACAGAAAGTTTTTCTTGCGGCTGATAGCCGCCCTTTGGGTATCCTTCTAAATCCATTCTCGTTACCGCTGCATAGATTCCTTTAATCGGATCAAAAGATTCAACCGGACAATCGGATCCTCCGGTTTGAATAAACCCTTCTTTTTCTAATGTTTTCCAACAATACGCACCTTTCATGCGTTCTGAACCAATGCGTTCTTCAATCCAATGCAGGTCTGTGCACAAAAATGCCGGCTGAATATCCAGAATCAAAGGCAGCTTTTTCATCCGTGCAATCAGCGCTTCATTGACCATTTGCACGTGGATGATACGAAACGGCAAATGTTTTTGCTGTTCTTTTTTACTCATTCCCCTTTTTTCAACTGCCTCCAGACAATTTTCAATGGCAGTCAGTGTCATGTCAAGTGCAGCATCGCCAATCGCGTGAATCGCCAGCTGTAAGCCCTTTTCGTATCCGTTTAAGACTTTTTTATTTAGCTCCTCCTGTGTACAAACAACAAAGCCCCTGTTCTGTTTATCATCCGCATAGGGTTCTTGCAGCGCCGCAGACCTTGAGCCTAATGAACCGTCAGTAAATAGCTTATACGCTCCCTGCTGCACCATTCGATACGGATTATTCAGCTCCGCTTCGCTTAATTCTTCCTTTTCAAAAATTTCATCCATACACACCGTAACACGGACTGGCAAGCTTCCGTCTTCTTCAAAGGTACGATATAAGTCTACATCCTCTTCATAACGCCATATTTTCGCTGCATAGGTGTGAATCGTCGTTACTCCTTTTGAAGACATATCTGCAAATACTTCTTTCATAATTCTACGCTTTTCCGATACATCCGCTAATGGATCTGGTATTATCTCATCAAAAATCCGCGTGGATTGTTCTCTCAAAATTCCATTTGGTTCACCGCTCTCATCAAACTCGACAATCCCGCCGCTCCCTCCGTCAAATCCTCTTCCAACACCTGCAATTTCCAATGCCATAGAGTTTGCGACAATCGCATGAAGACAGCAGCGCCTGATTACAATCGGATGCTTCGTGCTGATTTGGTCTAAATCCTCTTTTGTAGGAAACCGGTTTTCTTTGAATTTACTTTGATCGAAATTTACGCCTTTTATCCATTTTCCTTCCGCTGTGTTTTTTGCCTTTTCCTTCATTTTTGCAATCATATCTGCAATACTTCGCGCATCCTGTAAATCGACAAGCGCTTGATTTTGACAATATGCATACATGTGCATATGAGAGTCAGCCATACCGGGAATTACCGTCTTCCCATCCAAATCGATCTGCTTTCGGCTTTGATATTTTCCGGCATCCTGATTTGTTCCTATGAATTGAATCAAGCCGTCTTTCACGCCAATTGCTTCTGCTTTTTTCCCTTCCTGCTCCATTGTATATATATTCCCATTGAGCAGCAGCATATCTAAATCCATTTTATACCCTCCTTTTTATACGATTCTCTCATTTGTGAGAGAAAAAGGGAAGGGCAAGATGCCCTCCCTCGCTTTTTAAATTTATGCAAAGCATAATACCTTTTCTAAAAATGCGTAGACCACCTGTGCTGTTTTCACAACAGAATCCAATTCTGCATATTCATCACTTCCATGAAAATTTTTGCCTGCCGCCCCGAAAATAACAGCTGGTGCATCCAGCCTCGAGCCTAAATAGTTAAAATCTCCAATGCTCTGAAAGTATGATTTACTCGGTGCCTTCTCGCAAACCTCACTGACCGTTTCTATAAATTGCTTCGCCAAAGGTTCTTCACCCGTAATTGTATAAGGCATAAAGCCTTTTGAACCTTCTGAAGGCGCTTCACGAAAGCGAACTTTATGCTTGCAGGAAATTCCCGCCCGCTCAACTGCATTCTCAATTTCTTCCGAAATTGTGTTTTCATCTTCTCCTACTACAATATGGCGAAATATTTTTACCTTGGCATAATCCGGAACACTGCATGCACCTCCGTCGCATTCCACCGCAACCACACACAGTGAGCCCTTTCCCAGATAAGGATCTTCCATATACTTAATATTTTGGAGTTCGCAAATAACTTTCGAAGCGGCCTCTGCGGCGTTAATCCCAAGCTCCGGTATCGCAGCATGTGCTGATACGCCGAAGAATTCGATTTCCAAGCCATAGCCGCCTCGCGCACCGAGACAAACATCCGGAAACGGCTTTCCCGTGAAGCCTGCACTTGGCTCTGTAATAATTGACAGGTCAATTTTTTCTAAATAGCCATCCTCAATCAAGGCATTGGTACCCATTCCATACGGGCCTTCCTCTACAGAAACATAGGTAGAAATGATTTCTCCTCGAAACTCTTTATGATTTGCACTGAATGCCTTCAATGCAAGCATCGTAGCCGCACATCCGGACTTCATATCCAATGCCCCGATACCATAAAGCCGGTCTTCGCAGACTTCCCCTTTCGGATTTTTTGTCCAGCCGCTGCAACGCTTTACGGTATCCAAATGTCCATTCAGACAAATTTTTGGACCATTTTCTTTTCCTTTCATCTGAACCACTACATTTCTGCCTTTAAATCCAGTCACCTTTTCCTCGTGATATTCATGAAAAAATGCATTCATACCATTTTCACAAAACCAAGCATGCACATATTCCATCACCGCATTTTCTTCGAAATAAGGACTCTCAATGGCAACCAGATTCATCAATAAGTTTGTTGTTTCTTCTTTTTCTATTTTATACATATCGCAATACCATTGCCTTCATCCCAGATTCTCATCTTACTTTGAAGGTGCTTCCTTCCAAATGAATTTTCCGGTGATTGCATAAAAAATTGCTACAACCGGAGTCAGATAACATAGGAATGTATACGGCAAGTATTCCAACGTATTTACGCCAAGGGCTCCTGCAAAGAATACTCCGCAAAGTCCCCACGGAACCAACGGCGAGGTCACGGTACCGGAATCTTCACAAGTTCTAGATGCTACATCACTGCGAATTCCAATTTTCTTATAAGCCGGCAAATACATTCTCCCCGGAATGATAATCGAGACATATTGGCTCGCAGAAATTATGTTGATTAAAACAGAAGATAAAACATGTGTAATAATGAGGTTCCTCGCATTTTTTGTGAGCCCTGCCATCTTGTTGATCAGTGCCTCCAGCGTTCCTGTTATCTCAAGGATTCCTCCATAAGAAAGTCCCAAATATCCCAGTGAAACAGTCCACATCATCGCCTGGATTCCTCCGCGATTCAAAAGTGAATTAACGGCATCTACACCAGTGTCAATGGTATACCCATAATTCATAAAGGACATCATTTCCAAGATGCTATAGCCTTGTGTCAGCATTGCGATTACCATCGCGATAATCGAAGCAACTACCATCGCCGCAAGCGCATTTATCTTTTTCACCGCCATAAAAATAACGGCGGCCAAAGGAATCAAGCTAATCAGCGTATACATTGGCGAAACATTAAAATTGTCTGCGATCCCCTTTAAAATTAAATCCACAGCGGTCGTATCAATCGATTCTGCGCTGTATCGCATACCTAATACCGTGTAAATAACCAAGGAAATAATAAACGCGGGAATCGTCGTGTAAAGCATGCTTCTTATGTGCGCAAACAAATTCGTTTCACAGACGCCGGCAGCCAGATTTGTCGAATCGGAAAGCGGAGAAAGCTTATCTCCGATTACCGCACCGGAGACGACCGCACCGGCAGTCAATGCCGGAGGGATTCCAAGCCCCAGGCTGATTCCCATGAAGGCAACGCCGAAGGTACCTCCGGTCGTCCAGCTGCTCCCCGTGCAAATGGATGAAACACTGCAAATCAATGCCGCTGTCAGGAGAAAGATGGACGGATTAATAATCTGCAGGCCGTAATATATCAAAGCAGGAATCGTACCGGCCGCAATCAGCGCCGGAATCAGCATACCGATGAACATCAAAATCAGCATTGGAACAGTCGCAATTTTGCATCCATGCATAATCCCTTCTTCAATTTTTTCCCATTGTGTGCCTGTCATCATCAAAAGTACCACCGCAAAAGTGATTGAGAATACGAGTGTCATGTGTATGTCCGGGCTCCCGGCTACAAACACTTGAGCAATAATAATTACAAATAAGAACGCTACTATTAATAGTGCAACACCAAACGACGGTTTTTTTGTACTATTTTCCATAAAAATATTCCTCCTTTTTTTATTTGTTTCCACTATACCGCTGCTTCGTTGTTTCTGGCGTGTATTCTTGTTTTAAAAAAATATAAAAAAAATATATTTTACATAACATTATTTTATGCAACCACTTTATGTAAACACTTTTTAAACAAATGTAATTTACTTTTTTAAAATTTTGACCATATTTTTTTCGTCCTTTCTTTTGTTACATCGTAAATTGTCTTGTACATTCATTTTTTTTATATTATAATTAAATTTAAATATAATTTTTAAAGGAGGTTTGTCTCTTGCGGCATTATATAAACAGCAGTTCTCCCAAACCCAGCTATTTGGAAGAAGTTTTTGTAAAAAGTATGGCACAAAGGCTGGAGGAAAATAATGAAATTGATAATTCTCTCTACGGGAAATACGATTATGTAAAGCGCGGACTGCGGAATGCAAATGGTGCCGGAGTCGTAGTCGGACTGACAAATGTGGGAGATGTACAGGGCTATGAGGTCAATGCACAGGGCGTGAAAGTTCCGATTGACGGCAAGCTTTTCTACCGGGGCATTGATGTGGAAGATTTGGTTCATAACTGTCTGAAAGAAAATCGGTTCGGATATGAAGAAACGAGCTATCTCCTTTTATTCGGAGAGTTACCTTCAAAAAAAGAGCTGGAAGAATATAAGGAAGTGTTAGGTTCAAAGCGAGAGCTGCCGTCCGGCTTCACCAGAGACACCATTTTGATGTCTCCCAGTTACAGTATCATGAATAAATTAGGCAGAAGCATCCTGACACTTTACTCGTATGATCCAAACCCTGACGATGTTTCCGTTGCGAATGTCCTGCGCCAATCAATTTCTTTAATTGGATATTTTCCTTCTTTGGTTGCGTACGGCTACCAGGCAAAAAGGAACTATTTTGATAATGAAAGTCTTCACATTCATTATCCCGATCCTGCAAAAAGCACCGCGGAGAATATCTTGCGCATGATTCGCCCCAGCAAAGAATACACCGATCTAGAAGCAAAGCTGCTGGATTTATGCATGATTCTTCATGCGGAGCATGGCGGAGGTAATAACTCCTCTTTCACTACACACCTGGTCAGCTCCACCGGCACCGATACCTATGCCGCGATTGCCGCAGCCATCGGCTCATTAAAAGGCCCGAAACACGGCGGCGCAAATGTAGAGGTAATCCGAATGATACAAAATATCCGTTCAAATGTAAAAGATATTACAGACTATAATGAGGTGGAGCAGTACTTAATCAAAATACTAAAAGGGGAAGCAAATGATCGAAGTGGCCTGATTTACGGCTTAGGACATGCTGTCTATACCATTTCTGATCCCAGAGCCACTTTATTGAAAAGCATGGCAAAAAAATTAGCGGAAGACAAAGATCTCATGGATGATTTTATGCTTTTTGATTTTATAGAAAAAAAAGCGCCGCAGCTTTTCTGTGAAGTAAAGGGTGTTGATAAGCCCATGCCTGCGAACGTAGATCTATACTCTGGCTTCGTCTACGATGCCTTGAATATCCCGGTAGAGATTGCCACACCAATTTTTGCAGCCTCCCGTATCTCCGGCTGGTGCGCGCACCGCATTGAAGAGCTGGTAGCCGGAGGACGCATCATGCGCCCGGCATATCAATGTGTGAAAACAATCCTTCCTTATACACCTCTAAATGAACGAAAATAAAACCTTTATTACACTTTAAAAATATTTCTGACTTCATGAAAAAAGCCGCGTTTTCAATATAACGAGGCTTTTTCTTTATATTATTTCATACATTTCCGCGGCGGTTTCTTTTGTTGCATGCTCTAAAACAGCCTTCACTCTTACCTTTAATTCTGAATTCCCAAACCGTATTTGAATCACATCGCCGACAGTTACTTCACTCCCTGCCTTTGCAATCTTTTCGTTGATTAAAATACGTTCTTGGTCACAAGCTTCTTTTGCAACCGTCCTTCGCTTGATCAAACGTGAATTCTTTAAATATTTATCAATTCGCATTGCTTCCCTCCTCATTTTTTTCAATAAAAATACTTTATGATGCCGTACATTTTATCTGTTAAAACAAGAGATTCCCAATCGATAAAAAAAGAGCAGAAGCCTGCTCTTTCATTTATCGTCTATTTATTTACTGCATCCTTTAATGCTTTGCCAGCTTTAAATACAGGAGCCTTTGCTGCAGCAATCTTAATCACTTCGCCAGGCTTTCTTGGGTTTCTACCCTGTCTGGCTTTTCTCTGTCTAGTTTCAAAAGTTCCAAAGCCAATGAGCTGCACTTTATCACCCTTTACAAGAGCATCTTCTATACTCGCTACGAATGCATTTACAGCAACCTCTGCATCCTTTTTGGTAAACCCCGTTTTCTCTGCTACGCTAGCAATTAATTCAGCTTTATTCACGAACACAACCTCCTTAAAATTTCACTAATTTTAAATAAAAAGAACACTATTTTAGCTTCGCCTCGTCCCACAGCTTGTCCATCTCCTGCAAAGTCATCTGCTCCAACTCACGTCCCTGTGCTTCCGCTGTTGATTCGATGAATCCAAAACGTTCAATAAACTTCTGTGAAGTACCGTTCAGTGCTTCTTCAGGATCTACACCAAGAAACCGCGCCACATTTACCACCGCAAAAAGTAAATCACCAACCTCTTCTTTCATACGATTTTTATCAGTTCCTTTGTATATCTCCAAAAGCTCTAAGGTTTCTTCTTCCACCTTAGCAAAAGCATCCTCAACCTGATCCCAATCAAACCCAACACCCGCTGCTTTTTTTTGGATTTTCTCACTCCGCAATAAAGCAGGTAAGGCTCGTGGTATGTTTCTCATAGATTCAGTGTGAGAAACAACGCCATGCTCTTTTCTTTTCACATTTTCCCATTTTTCCAGTACATTGTCAATACTTTCTGTATGATTGTTGGAAAAAACAGCGTTTTTTTTCTGAAAAACATGGGGGTGGCGACGAAGCATTTTCTCACATTCGCGATTTGCAATTCCCTTTAATTGCAAATGCCCTGCTTCCTCTCCGATCACACTATGCATGATTACCTGTAAAAGAACATCCCCCAGCTCCTCTTCTAAATTATCAAAATCATTTCTTTCAATGGCCTCCAATACCTCGTAAGTCTCTTCTACAAGGCAGCGGCACAGCGTGGCATGTGTCTGCACACGATCCCAAGGGCATCCATTTTCACCTCTGAGTACCTCAATAATTTTTTTTAACCGATTAACCGCAGCTTCTTCTGTCTGTGCTGACTCATACAGTTCTTCATACATGATTTGATCCTCTCTTTAGCTTGTAAATTCTTAAAGATTCTATACATTCTTTCATTGATTTCTTATTTTTTCTTGGCTTTTTTTGTGATTCGTGCCAGTTTGGATGCACCGGGGAGCATCGTAAGTTCCTCTGCCGTTACGGACTTTGTCAAAAAAAGCATTCCTGCATAAATACAGCCGCCTACAAATACCGATAATAAGGTGGCAATTGCATTGCCTGCCGGCCCAGATAGAAGTGAATAGGTCAACCATACCACACCGCCCATTACGAGCGCTGAAATAAGCGGTTTTACCCATGTCATCATGATATCAAAACGAACTCCTGTATAGCGCCTTACCGCGAATACGTTCAATGCCGATGCAACAATGTATGCTGCAACAGTTCCAATGGCCGCACCTCTTACATTAATCGATTCTATGCCTGTCAGTGTATAGGTGAGTATGACCTTAACAATGGCTCCAAAGAAAAGGTTGACCACTGGAACCATTTGCTTTCCGACACCCTGCAGGATTCCGGTCGTCGTCTGCACCGAAGATAAAAATACAACACCGATTGCCAGAACAAACAGACAAGGGGCCGCACTGGCCGCACTCGCTTTCTGCGCCGGATATAGAAGCAGCATAATCGGCTCGGATAAAATCATCAGACCCAACGCACATGGCAGCCCAATCATCATCGCCGTTCTCAAACCCATCGAAATATTGTAGTGCAAAAATGCCGTATCGTTCTTTCGATGCGCCGCTGCAACTGCGGGCACTAAGCTCATTGCAATCGCCTGTGTTAATACTTGAGGAAAATTAATCAAAGGCCCTGCCATTCCGGTTAACTGACCATATAAGCTGTTGGCCGCTTCTTTTGTAAATCCGCTTTCCTGTAATCGACGCATCACAATTCCCACATCAATTGTGTTCATAATCGGCATGATCGCAGCACCAATGGTAATCGGCACCGCAATGATAAAAATATGCATCAAAATCCGACTTGCGGATTCCCCTTTTTTATGTGTGTCCTTCCGCATATCGCGATGGATTTTTTTGCGGTTTCCGCAGTAAATAAGAACGACAAAGAGGAGACCTCCAACCGCTCCCGCGGTTGCTCCAAAAGAGGCACCTGCAGCTGCGTATTCCAATCCCTTGGGCACCAATGCCAATGCCAAAGAAAGACCTGCAACGACACGAAACAGCTGTTCTGCAACTTGAGATGCCGCCGTCGGCTCCATTTTCTGCATTCCCTGAAAATAGCCTCTGTATGCTGCCATTAAAGGCACAAATAAGAGTGCGGGCGCAATCGCCATCATGGCGTATTTCGCATCCGGATTTTTCAACTGCCCAACAATCATTTCCGCCCCAAAAAACAGAATTGCAGAAGATACAATTCCAATGCCAAACAGGAGCAAGAAGGAAACCCTGAAAATACGGTGTGCTTCTCTCGGATTATCCACCGCATTGCGTTCTGCGACCATTTTTGAGATTGCAGTAGGAATTCCTGCAGTGGATAGGGTTAAAAATAGAACGTAAATAGGGTAAGCCGTCTGATAATAGCCCATTCCGTCATCCCCTATGATATTGGCTAGAGGAATGCGAAAAAATGCTCCCAAAGCTTTGATAATAAGGCCTGCCACGCCCAGAATCAATGCACCCTGCAAAAAAGATTTTTTATTTGCCATAATTTTATAATTCTCCTAAAATTCGTTCCTTCGATTTTTCTACTTCATAAAGTACTCTTTCTATATCAATCGTTTTAAATTCTCCGCGCTCATATAACACTTTTCCATCTACCATCGTTAAAAGCACTTCACTTCCCGATGACGCGTAAACTAAATTATCTACCAGGCTATGTACCGGTTTCATAGAAAGTGTTTCTAGATTTAAAACAATCAAATCCGCCTTGTTGCCTACCGCTAAATATCCGGTATCCCTGCGCCCTTGCCCAGCTGCCCCTGCCTTTGTTGCCGCATGTAATACCTGCTGCACGCTCGTTACGGTTGCATCCGAAAACCAACCCTTATGTACCAGGGCAAAAAATTTCATTTCCTCCAGCAGATTCAGACTATTATTGCTGGCAGCTCCATCCGTTCCAATCGCAACCGAAATCCCTTCTTCCAAAAGTTTCGGTACGTTGCAGACACCGCTCGCCAGTTTTAAATTGCTGACCGGGCAGCTCGCAACAGTTACCCCTTTTTCCTTTAAAATCGTAAAATCGCTGTCCGCAAGCCACACACAATGTGCTGCTGTCGTAGGGCTGTCAAAAACACCAAGGTCATTTAGATATTGTACTGGAGTACGCCCCTGATTTCGTCCTTTACAGTCCTCTACTTCGCGCTTCGTCTCTGAAACATGAACATGAAGATTCGCCTTTATTTTTCTGCAATACTCCGCCATTTGCGCTACCGTCTTCGGCGTGCTGGTATATTCACCATGAATACTCATATCAATTTTCAGACGGCCACTAGCCGCATTATTATATTCAGAAAAGAGTGCAGCTGCCTCTTTATAGCAATCCAGCTCAAACAAATCCTGATCTGTAAAGCACATCAAAGGTACGCCAAGATTGTTCTTTGCTCCGCTTTCCAAAACAGCTTTCGCAATGGATTCTCCAAAAAAATACATATCGGTCGTTGAAGTAATTCCAAAACGCAAAGATTCTGCAATTCCAAGCAGCGTCGAATAATAAGTATCCGATTTCGTCAGCTTTGCCTCAAAGGGAAAAATACGGTCCTCCAGCCAGCTTTGCAAAGGCAGGTTTTCTCCGTAGCCCCGCAGCAATGTCATTGGTGTATGTGCATGGGAATTGACAAGTCCGCTCATTAACAGCGTACCCTTTCCGTCAAAGACTTCTCCATATTCTCCCTCTGGCATCTCATTACCAATATAATCAATCAAATCGTTTTTTATACCTACATAACAGTCGTGCTTCGGCTGTAATGCTGCATCCAGTATCGTAATGTTTTTAAAAAGCACGAAAACACCTCACTTTCCATTCAGCGAACTTATCACGCCGGTCATCTTCATAGCCTTCCACCTGCTGTATCCCCAATATAAGACGTATCTCAATAAGACACTGTGATTTTTCTACAAGAAACGTATTTATTATACCATATATTTCATTCCCTTTCATAGAAAAAAGAAACGATACAAAAATACGCCGGCAATCGAAACCGCCGACGTATGATTTATTATTTTTTCATTAGTTTTCCATCTGTCGAGCTAAGAAATGTGCTCCTATTTCTGCTGCCTTTTTCTCAGCGTCCTGAATGCTTCCATCCTTTTTCATAAGGATCACGGAGCCGATAGCATCCCCCTGCGATATGATTGGTACAATCATATGCGTCTGGTATTCATTTCCCTCTAAAGCCTCTAGCGTAATATTTTCGAGATGTTCTTCCGGAGTAAATAATTTACTTGCCTTTTCATGAATCGTAGATTCTACCGCCTTTGCGATTCGCTTTTCCATCAATTCCTTTTTCGGTGCTCCGGCTACGGCAATCACCTGATCTGTATCAGTAACTACAAAGGTACATCCCAGCATTTTGCTCGCCGCCTCTGCATAGTCACCTGCAAATTCGTTCAGTTCGCCAATTGGAGAATACTTCTTTAAAATAACTTCGCCCTCACGGTCAGTATATATTTCAAGTGGATCACCTTCTCTAATTCGCATGGTTCTTCTAATTTCCTTTGGGATCACAACACGCCCCAGGTCATCAATTCTTCTCACTATTCCTGTTGCTTTCATACAAACAATCCTTTCGTTATCAATGTATTTTTTTCTTCTTTTTAACTTGTTTCTATTGTTTGCTTTCAAAGAAAAAATATACCAAAAAAATTGTTTTTTTTTTGAAATTTATTTATCTTATTTTTCCTATTTTTTGTTTAGAAAGGAAGTCGTTCTCTTTTTATTTCTTTGAAATCCATCCCGCAAGGTGACATGTTGTCTGCAAAGAAATCTATTCCCACTCCAAAAGACACCGATCAACAGTCAATTTCATTCCACTTCCCTTTTGTGATTCTTTTCTATCGTAAAGCCTCTGCCCCGCACTTCATTAATCTGATCGATCATCAAAAAGGCATTCGGATCAATCGCCTTTATCCGTTCATTTAATTTAGGAAGCTCTCGATTAGAAATTACCGTTAAAACCATATATTGTTCCTTGCGGAGGCACCCTGTCTGGGCCTTGAGCAAAGTGGAACCCCGATCCATCTTATTTAAAATCATTTCATTGATTTCCTCGTATTTATCACTCACAATTTTGACTTGTGTCTGTGTTTTCCCTGCTAAAAGCACCTTATCTAATACAATCGTATAAATTAAAACTACAAGGATACCGCTCAAAATCTGTTCACTCGATGAAACAAACATTTGCAGCAGTAAAATTCCACTATCAAATACATAAAGCATTACCGATATAGAAAGCCCCCATTTTTTATTTAATACTAACGGAGGTATGTCCATCCCTCCGGTTGAAGCCCCTTCACGCAGCACAATCCCGATTCCGGCTCCGATTAATCCCCCTGCATATATAATTGCAAAGATTGGATTCTCTGTAAGGCCTTCAGAAAATGGAAACTGCTGAAAGACGGATAAAATCAGTGGATAAAAAAAAGTACTGACCAATGTTGTCAGAGCAAAGCTTTTTCCCAAAATCCAAGCTCCAAATAAAAACATAATCAGATTAAATATCCCAACGAAAACACTGACCGGAATCGCAAATTGGTAATGAAAAAACAAAGCCAATCCGGTACTGCCTCCTGTGATTAATCCATTTGGTATAATAAACGCCGCAACCCCAAATGCATAGACCGCATTCCCAAGTAAAACCATTATCACCCTTTTTATCTGCAGTAAATTTATCTTCATCCTTTTT
Source organism: uncultured Anaerovorax sp. (assembly GCA_963521065.1). Lineage (GTDB taxonomy): Bacteria > Bacillota > Clostridia > Peptostreptococcales > Anaerovoracaceae > IOR16. The sequence goes on along the minus strand of CAUQTI010000021.1, from coordinate 19,509 downwards.
CCTCCTGCTTGTGGCTGCGCATAATATAAAAACCAGCTCTCTATTTATTATAGAGAGCTGGTTTTTATATTTCAAGAAATACTTTCACAAGTTAGTGTATAAAAGTATCTTTTTCTATTTTTTTTTATTCTTCCGTTTTATCGCCTTCGCCGCTCTCCTTCGGCGTCTCATTCTTTACTTCTTTCTTATCCAAATATTCTACTTTAATTTCTTTTTTTAATTTTTCAAGCTCTTCCTGATATTTTTGATTGATAATATAATCTTCTGCCTGTGCCTTGGAATCTGCAAAGCTTGATAACCCTGCTTCCTTACGCGCTGTCAGCTTGATAATGTGATAGCCAAAGCTGCTTTTTACCGGTTCACTGATTTCGCCAACCTTCAGTGCTTTTGAAGCCTCCCAGAATTCAGCAACCATGTCCCCTTCCTTAAAGGAACCAAGCTCGCCGCCCTTGTCCTTGCTTCCCGGATCCGTTGATTTTTCTTTTGCAAGAGTAGCAAAATCCGCACCGCCGTCTAATTTCGCTTTTACGTCTTTCGCTTCTTCTTCCGTCTTCACAAGGATATGACTTGCAGTTAAGGACAAATCACTGGAAGTGAACAGGGAAGGATTTGCATTGTAATACGCTTCGGCCTGTGCATCCAAATCTGTTACACCTTCTTTTAAATCATCGTACATCGCCTTTGCATAGTATTGAGATTCATAAAAGGAGGTCAGTGTTTCATTCGAGATACCCTGCTCTTTCATTTCGGCTCCGGCATTGTCTTTGACTGACTTCAAAAAGCTCTTTAAATCTTCCTCATGCGTTTCAGAAAATACATCGAGCTTTTCTTTCTCGCAATATTGCTTCACTAGCTCGTCTGCAATCATCTGCTCCAGCATCAAGGATGCTAAATAATCCTTCTGGCTGTCTTCTGTTATTTGGCTCATATCATAGCCTGCCGCATAAGCATTCCATGAAATGTATTGGCTCAGCTGATCTCGTGTTATGGTTTTATCCCCGACCTTTGCCACCGATGTCGTATCCACCTTGCTTCCGCAAGCGGTAAACCCAACCGCCAGAATTAAGGTCAGTAAAAGTATCGTCCATCTCTTTGCTCTCATTTTTTATCTCCTCATATTCCCATTTATTTTTCCGTGTATTACAGTACAGTATATCATTTTTTCTCATTTTATCCCAGTAGTTTCTTTAGAAACTCCAAGGCCTCGCTCAGCTTGTTTTTGCCTGCAAGGTTATATTTTATCGAAGGCTTGACTCCTCCGTAAATTAGTAGGTTCATTCCGTAAGTTTCCACTAAACGCGCCATTTTATCCGCAGTTAATCCATTTTTCATTTCAAAATCGAATACCAGCTTTTTCTGCTCCTGGTGGATTCGGCTGATTCCAAGCCGTCCTGCATAGGCCTTAATCAATGCAATATCAATCAAGTTACTTGTTTCTTGTGGAATATCTCCAAAACGGTCCAAGAGCTCATCGACCACCTCCAGCTTTTCTTCTCCGTCTCTTAAAAATGCAATTTTTTTATACATTTGTAATTTTAAGAGCTCATCATTAATATAAGAATCCGGAATGAAAGCCGGAACTTCAAGCTCAATGGATGTCTCAATTTCTTCCGGCTGGCTTGCATCACCGCCCAGCTCTCGAATGGCATCCTCTACAAGCTTGCAGTACAGTTCGTAACCAATCTGCATCATATGTCCGCTTTGCTCCATCCCGAGAAGATTTCCGGCCCCTCGTATCTCCAAATCACGCATTGCAATGCGGAAACCCGATCCGAACTCAGTAAATTCCTTAATCGAACGAAGTCGCTTCTCCGCAATTTCCGTCAATACTTTATCCTTCTGGTAAAGCAGGTAAGCGTAAGCCATTCGGTTTGAGCGCCCGACCCGGCCTCTAAGCTGATACAGCTGTGACAGGCCAAAATGGTCTGCCTCAATGATTAAAATCGTATTTACATTTGGAATGTCGATGCCGGACTCAATGATGGTGGTCGCAATCAACACATTATACTTTCCGTTGATAAAATCAATCATGACATCTTCAAGTGTTTTCTCACCCATTTGCCCATGTCCGATTGCCACCGTTGCGTCAGGCACAAGATTTTGTATCACCTCTGCAATCCGATGAATCCCGCGAACACGGTTGTATACAACGTATACCTGTCCTCCTCGCTCTAATTCTTTTTGGATTGCTTCGCGGATAATATGATCCTCCTGCTCCATTACATAAGTCTGTACTGGATACCGTTCCTCCGGCGGCTCTTCAATCAAGCTCATTTCCTTGATTCCAACCAAAGACATATGCAGCGTACGCGGAATCGGTGTCGCTGACAAGGTTAGAACATCTACATTTTGTTTTAATTGTTTTAACGCTTCCTTATGCTGAACGCCAAAACGCTGCTCTTCATCAATGACGAGCAGCCCTAAATTTTTGAATCTCACATCTTTAGAAAGCATTCGATGTGTTCCCACCACAACATCCATTGTACCATTTCTAATTTGGTCCACAATGGCATCCTGCTGCCTGTCATTTCGAAAACGACAAAGCATGTCTATGTGAAACGGGAAATTCCCAAAACGATTCTTAAAGGTATAATAATGCTGGTTTGCTAAAATGGTGGTAGGCACAAGAATCGCAGCCTGCTTTCCCTCTGCAACACATTTAAAAATCGCACGTGCCGCCACTTCGGTCTTTCCGTAACCCACGTCACCGCACAGCAAACGGTCCATAGGCATATCTTTCTCCATATCTTTTTTGATCTCTTGAATACACCGCAGCTGATCCGGAGTTTCTTCATATGGAAACGCATCTTCAAATTCTTTCTGCCACGGAGTATCTTTTGAAAAAGCATATCCCTTTTCCATCTGACGTGCCGCAGAAAGTGCAAGCAATTCCTTTGCCATGTCGGCAATTGCCGCTTTTGCTCTTGCCTTCGTCTTTTTCCATTCTCCGCTGGAAAGCTTATTCACTTTAGGATTTGCACCGTCAGATCCAACGTATTTTTGAATGATATCCATCTGTTCCACAGGAACATAAAGCATATCTTCTCCGGCGTACTTTATTTTCAGGTAATCTTTTTTACTTTCCTGTATTTCCAGCTGCTCCACGCCTAAAAATTTACCGATTCCATGATTTTCATGTACTACAAAATCACCTTTTCGGATATCAGTAAATACCTTAATCGGCTTTGCATTCTTATTTTCTTTCCTCGCCCGCTTTTGCTTCGTGTGAACAAAGATGTCGCTGTCTGAGAGAATGACTAAATGCTCTTGCGGATATTCCATTCCAGAAGCGAGCTGCCCCGAAACAACCGTTACTTTTTCCTCTAGGTTGCAGCGCGTAAGAAAATCACGCATGTTAAGAATACGCTCTTCCGTTGAACAAGAAAGGATAATGCGATAGCCCAGCTTTGCATAACGCTGCATCTCGGTTTCCAGAAAATCCATTCTGCCGTTGAAAACTGGCGGTTGCTTTGCAGTAATCGGAAAGCTTCCGTCAAGTCGTTCAATTCCTTTAATCTGCTTTGGAAAAGGCGTAAAAAGAAAAACGTTTTCACTTTTATACAGTGAAAAAAGTAAATTTTTCCCTGCAATAATAGAGCTGTCCTCAGGAACCACCTCACCGCGCTCCAAAAGCACCTGAAAATCATCTTTTGCTTCACGCTCTCGAAACTCCAACGTTTCTAAAATACGATCCGGATCTTCTAGGAGCAGTGTCTTTTCCGGCTGCATATAATCCCAAATGTATTCTGGGCTTTCATAGAAATAAGAGATATATCTTTCAAGCTGCTGCCGGTTGCTCCCAGTCTGAATGCATTCCAAAATCTGATTTTTTCGTGCTGCAAGGCGCTGCTTTTGTTCGTCCTTAAGCCGTTTTTCCTGACGTTGATATATTTTTTCAATTTTTTGTGCTCCAGCTTGAAAAAAATTCGTCGCTCCCGTATCCACCACATGCTCTGCCGGATAAATAGAAATAGAATCTAATGTATCCTGAGAACGCTGCGTCAGTGGATCAAAACTGCGAATAGAGTCAATTTCGTTATCAAAGAATTCGATTCGGCAAGGGTACTCAAAGTCAAGAGGAAAGATATCCAAGATTCCGCCACGAATCCCGAATTGCCCTTTTGCTTCTACAAAGGCAGCTCGTTCATACCCCATATAAGATAAACTTCTTTTCAGCTTCTCAATTTCTGCTGTATTTCCAAGCTTTAACGTAATGGCATGCGCCGAAAAAACATCGTGCGGTGCCATCGGCTTTAACGCACCGGATACCGGAGAAACGACAATGCAATCTTCCCCCTTTAGTAAAGCCGTAATTGCACACAAACGCTGTTCCAAGGATTGGTGGCTCTTTGCATCATATCTTAAAAAACCCTGCTCTTCTTCAGGAATAATATATATTTTCTTCTCAACAAAAAAAGACAGGTCCTCTGCCAATCGCTTCGCCCTGCTATATGACGAGGTTACAATCAGGCTTTGTCCCTTTCTTTCCTTTACTACTATGCCCGCAATCGGAGCGACTCTGCTTTCCGCTACCCCGGAAAAGTGAAATACCCCCCTTGCATTTTTTGCCAAGGAGCGCAATCCCTCAAATTTTCCATTCAGAATCTGATCACTCATATTACCCCTGATCCCCTTCTTTTCGCGGTTTTACATTATACTCATTCATCGCCTTATCTATTCCCTTTTCCAGCATGCATTCGATTGCTGAAACAGCGGTCACTACCGCTTCTTCCATGAAAGGGCGTTCTTCCTTTGTAAAGTTCCCGATTACATATCGGTCTAAAGGCATTTTTCGTTCGCCCCCAATACCGATTCGTATTCTAGGAAATTGATCTGACTGAATGTCATATAAAATCGAGCGCATTCCGTTGTGCGTTCCCGCGCTTCCTTTTTTTCTTATTCTAACTGCACCGGCCGGGATATCAATATCATCGTAAATAACCAGCAGATTTGCCGTATCCACTTTGTAATAGTCTAAAAGCTCCCGCACAGAGTTACCGCTGAGATTCATATAGGTCTGTGGCTTTGCCAATAAAACTTTTTGGCCGGAGATAGTTCCTTCTCCGACCAAAGCTTTATGTTTTATCTTTGTCACACTGATTCCATATTTCTGTGCCAGCTGTTCGATTGTAATAAAACCAATATTATGTCTTGTATTCTCGTATTGCTTGCCCGGGTTGCCCAGGCCTACAATAATATGCATAAATTTTCCTCCTGCAGGCACTGTTTTCTTACTGTGAAATCGAGTATAAATTTTTCTTTATCTTCTAGTCAAATAACTTACTGATAGAATCATTTGTAAAAATGCGAATCATTGCCTCTGCAAATAAAGGTGCTACGGATAATACTTTAATCTTTGGGCTCCGCTTTTCTTTTGGAATTTGAACAGTATTCAGAAGTACACATTCTTTGATTACCGAGTTTTCAATTCTTTCAATCGCAGGGCCGGAAAGAACAGCATGTGTCGCACAAGCGTATACGTCTTTTGCTCCCAAATCCTTCAGTGCATTCGCCGCATTCGTCAAAGTGCCTGCCGTATCAATCATATCATCAACAATCAGTACATTCTTATCCTGAATATCTCCGATGATATTCATTACTTCGCTTACATTGGCCTTTGGTCTTCTCTTGTCCACGATTGCAATCGGTACATCAAGAGGCTGTGCCATGTTTCTTGCACGCGTTACGCTTCCATGATCCGGAGAAACCACAACGAGGTTATCCAAATTCTTGTCCATAAAATATTTCACCAAAATTGGCATTCCAAGTAAATGGTCTACCGGAATATTGAAATATCCCTGAATCTGAGATGCATGTAAATCCATCGTGACTACACGGTCTGCGCCTGCACTGCTCAAAAGGTCAGCAACCAGCTTCGCCGTAATGGGATCTCTCGCCTTTGCTTTTCTGTCTTGTCTTGCATATCCGTAGTATGGAATGACTGCGTTGATTCTTCCTGCGGAAGCACGCTTCATTGCATCGATCATAATCAGTAATTCCATCAAACTATCATTCACAGGATCACATGTGGGCTGAACGATATATGTATCAATTCCGCGAACCGTCTCCCATAGATTGACAGAAATCTCTCCATCACTAAATTTGGTTACTGTAGCCTTTCCTAAAGGCTTTCCCATTATTTTCGCAATTTCTTCTGCCAATTCCGGGTTAGAATTCCCAGCAAAAATTTTGTAATCTGTGAACACGCCGTTCTTCATTATTGTCCTCCATTTCCTTCGACCATCATCACATTTTTATTTTTTTAATAATCCCCGTTTTTTTACCCAACCTTCTATATTTTTTTGTTTTGCTCTCCCAACGGAAAGTGCTTCATCCGGAATATCTGCCGTTACTGTGGTCCCTGCTGCAATATAAGCACCCTTTCCAACTGTAACTGGTGAAACCAAATTGGTATTGCACCCGACAAATGCACCGTCTCCCACTACGGAGCGATGCTTATTTTTTCCGTCATAATTTACAAAGACAACGCCGCATCCCAAATTTACATGTTCTCCGACATCAGAATCTCCGATGTACGTTAAATGAGACGCTTTTGAATGATCTCCTAATGTAGAATTTTTTATTTCTACGAAATCACCTACTTTTGCATGTTCCCCAATTCGGCTGTTTGGCCTTAAATATGCAAACGGGCCTACCTTTGTATGGCTGCCCACCTGACTTTCTAAAATAACTGAATTTTGAATTTCAGCGTAATCGGAAATGATACTGTCTTCAATTCTGGTATTATGCCCAATCACACAATTTTTACCGATAGAAGTTGCTCCTCGCAAAATAACGCCGGGCCAAATCACAGTTCCTGCTCCGATACATACCGATTCTTCAATGTATGCATTCTTCCAATCCATAAAAACAACACCTTTCTTCAGGTGCTCTATTATGATTTGCAAACGTATTTTTTGCTTTTCCTCTTCCGCCTTTAAAATCTCAGTTATTTCTTTTGTCTCTTCATTCATATTTAAACGCTCCTTGTCCTATATTACATTATAAGTATATCAACAAAATGTCAAGGTATAAAGAATAAAAAATCACCCTTGTATATAATTGTACACTAAAAATTTATATAAAAAAACAGCGCATACAATCACTCGCTGTTTTTTTATGTCTTATCCCCGGTATTTTTAAGATTGCATTGCCTTCGGCTCCAGTTCTTCAAGAAAATCTTCCGCTTTTTCTTCTACAATACGATTGTACTCTTCAAAAATAGCATTTTTAATCTTATTTCTCGTCTCTGATATCAATGGATGTGCAATGTCACGAAAATCACCCTCACCCATTTTTCTGCTTGGCATAGCAACAAACAATCCGTTTTGCCCGTCAATAATTTTAATGTCATGTACTACAAATTCTTCATCAAACGTGACGGATACGACCGCTTTCATCTTGCCCTCATCATTGACCTTTCGAATCCTCACATCAGTTATTTCCATACTGACACACCACCCTTTCTCCCGGATCAATTCTGTACCCACACCCCTTATAACTTGCATGGGTCGATAAATGTATTATACAGTAAGCGGTTCTCTATCACAACCTTTTTTCTCACAATTTTCCAAATTACGTCAAGATTTCCTCATTTCCCATTATCGTAATTTTTCCGGAATCTTCATCCACTTCTCCCAAATGGAGTAATGTAAAATAATTCTGAATCTTCTTCTTTTCAGGCGTCATGGAAGCAATGACGACTCCCACCCCGGCAAGTTCAACGTCAAATTCTCTTAACATATCACTGATTCCTTTTACACTTCCTCCCGCTCTCATAAAATCATCTATGACAATTGCTTTTGTTCCGGCCTTCACCGCTCTTTTTGCAAGCGACATCTTCTGTATTCTTTCTGTAGAACCTGAAAAATAGTTAATGCTGACAGTAGATCCTTCTGAAATCTTGCTTTCTCTGCGAATCACTACCATTGGCAGATTCAGCATATGTGCCGTCATCAGAGCAACCGGTATCCCCTTCGTCTCAATGGTCACCACATAGTCGGCCTCTAAGGACACAAACTTTTTAGCAAACACTTCTCCGACGCGGCGAATTAAATCTGCGTCAAACATAATATCGGAGGTATACAAAAATCCGCCCCCTAAAATTCTGCTTTTGTCGGAAAGCTTCTCCTTCAATTCTTCTAAAAGTCCTTCCGTTGCGTCTGTGGATATCCAAGGTATATACTTCATTCCGCCTTTCGATCCAGCGGTTGTCTCAATTCTTCCAAGTCCTGTATACTCTACTGCTTTTTTTGCCGCTGCTACATCCTCGCTAATGCTGGATTTTGCCGCCTGAAACAAATCGCAGAAATAATTTAGAGAAAAGCTCTTATTGGGATTTTGACATAAAATATGCACCATTGCACCCACACGTTCTGTCCGTTTCATATTTGGCAACCTCCTCCATCTTTATCTGAAAACAATTTTTTTTATTTGGTATTTTGATTCTATTTGTTTTTTGCCGGCTTGTCAAATAAACGACATCTTTTACGCGGTTTATGGTATAATAAATAGCAACCCATGAAATATTATGGATGTATTTGTTGTGCCTATATGCAGTAAATTGTAAATGATTTACCGATGGCAGAATAAAAAATAACATTTTGAACAATAAAGAATAGAATAAATGACCAAAAGGATTTATTTATACGGTTATATGGAGGCGAATATGCTTAACCTATCTCAATTTAAACATGTACATTGTATTGGAATTGGTGGAATCGGTCTTTCTGCGATTGCTGAAATTTTATTAGCAAGAGGCCATGAAGTATCTGGTTCCGATATAAAAGAGAGTGATTTAACACAAAAATTACAGACTTTGGGAGCTCATATTTATTATTCACACGATGCGGCCAATATTCAAGGCGTTGATTTAATTATTTACTCTGCTGCCGTTTCTCAGGAAAATCCAGAGCTAAAGGAAGCCTCAGACAGAGGGATTCCTTCTGTATCAAGAGCGGAAGCCCTTGGAGCCCTGATGAATGGTTATGAAACAAGCATTGCCATTTCAGGAACGCATGGAAAAACGACCACTACCTCTATGGTTTCCCTCGTTTTAGAGCACGCAAAGAAAGATCCTACGCTTCTTGTCGGAGGTAACCTGTCTGAATTTGACGGAAACGTTAAAATTGGGCAAAGTGATTACTTTATCACAGAAGCCTGTGAATATATGGACAGTTTTTTAAGTCTACATCCGAAAGTTGAAATTATCTTAAACATTGATTCAGATCATTTGGACTACTTTAAAGACATCGACCATATCGTAAACTCATTTCGCCGTTTCTCCAAGCTCGTTCCTGAAAACGGACTTGTTATCGCTTACGATGCGAACCCTTTTGTGAAGTCAATTTTAGATGACTTGACGTGTACTGTCATTACCTTTGGTTTCAACGATAAATGTGACTATTACGCAGAAAACATCAAGTTCAATTCACTAGGCATGCCATCCTATGAGTTGTACCATCAGAATGTCTGTCTCGGCTCCTTACAGCTTTCCGTTCCGGGCGAGCATAATATTGCAAACAGCCTTGCAGCTGCTGCATGCTGTCACAGCCTTGGCGTTTCCGTTGAAGATATCATTCGTACACTAAATACTTACACGGGAACACAACGCCGCTTTGACGTGATGGGCGTCACAAGAAATAACATTCGCATCGTTGATGACTATGCACATCACCCGACTGAAATTAAAGCAACCCTGAAAGCAGCTCAAAATATTCCTCACAATCAACTTTGGTGTCTTTTCCAACCACATACTTACACAAGAACGCTTGCTTTATTTGAGCAATTTTCAGAAGCCTTTAATGATGCAGATAAAATTGTTATGGCAGAAATTTATGCAGCCAGAGAAAAGAATATTTACAAGATCAGTTCAAAAGAACTAGTCTCCGAAATTAAAAGAGTCTATCCAAATAAAGAGGTTTATTATATCTCTGATTTTGATGAAATCGCAAATTTTGTAATTAATAATGCAGAAGAAAATGATTTAGTACTCACGATGGGTGCCGGTGATATCTATAAGGTTGCAGAATATCTGCTGCAAAAAGATGCGGCAAAAGAAAGTGTCTAATTGGGATTGTCTGCATCCCGTAAAACAGCCAAAACAGAATAAATAGTTTTTAAAAAGCCTTGCAGCATTACAAGGCTTTTTTTGTTTTCTATCGAATTTCGACACCACTGTAGTAATGCGTCAAAATTTCCTTATAATTTGAACCGTTTTGGGCCATTCCATTGGCTCCCCATTGGCTCATTCCAACGCCATGCCCATAACCCATGGTTGTAAACTCAATGTTGCTTCCGCTCAGTTTAATATTAAAATTTGCGGAATACAAATTGCAGGCATCCCTTACATTTCTTCCTTCTAAAACAGCATTTCCTAATTGAATCTTTTCTACCCGCCCACCTTCACTCCTGCTTATAATCTTTATATTTCCCGCATTCAGCGTTCCAAAATTATATTTAGAATAAGCCTTTTTCATCTTTTTCTGAAATTCACTGATAGAAAGAGTAATTTTCTCATTTTGGTGGGTTGCCTCCGCTTCGTATGGGCTGGAGACGCTCCGCAGATAGGGAACTGCCGCAACAAAAACGTCCTCAGAGTTTTCGGTTTTTCCCCCGCTTGAAGAATGGAAGAGCGGTTGTTCGACTAGCTTCCCTTGATAATACATCAATTCTCCACTTGTTTTTTCCACAGCGTCCTCAATCTTTGGCCAGCCGGTCTTCATCCATTCCTCCGATTTTAGGCCTAAAAGCTCTTTTTTTGTACGATACACCTGGCAATGCGTCGAATCACAAAGTGCTGCCATCGGATGCTCACTTGGAAAGCCGCTGTCTCCACTCCTCTGTATCTTGGAAATTGCATAGGTTCTTGCAGCTACGGCCTGCGCTTTTAACGCTTCCGGCTCGAAACTGGATGGCATTTCCCCTGCTACAACACCTGCAACGTAATCCTCTAAGGAAACGTGTTCCGTTTGTCCACTTTCTGTCCGAAAAACCGCAATCATTTGATCATACTTTACTTTTTTAGGCAATTCTTTTTCTTCATTATCACTTTTTGGATAAACCGAAACCAAAAAACAAGGAAGCAAAAGTAAACAAAAAACCACCATAAAATATAATATGGTGGATATTTTTATCAGTTGTATCTTTCGAACCTTCATCGCACACCTCCGGCTTGGTAAAATAAGTCTGTCATTAGACTTTCTTACTAAACCTATGCTGAAAAAATTCAAAAAATACTTTAATCTTCTATTCTCGTAATTTTTGCACCTAAGTTCCGAAGCTTTTCTGCAAAAGAAGCATAGCCTCTTTCAATGTGATAAATTTCTGAAACCTCCGTTGTGCCTTCTGCCATAAGGCCTGCAAGGACCAAAGCAGCCCCCGCACGCAAATCCGTAGAGATTACCTGCGCACCCTGCAGCTCTCTCTTTCCTTGTATCAACGCACTCTTTCCTTCGACCTTAATATTTGCACCCATTCGATTCAACTCGCCGACATGCATGTAACGGTTTTCAAATACCGTTTCAATTACAACACTGGTTCCTTCTACTGTAGTCAGAAATGCCATAAATAGAGATTGCATATCCGTAGGAAATCCCGGATATGGCATTGTTTTTATATCCGTAGCAATCAATGGATTCACATCTCCTCGAACCCGCATTCCGTCATCTCCGTCTTCAATTTCCACGCCACATTCTACAAGCTTTGCAATGACTGGCTTCACATGGTCAGGAACTACATTTTTAATCAATATATTTCCACGGGTAATTGCTGCCGCTACCATAAAGGTTCCTGTTTCAATCCGATCTGGAATAATCGCATGCTTTGTGCCATGCAGGCGTTCTACACCTTCTATCTTTATTGTATCTGTTCCTGCGCCCTTAATCTTAGCCCCCATTTTATTTAAGAAATTAGCTAAATCGACGATTTCAGGCTCTTCTGCTGCATTTTCAATAATAGTGATACCTTCAGCCAAAGTTGCCGCCATCATGATATTTTCAGTAGCTCCTACGCTGGGAAAATCTAAATAGATCTTGCCACCTTCCAGCTTGTCCACAGTCGCTTCTACATAACCGTGTCCTTCCACAATTTTAGCGCCTAAGACGCGAAAGCCTTTTAAATGCAGCTCAATTGGGCGTGCACCAATTGCACATCCTCCCGGAAGTGAAATTCTTGCCTTTCCGGTTCTGGCAAGCAACGGCCCCATAACTAAAATAGAGGCTCTCATCCGCTTAACCAATTCGTATGGAGCTTCTTCTGCAACAATCTTTTTTGTTTCAATATTGATACTATTTTCTGTATATTCTTCTCCTACACTCGCACCAACACTCTGCAAGAGCTTACACATAACATCTACATCTCTTAAAGCTGGCACATCAGAAATTTCACATTTTTCCTCTGTTAAAATCGTCGCTGCCATAATCGGCAAAACAGCATTCTTTGATCCGCTTATCTCTACTTCTCCATAAAGGGGTCCTGATTTATCAACTAAAAATTTTGCCACTGATTTCCTCCAAAATATTTAAATAATACGATTCCAATTTAAAATATATTCCTAAAGATTTTCACTATAATTTCCTTATATCCTTGATTATTATACTCATTTTTAAATGGCTTGTCAAAAAAATTAATAGGAATCTATAAAGAAAGCAGTGATATATTTTTTTGCTTTTTCCACAAAAAGTTATTTATTTCTATTTTATTTTACGTTTTCTGTCAATCTCGCTTTTAAACAAAAAGAAAGAGGTCATATTCTATGCTAAAGGGGGACAAAAAACATATTTCGATGACCTCTTTCTTCTTACTATAGTTTAAACATATTTTAAATTAAATATACGAGCAAATCCAAACAGATAAAAAAATGCCTGCAATATAAGTAATGATACCGACCGATAATGCATGACGCACCTGCTTCACCCTCGTAACTCCAAAATACAATGCCAAAACATAAAAAACGGTTTCACAGCTGCCCATCATAACAGAAGCTGTCCTTCCTGCAAAGCTATCTGCTCCTGCAGATTCCAACACATGCTGGAGGTTTACTAGTGAACCGCTTCCAGAAACAGGGCGAAGTAAGATAAGAGAGGTTAATTCCTCCGGGATTCCCAGACGTGAGAAAATAGGACGAACTAAGCTTTCAAAAAAGTCCATTGCACCAGAAGAGACAAGTGCTTCAATTCCGACAAAAATTGCTATAATAAAAGGGAGAATTTCAACTGCCGACTGCAACCCTTCTTTTACCCCTTCAATAAAATAATCATACACCGGTGCACGCTTAATCAGCCCATATCCAATGATAAATGTCAGCATAACGGGAATAAAAAGTACGGATAATGCATTTAATACGGAACTCATCCCCTATCCTGCCTTTCGTAGAATTTGCAAAGTATGACAGCTAAAAGCATCGTCATAAATCCAACTAAAATCCCAGGAATAATAATACTCTCAGGAAATGCAGAGCCAGCATCTTTTCGCATTTTTAAAACAGTAATTGGAATTAACTGCACCATATTCATATTGACTGCAACAAACATGCACATTGCATTGCTTGCCCGTTCTCCGAGACGATTTTCCTTATCCAGCAAGGTCATAGCCTGCAGCGAAAACACAGTTGCACTATTTCCGGCTCCAAATATATTCGCAGAAAAGCTCATTAAAATTGCTGCTGCAGTCTCGTGGTTCCGCTCTCCTGGAAACAATAAGCGCATGAAGGGCTGCGAAATTTTAGCCGCAGCATCCATTAGCCCTGTCTTTTTTGCAATATTCATAATGCCGCTCCATACGGCCATAATCCCAGCAAGGCCAATTACAAATTCAATTGCATTTGTGCAGCTTTCCATTAATCCATCTGAAAATGCACTAAAATTTCCTGTAATTCCGGCAAATAAAATTCCGAGAAGCAGCATTCCTACCCAAATATAATTCATCATCTCTGTTTCGCCTCTTTTCCTTTTATATAAAGTGCTATTAGAAATCCTATGCGGATACTTCAAAAAAAATGTTGTAAATTTTGGAAGACTAGGCGATAATAAAGAAAAGTACAAATTATTTAATTAAGTTTTTGAAAAAGAAATGGAGTAGAAAATGGGTATAACAATTACTCTTGGAGATGCAGGTATGATTTTGATTGGTCTTGGGATTATTTTCCTAATATACTACTGCATCCTATTTGTAAAAAATTTGATTCCTTCCGCTAAATCACTGGCAAGAATCCTTCAAGATATTGAAGTTGCATCTGGAGTTGCGGCAGAAGGCGCAGAGGAAGCAAAAAAAGTAGTCTCCGATATCAGTACCTCCGTAGGTTTAGTTTCTGATATTTTAAAAAATAATCAAAGCACAATTTCCGCTGTGACAAACCTTACAAATGCTTTGGCATCATTGAAAAACCTGTTAATAAAGCAAAAGAAATAACATGTTGACTATTATTTTCCAAAATGTTAATATTAGGTATATCTTTTTTGGAATGAATTTGGAATAAAATCTAGTGAGGGGGAATCATTATGAAAGCAACAGGCATTGTTCGTAAAGTCGACGAATTGGGACGTATCGTGCTCCCTATAGAGTTAAGAAGAACTTTAAATATTGAAATCAAAGATCCAATTGAAATTTATGTGGATGGTGACTATATTCTATTAAAAAAATATGAACCAGCTTGCGTTTTCTGTGGAAATGCGAAAGATGTTCAGAGAATACATGATAAAAATGTATGTTCAAATTGTATAAAGGAATTAAAAACTTTATAAGCTAAAAGGTAAGAACATCTGACTGAATTAAAAACCTGTTCGCAAATGACGGCTATTTAAATGGTTTCATTTTAATCAATTAAATATTTCCTTTGTTGTTTGGCTAATATGATGTAAATACAAAAAACTCGTTTAAAAACGAGTTTTTTTATTATGGTTTCTTATTATTGTGTCCGTTCATAAATTTCTAAAATCTCTTGTGTATACCCGCCATCCTCTTCATAGACAAATAGTGGATCTTCAAATTTCAATTCAGCTCCCCCGTATTTTACAAAATGTACCAACACAATGTTCGGTTTTTTCTTATAAGTTGGAGAGACAAATCGAATATGCTTCGGTTCAAGACGATGTTTTCTCCCTAATTGACAGATATCTACGAGACGGCTTGGACGATGGACTAAATAAAAATCACCCTTCTCTTTTAAAAGATATGCTGCCGCCGCAATGAACACTTCCAATCCAGCTGACGTCTCGTGACGAGCAATTGTTTTCTCTTCTGCTGCATTTTTCAAACCATTTACATTCCCCATGTATGGAGGATTAGATAGAACTACATCAAAGCTATCCTTTTGAAAAAAATTTGTAATATCCACTACATCACTATGCAGCATGTGTACACGGTCTGATAATTGATTCATTTCAACATTTCGAACCGCTCTTTGATAAGAGGCTTCCTGCACTTCAACACCCCAAATCTGCGCAGCCTCCGTCTTATGACTCAAAATAAGAGGAATAATTCCGGTTCCAGTCCCTAAATCACATGCACGGCTTCCTTTTCTCACGTTTGCATAAGAAGCTAAAAGGACGGCATCAATTCCATAACAAAAACTTTGAGGTTTCTGAATCAGACGAAGTTTCCCAAATCCGATTTCATCTAAACGCTCCCCCGGCATCAGTCTTTCTAAATTATCCATCCCTTAATCCTCTAATAGTTCCTTTATTTCTTCTAATAAGGATGGATCAATTTCCTCTTCCTTTTCTTTGCGGCGCTTTGTATCCACTCTGCGAATCTGCTCTTTTTTATAGAAATAGAAATCAGTTGATAATTTTTCAGGTTTGTCCTCTGATTTTTCTTCAAGAATCAAACGTGTTTTTATCTTATTTTCAAGAATATTACAGTCTACGACAAATGCCATTCCATCTTCCGTCTTAACTCGTTCACCGACATCCGGCATCCCTCTTTTCAATTCATTATAAACATCGTTCTCAAATTTCAAGCAACACATGAGTCGCCCGCAAATACCTGAAATCTTAGTTGGATTCAGGGACAAATTCTGTACTTTTGCCATTTTAATAGAAACCGGCTCAAATTCAGGCAGCCAAGAGTGGCAGCAGAGTGCTTTTCCACAGCTTCCGATTCCGCCCATCATCTTCGCTTCATCCCGAACTCCGATTTGCCTTAATTCAATTCGCATCTTAAAGACACTTGCCAGGTCTTTTACTAATTCGCGGAAATCCACTCTTCCGTCCGCAGTGAAGTAAAAGATAATTTTACTATTATCAAATGTGTACTCTACATCAATCAATTTCATTACAAGCTTATGCTTGTTCACTTTCTCCTGACAAAGTACCATTGCTCTTTCTTTTTTTCTTTCGTTTTCCGCATGTACCTGTGCATCCTTTTCATCAGCAAGACGGACAATCTTTTTTAAAGGCTGAACCAGCTCTTCTTCTTTTACCTCTTTAATGTCCGCAATTAAGGTACCATACTCCATCCCGCGTGCTGTTTCAA
The DNA here is from genome assembly GCA_963521065.1 of uncultured Anaerovorax sp. Lineage (GTDB taxonomy): Bacteria > Bacillota > Clostridia > Peptostreptococcales > Anaerovoracaceae > IOR16. The sequence continues at coordinate 3,036 of CAUQTI010000021.1, read as the reverse complement.
CAATCACATGCTGCCCCTTTAAGAGGTCTAATCCATCGGGATCAAAATAATATACTTTACCGGCCGTTTTAAACCGTACACTCGCTACTTTTACCATACACTCCTCCAGCCTTGCGGCATCTATCTTAAAATTCTTCCAGCACCATATTCTTTAGTGCATAAGAAACATTAATATTCTGTTTTAATTCCCGCCTGGCGGCTTCGATCGCCGCGACAATACGATAAGCCTTATTCATATCATACCGCAAATGCAGCTGCTTTAATTCATCTGTTTTTCCTTTTTCTAATAAAAGGGTTTGATTTCGATCATAAGGAACTAACATCAAATCTCGAAACCAGCTTTCCAGCGCATCAAGAAAAAGATATGCATTCTCTCGATTTTCTGTAAAAGCTTCTACTCTCTTACATATTTTATAAAAGGGATCTCCTCTCAATAAGAGCTCTCCAAGCTGAGCGGCTTGTTCCCTAGCTTCCAATATTTCATCACTTGTATCTGTATTCAGATGGATCACTACACAGCGTGATAAAATTGTTTTTACCAGATTTTCTGTATTTTCCGAAAGCAAAATAATTAAAGTTCCAGGAGCAGGCTCTTCCAGTGTCTTCAAAAAACGATTTTGTGCACGAAGCGTCATAGTATCCGCATCCCCTACAATCACTACATTCCGGTCACCGGATAAAGGTTTCTTTTTTAAACGGCCTTGTAATTCCTCAATCGCTTCATCCTTGATGCTTCCGCCATCCGAAAAAACATAAAATACATCCTCATGGTTCTCATGATCTATTTTCTTACAAGAAACACACAAATCACATGCATCAATTCCGTCCTCCTTGCATAGAACTGCCTTTACAAAGTTTTTTGCAAAATCCAGCTTATCCATACAACGATCTGCTTCAAATACATAGGCATGAGACACTGTCTCTTTGTGAATGGAGTGCAATAAGCGACTGATTACTTTTTCATTTCTCTTTCTGTCCATCAATCCCATAATGTGCCTCCATTTTTCTGTTTCTCCATTTCATCCTCGTAGTTTAAGTAAGTCTAAAATGTGCCCGCGGATCTCATTTTGAATCATTTCAATACTGCGGTCCGCATCAATGCAGATAATTCGTTGCGGATATCTGTCTGCAAGCGCCATATAGCCTTGGTATACCTCATTATGGTATGATATTTGTTCTGATTCCAAACGATCTAATTCCGCAGCATTAATTCTCGCCTTGCCAACAGCAGGGTTCAGCTTCAATAAGAATGTCACATCCGGTACGCAATCTCCCACCGCAATTTCATTCATCACCTTTACCGCGTCACCTAGTTTTCTGCCATACCCTTGATATGCAATACTGGAATCCACAAAACGGTCACAAATAACAGTACATCCCCGTTTTAATGCGGGATGAATCAACTCGTTAACATGCTGCGCTCTGGAAGCCGCATAAAGCAATGCTTCCGTAAGTGCCTCCATTTCCCGGTTCTCCTTGTCCAATATTATCGTTCTTATCTTTTCACTAATTGGTGTTCCTCCCGGTTCCCGTGTTATAACAGCATTATAGCCATTTTCATTTAAATATTTTTTTAATTCCTGAATTTGTGTTGTTTTCCCGGAACCGTCCGGTCCTTCAAAGGTGATAAACAACCCGTTTCTCATACTGTGCTCTCCTTAATGATATCTGCGTTTTCTCTGCCTATACTTTTCTATATGCTCCACTTTTCCGCTTTGTTTTTTATCGTATTTATTTACCTTTATATATTCATCCAATAATCGTTCAAATAAAAAAAATGAAACACATACGACCGGAATACACAGAAGCACTACAAAAACAATTTTAACGACAGTCATATTGCTCCCTCTCTTTTCTTCTGTTCTTTTGATTTCGTGCTTGCAGTTGGATTCCTCATGTTCCGCAGTTAAGTATAGCATAAAACTAAAATTTCGCCAAACAAAATCAAGAAGCGATTAAAGCTTTAAAGCATCCCAATCTTTTTTAAAACGCTCAATTCCAGTCTTTGTAAGTGGGTGCTCAAACATCTTTTCAAAAACAGAGTATGGCACCGTCGCAATATGTGCACCGGCCTTTGCACAATCCGTCACATTCATTGGAGTCCGTATACTTGCTGCAATAATCTCTGTTTGAATCTCATGAATTGCAAAGATATCCGCGATTTCCTCAATAAGAGTCACACCGCTGTTTCCTATATCATCCATTCTTCCGACAAACGGGCTGACATAGGAAGCTCCGGCTCTGGCCGCAAGCAAAGCTTGATTGGCTGAAAATACTAAAGTTACATTCGTCTTAATTCCTCTTTTGCTTAAAACTGCTACAGCTTTTAGGCCTTCGGCAGTCATAGGTACTTTAATTGTGACATTTTTATGGATAGCAGACAGCTCAATTGCCTCATCAATCATTCCATTGCTATCATCACTCAATACTTCTGCACTGATCGGACCATCAACAATCGTTGTAATTTCCTTTACAACTTCTTTAAAGTCTCTTCCTTCTTTCGCAATCAGACTTGGGTTTGTTGTAACCCCTTCCAAAATACCCCATGCAGCAGCTTCTTTTATCTCATTTATATTTGCAGTATCAATAAAAAATTTCATAAAACCCTCCAAATTCAATATCATTTTTCTTTATTTTAACAGTTGTTCTCACTTATATCAAATAATTTAACATAACAAATATAGATTTGTATTTTAAAAACTTCTACTGTTATGTTAACATAAAACTGAACTGAATACAATTATACCTTTATGGCTTTTTCTTTTCCTTCTATATATGAAAAAAAGAAGCTATCCAAAGATAACTTCTCTTCTTAAACTGGCAACGTTCGCCTCCGGCTCTCTCCTACGCTCACTTCACTCGCTTCGCTGTCCTATTTTTCATTGCGGCTAAAGCCTGCGTAAAATGGGCACCTTCCCGCCTAATCATATAAGGTAGGTACTTGGCGGGTTATTTCCTTAGCCATAAGGTTTTCTTACATAAAAAAAAAGAAGCTATCCAAAGATAACTTCTCTTTTAAAACTGGCAACGTTCGCC
>CAUQTI010000020.1:0-47253 GCA_963521065.1 uncultured Anaerovorax sp. | reverse complement strand
TTATACACTTTTCTCATTCTTATAAATACTTAAAAATATTCATGCGTTTGTCGTGACTGCAAATCTGGCTTGTTTTACCTTGCGTATTTCATTTTTTTTGTTACAATGATTTATAGAAGTACAAAAATTATTTTTAGTAAAACGGGAAAGGGTGAAAAAGGATGAAAACAATCGGCATTTTAGGCGGTATGGGACCTCTCGCAACAGCCGACCTGTACAGGAAAATTACAGTTCATACAAAAGCAGAGTCTGACCAGGAACAGCTACACATTATCATTGACAGCAACACTGCAATTCCAGACCGTACAAAGTACATTTTGACAGGGATTGAAAACCCGCTTCCAGAAATGATAAGCTCTATCCGCCGTCTTGAAACTGCAGGCGCGGATTTTCTAATCATGCCCTGCAACACCGCACATTATTTTTATCCTGAATTATCGTCAATTTCAAAAATTCCCATTCTGAATATGCTGGATTTAATAGTAAATCACATCCAATCGGAGCTTGCTACAGCAAAGGGAATCGGCCTTTTGTCCACCGACGGCACTCTGCAATCCGGCATCTATGACCGCTATTTTGAAAAAGCCGGAATCACTCTTATAAAGCCGTCCATTCACCAGAAAAAAGTCATGAATTTTATCTATGAAGGAATTAAAAAAAACAACCTGTCTTTCGAAATTTCAGGTTTGTTTGAGGCGGTATCGGAAATGGAATCATTGGGTGCTTCCACCTTTATTTTAGGCTGTACAGAATTATCAGCTTCCGCAGAGTATTACCCCTTTGATGAACGCTTTATCGACCCACTTTTGGTCTTAGCAAAAGCGAGCATTGTGTACGCCGGAGGAACTGTCAAATAAACAGGAACAAAAAGAAAAGCGATATTATATCACTTTTCTTTTTATATAGAAGGATTTCAAATTTGCATTTTAAAAAGTATTTTTTATCTAGTTATTTTTCATCTCGTTTTAAGAAGGCGGTCATACAATGTACCGACCCTCTTCCTTTATTCAATTCAGAAAGATCTAAGACATCCACCTTTATCCCTGCCTTTTCCATCATTTCTACTGTTCTTGGCGCACCTACGCTCATAACAACATGGCCCGGTTCAATCGCAACGAAGTTTGTCGCATAACAATACTTGGTTTCAGTTAAGGACGGTGTTTCCAAAATACGGTAACCCTTTTTCTTCAATGCGTCTACGACCATATAAGGTACCTGGCAGGCATGCAGCACTACCGTATCATTGCTTGCAAAATTCAAAAGTCCATCGACATGTGCATGCCCGTAAGGAATCTGCATTGTAATAATATCTGTTACCCCTTGCCGGCGCAATTCGTCCGCCATTTGCTGGTATCCAGACGCATTAGCCCGGCTCGACAAAGAAAGAATAACGGTATGACGGTCAACCCATGCAGCATTCGCGCCTTCAAAGATACCATCGCCGGCAATTGTCTTTACAATTGGAACTCCAAGCTTAGCAGCAGTCTGCGCCGTATATCGTTCTTCTCCTCTGCGCAGCGGCATAGCAAGACGAGTAATAATCGCCCCCTCTGGAGTCATAAATAAGTTATCCCGTTCAAAAATTGCATTCGGACGGTCTTCCCTTTGCTCTTCTACATAATATACCTTTACACCGTGACTTCTGTAATAGTCCGCAAGTAAATCATGCTGCTGTCTGCATATTTCAGCATCAACAGGTGCGCGGAAGCGAACCTCTTTATAATCAAAGTTTTCTAATTCCTTACCAGGTCTTCTCATCAATACTGCCCTAAGCTTATTAACCTCAGAGGAACAACCCCAGTCACCGCCCCAATAAGTTGTCATATCCTCTGTAATTGTGGTATCCATAGGAAACCAACGTTCTCCGTCAATTGCCTGAATATCCGGCAATGGTTTTTTTTGTGAAAGGCATTTATCTAAGTTAATAATTTGATTTTCCATTTTTCCCTCCAAAAATTTCATTTTTTTTAACTTTTATCAATTGTGTATGCTTATTTTTCTAAGCTTTTACAATGTCTTTTTCATGACCGTATTTTCCGACATAGATCTTATGTAATGCAAAGATTACGGCAATTAAAACGACGATGGCTACCAATGTCATAAATGGCGTCGGATTCCATCCGGCCACTAAGAACATTCCGGCACAAATCAAAGCGACGGTTGTCGCATAAGGCATCTGTGTTTCAAAATGGTCAATGTGATCGCATGCAGACCCGATGGAAGCCAATATAGTTGTATCTGAAATCGGTGAACAATGATCCCCATATAAGCTTCCGCTGACGATTGCCGCAGAAATTAACGGCAAGGATACGCCAAACGTAATTGCCATAGGCAGACCGATCGGCATTAGAATCGCCATGGTTCCCCAAGAGGTACCGGTTGCCAGTGACATCACCGCACCGATCACAAATACGATGCAAGGCAGAAGTGCGGGATTCAGAAGCCCCTGAGAAACCTCCGTTAAATAAGTCGCAGTGCCGATGGCTTTGGTAACCCCGGACAGAGACCATGCCAGCACCAATACAACACACATAAACATCATATTGCTCATCCCGCCGGTAATGATGCTTAAGCATTTATTGAAATCATAAATTTTCTCTTTTACACAAATTGCAATCAATACTAAAGTTGCACAAAGGAAGCCAGATGCAATTGCCGTACGAATATCCGTACCCGCAACCTTTGTATACCATAAACCTTTCATTGTCAGATAAGAGAACATGACTACAAGCAAAACCACCAATGGCACGATCATAGTATAAATTTTGGGGGTAACACCTTTTGGTAACTCGATCTTTTTTGTTTCGCTGCGCATAGGTGTACCACCCGCCCGCAAAGTTTCTCCCGTTTTCATCGCACGGTTTTGCGCCCGCAGCATTGGACCATAATCCCACTGAGTAAATGCCATAATTCCTGCCATTAATAAAGTCAATATTGCGTAAAAATTAAGTGGAACTGCCTGCATAAAAACATCCCAGCTGGTCACTTCATGAATTCCCGCTACGTCTAATTCGGCCTCAATCAAGCTCATTGTGTAAACGCCCCAGCCGATAATCGGGATCATTGCACAAATCGGAGATGTTGTACAGTCTAAAATATAAGCGAATTTTTCTCTAGATACTCTTAATCGTTCTGCAAGTGCCTCAAAAATAGGTCCTACAATTAAGGAATTTCCATTATCCGTAAACCAAACAAACAAGCCTCCCAGCCAAATGCCTCCTTCGCATTTTGCACGTGTGTTTACTTTTTTCGTTACCATGTCAGTAAAGGCCATCGCCCCTCCGGATTGTGTGAGCAATGCCACAAATCCGCCTATGATAACCATCATAAACAATGCCTGCGTGTTCATCGAATCCTCCAACGATACGAACATAAAGTCCTTAATCATTGAAGTAAATCCAACAATCGGATTCCAAGCATTTAAAATGGTCGTACTTATGATAATGGAAATGAATAAAGAAACAATGATGTTCTTCGTCCAAATTGCCAATCCAATTGCAAGAATCGGCGGTATGAGTGCTAACATTCCATAATCTACTGCTTGAGCTGCATCCATAAACAAACCTCCTTTAAAAATAAAATAAATACGATTACTTTTATATTAAGCAAAGACCATGCCAATAGAATTAATTTTCAAAATTATCTGTCATTTCATCCATCTTTGTATCGTCCCACCTTGAAAAATACCGTTTCTACGTTCAAAATGTATTCCCTAATTTGTTTTTTACGTTGTTTTAGGCTTTTGAAAGAAAAAAATATAGGCTCAATTGGCTACTTAAATCAACCTATTGAACCTATATTAATACTATTTTAATTTTATCTGCTTTAGAAGAATTTTTCCTAATTCTGTAATCTCACTTCCTTTTCGGCCTTTACCAGAAACGACAAATCCATAAGCACAAAGCTTAGCCAATACCGTTCTGATTTCCTGCTCTGTAAGAAATACATTCTTATCGTTTGCCCGTTTCAGCAAGCTGTATCGACCAATGCGCTCGCGATGTCGGTAAGCCTGTTCCATTTCTTCTAAAATCAAAGAATATTTATTTAAGCTATTCTTTTCCATCTGCAAAAAGTCGTTGATTAAATGTGCATCTTTTTTTGAATCCATTCCAAAACAATCTATATCCTTATCTTTCTCTGCGAATGGTAAGTCCGATACTTCTATTTTCTTTTTTTCAAGATTCGCCAGATATTCTGCATTATTTTTTAATTCTCGAATATTCCCGTTCCAAGAATGAGAGAGCATAGCAGACCTCGCTTCAGCAGACAGCTCGAATTCTGCATGAAGTGATTTTTTAAAGGAATCGAACAGCAGAAAAATATCACTCCCCCTATCCTTTAAACTAGGAATAAATATCGGAAGCACATTTAAACGGTAATATAAATCACTTCGAAATTCCTTATTTTTTACCATTTCCAAAAGATTTCGGTTGGTTGCCGCAACAACTCGTACGTCAATATCAATTAAATTCATTCCACCGACTCGCAATATCTTTTTTTCTTCAATTGCACGAAGAAGCTTTGCCTGTAGTGCTAAAGGCAGTTCTCCGATTTCATCTAAAAATAAAGTTCCTTGGTGCGCCAACTCAAACAATCCAATTTTACCGCCTTTTTTCGCTCCCGAAAAAGCACCTTCCTCATAGCCATACAGCTCGCTTTCCAAAAGGTTTTCAGGCAGTGCCGAACAATTGACCGCTACAAAATAATACCCCGCACGATTTGAGTAATTGTGCACGGATTGCGCAAACAGTTCTTTACCGGTTCCGGTTTCTCCATACAAGATCATTGAAGAATCTGACTTTGCCATGCGCATTGCAATTTTTTTCGCTTCTGCTAATATTTCACTTTCTCCTAAAATATTATTAAAGGTGTACGTTGCAGTATGTCCGTAACCAGTAATCTTACGTCGAATTTTATGCTGTCTGTTTTCTGCTTCCAAAAAATTGTCCAGCACAATAACGCTTCCTTTGATCTCATCATGAGAAATGATCTTCGTCACAGAAGCAATCAAATTCACACCATTTACATTAATTAAATCTCCGCTGCGTTCTTCCCCATAGGGATGTCCACTTGCATTTTGCAGCTCAGGCAAAACCTCTGTGATATTAAATCCCTCAATGATTTCCGTGCGGCTTTTCAGCATTTGCTTTGCCATATCATTGCTTAAATAGATTTTGCCTTTCATATCAGTAACCAAAAACCCTTGCCTCACCAATTTTAAAAGTACATTTATCTGCTCTGCAAGACTTTCATTTTCACCTAAGACACGCTTTATCCCTATATTGGAAGATATAATATCCTTTTTCGCATGTTCCGCTTCCTCAGAAGAAAATGGTTCTGTAATCCCTAAATAATCTGCAATTTCCCAAATGCAGCTCAGGTCAACCACTCTTTGCCCTATATTAATTACTGTTGTAATTTCGGCAGGAAGCAGCTGTTCCTCATCCGGGGTAATCGCAACTCGAATCGATTTATCATACCGACACCCTGCATAGAATGGAATCAATTCCAGATCTTTAAAGCCTGCACTGTATATCATTGTGATCACTTCCATGCATGAACGATAATCGATATTAACCAACAATGCCTTGGTCACTTTTGGAAGTTTATAAAGGCGGTCAATAAATTTACGATTTAACGTCAAATCTGCGATGATCAGCCTTGCTTCCTTCGTTGTCTTTTTCTTTACCTGCTGGAAAATTGTAAAAGCTGACAGCACAACACATTTTTCCCGAATCGTTTCCATCTCTTCAATCTCATTGGTTCCATAATAATGAAACTCTGCCCTATCCCGAAAATACGTTTCTAGGTTATCTGTCAGATACTTTGCATATTTTTTGTTATTTGCAATCACCGCAATCCGTTCCATACACAACCTCTTTTACGCCTGATACAAACTCTTATTTCATTATAGCCATATCAAAATGAAAATGTCTAGATTTTTATTTTGCCTGAACGTGAAGCGCCTCACCAGTCATACTGATTGGATTTAAAATTCGTTCCAATTCTTCAGATTTTAAAATCCCTTCTTCCTGTACCAGAACCCTCACCGGTATTTCATTTTTTAATGAAGCCTTTGCCAATTCTGCCGCTTTTTTATAACCAATATACGGACAAAGAGCTGTAACGACTCCCACACTTTTTTCGACAAGCTCCGCACAGCGTTCTCTGTTTGCTGTAATTCCCAATATACAGTGGCCTGTCAATGTTTTCACTGCACCTTCCAGTGCTTGTATGGATTCAAACAGCTTATAAAAGAGCACCGGTTCAAATGCGTTTAACTCCAATTGCCCTGCTTCTGCCGCCATTGTAATGGTAATATCATTACCAATGACTAAAAACGCCATCTGAGAAACAACCTCAGGGATAACCGGATTTACCTTTCCCGGCATAATAGAAGAGCCATTTTGTCTTGGAGGAAGGTTAATTTCTCCAATTCCAGTTCTCGGTCCACTGGACAAAATACGCAAATCATTTGACATCTTAGATAAATTTACTGCACAGGTTCTCAATGCAGAAGAAACTGCCACAAATCCATCTAAATTCTGTGTTGCATCAATTAAATCCTCTGCATGCATGACATCAAGTCCGCTCACCTTCCGGATTTCATCAACAATATGATCTAAATATGACGGGCTGACGTTAATTGCAGTTCCAATGGCTGTTCCTCCTATGTTCAAACTTCTAACTTCTTCCTGTACCTTTTCCAAGCGCACAATATCTCTTTTTACCATATGCTTATACGCACGAAAGGACTGCCCCAGTCGAAGAGGAACCGCATCTTGAAGCTGCGTCCTTCCCATCTTTAATACATCATCAAATTCTACAGCTTTCCTCTCAAGAGCCTCTTCAAGCCATTGCAGCTGAATAATACTTTTGGGCAACAAGGATAAAATAGCAAGCTTTCCGGCCGTTGGATACACATCATTTGTGGACTGTGCCATATTCACATGGTCATTTGGGTGTACAATGGTATAATTACCTTTTTCTCCCCCTAAGATTTCAATTGCACGATTTGCAATTACTTCATTTGCATTCATATTTGCAGATGTTCCGGCGCCCCCCTGTACGGCATCTAGTATAAACTGATCTCTCAGCTTCCCTTCTATCACTTCATCACAAGCCATCGAAACAGCCTCTGCAATGTTTCTTGGCAACAATCCTGCCTGCGCATTCGTAAGTGCTGCTGCTTTTTTAATAATTGCTATTCCTGAAATCAAAGCCGGATGCATCGGCCTTCCGGTAATCGAAAAGTTTTCTTTCCCCCGTAAAGCCTGCACCCCGTAATACGCTTCCTCCGCTACTTCCATGTTCCCTAAGTAGTCTGATTCCATTCTCATTGTTCTACCTCCTATATTTTCACTTTATTTTTGTTCTTTATTTGTTATTTCAGCCAAAGAATACCACGAGTATTTTACTAGGTAAATAGAGAACAGCTTCTCCCTTGTTATTTAAAGAATAGAATATCCTACAATTTTTATAACAAAAAAAAATAGGCACTTTACTTCATTTTTTAAAGTACCTATAATAAAGTTATGTTATTAAACAGGAGGTTCTGATGGACGACATTGACAGAAAAATTGTATCATTATTAGAAAAAAACTCGCGTATCTCGCTCAATCAATTATCACAGCATGTATTTCTAACTCCGCCGGCCGTAGCCGCCCGAATCGAAAAACTCGAAACCCGCGGCATTTTGAAAGGCTATCACGCTATCGTTGATATGGAAAAACTCGGATTTCCTATCGTTGCGTTTGTCGAACTCACCATGCCTCCGGAAGAAAAGACAGCATTCACCAGCTTTATCACCGATTGTCCAAATGTAACAGAATGCCACCATGTGGCAGGAGCCTACTCCATGTTGATTAAAGTCTGCTTCGCCACGCCTTCTAAGTTAGACGCATTTGTCGGCAGCCTGCAACACTTTGGGAAAACGCAGACTCAAATTGTTTTTTCTACCGTTGTCGAATCCCGCGGAATTTTTTGATTTTCTTTTTCCTGCTCCTGCTCTGCCTTCCGGTTGGCTTGTTCATTCCAAACACACCAAGCCGTGATTGCAACCACAACGATGCAAGCTCCGATTAGTGCGTAAAATCCCGGTGCCTCCCCGTTGAACAAAAACACCCATACCGGATTTAAAAGCGGCTCAATGGCTCCGATTAGGTTACATGCCAAAGCGGAGCCGTTTTTCATTGCAAGGCCAAACAAAACGTAAGGTATCCCCAGCTGAAAGACTCCTAAAGCCAAAATACTCAGCACAGCAGGGGTGGAAATTTCTGCATGTGTAATAAAAAATGCAGGAACGCCGACGACAGCGGTAAACAGCTGCCCCAAAAGAATGCCGGTCATTCTCGTCTCTTCATCCACTTCACCGACTACTAGGTAAGCGCAAGCCACCATGAGACCAGCTAAGATTCCAAAACAATTCCCCAAAATTCCGCCTGGTGTCAGCTGGTCGAAAAAGAACAGAGAAATTCCCCCAAGCGTTACCGCCACCGTAATTAAATCGCCTTTTCTATGCTTCTTGTGCAAAAAAATTGCAGACAAAATCAAAATAAATACCGGTGAGGTAAATTGAAGCACGATGGCATTGGCTGCCGTCGTCAATTTATTTGCAATCACGAAACACAAAAAAATTCCGCTCATAAAGAAACCGCTAAAAAAAGCGGCTTTGACAAACTTAAGCTTTATTTTTTTCTTTCTTATATAAGCATATACAATCATCGCGGAAATTGCGCTCCGCATCCCTGCAATTGCAAGTGCATTCCAAGGAATCATTTTAATAAAGATACCACCGATGCTCCACATTGTTGCGCAAATCACCATATAGAGAATTGCCTGTTTCCGTTCGGAATTTGTCGGTGCCACTGCTGCCGTATTCATACTTTGCCTCCCTTAATTATCATGTATTCATTATATCCGAAGCTACCGGTATTTTGCTATCTTTTTTTAAAAAAAACAGGCTCCGGTATTTTACACCAAAGCCTGCTTCTTATATCTTCATTTTAAGAATATTTACTTATTGTTTCATTACATCATTCCTGGCATTCCGCCGCCCATTGGAGGCATTGGAGGTTCGTCTTTTTTAATGTCAGAAATCCCAGCTTCCGTTGTCAGAAGCATTGCGGAAACAGAAGCCGCATTCTGCAGTGCAGAGCGTGTTACCTTCGCCGGATCTACGATTCCTGCCGCAATCATATCTTCGTATTTCTCTGTCGCTGCATTGAAGCCGATTCCTGCCTTATTCTTCTTTACCTCGGCAATGATAACGGAGCCTTCTAATCCAGCATTTTCTGCAATCTGACGAACCGGCTCTTCTAACGCTCTCATGATAATTGCCGCACCGGTTTTCTCATCACTGGAGAGTGTCTCTACATATTCATTCACTGCCGGAATTACATTCACAAGTGCGGTACCGCCTCCGGAAACAATTCCTTCTTCAACCGCAGCTCTCGTTGCATTTAACGCATCTTCAATTCTCAGCTTCTTTTCTTTCAATTCTGTTTCTGTTGCAGCACCAACCTGAATTACCGCTACACCGCCAGATAATTTTGCCAGTCTTTCCTGCAATTTTTCTTTGTCGAAGTCGGAAGTTGCTTCTTCAATTTGCGCTTTAATCTGATTTACTCTGGACTGGATTTCAGACTGCTCACCTGCACCGTCCACAATAACTGTCGTATCCTTATTTACCTTTACCGTGTTTGCGGTACCAAGCATATCTAACGTTGCTTCTTTCAAGTCATAACCAACCTCTTCGGAAATAACCTGACCGCCGGTAAGGATTGCAATGTCTTTCAGCATTTCTTTTCTTCTGTCACCAAAGCCAGGTGCTTTTACAGCAACACAATCAAAGGTTCCTCTTAATTTATTTACAACGATGGTTGCGAGTGCTTCGCCCTCTACATCCTCCGCAATAATAATCAGCTTTCTACCCTGTTGAACAATTTGCTCTAAAACAGGAAGGATTTCCTGAATGTTAGAGATTTTCTTATCTGTAATTAAGATGTATGGATTGGAAACAACCGCTTCCATCTTATCCGTATCGGTTACCATGTATGCTGACAGGTAGCCTCTATCAAACTGCATGCCTTCTACTACGTCCAAAGTCGTTCCCATGGATTTGGATTCTTCAACCGTGATAACGCCTTCATTTCCGACTTTTTCCATCGCTTCCGCAATTAGATTTCCAATTTCTTCATCTGCTGCAGAAACGGAAGCAACCTGCGCAATCGCTTCTTTCGATTCTACTTTTTTTGAGATTTTCTTGATTTCTTCTACAGCAATATCAACGGCACCTTGAATTCCTTTTTTCAGAATCATAGGATTTGCACCGGCAGCTACATTCTTAAAGCCTTCACGAATGATGCTCTGTGCAAGCAAGGTTGCAGTTGTCGTACCGTCTCCGGCTACATCATTGGTCTTTGTTGCAACTTCTTTTACAAGCTGCGCACCCATATTTTCAAAACCGTCTTCCAACTCAATTTCTCTGGCAATCGTTACACCGTCATTGGTAATCAACGGAGAACCGAATTTTTTTTCAATCAAAACATTTCTTCCCTTAGGCCCCAATGTAATCTTGACCGTATCTGCAAGCTGATCGACTCCAGCTTGTAATTTTCTTCTGGCATTTTCGCCGTAAATAATATCTTTTGCCATTTTAAAAACTCCCCTCTCTCTTTACTCTACTACCGCTAAGATGTCACGCTGTGACACAATTGTATATTCTACGCCGTCGTATTTCACTTCGGTTCCTGCATATTTAGAGAAAATAACGCGGTCGCCAACCTTGACTTCCATTTTTACTTCTTTTCCCTCTACTACGCCGCCAGGACCTGCTGCAACAACCTCTGCCATCTGTGGCTGCTCTTTTGCAGCGCCGGGAAGAACAATGCCGCTCTTCGTTTTTTCTTCGGCTTCCAATTTTTTAATTACGACTCTGTCGCCTAAAGGTTTGATGTTCATTTTAATAAACTCTCCTTTCAAATTATGTATTTAAATTGATTTTTCACTTTGTTAGCACTCACCATTATCGAGTGCTAACATTAATTTAATACACGAGTTCTCTGTTGTCAATAGAAAATATAAATATTTTTTAAAAAAAGGAGCTATTTTTCTTAAAACAGCTCCTTTCTTTTATTTTTTGTTTTTTCAAATGTCTTTTATAAAAATAATATTTCCTCACTCCAGGATATTATTCATTTGTTTTATCTTCTACATATCTTACGATATCTCCGACACTTTCAAATTTCTCAGCCATCTCGTCAGGAATCTCAATTTCGAATTCATCTTCAATCCCCATAATGATTTCAACTGCATCAAGAGAATCTGCTTCCAAGTCTTTCATGAGATGTGTCGTCATTGTTACATCATCTTCATCTACTCCCAGCTGCTCTACTATGATTTCCTTAATTTTTTCAAATACCATATAATGTACCTCCAAATAGCATACGCTTCTATTGTTTTTTTGAATCTTGGCACCCTGAACTCAGGATTCTGTTTCATATGTCAAAATCCATTATAAGCATACACCCTGTAGTCTGCAACCATTATTTAAAAATTATCACAAAAAATCAGATGCCAATTTTCTTCTCTCTATCTTCTATTCAACTTCCTCTTCATTTAGAAGCATCCATTCTTCATAAATTTCTTCCAGCTGTTGTTTCGCTTCCTCACAACGCGTGTTGTAAGCTTGGCTCTTTTCAAAATCAGAAAAAATCTCTTCCTTGCACATCGCGCTTTCTATATTTTCAATTTCCTCTTCAAGCGATGCAATCTGCGATTCTAACTCCTTTAGACGCTTCTCTCTTCTCCGCTTTGCCGCTTCTTTTTCTTTTGCAAGCCGTCGCTGTATTTGCTTCTTCTCTTTCTCACTGGATACAAAATCCTCTTGTAACGGCTTCGTCAACGACGAGGTCTGTTTTCCGAGTTCTCCCAAGTAGCTTTTCCCAGATACAATCGATTGCTTTTTCTCTAAATAGTAGTCGTACCCGCCTGCATACGTCGTAACTCCCTGCTCAGACAGCTCATAAATATTGGTCGGTACCTTATTTAAAAAGTATCGATCATGCGACACAAGCAGAAGTGTTCCCGGAAAATCTAGGAGTGCTTCTTCAAACACTTCCTTTGACTCAATATCTAAATGGTTGGTCGGTTCGTCCATAACCAGTACATTTGCACCGGAAAGCATCAATTTAAGCAATGCAAGTCTTGCTTTTTCTCCGCCGCTCAGCATACTGACCTGCTTAAACACGTCTTCTCCTTGAAACAGAAATCGCCCTAAAAGAGATCGTAGCTCCGTCTCATTGTAAAGGTGATAGTCATTATGCAGCTCTTCAAGCACGGTATTGGCACCGCCTAAAAGCTTTTGTTCCTGATCGTAATATCCGAATACGACGTTATGCCCAACCTTAATTTGCCCGCTGTCTGCCGACAGCTCTCCCATAATAATTTTCAAAAGAGAGGTTTTTCCGATTCCATTTGGGCCCACAAGACAGATACGATCTCCTTTTTTTACATCCATTTCCACGCCGGAAAAAAGAAGGCGCCGCTCTTCTCCAAACCCAAAGGATTTTGAAAGCTCTTTGACAAAAATAACATCATTCCCGCTTGAAAATTTTTCTTTAAAACGGATACGCATTTTTCCGTTTCTCTCCTCCGGGCGTTCCATCTTTTCTATTTTATCCAAGCGCTTTTCTCTGGACTGCGCACGTTTTGCCAGCTTCTCGGTCCCATGCTGCTTAAATCTTCGAATCATCTCTTCCTGACGCGCAATTTCTTTCTGTTGGTTCTCGTAACGGCGCAAGGCATCCTCCTGCCGAAAACGCTTCTTTTCAACATATTGGGTATAATTTCCGTCATAGGTGACCAATTTATGATATTCAACCTCAAAGATGCGATTTACTGTCTGGTCCAAAAAATAACGGTCATGTGAAATCAATATAATCGTGCCCGTATACGCCTTCAAATACTGTTCAAGCCACTTTAAAGTACCGATGTCCAAATGATTCGTAGGCTCGTCCAAAAGCAGGATATCCGGCTTTTTTAAAAGCAAAGCCGCCAATGCCAGCCTCGTTCTCTCTCCGCCGCTCAACAGAGAGATTTCTTTTCCAAAAAAATCCTCTGAAAAAGCCATACTGTTTAATATCCCTTTTATTTCGCTTTTATATCCATATCCGTTTTTATCTTTAAAAACTTCTGCCATTTCGTCATATCGATGCAGTAAGCGTTGTACCTCTTCGCCCTTTGCCGATCGCTCTGCAATCTCTTGAGAAAGTTCAGCGAGCTCCTGTTCCATATCAATGATATCTCCAAAAATAGCCAGCATCTCTTCATAGACGGTTTTCTCTGATTCAAACTGATCTTTTTGTTTCAAATATCCGAATGTCGTATTATCTGATACAAAAAATTCACCTTCATCATGCATCAATTCCTTTGCCAGAATCCGCAGCAAAGTCGTTTTTCCTGCACCATTTGCGCCAACGATTCCAATGCGGTCTCCTTTGTTTACATGGAAAGAAAGCCCTGACAAAACAGGCTCTGCGCCATAATGCTTTGTTAAATTGTTTGCTGATAATACAATCATGTTTCATCCCCATTTTTATATGTTTTTTGACATGAGTCCCCTCAGCCAAGATTATATTTTATCATTTTTTTTATTGTATCGCCAGTACTTAAATGCTATAATGAAAATGAAATTGTATTTATTTTTATAAAAAGGATACAAACTATAATAGCACACATTGCATGGTGCTTTTTTTATCAATTAATTAAGCGGCGGACACGTCTGCTGAAATGGAGAACAAGAATGAAAGACAATGGAAAAATTTCAAAAGCAGTAATCAAACGCCTTCCAAGATACCGCAGGTACCTTGAGGAATTGATGAAAAAGGACATTGACCGGATTTCTTCTAATGATTTAAGTAAACTAATCGGCTATACTGCATCACAAATCCGGCAGGATCTAAACAATTTCGGTGGATTCGGCCAACAAGGCTACGGCTATAATATCAAAGGCCTTTATACACAAATCGGCAACATATTAGGGTTGGCTCAGGAATACAAAATGATTATCATCGGATGCGGAAATTTAGGTCAGGCGCTGGCCAATTATACGCACTACTACAAAGCTGGCTTTATCGTCTGCGGAATGTTTGACGTCAATCCAAGATTAGTTGGTCTTAGAATCAATGACATTGAGGTTATGGATTCCAATACGCTGGAGGCTTATTTAGAAGAAAACCAAATTGACATCGGTATCATTTGCACAAACAAAGACAGTGCACAGGAGATTGCAAATAAGCTTGTTCTGGGCAAGGTCAAAGGAATCTGGAATTTTGCGCCGATGGATTTGGATGTCGGAGAAAATATTGCTCTGGAAAACGTACACCTGAGCGACAGTTTACACTCCTTGGCATACCACATCAATCACATGGAATAGCAAATAAAAATAACCGTTTCAAATGAAACGGTTATTTATTATCTGCATTTTATTTCGGATACAACTACTGCTGTGCCGGAGCATCTACAGGACATGCGTTTGCGCATGCACCGCATTCGATGCAAGTATCAGCATTGATTTCATATTTGCTATCACCTTCAGTGATTGCATCCACAGGACATTCTGCTACGCAAGCTCCGCAGCTGATGCAACCTTCACCAATTACATATGCCATAATCTAATTCCTCCTTTGTTATGTTTTAAAGTAAGTACCGTTATTATAGCAGATTCCCTTTGATTTAACAATAATATTTTGTCAGAAAGCATAAATTCCTGTTAAGATTATTTTTACAGAAGGAGCCGTGCCCTCACGGCAAAGTTTTTGTCCACGGGACGAAGAAAGTACGGTGGTTATGAAAATTTATGGTTTAGTCGGAAAAAGCGGTACCGGAAAAAGCTTTCAAGCGATGACGCTCTGCCAGCAGCGCAATATAGAAGCGGTCATCGATGATGGTTTATTTATTTATGGAACCGGGATACAGGCTGGAATCTCCGCAAAACGGCAGACAACAAAAATCGGAGCCATTAAAACAGCTCTTTTTTCAAAAGAAACACATCGTATGGAGGTAAAAGAAAAAATTTTACAGCTTGCACCTTCCAGTATTTTAATTCTAGGCACCTCTGAGGAAATGATACAGCGAATTATAAGCCGCTTAGACCTGCCCCCACTCTCTGAGTTAATCCCCATCGAAGCGATTACGACCAAAACACAGCGTCAAACAGCCAGACGGCAAAGACAAGAGCTTGGAAAACACGTAATTCCAGCGCCCACCTTTCAGGTTAAACGACAGTTTTCCGGCTATTTTCTAGACCCTATGCGGATTTTTCGCGGAAAAAGCTCTGAACGTTCCACATTTAATGAAAAAACGGTGGTACGCCCTACTTACAGCTACCTCGGTGACTATTCAATCTCCGATCGCGTTATCTCCGAAATTGTCACCTATCTCGCTGCACAGACGCCCGGAATCGCCCTAGTTCTTCGTATTTCCGTTCACAATGAAGCCGATGGCCTGAGTCTTCGTATCCCTGTTTATGCAAAATTTGGAAGCAATATGATTTCTTCCGCAATACAGCTTCAAAAAAGCATTGCTGCTGAAGTAGAGAAGATGACTGCTTTTAATATCACCTGTGTAGATATTGAAATCCGCGGATTAAAATAAGGTTGCTTTTGCATTTCTGAAAAGATAGAATGGACAAAAGAGGGAAAATTTCCTGAAAGACTATATTCAAGCTCTCAGAAATAAGGATAAATTGAATGAAAAAGAAAAGGATATATCACTATGCTGCAACATTTACTCGGCCCCGTTGTTAACGGAATCGCAATTATTATCTGTTCTCTTGTCGGATGCTTTGTACTAAAAGGCCTACCCAAACGCTTCGAAGACATAACAAACAAAGCGCTCGGGCTGAGTGTTCTTTTTATCGGAATCAGCGGC
This sequence comes from uncultured Anaerovorax sp., assembly GCA_963521065.1. Taxonomy (GTDB): domain Bacteria; phylum Bacillota; class Clostridia; order Peptostreptococcales; family Anaerovoracaceae; genus IOR16. The sequence goes on along the minus strand of CAUQTI010000020.1, from coordinate 31,320 downwards.
TCTCTTCAAAATGAGAGGATTATGCTCTTGATTCTTTCTTTAGTCATCGGCAGTACCCTTGGTGAGCTTTTAGACATTGACAAGCAGATGAACCGAATCGGTAAGTGGGCAGAAAGCGCAATGGGTTTTGGTGAGGGAAACTTTTCAAAGGGCTTTGTCACTGCCAGTGTCGTTTTTTGTACAGGTTCTATGGCCGTAATCGGCGGTATGAACAGCGGACTTCAAGGAAATCATGAAATGCTATACGCAAAGTCTATCCTTGACGGTGTCTTTTCTATTATGTTCGGCTCATCTCTTGGTATCGGTGTCGCCTTTTCTTCTGTCCCTGTCGTTTTATATGAAGGCGCAATTGCACTGAGCTCCGGTCTTGTAAAAGACTTGATGACTACAGAAATCATTACAGAAATGTCTGCTGTGGGCAGCCTGATTATCGCAGCAATCGGTATTAATTTCATCCTGGACAAGCCACAGATAAAAGTGGCAAATATGATTCCTGCAATCTTTTTACCCTGGCTTTTCATTGCCATAGAAACGGCTCTTCATCTATAACTATTTGAATTATAAAAAGGAACGTGTCTGTCAAAGCAGGCAGGTTCCTCTTTTTATAGCGTCTTCTTTTTATAGCGCTAAGTTCGGATAAGCATCTAATGTCAGATCATCTACAAGACCGTCCTGATACTTATAGTACGCCGCACACGCAATCATTGCGGCATTATCCGTACAAAGAATTGGAGACGGTGCGTAAAGTGCAATTCCGGCCTTTTTGCACGCTCTCAAAAGGTTTTCTCTCAATCCGCTGTTTGCGGCAACGCCGCCGGCCAACACAATTTTATTTTTTCCGTGCAGCTTCGCTGCGAAAACCGCCTTATCCACCAATACATCAACCACCGCCTGCTGAAAACTGGCGGCAACATCTGCGGTGTGAATTTCGGCGCCTCTTTGCTTTTCTTTGTTTAAATAATTGAGGACGCTGGTTTTGAGTCCGCTGAAACTAAAATCTAAGCTTCCTTTCTCTAAATAAACACGTTTAAAGTCAACGGCACAAGGGTTTCCCTCTTTTGCAAGCTGATCAATTTTCGGTCCTCCCGGATAGCCAAGTCCTAAAACGCGCGCTACCTTGTCAAAGGCTTCACCTGCTGCATCATCTCTCGTTCTGCCCAGCACCTCATATTCGTTATATCCCTTTACATTCACAAGGTGTGTATGCCCACCCGAGACCACAAACGCCAAAAAAGGCGGTTCTAAGTCCGGATGTTCGAGATAATTCGCACTGATATGCCCTTGAATGTGATGAACGCCGACCAATGGCTTATTAAGTGCAAATGCCATTGCTTTTGCTGACGCTAATCCAATCAAGAGCGCCCCGACCAAGCCCGGTCCGTAAGTGACACCGATGACATCGATTTCGTCCAAGGACACTCCGGCTTCCTCTAAAGCCTGCTGCAAAACACCATTCACATTTTCTAAGTGATGACGTGCAGCAATCTCCGGCACAACGCCGCCAAAAACTTGGTGCACTTTTATCTGGGAGGAAATCACATTTGAAAGAACTGTTCTTCCGTCCTGCAAAATTGCAACGGCGGTTTCATCGCAGCTGCTTTCAATTCCCATCGTTATCCATTTCCCGTCTTTCATTTTTCTCCCTTTCCAAAAGCAGGTCAAACCCGTCGTCTCTCGGCCGCACTTCTTTAACGGCCGCTGATAAATTGACCCTGCATTTTCAAAAGGCACTGATTTTCCGGGGTCATATGTCTGCAGTTCTCACAGGATTGATAATCACTCATATTGAATACGGTTACATCTCCCCGTCGCGTAAAGCGGCTGCAATAGGATGAATTTGCATAAAAATCCTGATCATTTGGATAATAATCATAATCATTTGCATAGTAATCATCTCCGGAAGTGATATTCCACCTCATAGTTTCCTCCTCTGCCGAGAAGTATGACCTCGGCTATACACAATTTAAAAGATTTTTGACTTTAAAATTAGTATAGCTTTCTGCCTTTTTTCTATTCTTTTTTTATCTTTTTTTCGGTTCTCATTGTGCTTTCAGAAATATATTCTCCGCACGCCTCCAAAGAATTAACGCATCCTCACCATTATTCTCGTAATATGCTTTCCTCCTGCCGGCTTCTTGAAATCCAAATTGCCCATAAAGCGTCAATGCCGCCTGATTCGATGGGCGGACTTCTAAGGTATGGCTGACCACACCGTGCTCTTCACAATACTCAAAAAGACGAGACAGCATGGCATGTCCGATTCCTTTTTTACGAAAACCCGGATGTACCGCAACGTGAGTGATATGGCCTTCGTCTAAAATCATCCACGAACCTACATAACCGACTACCTTTTGCCCAATTTCCGCCACGACGTAATATGCTAATTCGTTTTTTACAATCTCATCATAAAATGATTCTTCGCTCCACGGCATCGCAAAGCACATTTGATCCAGCTGTGTCATTTCCTTGATGTCGCGTTCCTCCGCTTTTCGAATCAAAAGTTCATTCATGCACAAGTCTCCTTTTCGCTTCTTCTAATTTTCTCTGTGCTTCCGCCTGTCTCAAATAAACAGGCTTTGCTTGAAACAGGTTTTGTGCGTTTCCCTGTTCCCATAATTTATATCCCAATGCCGCAACGGAGGAGGCTTTCTGAAAGCGTCGTTCCTCTGGTGCAAAATCAATTACAGGTTGAGTTCCTTGTGCATTTTCATGCTTCAACCCCTGTGCCCATTCTTCAATCTGCTCTTTATAAGATGAAATCCCGTCGCCAAAAAACAGAATTTCTGTTTGCCCTGTTTTTTCTAAGACCGCTTGCATCTGTCTCAAAAAATCTTCCAGCATATAAGCTGCATCATCAATCAGCTGTGTACAAACACCCTGCGCTTCCCAAATGTAAGCTCCTGCGTAGACCTGGCTCCTTCTCGCATCAAATATAGGGCATAGGATTCTCTTTTCTTCTACTGCACCATAGGCAAAGGCTCGTAAGGTGGGCACGCATACAATTTCCAGATTAAGAGCTTGTGCCAAGGCTTTTGCCGTTGCTATTCCAATTCGAATGCCCGTAAAGGAGCCTGGCCCCTCTGAGACAGCAATCCCATCAATGTCCTGTATTTTCAGCCCACATTTTTCAAGCAGTGTTTCAATCATCGGTATTAAAAAACGCAGATGATTCATAGTTTCATCACAGTATTCTTCCCAAATCTTTTTACTTTCATTTATAATCGCGACAGATGCATTTGCGCCGGTCGTCTCAATTGCCAATAAATTCATATCGACCCTTCTTCCATATCGTAATTTTCCATAAAATAAATCCGTTCATTCTCGGATTTACCGTAAGAAATCGTAATCCGGATACATTCTTCCGGTAACAGCTCATCAATTAAATCTGCCCATTCAACAATGCAGACACCTTTTCCGTAAAAATATTCTTCATATCCAAGTTCATACATTTCTTCTATTTCACCAATTCGATAAACGTCAAAATGAGAAAGCGGCAGCCGGCCACTGTCATATTCCTGTACAATGCTGAACGTTGGACTTGTAATCATTTCTTGAACTCCAAGGCCTTTTGCAATCGCTTTCGTCAGTGTCGTTTTCCCCGTGCCCAAATCTCCAATTAATGCAATAATGCTGCCTTCTTTTAAGTGAGAAGCCAGTGTAACTCCAAACCTTTTTGTATCTTCTTCACTTTTCATAATTAAATGTTTTCCCGGCATCATAAAAGCAGCTCCTCCTTTGCCTCATTTTCTGTCATTTCAAAACGTCCCGCAATGTTTTCCTCTTGCTGTAATTTTTGTTTCCCCCGATTCGCCAAATAAACGCCGACAATTACAAGCAGTGTAGCGATAGCCTGCTTATAGGAAAAAGGCTCTTTCAAAAATACCACTCCTGCGGTAACCGTAACTACCGTCGTAAGTGCAACAAAGGAGGTCATGCGGTTCGCTCCAATCACCTCAATTGCCATATTTGTCAAAATAAAAGCAATAACAGAGCAGCCAATACTCAAATATAGGATTGCCTGTAAAAACCTCATATTACTTATTGGCAGCATAAAAAATTGGGGAAGCGTTCCTGCCAAAGCATGTTCGATAGAGGCCAGCGTGATAAAACTTACCATACCAAAAAAAGACATGATATACGTTTTCTCCACACTGGAAAAAGCTTCTGCTCTCGTCGAATAAACCGTGAACATCGCAGCCGATAAAACCGCGGCAAGCAAAACTAGATATCCCGCAACATGAAAGGAGGCGGATGCCCCTTTAATGAGTACAATTCCCACAATCCCTGTAAAAGAAACCAAAATTCCGGTAATCTGCATTTTGGTCGGGTATTTTTTTAAGAATACAGAAGATGTCAGTAAAGTTACGATTGGTATGCAGGCAATAATGGTTCCGCTTTCCGAAGCAGTTGTCATACGAATCCCAAAGGTTTCTGCCATAAAATAAATCACAGGCTGGAAAATAGCCATCAAAAACAATGGTTTGAAATTTTTACCTTTAAAGTTCACTTTAAAAATTCCTATCGCAATGCAAAAACTCATCGCTAAAAATGCAAAAAGAAAACGCCAGCCCAAAAGAGAAAATGCCGAAACTTCAGCAGTAATCTGTTTTGTAAACAAGAAGCTAAAAGCAAATAATGTGGACGCCGAAGCCGCTGCAAGCATACCCTTCAGCGATTGATTTATATTCATAATCTTCCCTTCTTTGTCTTTTGAAATCAGTTCAATTTATCATATCACTTTTTTATCCTTTTTGTCGATGAAAATCCACAAAAAACCATTTCCATTTCATGAAAAAACTGCCGGAAAATACTTCTGTATTTGTCATCCAGCAGTCCTTTAAAGTGCTATATTTTCTTTTTATTCATAAATTACCTGTGCAAAAATTTTGCAATAGATTTATATGTGATAAAGGTAACCACCGCATTAATTCCTGATTTCAAGAGATTGAACGGTAAAATAATCGGTACCAGCATCTCCATCACTGCTTCCCGGGAAACCCCCATAAAGATTGGCGTAATTAATAGATTCCATAAAAGCATGGTTATTGTCATAATCACAACACCGCCAAGCAAGGCGATAATCGCGCCTTTTCTTGTCTTATTTTTTTGGTAGAGGAAACCAGATACTAATACAAAACTTCCTGTCGCAAACAGATGCATGCAAAATCCGATGGGCCCATCTCCACCCAAAGGAAATGCCTGAATAAAGCTTACAGCTGCTGTAATCATAAATCCGGCCATTGGTCCAAACGCAAAAGTCCCGATAAAAATAGGAACATCTGCCGGATCATACACCAAAAACGGTGCAGGCGGAAAAGGAATGCGTACCAACAAGACCAATGCCAGTGAAATTGCTCCCAACATGGACATTTTTACAAGCTTTGCTGTTTTCTGTGATCGGCTTACTGCCGTATTTTTCATTTGTTGTGAATCGTTCATAATGATTCCTCCTTTTGCTTTTTCTCAAAGCTTCTTTTATGCAGGAATCTGTCAGGTAATAAAAATTGACCCTGAAATCATTCAAGGCCAATTGCACGCATCCATTAAAAAATGAGTCGTGTTTCTTTCATCCGGACTGTACCGTCGGTATCGGATTCTAACCGATTCTGCCTTTCGGCTCGCGGACTTATAGCATGTGCTCGTCACCGCCGGTGAGGAATTACACCTCGCCCTGAAACAGATATCTTTATAACAATTAATTATAGTTTATTTTTGCTCTTTCTGTCAAGAAAAACGTTTCGGAAATAATTTCAATTTTTTCATAAAATTGAATCTTAGTTATGTAGTTTCAAGGTTTAAAGAAAAGTCTATCTTCCCGCTTCTACAAGTTTTTATGTTGAAGCTTTAAATTTTCATCAGTCACAAATATTTTTACCGAAGGGCAAGGCCAATCCCTTCACAAAAAGTAGGATGCGGGCGGATTACCGAAGCAAGCTGCTGCACTGTCAATTCATTTGCCACGGCAGTCGCCAGTTCAGAAATCAGATCCGTTGCTCTTTGACAAAAAAGCTGTGCACCGACAATCGCTTCTGTTTCTTCTAGATACACTACCTTGATAAATCCCATCTGCTGCCCCTCAATCAAAGCCTTTCCGTTCGCCGCCATAGAATATTTCCTGGTTTTTACAGACATTCCCTGTGCTTTTGCTGCTTCTTCTGTCAGTCCCACCGAAGCAATCTCCGGATCACTGTAAACGCAGGACGGCACAGTCTGCATCTTCATGCTGCGTGCAGTTTTCGCAATTGCTTCTACTGCTGAAATCCCTTCCGCAGCCGCTACATGTGCGAGCTGAATCCCTCCAATTACATCCCCTGCTGCATAAATACCCGCTATTGCAGTTTGGTAATTTTCATCAACAAGCAATCGTCCATTCTCCGCCTGTAACGCATTTACTTCGTCCTTCATAAACGATTCAGAAAAAAGTCCTTCTATATTTGGGCGTCTTCCCACAGATATCAAAACCATTTCTATTTCTGTTACAATCCCATCTGAGGTATAAACAAGTAGGTGTTCCTTCCCATCCTTTTTTCCCTCCTGAATTTTTTCCACCTTTATGCCTTGCCTTATGATAATGCCTCTTTTTTTCAAATGCATAGAAAGCTTCTGTGAAATCTCCCGGTCGAAGGAAGGAAGAATCCGTTTCTCTGCTTCTATCATTGTGACCTCACAGTCCAATGCATTCAACAGCATCGCGAATTCTACGCCGATGACACCGCCACCGAGAATCAATACCCGCTGCGGGTGCAGCTCGGCTTCAAGCAGTTGCTCACTCGTATATACCTTTGGCAAACTAATTCCCGTTATTGAGGGAAGCACCGGCTTCGCACCTGTTGCAAGAAGAATATTTCTAGCATGAAAGAGCTGCTTTTCCCCTCGTGATTCTCCCTCCTCTCCCCACTGCACCTCTACCTGCTGTCTGCCAATTACTGTAGCCACGCCGTTCCAATAGTCAATTTTCTTCGTTTTAAGCAGAAACAAGATTCCGTTTTTCAGCGAATTTATTACTTCCGCTTTATGTTCATGCATCTTTTTTGAATCATACTGCAAGCGCTCTGCACACAACCCGATTTCGGAAAATTCCTTTGCATCGCGATACCGTTTTGCTGCGTGAAGCAAGGTCTTTGTTGGGATACATCCGTGATTCAGGCACGTTCCTCCCGGCTGTTCTTTTTCCACAAGTGCTGTTTTCAATCCAAGCTCTGATGCTCTGAAAGCCGCCTCATAGCCACTCGGCCCGCCTCCAATAATAAGAAGGTCATATTCCTTCTTTTCCAATACGTTCCCCCCTCCCATATTTCTCATTTTAAGAGCTCATCAAATAGTTCTCTGCCACGTTCCGTCTGCGCCAAGCCACCCAATGCCGTTTCCTTCAACTGGTACGGCAAAAGCTTTCCAACACGATACATCGCCTCCACCACTTGATCCGTCGGAATAATACTTTCCATCCCGCCCAGTGCAAGATCTGCACTAAGCAGGGCATTAACTGCCTGCGATGCATTCCTCTGGGCACACGGCACCTGCACCAGCCCGGCAACCGGATCACAAACAAGGCCCATCACATTCATTAGCGCGAGGGAGCATGCGTGCATAGATTGCGCCGGGGTTCCGCCGCTCATCTCTACCGCCGCAGCGGCAGCCATCGCTGCGGCAACGCCACACTCTGCCTGACAGCCACCTTTTGCCCCTGAAACGGTAGCATTTTTCATAATGATTGCACCGATTCCTGATGCGGTCATAAGTCCTTGTAAAATAACCGTATGACCCAAATTTTTCCCCTCTGCAAAGCCAAGCAGCACTGCAGGTACGATTCCACAGGCTCCTGCAGTCGGTGCCGCACAAATTTTCCCCATTGCAGCATTAACCTCACTGCAAGAGAGCGCATATGCCATGACTTGATTGATCAGGCCTCCGCAGATAGTTTCTTTCTTCTCTGCGTGCTTCTGCTGTGTATAGGCCACGCCTGAAATCAAGTTTCCGGCAGTAAAGAGCGGTTTCTCTCGTGCTGTCTTTGCGGATTGTACCATAACGTCAAAACGACTTTCCAATTCCCTCCATATTTCCTCTTTCGTACATCCTTTTATATTTACTTCATTTTCTAAAATTGTTTTCCAAAGCGGTGCTTTTTTCTTTTCACACAACTGTAGAAGCTCTTGCATCGTATTGTACATACCGTCTCCTGTCTTCTTCTCGTTTTTTAGATTGCCTTTACTGAAATGATATTCTTCATCTGTTCCAATCCCTCGACTACAGTCTGCGGAATTGCATCATCTGTTTCGATTACAGTCGAGGCAACCTGCCCTCTTGCAAGGCGTGAAACCTTCATAATTCCAATGTTTATATTATTACTGGCAAGCACAGTGGAAATATCGCTGATTACACCTTTCCTGTCCTGCTGGCGTATAATCAAGGTAGGAGATTGTGCCGTCACCTCTGTCTCAAATCCATCAATATATTTTATGACAATCTGCCCGCCGCCAACAGAAGATCCTATAATTTCACTTTTACTTCCATCTGTATGTGAAAATGTAATTTTTACAGAATTCTCGTGCATTCCCTCTAAATCGGTTTCATAAAAATCAAACGTAATTTCTTTTTCTTGTGCCAAAGAAAAAGCGTCTCTTAAGCGCTCGTCATCTTCCCGCAAGCCTAAAGCTCCTGCCACGAGTGCTTTATCCGTCCCATGCCCTCGATAGGTTTTGGCAAAAGAGCCATATAACCCAAATGATACCTGCGTAAAATCCATTCCCGCAATCTGCCCTGCAATGCGAGCAAGCTTTGCAGCTCCCGCTGTATGCGAGCTTGACGGTCCAATCATAATCGGCCCCGTCACATCAAAAATACTTACATCCAACCTGTTTTCTCCTTTTTCTCTTATGCTAAGGCTTTTTTCTTCTGCTATTTTTATGAAAGCATCTACCCCTTCTTCTGTCCTTTAAAACTCAAATTTTAACTTAGGATAGCGTGCTGCGTTTACTTCATCCAATCGCCGTACCGCTGTATGCCGGGGTTTTTCGTGCGCTTCTTGTGGATTTTCCACTGCTTGTTGATAAATCTCACGCAAAATGCGTGCTGCTTCATCGAGGGTATCCTTTGATTCTGTTTCGGTCGGTTCTACCATAAGGGCCTCCGGAACAATCATCGGAAAATACATTGTGGGTGGATGGATTCCATAATCAAGAAGTGCTTTTGCAATGTCTAAAGCTGACACATTCTTCTCTTTTTTGCTCTGCGCAAGCGTAATTACAAATTCGTGCATGCAATGAGAGAATGCCATTGGGTATAAATCATGCAGACAGTGCATCAAATAGTTTGCATTCAACACCGCGTTTTGGGCTGCTTCCCGAATCCCCTCTGCCCCCAGTGACAAAATATAAGCAAAGGCTTTTACGACAACCAAAAAATTACCGTGGAAGCTTCGCACTGCTCCAATGGAAAGTGCGTGGTCGCAATTCCAGCTGAACTGGTATTTCTCATCGACTTTCTGCGCAGTACCAGAAAGCGGCAGAAACGCCATCAGCTCTTTTTTACAGCCTACGGGTCCGCTTCCCGGCCCCCCTCCGCCATGTGGCGTTGAAAAGGTTTTATGAAGGTTTAGATGTACTACATCAAAACCCATGTCCCCCGGCCGCACAATCCCCATGATCGCGTTGAGGTTTGCGCCATCATAATAAACCAAACCACCCGCATCATGTACGATTTTCGTTATTTCAAGTATATTTTGCTCAAAAATCCCAAGTGTATTCGGGTTTGTCAGCATAAGGCCTGCTACATCCTCTCCGCATACTGCTTTCAGCGTTTCCAGATCAACACAGCCGTCCGTATCTGAGGGAAGGTTTACAACGGTAAATCCAGCCATAGCCGCGCTTGCCGGATTCGTCCCATGTGCAGAGTCCGGCACAAGAATTTTTGTTCGCTTTTCCAGTTCTCCACGCGCCTTAAGGCAAGCACGAATCATCAGCAACCCGGTCAGTTCACCATGCGCACCTGCGGCTGGCTGAAAGGTCATCGCATCCATTCCTGTAATCTCACAAAGCGCGCACTCTATCCGCTTTAATAATTCCAAAGCTCCCTGTACGGTGTGCTCCGGTTGCAGTGGATGCAGCTCGGTAAACCCTTTTAGCGCAGCCGCCTCTTCATTAATACGAGGGTTATATTTCATAGTACAGGAGCCAAGCGGATAAAATCCGTCGTTCACGCCGTGCGTTTGCTTCGCAAGCTCGGTATAATGGCGGCTGATATCGTTTTCTGCCATTTGCGGCAGCCTCGGAGGTTTGCTTCTACGATGTTCTTTCGGAAACAAATACCCTTTCACTTCTGACTCAGGAAGTATTTCACAGCCCCTTCCTTCTCTGCTTTTTTCAAAGATCAGCTCCATGTTTTACACACCTCCTTTACGGCAGCTATTAGATAATCAATGTCTGTTTTCTGGCATTTCTCTGTCACACACCACAGGATTTCATACTCCGATAAAACAAGCCCGCCTAAAATATCATACTTTTCCAAGCCTCTGAGCAGCTGTTTTGCCGGCATTTCAGACACAGTCACAAATTCATGAAAAAACTCTCCTGGATACTTTTTTTTAAATCCCTTTATCTTCAACAGCTCTTCCACCGCGTAATGTGCTTTGGAAAAGCATTGCTCTGCAACCGCTGCAAGGCCTCTGCTTCCCATAACAGAAAGATAAACTGCTGCACGCATAGCACACAGGGCTTGGTTAGAGCAAAGATTGCTTGAAGCCTTTTCTCTTCGTATGTGCTGCTCCCGTGCTTGTAAGGTTAATACAAAGGCACGTTTTCCATCAGCATCCAGACTCTCTCCAACAATGCGGCCGGGCATCTTTCGCATCAAAGAACTCTTCACTGCCATAAATCCTAGGTATGGGCCGCCGAAGGAAAGTGACATACCGAGAGGCTGCCCTTCACCCACGGTAATATCTGCACCGCATTCTGCCGGTGTTTTCATAAGGCCAAGTGCAATCGGGTTCACATTCATAATAAATTTTGCTCCATTTTTTTGTACCTCTCTCCCTATTTCTTCGGCATCTTCAAATAAACCGTAAAAATTGGGCTGCTGTAAAAAAATACAAGCAAACTCTTCATTCATCATTCTTTTAAGCGCATCGATATCCGCTTTCCCCTCTTTTGATGGCAAGACTCGAACTTCCATTCGCGCAGCTTCACAATAGGTCTTTATTACGCGAAGGGTTTCTGGATTTACGGATTCACAAATCAATGCAGACTGTCGTTTTCTTTCTTTGCACATCAAAACCGCTTCCGCAGAAGCGGTAGCTCCGTCGTAAATCGACGCATTTGAAACCTCCATTCCCGTCAGCTCGCAAATCATGGTTTGGTATTCAAAAATTGATTGTAAAAGGCCCTGGCTGATTTCTGCCTGATACGGTGTATAGGCCGTTAGAAATTCTTCTTTTCCAGTGATATAACGGACCTGTGCCGGAATATAGTGTCGATAAGCACCTGCACCGAGAAATACGTAGGGAAAAACATGGTTTTTCTCTGCAAGCTCCTGCATCTGCATGCTCACTTCCATTTCACTGCATCCTTTTGGCAAATCCAGCATTTTCTTCAATTTCAGTTCATTTGGTACCTGTTCAAAAAAAGCTTCAAAAGTATCTGCGCCGCAGGCTTCCAGCATTTGTTTCTGCTCTTTTTTCGAAGAAGGAACGTAGCCTGCCATCTTACACCTCCTCTTTTGTAAATGCTTCATATGCTTCTGCAGAAAGTAATTCTGCATGCTCTGTAATCTTTTCCACACGAATCAGCCACGCTGTAAAGGGTTCTTCATTTATCTTTGCAGGATTGTCAAGAAGTTCTTCATTGACTTCACTCACAACCCCATTAACCGGACTGTAGATGTCCGAAACGGCTTTCACAGATTCTACATCACAAAAAGGTGTTCCAATCTCTATCAGGTCGCCCGGTTCCGGCAGATTCACAAATACAATATCTCCCAGCGCCTCCTGTGCAAAATCACTAATCCCAATTTCCACTCGTTCCTCAGAAATTTCCCGCATCCACTCGTGCGACTTTGCATAACTCCGGTCCTTTTTAAATTCCATTTTGTTTTCCTCCCTGCTTTCTTCTCATACTCCGCTTATACTTTCCTAATGGGATTTTTTCGTTCTTATCATTTCAATTTACCGAGGCTCCATCTCATTTTCTTCTTTCTTTTTATCAATCCGCTTTTTTATAAAAGGGAATCTGAGTAATTTCTGCCTCAAGCATCCGCCCTCGCACTTCTACCTGAACTGGCGTTCCTACTGCGCTGTGACCGTGCTCTAAAAGGGCCATTGCATAGGCACTGTTCAAAGACGGACAATGGGTTCCTGATGTTGTAATTCCAATTTGTTCTTTCCCATAAAAAACACCACATTTTTCTCGAGCAATTCCTCTTCCGAGAATTTTCAATCCTGCACGAATGCGATTTTTTCCATCTGCGGCTTCCAATGCCTGCTTCCCTATAAAATCTGCTTTTTTCATCTTGACCGCGAAATCCAGCCCTGCTTCAAAAGGAGTAATTTCGTCGTCCATTTCATGGCCATAGAGCGGCATTCCTGCCTCAAAACGCAGTGTATCTCTTGCTCCCAAGCCACAAGGCAATAATCCCTCCTCTTTTCCTGCTTCTAAAAGCAATTCCCACAATTGCAAGGCATCTTCCGCTTTGCAATATAATTCAAATCCCTCTTCTCCCGTGTAACCTGTTTTTGAAATAAGTGCACAAATCCCTTTTACATTCACCTCTCTTTCAAAGGTATAATACTTTTTGGGAATTCCTCCCTCTTCACAGAGCTTCCTCAATATTTGATAAGAAAGCGGTCCTTGCAAAGCAATCTGTGCTGTTTTTTCAGAAAGGTTTTCAAGCTGTGCAGCCCCCGTAAGGTGCTCTCTTATCCACCGTTCGTCCTTCTCAATGTTCGATGCATTCACCACGAGCAGATATCGGTTCTCTTCTATTTTATAAACCAAAAGATCATCCAGGATACCGCCGACCTCATTGCACATTAATGTATAGCGGCATTTTCCGGTTTCCATACCTGAAAAATCATTTGTAAAAAGCATTTGCAAATTGGAAAAAGCATCTATCCCCTGAAGCAGCAATTCTCCCATATGAGAAACATCAAACAATCCGGCTTTTTGACGTACTGCATTGTGCTCTGTAATCACGCCGCTCTGGTACTGCACCGGCAACAGAAATCCCCCAAAAGGTACTATTTTTCCTCCATGTGCAACGTGTGCATCATATAATGGTGTTTTTTGCATTTTCAATCTCCTTACATCAATAAATTTAGGCTGATTTGATATCTCAACGGACAAAAAAAGACGTACTGAAAATAACTTTTCAATACGTCTCTGTCCACTGACCTGAAAGATTCCCCATTTCTGGGTTGCTTCTTCGGTGTTCAGCCGTACATCTGCACAGCTGAATCTCCCCAGAGTTTCGTCCAGACGCGGTACTTTTGCCTGAGAGTTTTTCGCAATTACACCTTCGGCCCTGCACAAAATCTGCAATGTCTCCCACGTCCTTCACCCGATTTTTCAATTAATTTTATCATAGTCAAATTCTTTTTCCCTGTCAATATAAAAGAAAACATATTTTTCCTCTAATTTTTCCAAAATACCGGCGGCGCAAATCGAAGCTCCATCGCGTTTTTCAATTTACCACGCCTTTCCCTATCCGTTTTTTCAGATCCGATGACAGAGATGTGTTTTTAGGAAATTCCATGATCAAAACAGATGTTAATACAAAAGAAACGCCCAGCACTTTAATCAGTCCGGTTGTCTCATATAAGAACAAGACGCCAATCAATGCGGCAGCAATCGTTTCTACAGATGCAATCATCGACGCTTTAGATGCTTCAAGTCCTGTAGAAAGTCCCTTTAGATAGAAAAGGTATGCTCCTACTGTAGGAATCACTCCATAGGCTAATGCCGTAAATGCAAATTTCCAATCCGTTAAAAGGGCAAGATGCTGCCATGGATGTCCAATCAATGCCATTGTAATCCATCCAAAAAGAAAACTGTAGAATATAATCGTCAGCGGCTCACAGCTTCCGGACAACTTTTTCGCAAAAATCGTCATCAACGCATACAAAAATCCAGCCATGACTCCCGCAAAGATTCCATAGCCGGACAAATTCAATGCTGAAATATTTCCTCCAGTAACAACCAGTGCGCATCCGATTACATTTACCGCTACTGCAATCACTTTTTCGCGTCCCATGTTTTCTTTGAAAAAAATCACAGCCATGATACAAACGAAAATAGGAGCCATGTAAAGTAGCACGCAAGCAGTTATCATTCCCACACTTTTAACGGCTTCTGTATAAAAAAAGTTATACATAGCCTGTGAGAGAACCCCCATTAAAATGCAAAAAAACAAACTCTTCTTATCAATAGAGAATAGTTTCGTCCCCCCGACTTTAAGCATAATAGGGATTAAAACTAGAAACCCTATAAATAAACGTAAAAATGCAATTAAAGAAGAAGCTGCACCCATACCATGTAGCAAGCTTACAAATAGTCCAATCGTCCCCCATAAGCTTCCTGCCAAAAATATCATACCGTATCCAATGTTTTTTGTCTTTTGTTTCATTTTCCTTACCCTTTATCGTTTCCTTATCTATATTATTCGTTTTATGTTTACAATCTTGATTCTCTCATTGACTGTTTTTTCCTTAATGTCTTGTTTTTTATAAAATTACAAAGAAAAAATTATAAGTTTAAATGAACTTATAATTTTAAATACGCCGTCTTATTTAAGAGTTATAATCTTCGGATTGCTTTCCTTTAACTGTGTTTTTTCGCGTCTGTCAATCGAAAAATTGCTTCCGCGTAAATAGAGGCCGCTTTTTTTAAAGAATCTAATGAGATTGATTCCTCTTTCTGATGCATTCGATTTTCTTCTTCCGGAAACAGTGCACCAAATGCAACGGTATTCGGCATCGCACGTGCGAACGTCGCACCTCCGATTACAATCGGCTTGTTTTTCCTATCCCCCGTATGGCGTTGATAGATCTGCATCAAGGTTTGTACCAGAGCGTCATCAACAGGCCGGTATAACGGTGGGCTATGCTCTTTCTTAATGAGTCCTAAATTGTAGGATTCAAGGATTTCCTCCATCCCTTTAAAGACAGCTTCCTCTGTTACAGTCAAAGGGTATCGGACATTGATTAAAAGGCGTGCTGCACCTTGGTCAATCTTAAGCATACCGACATTTAAAATTAAATTTCCGGAGATTTCATCGGACAGTCCACATCCAAACGAAGCGCCGTCCGTCTCCTCTGCAATATGGTGATTATAAAACGCAATAAAGTCGTTAATATCTTCATTTGTGAAGGATATATTTTGTGCAAAAGCCATTAAAACAGAAATGGCATTTAATCCCTCCCATGGTTCCGCACCATGTGCTGTTTTCCCTTTTGCTTCGATTTCTAAACTTTTTCCCCGCTGACGTGCTGTTAACTCATGTCCAGTCTTTTCCTTAAATTGCGCTAATTTTTCTTTTATCGAATCATAAGAATCACTTCGCAGCAATAGTCTTGCCTGATCTGCAACCACATTGGCTGCCAGTCCACCGCTCATTCCTCGAAAAACAATTCCCTTTGTAACAGATTTGTTTATTTTCTTTGCAATTTCAAATACAAGAAATCCCATTTCTCCATGTATCACAGGGAATTTTGCATCTGGTGCAAATCCAAAATCAACAGGGGGTACTTTTTTTAAATAATACTCCATTCCCCTCCAATTGGTTTCTTCATCTAAACCCAAAATCAAACGTACCTTTTTCTGCGGTTCATATCCGGCATCCCGAAGAGCCCGCATGGCGAAATAAGAAGCGATTAAAGGGCCTTTATCGTCGCTGCTTCCTCTTCCAAAAATCTTCCCATCCATGATTTTTCCGGAATAAGGGTCGCATTTCCAACCGTCCCCTTCGGGTACAACATCCAAATGTGTAAGGATTCCCATCGTTTCTACTTCTGCTTCTTGCTTTTGATTGTGATGCTGCGTTCCTCCAAACTCAATATGTGCTCCAAATTCATCTACATTTTGTGTTTGAAACCCATCATTTTGAGCCTTTTCCAATATGTAATGCAAGGCCTGATGCACACCTTCTCCAAAAGGAAATTCCTCAGTTTCTGGTTCTTCCACACTCTTTATTGCAATCAGTTCTTGCAGTGTCTGAATCATTTCCATTTCGTTTTCTTCTATTTTTTTCTGAATCTCTGACAAAGCAAGCTCTTGTTCTTTTAAGTCATACGCAAGCGTATCCATTTACGCACCTCCTTTAATTTGCAAGTAATGCGTTAACATCATCCAAGGCCTGTTTTGCCCTCTGCATATGGCCTGAAATTTTCAATGCTGGGTTGGATTCCAGTTTTTCATCAAGCGGTATAATACTGTATACCAGCTTGCCGCCTTCACTGTATTTGTCTACCCATGTAGGCATTGCATCCTGCGAAATACTTATAATTTCACCCGTACTCTTCTTGTAAGAGAGGTTGACGGTTGCAATCATGCCCTGTTCTGTATATCTGTTATTTAAGGTTTCTGTTCGTTGGTTAGAAATAAAGTTTCCCATTGAGTAGAACACCGGAACTTTTTTCCCGTTATCGTCTATTTCCAGAAGTTCCATCCCCTGAAGAACATGAGGATGGGATGCAAAGATAATATCTGCGCCCAGCTCTGCCGCTTTTCGGGCAATGTATTGCTGCCAGTCATTCGGAGAACGCTGGTATTCTTCCCCCCAATGAAAATAGCATATGATAATTTCAGCGCCTTCTTCTTTTGCTGCCTGAATGTCACTTGAAAGCTTCTGTAAGTCTTCATCTAACGTTTCGTAGTTGAAATGATTAATCAAATTCTCTGCCTGCGCATTCAAGAAGTTGCCGTTAATTGTTGTCTGTCCATTTTGGCTTGGTGTCTCATAAGTATACGCCATCACCGCCAATTTTACATCTTTCGCTTTGATAGTTGAATAGCTAGCTTCCCCTTCTTTTCTCGAACCCACGGCTACCAAGCCCGCTTCCCGTAAAACATCAATGGTTCTTTGCATCCCTGAAAACCCTGTGTCCATCATGTGGTTATTCGCTGTAATCGCGACATCAAACCCTGTGTCCTTTAAGGTGCCTGCCAGGCTTTCCGGTGCACTGAAAAGTGGGTATCCCGAGTAGGGCGCTCCGCGAAAGGTTGTTTCTACATTGCACAGTGCAACATCTGCACCTTCTATGTATTCTTTTACATATTTAAAATTATTTGTAAAATCGTAGGTCTCTGTATTCCGGTCATACTGCGCTTCCAACTGCGGTTTATGCACCATGATATCGCCTACGCAGGAGATTTTTAAATCGATTGGTTCTTCTGCTGATGGTTTTTCTTCTAAAACAGGATCTAACCCATTATGCGAAAGTAGCGGGAATATAAATATTCCCGCTGCAAAAACTGCAATTCCAACTATGATTCCGAAAAACAGGCGTCTTACTCTTTTTTTACGCTCCATGTCTCTCTTTTTCTCTGTTTGCATATCGTCTCTTTTTAAACACTTTCTACCGAAGCAATCTCCGGATACTGCTCTTTTAACAGACGTTCAATTCCCTGCTTAATCGTCATCTGTGCATGCGGGCAGCCAGCGCAATGTCCTTGCAGTTTTACTTTTACTACATTGTCTGCTGTAAACTCAACAAACTCTACGTCGCCTCCGTCTCTTTGTAAAAACGGTCTGATATTATCTAATGCAGCTATAATTTTTTCTTCCATCGTTTTTTCCTTTCTCACTGACCCCAAGTAGGTTCAGCAGTATATTTATGCACAAACGCGCCATTTTCAACCGCTTCAATCACAACCGATTTGACGGGATCGCCGGATAAATTCAACGAAATGCCTCCGGTTGCTCCTTGAAATTCTTTGGTTTTAAAAAGCTGGTCGCGAATTGCTTCGCCGTCAAGTGCTGTTCCCGCATTGTTTAATGCATTCACAGCTAGTAAATAAGCGTCAAACCCTAATGCAACCGCACTTTCCGGTGTTTTCTCCGCTCCGTATTCTTTCTGGTATTCTTCTAAAAAAAGCTTACTCATTTCTGTTAACGAAGACCCTACGTCAAACAGAGTCGTAAAAGCGGCTCCTTCTACTGCAGGCCCTCCTTTTTTTAAAAAACTCTCAGTATCCCACTTATCGGTTCCGACAAAGGTAGCTGTAATGCCTTTCTCTTTTGCTTGTTTTAAGATTGCAATGCTCTCTTCTTCGGTAGAAGGTAAATAGACAACAGCTACTCCAGATGCTAAAATTGCATCCAGCTGAGCGGAATAATCCGTATCACCTTTTCCAAATTCCAAGGTATTTTCAACTGCATTCGGATCCCCTGTAAGGGCCGTCAGCTTATCCGAAAACATCTTAGACATGGCAGCTGCGTAATCGTTATCCGTTTGCTTCATCACGATCGCCTTACTCACTCCCAAGCTTTCATTTACAAATTTTGCTGCCGCATTTCCTTGAAAGGAATCCACAAAGCACGTCCTAAAATAGAAATCACTGCTGGTTACCAGTGGATTTGTGCAGGTCGCTGCAATTGCAGGAATTTTTGCTTCTTTAAAGATATCGCTTCCTACAAGACTTAATGAATTTCCATAACTCCCTAGTACAAGCGCCACACGGTTTTCAACCAATTCCTTAGCCGCCGCCTCCGCAGCAAATACATCTGATTTATTATCTGCATAAATGAGCTCTACTTTTTTGCCAAGCGCTTCAGGGAATAACTTATGCGCAAGCTCAATTCCTTTTATTTCCAAACTGGCAGCTTCTTTATCCGTCCCAGATAAAGGCTGGTATATACCAAATCGGACAACATCTTCTGTTTTCTTTGTGATGAAGCCCTGCCGAAAGTTTTCAAAAGTCGCACAGCCACTCAGCAAGCTAGTTAATAGAATCGCCATGCTGCAAAGTAAAGCAATCCTTTTGTTTCTTTTTTGCATCATCCTTTTTATTATTCTCCTAAATATGCTTTTTGTACTCTATTTTTTTATAAAAGCTTTCTTAGTAAAATAAGATAAAATCATTTTTATTTCATATTACTATGGTAATAAATTATACACCTTCTTCGTATTTTTTGCAATCTGCTGTTTTTTCATGACTTATTTTTACAAAAATCATCCCTTTTTAAGTTACTCTTATAAAAACTATGTCGAATCTCATCTTCTTTTTTCAGCTAATGATTCGTCTTGCTGAATTGCTTCGCTTACGTATTTAAAAAAAGTCGATAAAATAAAAATTGAGGCAGTCAATTGGGCTGCCCCGTAACAATATTTTTTCTAAAAGAATAGTAACATTTTTAGTTGCTTTTTAAGTGTGATTTTATAGTTTAATAAATAAAATAGGTAAATACAATCAATCCAATCCATGCAATCATTAATTTTACAACTGGTGTTACTTTTTTCTTGCTGCGAAATGATATAATAGCAATCATTGCGAAAAGTAAAATAAAAAACGCTCGATTTACAATAACCAAACTTTCGCCTCACCTTCAAAATATTCGTCCATAAAAAAGCAATAGGAAAAGAAATTGTTGGTTTCATTTTCATAGTCGGCTTCGCTGATGCCTTGTGCAATCACTGCTTCCAGAAAAATAAGATTACTCAAAGATGTAATATATCCGGTTTTTATTTCCAGAAGTACAGGTATAAAGCCTTGTGATGACAGCATATTTTTCTTTATTAACTGCTTATAGTACATTTCATTTTTTTCATTGCGAGGGATACGGAAGGCGACAAAGTCCAGTTCTTCCTTTTTTAATTTGAGTTGCTCGTTCCCTTCAGCATGCAATGCATTCACTTGGCACGTCCAAAAATAAAATTCGTCGATTTCCTCTATATCACACCGAATTGCATCATATTTTGTTTCTAAAAATACAATCATTTCGGAGCCGCTCTTTCTTCCCGGAGTAATTCGAAACTTATAAGTATCGAGCAGATATTTGCAATATAACGGAGGATTGTTTTGTAAATTTTCTCTTTCGTTTTTATCCATGTTTTCCTTCCCTAATCAATCTATCATTCTTCAATTGCCTTATAATCCCTAAGAATAATGAATCGGTACAAAATCTATTTCAGTAATTTCACAGTCAACAGCCTTGTTATTAATAAATACTTTTAATCCGGTATTTTCCCTCGATGACGCATAATCAACAGCTATCAACTCGTAATCATTACTAGATTCATCTGACTTCGTTTTTTCTTTAAATCTTACTTCTAATGACCCTCCACGAAACACCCTCGTTATCTATTCCTTCGATGCTAAATCGATGCTTTTTACGTTATCTTCATCCAATAAATCCTTATATATTAATTTGTTATCTTCTATCTTAAAATCATCCGTATAGATATCGTCTATGTATTGAACCGAACCGCTTTTACTTTCAAAGCGGCAGAGTCTTGCTTGTGTATCAGAATAATATATATCGTTATTATAGAAATAGGTATTGAAGCCACTGTACACATCTATAGCAATTACTTTTTCATTCTTCGTACGTCTGTCAATCTGAATGAGATTATCACTATAATCTAAATAATATATATAATTATCATCTAAATAAAATCCTATATAATCCTCCATTGTTTTTAATAAATCCTCTTCACTATCCTTTACAACCAATCCAAAAAAATCTTCAACATTCTCCGACAAGTTGTTATATATTAATTTTTCGTTGAAGTTATTTAGATCCACTCCATAAATTCTAAACCCTGCTTTGTCTTTTTGTGTTTCCAGATAATAGCACCATTCATCTCTTACAAAAATCCCATCAACCTTTGCATCGATATAAATGACATCTCTAAGCAGATTTATCGTTTTCTTTGTCGTTTTATCTTCTGCAATGAGCTCATTTTTTGTAATATCAAAATTAATTTTATATTGCTCCGTCTCGCCGTACCGGCTTGATTCTTCAATACATACGTTGAGAGGAGTCTCTTCTCCGTCATAAGTATCACATCCCATAAGCAAGCATAAAAATGGTATTAGAATAAATAAAGCGCTGCTCCTCTTTATTTTTTTTAGGTGCATCCCTAAGTTAAGCGCACCATTTGAATATAGCCTCTTACTGACAGCCAACAAAGTAACAGCTATTACACCATTTATTATAAGAATTAAGATTAAAATCAAATCATATGAAATGACCCGATTTTGAAGGTAAATATCAGCCAGCCTTATTAAATCTTGAATATTGCTTAAAAACTTGTTGCCTAAAAACAGTCCTGAGGGGAGGGGTATATAAAATAGATTCAACCTATTCTCAACTATAACAAAGGGAGAAATGGCTATCAGCATAGTGAAAAATAAGGTGGTATTTGTTTTTTTTAAAACAACGCTGCATACTGAAATGAACCCAAACAGAAGGAACGCACCAATCAAGCGAAAAACTACGAAATAAATGTATGCTTCTATAATCGACATTTCGTAAACGCAATCTTTAAAACCACCTAAGCTTTGTACTGGATATAAAAAATTGTCTAATCCTACCATATAATTCATAACCAAACATTCTATGATTGAAAATATTAAAATTATCATGGCTGCAAAAAAACATCCATTTATAATTTTTATCGTTGATAGTTGATGCTTGCCTCTTGTCGTTGACAAAATTAAAGAATGCATATCGCATTCATATTCATGACAGAATATTGGTGTTAACACAATCATTAAACAAAATATCAATAAATAATCCGGATTATTATTGCAAAGTATTGTGTTCCATCCGCGATCATCCATAATATATCTTTCGGATGGATTTTCTTTTGCGTAAAAATATTTGCTGTAAAACACTTGAAAAACTCTGAAATTTTTCTGCCTCTCCTGATAAGCAATCATTTCCTTTTTAAATTCTTCATCTGATATTTGTCCCTTTGATTTTTTAAATTGCAAATCATCCGTTTTTTTATAAGATATATTTACTTTAGCATTTTCTTCATCAATTCGATTTGACTTCTCTTCTGTCAATTTGCCCTGATATTGTTCTATGTATTTCATATATCCTTCTGGGTTCCGCTCAATTCTAACCTCAGAATCATAGCCGCTGTATAGTGTAATGATAATTTTTAATAGAAAAAATAGCAGCAGGAACAAAATGAGCTTTTGTTTGATCAATAATTTACCACATTCCGTATAAAACATTTTATCGCACCTCTTTATACTTACCGTTTATGGATAGATTCGTTTTCGTACCAAAGAAACAAATGCTCAGCAGTAAAAAAACAATTACTACAAATTGAATAAAGAAACATACCTCTGCCCTCAAAAAAAACTTGTCCATTACGTTACACCCCAACAAAGAGCTGTATAGTTTTTGACCATTTAGTAATGTAAATGGACTGATAAATGACGCGAATATCCGACTGCTCTCAACTGAATATAAAAAACCGCTGCCATATAGCTGAACCACTACATAAAATAAACTGATCATATAGGGATAAACAACATTTTTGAAGATGAAGGAAAGGAAGCAAACGGTAAGCGCAAACGCAAACAGCCCTACAAATTTCATAAAAGTAAATAGGATAAAAAAGCTTCCGATTGAGCAGCTAAGGGGCGTATATTTGAATACCTGTACTGCATAAATAGGCAAACTGCTTCCTTCTAATCCATAGAAGATATAAAAAAAGCCCCAGTTAATAAAAGCCATAGACGCTACGACAAAGCCAACAAAAAGAATAAGAGAAACGATCTTAGCAAATCCCATTGCCAATTTTCCTCTGACACAAGATAAAATAAGATGATTCATTTGCGTCTCTTTTTCTTGGATAAAGATTGGGATTACTGTAAAAATGATAAAACATACCAGAAAAAAATCTGAAAATCTATAATCAAATAGTTTTTCCCATGTCTTTGTCTCATAAAACTCATTGATTTCTCTTCCTATATACTTCTTTGTTATAAATTGATTTTCTTCCTTTTTAAATCTATTTTCATACCGCTCATAAAAACGAACATTCTTTTCTGCTCTCTCTATTAGATTCTCCATCTCCGTCCTATACTTCACCGCATATTTTAAAGGCTGATAAAAGTAAACTCCCAATGCTGTATAGTCTCCAAAAACGTACCCTGTATAAGTATCTTCTTGGTATTCCGTAGAATAGGTCTGGTCGATTATTATCTTTTCTAACCGGTTATATTCCTCTGTGACAAACTTAACATGATCCAATGTGATTCTTCCATCAAGCGTTTCATGCATTTTATTAACAAACTCTACATAATCCGGATTATCACTCGGATTCAAGAAATAATTGTATTTACGATCTACGGATTGATAATCATGGTACAGATATATTAAGTTCACTATTATTAGAAATATAAATGTGCTGACAATTAACTTTGTTATATAGTTTTTCCTCATTTCATAAGCAATTATTTTTATCATAACGATCTCCATCCTGACACAGCTTCAATACAACTTACATAAAAGATAACGAAGCTTTAGCTATTAAATACAGAGAGATATACATCTTCTAACGTCGGTTCTACAGGAAATATATTTTTATTTTCCGGCTTGCTTTCACTCACTATTCTTATTTGGCAGCCATCTTTCATCTGCTTTATGTTGCCAACCGGATATTTTTTTATTATTTCTTCCATATCTTCGTTATTGATTTTTATATCCCATACCTTTCCGTCAATTTTCTGAATTAAATTCTCAGGAGAGCTTTGCACTACAAGTTGACCATTTTTAAGAAGCAGAATCTCTTTTGCAATATTTTCTATATCTGAAACGATATGCGTAGCCACTAAGACCAATTTATTTTCAGATAACCTTGAAATTAAATTACGAAATCGAATTCTTTCTACAGGATCAAGCCCTGCAGTCGGCTCGTCAAGTACCAAAATGTCTGGATCATTTAATATTGCTTGCGCAATGCCAAGCCTTTGCTTCATCCCACCGGACAATTCTCCGATATATTTTTTGCTTAAATCTGCTAAGTTCACATACTCCAAGGTTTCTAAAACCCGCTGATTCGCGAAGCTCTTTGGAATATTTTTCAACACACCCATATATTTCAGAAATTCATCCAGACGAAAGTTTTTATAAAAGGAAGAATACTGCGGCAAGTATCCAATCCGATCAAGGTACGTTTCCCCCAATTCTTGTATGCTTTTTCCATTAAAGGAAACAGTCCCTTCATTTGCCTTTAAAACGCCTATCAGAATACGAATCAGCGTAGTTTTACCAGAGCCATTCGGCCCAAGTATCCCGTAAACTCCACTGGTAAGCGTAGCATTAAAATGATCGAGTGCACACTGTTTTCCATAATATTTAGTAATATTTTCAAATTGAAGCTCCATATCATTTTTCCTCGCAAATAAATTCAACATATTTTTCTGTAGCATCATTGTTCCTCAGCAAAATATAAGCTGTATTACCTTCCCCTATCACCATATGATGCAGATAAAACTCTCCATCCTCTATTTTATATTTTTGTTCCTTGATCCGCTTAGAATCTAAGGAATATTGACGAACCCGTATATTACTATCTTCTTCAATGACGGAAATTAAATATTTTTCATTCCCGCTTATTGCAGACATTTGGCTCTCAAACGAATCCACCTTTATGTCAAATGCTTTCTCACTCTTTAAATCAATCATCAATACCGTACCAGACGTAGTTGGCGGTATTCCATCTTCCTCGTCAATAATGCAGGCATAATTTGAAGTTATACTGATATTTTGAGCTTTAAACTTTGTTTTCCAAGCAAAGTTGGTCATATCTTTCTCTTCAATATCTACTATCCCATAATTCGTCAAAAAATCGTTGTCTCCTGAAATATAGCCGTAATATATAATGCGGTCTGCCTCTTCTGTAAATTTAATCTTTAGAAAATCAACGGATACTGTATTTGAATTTTCGAATATTTTTATCAATTTATTCTTCTCAATATCATATACGAAGAGAGCTTGTCCGTACGCCCAAGCTATTTTTTTTCCGTTCAGCGATACATCCAGTGTGAACAAATCAGCCAGGTCTATGTCAGCGATGAATTTCCCAAGATTGACTTCCTTCAATACATTCAATTCACTATCATATAACCTTACGATCTTCCCTTCCGTTTTTTCAGGTGTCTTTATTCCCTTTCCCGAAGCATTAAGCGCTATCGGTGCGTCTGCTGCAAAATTAAGTGTGGCATAACCATC
The DNA here is from genome assembly GCA_963521065.1 of uncultured Anaerovorax sp. Taxonomy (GTDB): domain Bacteria; phylum Bacillota; class Clostridia; order Peptostreptococcales; family Anaerovoracaceae; genus IOR16. The sequence goes on along the minus strand of CAUQTI010000020.1, from coordinate 6,138 downwards.
CTCTAGCACGAAATAATCTCTGAGTATTTCATTATTAGGATAGCTTGCACTATTTGTTACTTCATTTGTATACCAATCATATAGATCAAATGTAAAATCAGCTAAGTGTGGCGACAGCGTCACTATTTTAGTCAAATGATTACTTTTTAAGCTGCTTCCTTCTTTATCAGTGACATTTGCTTGTGCTTTCATTGTTCTATTTCCATTTATATCTTTATAAGAGCATGCGGAAAACAGCATAGTGCATATAAGTAGCAATAAAATAATTTTTTTCATGATAATGAATTCCCCTTAATCCACTACGACCAAGCCTGAAAGAGTTTTTACAGCAAAACTATAGCTCGACATATAATCATCTCCCACAGGATTGGAAATAGCATAAATCGTACTCAGTTCATCAAATCCTGTTGTATCCAATTCCAATTCAGCTGTAAGCATCTTACCTTTTTTTACATTAGAATCGAGACAATTGTAACCCATAATCTTAACAGGTTCATGGTTAATATAAATATAAGTTCGATAGTTCATATCATTTGCACCTCCCATCATCCTAAATCTAAATTTTATTTTATGATCCTTTGATGTAAAGACGTTTTTATTAAAGTCCGTCTCTTCACCCTCCGGAAGTAACTGTGTTGCCATTTTATGATCCAATTTACTTACAGCACTATTCGGTCTTGTATTTTCTTCTATGATTGAATTGGGTATCTCTTCTTCTTTAAACGGATTGAAAGACTTCACTGTGCTATTCGAAATACCGGTCTCGAAATATAGCTCCTGCGGTATTGTGGATGACAAATCATGGTAATTAGAATAATTAGACTTTTCTTTATCCTCGGGTTTAAAATCCGGTTTAAATACAGTTGCAAATTCAATTCCTACCTTATCGCCTTTCTTTCCTACAATCGGCAAAAATGCAAGATTAAATGCTTTTACTTCTTCGTTATGTAATGAAAATTTATGCATGATTCCCTCCTCACTATATGTACCGTCCGCGTAAAGAAGCTTAAAGGGCTGTGCATTGCCATCAACAAACATAATTAACCCAAAATCTGAGACAGTCTCAGATAATCCTGTCACCTTAAAGGGTATCTGAACTTCTTGACCTGTATAAAGGAATGCTTTTTTTTCACCGTCGAACACAGGTCCGAACTCAAATGATCCCATCACACTTTCATCCGATTGCTCGTCAAATGCACTTTCGATGGCATTCTCTTCCCTTGATGATTCTAAAGAATCTTCATTGTCTTTATTACTGCATCCAATTAGCATAATGAAAATGAGAGCAATTCCCATTATTAATTTAAACTTACGATTCATTTTTTCTCTTGTATCATAGGCTTATAAAGAAAGCCAATATACATTTTCCTTTCTGAATTATTTTCGATATGATCTTATTACATCGCGTCATCAAGCATTATCATGAACCCAGCTTGCAAGTATCTATATTCTGTTCATTCCGGATCTTGAAAACACTTTTTTATTCGCTTTCTGAATGGGTTTTTCCATAATTGGAAGAACCCATTCAGAAAAAACAATTCTAAATTTTAACTGCATGTAAGCCTAATGCTTTTACCTCTTAATTGTCAATACTGCGCTCGTATATTTTGCTACACTTGATACGCCTCTTGCCTCATGGGTGAAAAATCCTTTAAATTTGCCTGAATCCTCTGGCCATAATATGATACGTGTTTTCTTTATACCAAACCCATCATCATAGTCACTGTCTAATTTTTTGCCGGTATCATAATTGACTAAATCTCCTTTTGTTTGCAGATATATGCTTTTTGATGTTTTTGTTATCTCTGTTCTTGCACCAATCCCCGTACCGTTTCCGCTGGAGTAATATGTAAATGTTCCAAACTCAGCAGTGGATACTGAAGCTGCAAAAGCAGGCGACATATTTAATGTAAACATACACATCGCGATTAAAAATATTTTCATTGATTTTCTCATCTCTTTTTCTCCTTTTTCTTATACAGTTTTCACTCATTTAATCTAAATTGCATAACATACGTTTTGTAATTGATAGCACATATTAAATGCTATATAATACTAACGATGAGGTTCTGAAATATCCATTCCTATACTTTCGGCTTAAGTATTCAAGAGGGAGGATATCTAGGAGCCTTTCATTTTATTTGGTGACCTAATGTATATCATAACACCTCCCCTTTCTTCCATATTTCTTATAATATATGGCTTAATATGCCATAATTAAAAAGCATACTTTTTATCGCTTATAGCAAATGTCATTCGCAATATTTCTATATATCTTTCAGACTCCATATTTAATTATTTGTCATAGTCAAATATTTTTATTAATTACACCATACTATTTTTTTCTACATTTATCAACCCAGAAAAGCTGAAATGTTGTTTTTGGGTGCTGAAATGTGCTGTTAGACACTTTACAACACGTTTATACATAATATTGTTTGTTTTTCTAATGCACTGCTCTCATCTTTGAACCCCCCCACTATTTCGTTATATTACTTATCTGCTATTTAGATGATTTTTATAAAATCCATTAAAAAAATATATTTGTTGTTTTGAAGCTCCCCTGGGTGGTATATATAAGTTGTGAGCAATCACATTAAATTGACTTACAGGCACGAAACGCCTATAAAAATGATGATTTGAAATGGAGGAATTGAAAATGAAAAAATGGGTTTGCAGCGTATGCGGTTATGTTCATGAGGGTGATGAGCCACCTGCACAATGTCCACAATGTAAGGTGCCTTCTGAGAAGTTCAAACTTGCGGAAGAAGGCAAAAAGGAATGGGCTGACCAGCATTTTGTAGGAGTTGCAAAGGGTGTCGACCCGGAAATCGTACAAGGCCTTAGAGATAACTTTATGGGAGAATGCACTGAGGTTGGAATGTACCTTGCAATGGCAAGAGTTGCACATAGAGAAGGGTATCCGGAAGTTGGAATGTACTATGAAAAGGCTGCTTGGGAAGAAGCAGAGCATGCTGCAAAATTTGCAGAGCTTTTAGGTGAAGTCATCACCGATTCCACTAAGAAAAACCTCGAACTTCGTATCGAAGCAGAAAACGGTGCGTGTGCAGGAAAGAAAGAATTAGCAACCAAGGCAAAACAGCAGAATTTAGATGCGATTCATGACACTGTGCATGAAATGGCAAAGGACGAAGCTAGACATGGTTGTGCATTTGAAGGTCTGTACAACAGATATTTCGGAGACAAATAATTGAAATCAGAACGTATCACTCCCCTTGACACTAGGAAATACCCTATTGTCAAGGGGTTTTTGCATCCTATTGACAATCAATCTATCGCATGATAATTTATAATTAAAGATTAATAGTTTTTTCAAAACGAGCTTGAAATCCCAATAATGGGATAGCGTTTTGGATCTTCTTGGGAAAAGCCGCCTTTGGGTGGTCTTTTTATTCATTTTAAGTTAGTTTGTTCTAACTCTATGAGGTGTTTTTTCTTCTTAAATTATAAAAGCTATTGCTGAATGGCTGCAAACATTAAAAGGAGTTTATCTATGAAAAATAAAAACATACCCTTTAAAATAGGACATGTATTACTTCAAGTCAATCATCTTGAGACTGCGATCTACCAGTACCAAAAAATGGGGTTTCAAGTTGTTCCCGGAGGTCTACCCGGAAAAGCACACAATGCCCTGATTTATTTAAAGGATGGTTCTTTTTTGGAATTGTACTGCACCAATCACGGCAAGTATATGAATCGACTGCTTAAATTTATGGTTAAGGCGATAGGCTTATCCAACCAATTCTATTCCAAACGCCTTTCTCTTTATTTGCCTGGACAAGATGGGTTAAGCGACTATGCCCTGGACTCTGTACCGCTTAGTTTGTATCAAGAGAATCTGGATACAATTCGAGAAAACGGGCTGAATATATCTAAACCACGTCCAAAATCACGGATAGAGTATCATGGAATCCGCCTTAAATGGACACTTAGTTGGCCTGAGAGTACTTCTCTTCCCTTTCTAATGAGCGAATATCAGCCTCCTGCCATTATTGAAGAACAAAATCTTTCTCACGGCAATGGTGTGCTTGGCATCCATGAAATTCAAATTTCAACCAGTGACTGGGATAAGTCATATCGAGAGTATTCCCTACTCCTAGGTATTGAGCCTGAAATAACCTATGAACAAACACATCGCAATTGTCTGTTTTCCGTAAAAAACACTTCGATTCGTCTGATAGAAAACAAAAAAGATGGAATAGAACACATTACGTTGTCTTGTGAGCAGCAAACAGAACAAACAAGTCAGCATGCTTCCTTGCCACTATTTATTTCGCTGCACCGCTAAATTTTGTATCTCACAACAATGATTTTTCAAAGCTCAAATGTATTGTCATATTTTTTGTTTCTAAAGAAATTCCTGTTTCACTTTGGTAAAATAGGGTATATAATTTATAATAAAAATGGTTATCTCTTTACGCTAAAAAAGCGATGATTCCAGCTTTCGCAGTAAAAGATACTAAAAAAGGAGTGTAACGAATATGGCATATAATTGGACTGCCGATTTAGAAACCGGAAACAGCAAAATTGATGAACAGCACAAGCAGCTTATCGCTGCAATCAATAATTTACTGGCTGCCTGTTCAACCGGAAAAGGACGGGACGCATTGAAGGAAACCACCACCTTTTTATACGACTATACATCAAAACATTTTGCGGATGAAGAAAAGCTGCAAATCGCAAGTAGCTATCCCGATTATACAAATCACAAGCGCTATCATGAAGAATTTAAAAAAGTTGTGCGTGATTTGATGTCACAATTGGAAAAAGACGGTCCCACTGTTGTACTGGTCGGCAAGGTCAACAGCAGTATTGCAGGATGGCTTCTGACTCACATAAAAAAAGAAGATGTAAAAGTAGCGGCTCATATCCGCTCAAAATAATTGCATCCTAAAAACAATTATATATTTCATCATTATAAAACGCCGTTCTCGTAAATGAGACGGCGTTTTATAATGATGATTTTTCTTATTTTGTCACCTTAAAAAATAAGATGAATATTTTAATACAAGTAAAATTTTAAGGGAGTGAACTTATGCGCATCCTGCAAATAAATCCAATTGAAGTCAATAGCTTTGCCAGGCATTGCGATAATCTTATAGATGACACTGTATTAATCGGCAAAGGCACCGATCATATGTCCTTTCAAGCCAGTTTATGCTTTCTGCCCTTTGTGGTAGACGCCAATGAATCCATCGTAAAGGCAACTTTACGAATATACTGCAAAAAAATTTGGGGCTATCATAATGCAACAAATATCTGTATAAATAACGATGAAATCAATTCCGTAGTCACTGAAAAGGGTTTTTATGAATGGAATGTTACAGATTGCATTCATAAAAACAGACTGGAACCGTTCTGCCTTCAACTATATGCCAAACCGCTTCCTCGTTGTTGCAGTATCAAAGAGTTTGAAGCCTTACACGATGGCCGAAAACCTGTTTTGGAGATACTTTTAGAAACGCAATCCCCTTCTCCGAGTCCAGATATTGTAAATATCGTTGAAGACTGCATTGCAAAAGAATATGTGCAATATTCAAGCTGGACGGACTGCAGCACCTTGAATTCGTATACCTATTTTATTCAAAATTCAGGTGCAGGAAATGTCGAAATCGAAGTGCAAATCAGCCCTGATCAGAATCTGATTTGTAATGATTCTGAAACAGTGATCGTAAACCCAGATCAGGTTATTTATCAGGAGCCTCTTCGTATTGCAAGGTATGTTAGAATTGCCTATAAATCTGCCTCTGCGCAAACGGCGTATATCAAGATATGGTACCAAGGAAAACGATAACTGTCTCAGGAAACATTTTTATACGTCTCACATATTATAATCAGAGTAAAATTTTACTCAAATTTTAGTATGGAGTGATTAAACATGCCTGGAATGCCTATATTCCAAAGCTCACCAAGTCAGTTAAAAGGTCAAATCTATGTCGTAGACAGCACAAATAGTAATGTCGTTCCTCTAAAGGTTGACAATTCCGGAAACCTTCCGGTTAATTTTTCTGCCGACAGCACCATTGATGCCATTAATTCCGTGACAACGCTTGATACCATCACAAATGATGTTAAAATCGTCAATGGTGCTTCTGCTTTAACAGTCGGACTCGCTAC
>CAUQTI010000019.1:0-50763 GCA_963521065.1 uncultured Anaerovorax sp. | reverse complement strand
GAGCCGCCTATTGGTAACTTTTATTTTTCTTACCCCAACATTTGACACAGAGCCATAAAAAGGCCAAGGGCATCTAGTGCGTACCCTTGGCAAGGAATTTTCAGGTAATAGCTACCTGAATAAAATTAGAAGCGTAAGGATAAGCAAGACAGACCGCCGTCCAGCTTTTTGTATTCAGAAGTGTCCACCAATATAATCTTGTATCCGGCTTCCTTCACCTTTCTTTCTACAGTTGGATACCCTTCTGGAACGATTACTGTGTCGTTCACCCAAATGCAGTTTGCTGCGTAAGCTTCTTCTTCAGGAATGATAAGTTTATTGAATTTTGCAAAGTCTGGTTTTTCAATAAATTCACCAGAAACCAGCATATTGTTATTTTCGATGTAGTTTATACCAGTCTTTAAATGAAGAACGAGTTCAAGAGGAACCTCTGAGCCTGTTAATCCGTGCTTTTCAAGAATTTCGATGAACTGGCGAATGCCTTCTTCATTGGTTCTGGCACTGCGTCCTGCATAGAAGTGATCGCCGACCATCATAACGTCTCCGCCTTCTAATGTACCTGGTGACTTGATATATTCGATTTTGTCATCACTGAAGAATTTCTTGATTGTTGGAAGCATAACCTCAGCTTCTTTTCTTCTGGATAATGCGCCGGGGTTACTGATGATCGCGCACTTTCTTGTGATAACAGCAGTATCTTCTACAAAGCAGGAATCAGGATAAGCTTCGTCTGCTTCCAGAACCGTAACTTCAACACCACACTGCTTCAATGCTTCGATATAAGCATCATGCTGCTTTAGTGCAAGGTCGTAATCAGGCTTGCCCAATTCTGGTGCAGATGTAATGCCCTCTACCATTGCTTTACAAGGTCTCTTTACAATTACATTTTTAAACATATCTAGTCCTCCCTGAACCTTATTTTTCCCGAATAAACGGGTATTTTCATATTGTATATAATATATAATATATAAATTTGGAAATTTGTCAATAGATTTGACGAAATTTTTTCAGTATTGAGAAATATTAGCCTTTTCTGCGGTATATATGCTTTTAGCCTGTTTTATTTTCGGATTTGATTGTAATTTTTATTTATGACAGTTATACTTTTTGTGTAGAAATAAAAGCAAATTTGTTATAACAAGTGGCTTTTAGAGAATTAGGCACAAATAAATTCTTAACAATTTAATACATTTTAATACACCGTAAAAGGAGTTTTTATGAATAAAATTTCAATGAAAGCATATGCGAAGATTAACCTTTCTCTAGACGTGATTGGAAAACAGGCGGATGGATATCACCAAGTAGAAATGATTATGCACCAAGTGAATTTGTATGATACAGTGACGGTCGGAATATTGCCTCTCAATACCGACGGAGATGCGATTGAAGTGAGCACAAATCAAGCGACATTACTGACAGATCGGACAAATTTGGCATATAAAGCGGCAGAGCTGATGAAAAACTATTATAACAAAGCCGGAAGGATTACGATTCATTTAGATAAAAAAATTCCCATTGCTGCGGGATTGGCCGGGGGAAGCGCAGACGCGGCGGCGGTACTTCTTGCACTTTCTCAGCTTTGGGAGTTAGATTTGGAATTGCAAGAGCTTTTACAGCTTGCAGTAAAGCTGGGTGCAGATGTGCCATTTTGCGTTATGGGGCAGGCATATAAAGGAAGGGATTTAAGATTAAGAGGAAGGGAAAATGCCTCTTCTTGCGCATTGGCGGAGGGAATCGGAGAAATACTTACACCGTTGCCGCCGTTACAGTCTCTTATTTTAATTACAAAACCTTCCATAGCAGTTTCGACAGCTGAGGTATATGGAAATTTTCGCATGGAACAAGTCGCACAGCACCCAAATACAAGAGAATTGATGGAAGGCCTGAAAGAGAAGAATCTAAATAAGATTCAAAAAAATATGATTAATGTGCTTGAAATAGTCACTCTGTCTAATTATCCTGAGGTACTTCGTACAAAACAAGAGATAGAAGCTCTTAAAACTGCATATCAAGTTCTTATGAGCGGCAGCGGGCCGACTATTTTTGCGTTATATACAAATCGTGAGAAGGCGAAAAACGCATATATTAATAGTAGGAAAAAAAATGAAGAAACATATTTAATCAGAACCTTGTCATAACAAGTCCGCTTCCTACATACACTAAATAAAAAGAAATTTTGATTTTAGTGATACAGGGGGAACGATCATGGCATATGAGAAAGATCCATACGATTTTGATAAGATTCCGGATTTTGCATTAAAACCGGCACGGCCTAGAGACGTGCCTTTAAAACCGAAAACGGCCACGCCGATAGAAAATGCCTTTGATCCGAGTGTCTACGACAGGCTGTTTTATGACATTCCGGCAGTCAGTCCGCAAACTGCAGCGAATCTGAAAGAAGCTGTAGAACAGAAAATGGATGCGGAATTAACTGAAAGTGCAAAGGCAGAGGAATTAAAGGAAACGATGAACTCAGGTGCTGCGTACGAGGAAAAAGGGTTACCGCTAAAGCAGGACGCAGGTAAATTTCCAGAAGAAACAGAAGAGGAGCTGTCAAAATCGTCTGATGGCGAAACGATAGCTGAAAAAGTGAAAGAGAATGTGGAAGAGGAATGCAGTGAAGCGCTAATCGATGCCCTGCAAGAAACAGAAAAAGAAGAGCTCGAAACAGTGCAGCTTTCTGCAGAAATGAAGACAGAAGAATGCAAGGATACAGTTCCGGAAGAAACATCTTTGGAAAAATCAGCACAAGAAGCGGAAGTGGAAGAGCAAAAGCAAGAAGTAACACCGACTGCACCATCTGCTTTTGTTGCAGCAGAAAGCTTGCAAAGCAGAAAAGCTGAACATCCACCGGAAGGGCAAAAAGAAAAAGCAGCAGAAAAGCCTGTGCCATACAAGGTGCAGCCGGCAGATGTCAGCCTTTTAAGCAGACGTTTAAAAATAACCGATGTGAAGACAAAACCACAGTTTCGAGTATTTGTAGAAGAAGATATTTTGGTACCGGACATAAAACCGGACTTGGCATCCATCCTTTCTATGGATGGGAAGTTAAAGCTCTCCGATAAACAAATATCTGCGGGCCCTTCCGGTGTCACGGATTTAAAAATAAGCGGCGATTTTATGCTGCAAACCTTATACATACCGGATAAAGTACAGGAAAATGAATTGGTTGTCGCGATTGACTCTAGGCTTCCATTTAAAGAAGAGGCAGGAATACGAGCAGAGCCGTATTCGGAATTGGTAATTACACCGACCTTGGAATCTATTGATTATTCTGTAGTCAACGAACGAAAATTTCGTGTGAAAGCGACAGTAGGTATTAATGTCAAAGAATATCGCGCAGTAGACGTTCAGATTTTTGAAGGAATACAAGGTGAAGATGTCCAACTGCTGAAAGAAAAGATTCATGCGACTGACGTTGCTTTGCGAAAGACAGAAGCAATTGAATTAGAAGAAGATTTTCTTTTGAAAGATAATATGCCTGAAATCGGTAAAATTCTTCGGTATGACGTAAATGTTGTAGAAAATCACAAGCAGGTCAGCCGTGATAAAGCAGTAATTAACGCAGCGGTTTACTGCAATGTTATGTATTTAAGCACAGAGCCGACAGCGGATGTTGAAGCAATGGGTGAGGACGGGGAGATTTCTTCTAAAAAATCCATGCCGGTACTTTATCAGGCAAAAACAGAGTTTACACAATTTATCAAATTGGATGATGATACCCCTGCGGGTGCACCACCTTCGGGGAGTCGTGTTTCATTTGCACTCTCTAATGTAAGCATAAAACCGAAAGAAGATGAAAACGGCCACAACAGTGCGCTTGCACTGGAACTGACTGCAGATACGACGATTGAAGTTTATAAGGACACAGAGCAGGAAATTGTAACAGACGTATATCACCATATCAAAGAGATGCAGTATGACACCGATGAAATAAGCCTTATGAATCTTTGCGGCATGGGAAGTGCAGAAGTATCCGCACGAGAAATTATCAATGTACCGGAAAAGTATGGCGGTGTGGAGCAGGTCGTATTCTTATCCGGAAGCATAGGAGAAACGAGCTCACACATTGAAGCAGGCAAAAATATTGTGGAAGGTGCAGTTACTTTAAAGATTATATGTATCGGAACCGATGAGAATAAAACCCCATTCAGCATGAAGCAGAGCCTGCCATTCCGTAGCAGCATGGACATTCCGGGCATTAAAAGTGATATGATATCGGATAATGAAGTTGTATTGAAGGAACTTTGGTACGATAAAATGAATCAGAATCAGATTGAGGTAAATGCAGGGATTTCAGTTGCCTCAAGCGTAATGAACCCAGAAAAGCATGCGCTGATTAAGAATGTGTGCTTTGTGGAACTGCCGGAGCAAAAAGAGAATCTACCGAGCATGGTACTGTATATCACCAAACCAGGCGACAACATATGGAAAATCGCAAAAAAATATCGAACAACAATTGATGCAATCAAAAAAATCAATAGCATTGACTATAGCAACGAAATCAAACCAGGAACAAAATTGCTAATTGTAAAATAAACCATGGCTTTGTATAAAAACGCTTCGTTTTGGAAAGAATTAAAATAAGAAAAATTTTTTCAAAGGAGCGTTTTTATTATGCGGTCAAAGAAAAAACAGATGCAAATATTATTTTTGGTTTTGCTTTGTCTGTTTGCTTATACAACATGGAATATACAAAGAAGGATGCAGCCATCCATGAGCAATGAGGACTTTATCCGGTTTCATGTTATTGCAAACAGCGACAGCGAAGAAGATCAGGCACTAAAAAGAGAAGTGAGAGATCAGCTGCTGAAAAAAATTAATGCAGAATTGGTTCAGGAAGCCATTATTCAGGCAAATGGAGAAAGCGAAGAAGTTTCCTTGACATTACAAGATTCAAGAGACTATATTGAAAACCATCTGCGTGACATTGAAGAAGCAGCAGAAAGTGTAATTGAAAAAGAAGGATATACTTATAAAGCAAGTGCAGCCTTGGGGAGTCGATGGGTTCCGAAGAAGAACTATGGAAATGTAACCTTTCCTGCGGGAAATTATGAAGCCTTGAATATAAGTATTGGCGAAGCGAAAGGGCAGAACTGGTGGTGCGTCCTCTTTCCGCCCCTATGCTTAATCGGCGCAGAGGCACCGGAGGAACTGGATAGTGATTTAGTACCGGTCGTGCCGATGGATCCGGAGGTTGCTGAAATTTATCGGGAAGCTTTAACAGAAGATACCTATAAAGAATTGATTCAAGCAGCAACAGATCCAAAAAGAAAACCTACAACTCTGAAACTAAAATTTAAGACATTAGAGATGATGAATATTGAATAATTCCTCTGGCACAGTAGGCTGAACGGAGTGATGAAAAACATAATTCATTTGCTTCTTTCAAAAAACCTTCAAGCTGCGGCGGCAGATTGAAGGTTTTTTAGTTCGTTTTTCATTACGCTTTTCCGGAAAACCGGAAAATAGAGTCGATTTTTTAAAGGGATGTGTATCGCCGTAAAGAAACGCGATAAGCAGCGAAGTGTGAAATACATGTTATTTCAGTAGGTTTGATTCTTTTAGATACATCATATTAAAATAATTTTGAATGTTTCGTGAAAATGGCATTGAACTTGCTTTTTAAGTTAGAAAATCTGTCTTTGCTTGCTTTCAATTTATAAGAAAAGCATTTTCTGGTTGCAGCTCGGGAAATCTGCAAGACACTTTAAAAAGTGCTACATAGAATACTCGAAACAATGAAGCTGAGCTTGGAGTATGCAGGGCAAGAGTGACAGAGAAAAAGCATTAAAATGTGAAACCGAACTTTCTGAAAGGAGGAAGACTTAGGCAGGATAAAAACAAGTACGCGAGAAGCACATCTATCTTTATAAAAATGGAGGGACATTATGAATATGAAAAGGAAACTACTTCGCACTACATTGTCTTTTATTTTGATTCTTACCTTGCTTTGTGGAATGACGACCCTTGCTTTTGGAGCAAGCACTTATATTGCGGTGCCTAAAAATGTATCAGTATTGATTGACGGGAAAACAGAAAAGCTTGCAGGATACAATGTGGAGGGCCAAAATTATTTCAGTCTTCGAGATTTTGCTTATTTATTAAACGGAAGCAGCAAGCAGTTTAATATCACTTATGACGCGAAGGAGAAAGCAATCCACTTATGGAAGGGGAAAGCGTATTCAGTAAATGGAACAGAGTTAAAGGCAGGAAATTCTGTGGAAAAAGAAGCAACTTCTTTGGCGTCGACCCTTTTTCTCGATAACAGTAGAATTAAGTTTACTGCATATAGTGTTGAAGGAATCAATTACTTCAGATTCAGCGACATTATGCAGATTTTCAATGTGTATGCCTCTTACGATTATAGCAAAAGTGCAATTGTACTTGATCCTCTAAAGGAATATACTGTACAGTTTCAACATACCGTAGAAAGCGGATACTTTGATTTCCTCCACGGTTCGATTCTTGGAAATGCGGATACAGGAGAAATCCTCTATGCAAATAATGCGGACCAGAAGGTATCGATTGCAAGCACGACAAAGCTTATGACTTACCTGTTAGTCAGAGAAGCAATTGATGCAAAAAAAATCGCATGGGAAGATGAAGTAACACTTTCAAAGGTTGCAGAAGAATATTCTTTGTCAGAAGATGGCGTCGTTCCGATGAAAGCAGGGCAGAAAGCAAACCTACGGGATTTAGTGCAAGCAATGCTGATTGTGTCGAGTAATGAATCCGCAACAGCTCTGGCAGAGCATCTATATGGAACTGAGGCAAAATTTACTGCACAAATGAGTAAGAGAGCGGTGGAATTAGGCTTAAGCAGTGCTGAGTTTTATAATCCGCATGGATTACCCGTCTATACGCCAGATGTCCTTTCTTCAAAGAGACAAAATCGTATGAGTGCAAAGGATTTATTTGAATTAAGTCGCTATGTGATTAATAAATACCCTGACATTTTAGAAATTACAGGACAGGATCAGCTTGCAGAAGGAAGCCTCCATTTCACGGATGAAAATACAAATCGCTTATTGTTCCAGATGGATGAGGTTGACGGCTTAAAGACCGGCACTACCAATAGAGCAGGATGTTGCTTGGTTGCAACCATGCCGGTACAAAACGGTGATACACAAACAAGAGTGATTGCAATTGTCTTGGGCGCAGAAGACAGCACAGAACGTGCGGAAAAAACAGGCGTGTTATTGCAGTACGGCAGAGAGTATTACAGCCAGTCAAAAAAATAAAGGAAATAACGCATAGCATTTCGCTTGCGTTAGCTCATAAAAATCTCTCAAAATCATTTTTCCTTACAGTAAAACTATAAAAAATAGCCTATGAAGTTACATACAATGTGATTTTTATAGGCTGTTTTTTAGTTGCGTTGGAAGCACAAAAAGGCGTTTTCTTTGTTTTTTCGGAAAAGGGTAGGGATTTTGGCACCCATAAAAAAGGAGAGACTGGACGTATACAATATACAGAATCAGGGGTATAGTATTGTTAGAAGGCAAAATAAAAAAAGTTTTTCTGCCGTCAGGAAGAAGCGTGCGGAGAGAGAAGCATTTTACAGTCTTAAGAAGAAATTTTTTGGAAACAGGGGGAGCGGAAGAATGAAAAAGCCTAGAATTCAGATTAAACTAATCGAGCGCTTGGGAAGCACCGGATGCCATAGAGGACATAAACCAGGGGATTGCTACGACTTTGACACGGAGCGCGGTAAACTGTGCCCGATGGTGATGCATGTTGCATTTCCTTATATTGATATTTTGCGGTACGGGGGCGCAATACCGGGAGAAGAGCCCGGGACCGCTCTATTTTGCTGTCCGGATGTAAAAACATTAAATGTGTTTGAAATCAGAAGAATGGATGAAGAGATGAAATAAAATATTTGAAAAATACGCAAGAGATACCTCCTAAACTCCTTATTTTATAATGCAAAGACAAGGCAGCTTTGTTATAATAGTTTTAAATTAAAGCTTTCGTTGTTTAGGAGATAGAAAATGATTGAAAATTCTCAGCTGCTCCAGCTTATTACGGATCATTTGGAAGATGGCGTTATATTCGTAGATAAAGAATATAAAGTACGTCTTTTCAACCAAAAAGCAAAAGGGATTACAGGGATTATCTTTGATAAGTATGCTTCACATGAGACCGGAAAAATTGAGAGTGGAGACATTGTAATCCTTGCCGATAATGCAATCGGGGCTGATGATGGAGATTTGTCCCCGAAGGATTTATCTTTAATCAATATTTTAGATTCAGATATCCGTGCAAATGATTGTATTTTAGGAGTCGGTGTTTACGGAAATGCAGAAATACAGCCGGTTTATAAGTATCTCCGCGGAGGAAATTTAAATGAAGACTTTGTGTTGGAAGCGAGTTATCTGGGCTTTCAAATTCAAGTTCTTATTGAGCCGGTTAAGAAGAAAATGCATATCCGCGTAAATGGAGATTCCTACAGCGTCTCTTTTTTGGATTCTTTCGGTCATATGGTTATTATTGACGGGAAGAGCGGGGCTATCAAATTCTTTCAGGCAAAGGGCTATACCATACGAAAGGAATCCATCAAGGAAATTTTAAATGGGCGCAAGTTTCTTGAAAAAGGCAGTAAAAAAGAAGATTTGAATGTCATAGGAACCAAAATTGATGATCTTTTCGAAAAAGGCAAACTTCTGCAAAGCATTAGCGTCATCTTATCAGAAAAAGAAAGCTTTATCCCAAACGATTTTTTTGAAATTAATAAACGCCTGGTTTTATGTTCCCTTCGTGCCATTCAAGGGGAGAAAGGACTTCAAGGTGTACTTCTCAATATCCAAGACGTTTCTGAGTTAGAGAAGTTATTAGACGACCGCAACCAAATTTTAATGGAGGTTGAAAAGAGCTATACGAATCGTCCGCCGATGTATGGTGATGTGTCGAAGGATATCTTTGCAGAATTTGTTGGCAACAGCCACTCGACGGTGCAATTAAAATATTTAGCCTATAAAGCGTCAAAGACGAAATTTAATGTAATTATTACAGGAGAAAGCGGAACCGGAAAGTCTCTTTTGGCCCGGTTGATACATGAAGAATACAATAAATCCTCTCCTTTTATTGAGGTGAATTGTAATGCAATTGCGCCGACTCTCTTTGAAAGTGAGCTATTTGGGTATGTCGGAGGCGCATTTACAGGGGCCTTATCCTCAGGGCGCTCCGGTTATTTTGAAAATGCAAACAGCGGAACCATTTTCTTGGACGAAATCGGCGATTTGCCGCTGGAAATTCAGGTAAAGCTCCTGTATGTGCTGCAAAATAAAATTATTTACAGAGTAGGTTCTTCAAAGCCGATTCCGATTGATGTGAGAGTGATTGCAGCTACCAATAAAAACCTTGAAGAAGAGGTTCTGCGCGGGACCTTTCGTCAGGACCTTTATTATCGTATTAATGTATTTCCGATTGTGATTCCACCTCTGAGAGAGCATAAAGCAGACCTATACATGCTGATCAATAAAATCTTAAATAAAATTTGCATTCGCTATGACCTTCCGCCAAAGCAGTTATCTGGAGAGGCCTTGGATAAGCTGCTAAGGTACAGCTGGCCGGGAAATATTCGCGAGCTGGAGAATATTATTGAACGCGCGATTACACTTTGCGAAACCAATTGGATTTATCCGGAACATATCAATATTAAAGGCCTGAGCGCAGCAGGAACATCCATGCGTGAACAAATGCAAGAGTCAGAGAAAAAAATACTGAAGGATGCGTTGATTCGCGCCAATGGAAATAAGATTCAGGCAATGCAGGATTTAGATATGTCGAAGTCCGTTTTTTACGAAAAACTAAAAAAATATTTCATAGCATTGTAAAAGTAAAAACAGAAAATTAAGGACAGACGGCTTCTAATTTTTTTAGAACGTCTGTTTTTTTGTATAAACTTATGAATTTACCATATTTTTTCCGAAAAAAAGAACTCTCAGTCCGGATTTTCGTATAAAGAGGAAAACGCAATGAAAAAATATGAGGTAAGTATGGCATAAAAACGACAAAACAGGTGATTTTTCAGCATCAACGAAATATAAAACGGAATGAATCTGTTGGCATAAAATTTGCGTAAGAAATTATAAAAGAGTCAGGAGAAAAGCTTTCCCTTATAACTATTTAAAGGAGGTTTGATAATGCATTTCACTTTCGGGGAACAGTGACGAGTGTTCCGGGACTCGAAAAGAAAAGGTAAACTGACTGAAACTATAAATAATAAGAAAAAGAGGAAACAAGAATGAAGAAGGAAGTAAAAGGAGGCGTATTACATTTTGATGGGTGTAATACATTAGAACTGGCTGAAAAATACGGTACTCCGCTTTATGTGTATTCTGAAAATAATATTTTAGAAAAAATCCATGAGCTGAAAGATGATTTTCTGAAGCCGTATGCAGATACGCGTGTTGCTTATGCTTGCAAGGCATTTTGCACCAAAGCACTGCTCCAGATTCTGAAGAGAGAAGAAATGTGTATTGACGTTGTATCCGGGGGAGAACTTTATACTGCAATGGCAGTCGGATTTCCGGCAGAGAGAATTGAATTTAACGGAAATAATAAGCTGCGCAGTGAAATTGAGATGGCGGTAGAATATGGAATCGGCAGAATCATTATTGACGGGCTTCATGAATTGGCTCTGATTGATGAAGTATGCAAAGAAAAGAAAAAGAAAATGAAGGTGCTGTATCGAATTACACCTGGAGTGAAGAGTGATTCTCATGATTACATCGTGACGGGCAAGAAGGATTCGAAATTTGGAATTCCTTTGGATGAAGAAGTAATTTATCCTGCTGTTCAAGAAGCGATTCAGTGTGAATCGGTTGATTTTCTTGGATTTCATTTTCACGTAGGATCGCAAATCCTAGATAACCAGTCCCATTTGGCCGCATTAGAGACGTTACTGAACCTAGTAAAAGAAACAAAAGAACGCTTTGGATATGAAGTGACAGAATTAAATATTGGAGGAGGATTTGCAATCCAATATACGCAGGAACAGCCGGAGGGATATGCATATTATCTTGACCCAATGATGAAGCAGATTGAAGAATTTTCAAAGGCGAATGGAATGAAACGTCCGGCCATTGTTATAGAACCGGGCAGAAGTATTGTCGGTGAAGCGGGAATGATGCTCTATACCATTGGTGAAATCAAAGAGATTAAAGGAATTCGAAAATATGTGTCTGTGGACGGGGGAATGACCGATAATATTCGTCCGGCACTTTACCAGGCAAAATATGATGGTATCATTGCAAACAAAGCCGACGCAGAAAAAGAAGAACTAGTAACCATTTGTGGTAAATGCTGTGAATCTGGAGATATTTTAATTCGAGATCTTAAAGTAGCGTCTCCACAGAAGGATGATATTTTTGCGGTATTCTCCACGGGGGCCTATGGGTATTCTATGGCATCGAATTATAACAAGAACCCAATCCCGGCTGTGGTTTTAGTAAAGGACGGAAGCAGCAGATTGATTGTAAAAAGACAATCCTACGAAGACATGCTGCAGAACGAATTGAGCTTGGAGGAAGCAGAGTAAAATTTTCATCCGCATAAGTCATATCCGAATTTCCCGGCTTTCATTCAGGAGGAACTATGTTAAAAGAATACATCGAGACAAAATTGAACCAGCTGCAGGGACGTGCAGGTATTTATTATAAAAATCTGCATACACAGGAGGAAATTTTGGTCGCGCAAAATGATTTGTTCCTGTCTGCCAGTGTGATAAAGCTATGGATTATGGGAGAGGCATTCCATCAAATTGAGCAGGGAATTTTATCAAAAGATACGAAAATTATTTTGAAAGATTCAGACAAAGTGCCGTCGGGATTGCTTGAGGATTATGCCAAACAGGCAAGAGCAGGTGTCCTGTCAGAAGATATGTTTCCGGAAAGCGGCATACTGAATCTGCTCCATACAGGAGCAGAGCTGACAATAGAGGATTTGTATCGCCTTATGATTGTGATCAGTGATAATACGGCGACAAATATCCTGATCGATATATTAGAAATGAAAAAAATCAACGAATTTATTGCTTCACTCGGGATGGAAAAAACAAGATTAAATCGCATTCTCTTTGATGCATCATCACAACAAAAAAAATTGGAGAATGTAATTTCTTTAAAAGAGACAGGCTTGTTTCTGGAAAAAATTTATCGGGGAGAGTTGGTTTCAAAAAAAGCCAGTGAAGAAATGGCTGCTATTTTGCAAAATCAGCAGATGAATTATAAGATTCCGTTCTTTCTCCCTCATATTCCGATTGGCCACAAGACCGGAGAAGACAATGGGATTACAAATGATGCAGGTATTATTTACAGTGAAATTCCATTTGTTTTATGCTTTGCGTCCAATGATACACAAGTGTGTTTTGCTGACAGAGTTTGTCAGGACATCGCGAAGAAGGCATACGATTACACCAATTTGTTAAAAAATAACATATAGACAGCCGAGAGGCTGCAAAGGAGGAATCGTTTATGGAAAGTATCAGTGTTGGTTGGCTGTCAATTTTGCCGCCGATCGTTGCAATCGTTTTAGCTTTGCTTACAAAAGAAGTAATTTCTTCTCTCTTGCTGGGCATCTTGATTGGAGCGGCGACGTATTCCTATACCGTCGGGACTGGATTTGTCGGAATTTTTACGACAACCTTTACTTTGATGGGAGATTCTTTGGCCGGAAATATTACAAACGTTATTTTTTTAAGCTTACTCGGTGCATTGGTTGTTCAAGTCACGGTAGCCGGCGGAGCGCAGGCTTACGGTACATGGGCTGCAACCAAGATAAAATCAAGAGTGATGTCTCAGCTTGCGACTGCCTTGCTCGGCGTAATTATCTTTATTGACGATTACTTTAATTGCCTTGCGGTAGGTACAATTATGAAGCCAATCACAGATAAATACAGGGTGTCCAGAGTAAAGCTTGCGTATTTTATCGATTCAACGGCAGCGCCGGTCTGTATTATTGCACCGGTATCGAGCTGGGTCGCAGCAGTCGGATCCAGCTTGGGTGCATCTGGCGCATTTGAGAGTGATATGGCTGCATTTTTGGCTACCATTCCTTTCAATCTGTATGCGCTTCTTACGATTGCGATGGTACTCATCTTAGCGACGACGAATATTGGATTCGGGCCAATGAGGAAGTTTGAGCGGCTGGCAGAACAGGGTGATTTGGCATCGGCAGAAAACGATTCAGAAATGAACGTAAAGGTTTGCGAAAATGGCAAGGTGATGGACCTGGTAGTTCCGATTTTGAGCCTGATTCTATTCTCTATATTGGGGATGTTATATACAGGAGGATTTTTTACAGGAGAGACTACTTCAGTTCAAGATGCATTTGGAAATTGCAATTCTTCCCTCTCTTTAGTATTAGGAAGCTTTGCGGCACTGGTGGTTGCTTTTGTAATGTATCTCCCAAGAAAACTTATGACATTTAATGAGTTTTTCGAAGGTGTGACACAAGGTGCGAAAAATATGGTTATGCCAAATATTATTTTGACCTTGGCGTGGACGATTGGGGCCGTATGCCGGCAATTACTCTCTACGGGAGAATTTGTAGGCCACATGGTAGAAGTAAGCCACTTTCCGTTGGCCTTTCTTCCGGTTTTAATCTTTGTTGTTTCTGCGGCACTGGCTTTCGCAACGGGAACTGCGTGGGGTACTTTCGGAATTTTGATTCCAATTGTAATCATTGTTTTAGAACCTTCAATGGCGACGCAGGCCGATTTGATGACGGTAGCACTTGCTGCTGTTTTGGGCGGTTCTGTTTTCGGAGACCACTGTTCGCCAATCTCAGATACCACAATTATGTCCTCTACGGGGGCTGCCTGCGTGCATTTGGATCATGTATCAACACAGATTCCGTATGCACTGACAACGGCGGGATGTTGTGTGATTGGCTATACCGCGGCGGCACTGTCAAATTACAGCCTCATCGTGACTTTAGCGGCAGGCTTTGGCTCACTGTTTCTTGCTTTGTTCATTTTTAACAGATACTTTGGAAATGGGAAAACAAACGAGAGTTGAGAAGCTCAGTGGTTCTATGCGTGTGGTGTGATTTCTTAAGCGAAAGAAGATAAAAACATACCTAGAACATTAGAAAAGCCCTCCAACCTACATAGATACATCTGCTGAGTCATTAGAGTAGAGCTTTGAAGAAGGCAGATGAACTGAAAAAAGACTGCTCCCTGTGTTGCAAAGGGCAGTCTTTTTTCGTGAGAGAAATACTATTCAGAGAAATAAATACGCGGAGGACGGCTTGCAATACGAGATACAACTTCATTTTTATTTGTATCTGCTAATTTGGCGGCTTCTTCAATGTTCATTGCGCAATTGGTTCCGTCTCCGTAAATTACAGCGAGGTCCCCTTCCTTCGCATCAGGTACTTCCGTAAGATCAATCATGCATTGATCCATACAGATTACTCCGATAATGGGGCAGCGGACATCGTGGAGAAGAACATAGCCCTTTCCCCTTAAATTCCGGGGATAGCCGTCCGCATAGCCAAATGGTAGCGTCGCAATCTTCGTATCTCTTTCCGCGCGCCATAAATAATCATAGCCAACCCCTTCTCCTTTTTTTACCTCGTGGATTTGAGAAATGCGTGTTACGAAAGTAAGAGCCTGCTGCAGAGGGAGCGTACCTGTATGAAATCCCTTCAAGCCGTAGATGAGCGCACCTGGACGGATTAGATTCATATGATATTTCGGAAAATCAACGGCAGAAATGCTGTCCGCAATATGCTTATAGCGAAAGTGAATTCCATTTTTTTCCAGGTCTTCAATCACAGAAAGAAAGCGTTTGTACTGTAAATCATTTTCTGCTTCATCAACGAGTGCAAGGTGTGAAAAAATCCCTTCAATATTTAGAGAATCAAGCTGACAGATTTGTTTCAGCTCTTGCACCTTATCCATGCCCAGACGATGGAAGCCGCTATCTACTTTTAGGTGCACTTTCGGTTTTTTCCTGAATTGCTTTGCGAGGTCATTGAGCAAAGTCGCCTGTTTATAAGAAACAATCGTTTGTGTAATCTTATTTTCAATGATATAGGGGAGCAAGCGATCCGGTGTATGTCCGAGGATAAAGAGTGGATATTTCTTATAAGCACGACGCAGCTCTAATGCCTCGGTCAGCGTCGCGACTGCCAGATATGCGGCACCTTCTTCGATTAAAGTAGGGGCAATTCCGACTGCACCGTGACCGTAGCCATTTGCCTTAACGACGGGCATGACGGCTACTTCTTTTCCGATAAGCCGGTGAATGGCTCGCATATTCTCTCGGATTGCAGTTAAGTTCACTTGTACAACGGTATCTCTAAGCGCTTCCATTTACTCGTTACCTCCTGATAGACTAGCGGCAGTTTCTTCATAATTTAAAAGGGCAAAAGCACCGGCTAACTCCATGAGAATGCCGGAGCGAATGCAAGAATCGTCCGGGTCAAACCATTCGTTGTGAAGTGCTTGGGGCCTTTCATTTTCTTTCCGCTTTGTTCCCAGATTAAAATAGATTCCTCTGGAAGCGTTTGCAAAATAGGAAAAGTCCTCTGCCCCCAAGCTCGGCTCTGAAAGAAGGTGAATTTCTTCCTTGCGAAAATATTGAAGTGCTGCACGTTCGAGGATGCTTCCCAGCAGGTCATCGTTGATTAGTGCGGGATAGCTGTCATGAAATTCTACGCTCGCAGTTGCTCCAAAGGCTTGGGCAGTGCCGGAAGCAATTTCATCGACATGTGATTTCATACTTTTTTGAGCCGCTTTGTCAAAGGTGCGGATAATGCCTTGTAAATCGGCATGAGGCGGGAGAATGTTGTTTTTCGTTCCTGCATGGAATTGACCGATACTGAGGACTCCCGGGCATATGGGAGAGAGGTTTCTGCTCACGATACTTTGCAGAGAGGTCACGATGTGCGAAGCGGTGAGAATTACATCTACACCATTGTCCGGATGGGCGCCGTGGCTTGAAATTCCCTCAACGTGGATGGAAAATTCCGTGGATGCTGCATTCATTCTCCCTCTGCAAAACTCGATACAACCGCTTGGGATGGAAGGGGAAACATGCAGACCGATTACCGCTTCCACCTTTGGGTTTTCCATGCAGCCTTCCTCAATCATGCGCTCTGCACCTCCAATGGTCTCTTCCGCCGGTTGAAAAAAGAATTTTACCGTGCCGTGAAATTCGGAACGAAGAGTCTGTAAGAGCCGAGCAGTCCCTAGCAGTGTGGCCACATGGATGTCGTGGCCGCAGGCATGCATAACACCTTCTGCTACCGAGCGATGCGGCGTATCCACTTTCTCGCAGATTGGAAGTGCATCCATATCAGCCCGAATGGCAATCACAGGAAATGCCTGCTTTATCGAAGGCGCTTTTGTACCAGTTACCGTTGCAACGATGCCATAGCCTGCAATTCCTGTTTTATGGGAAATGCCCCAGTCTGTCAGATAACTGCTGATTTTTTCGGATGTTCGTTTTTCGTGCTCTGAAAGCTCTGGGTGCTTGTGAAAATCGCGCCGAATTGAAATGATTTCTTCTAAAATGGAATCAATCTGAGTTTCGATATTCATAATAAACCTCCATATTGAAACATAAAATAAATCGGCATAAGGTGGATTCCGCCCATTGCCTTTTATATAAATTTAAGAGAAATAGTATACTATTAAGTATAAGCAAACTGGATGCCAACGCAATAGAAAAATACACTTTTGCTATGGCATGGAATTTGCTTAATTATTAAGACAAGGCAATGAAAAGCTGAACTATAAATAGAGCGGAAGCGGTAATCGCACCGGAGGAGGAAAAATAAAATGGAACATGCTATGCGAATGATTGATTTACATTGTGATACCCTATTAAACTGTTATCGTGACAAGCAGTGCGGGCTTTTAGACAATCCAGGGCATATCAGTTTGAAAAAAATGCAGCAAGGAGAAGCACTTGCACAATTTTTTGCAATCTACATATCCAGAAATGAAATGAAAACAATGGACCCTTACGAGATTTTTCAGGACGTGTATAAAGTGTATTTGCAAGAGCTGGAACGCAATAAAGACATTATTCTGCCGGCTTACTGTGCCGATGACATTGAAAAAAATCGGAGTGAAGGAAAAATGTCTGCACTTTTGTCCATTGAAGATGGAATTGCAGTAAGCGATAAAATAGAGCGCATTGAGGAATTTTACCAAAAAGGCGTTCGTCTATTGACACTAACGTGGAACTTTGAAAATGCAATTGGATTTCCGTGCAGTAAGGAAGAAACAGCACATCAGTTAGGTCTAAAGCCGTTTGGTCTTGATGTGCTGGCAGAGATGAACCGCTTAGGTATGTTGATTGACGTATCTCACTTATCGGAAGGTGGCTTTTACGACGTAGCGAAACACTCAAAGAAGCCATTTGTTGCATCACATTCCTGTGCGCGCGCACTATGTAACCACCAGCGGAATTTAACGGACGCACAATTGAAAACTCTGGGTGAAAAAGGCGGTGTAGTCGGCGTGAATTTCTGCGCGGCATTTTTAAAAGAAGGTGCTGAGCGCTCCATGATGGAAGACATCGTATCACATACGGTCTATATGGCGGATAAAGCAGGAATCGAAAGCATTGGCTTCGGTTCCGATTTTGACGGGATTGACGATGAGCTTGAAATGAAGGACTATGCAGGATATCCGATGCTGTTAGACGCATTAAGCAAGCATTTTAAACCGGCAGAACTGGATAAAATCTGTAAAGAAAATGCCCTGAGGGTAATAAGGGATTGTCTATAAGGAGAATGCGAAAAAAGAAAGGGAGATACATTCGTTTGTATCGGCCTTTCTTTTTTCGTTGAAATAAAAATGCGTTTGCATTCAAGCGAATGCTTGAACTGTTCCATTCTATGAAGGCTAGACTACATCTGGCTTTGAAAAATCGCTCGCGCCAATGCGATGGCTTGGGTCAGAGAGGCTAAGGTAAAGAGTGCCAGGCAGGAGTAGAAAATGGAAAGTACTTTTTTTGAAGCTCCATGCCCCGGAAGCGTGGTAAATTGCTTTTCTATCGAAATATTCTCTGCCTTTAGAATTTTATAAAAGCCGTCTACACCAACTGGAGAAATGATTCCAAGACGGAAAAATGGAAGATAAAAAAGCGGTTCCTGGTTGGTATCATACAGCGTAATTCCTCTTTTTCCTAAAAGCGCGCTTGCAGCCCGTGCGATTTTAATTTCCTGTTTTTTTCGAAGGAGTCGATTATAGTATACAATTTCCGTTTCATTGTATTCAGAATAAAAATATTTATGTCCGAAAAAAAAGAAAAGGCATATTCCCAGTTGTATCGCATAAAGCAGAATAGAGGCGACAATATTGAAAGAAGCGGTATAATTATTTATGTCGAAAACAATTACCTCGAGGAATATGGTAAGACGTGCTAAGATGAGAAGCATGAGAAGAATTAGGAAGACCTGCCTTGACATGGCAGAATAATAGTATTGGATTCGATTCATTTTGTTCCCCTTTCTTTGAACTTTATCCCATTGTACATAGCTGTTAAAAAAAAGTAAAGAAGAAATATTAGTTTTATCAATATTCCTAAAATTAGGAATTGAAGTTCGAAATTCAGTACAAAAATGATGATAGGAGAAGACTTTTTTTAGCAGAAGCGTTAAAAAATCAGAAAAAAAAGAGAACGAAGTGAGGAAAAATTAAAATAGGGGTTTGGCACGAAAATTGCGTATTGTTATCTTTATACTTGATAAAATTATTTTTTAAGGAGGAATTATTGCTATGATGAATTTTATTTGGGTGGGACTCGTAGCCATCGCAGTAATTGCCGGAGTTTTTACAGGAAATATCTCGGCAGTTCAGGAAGCTCTTTTCAGCTTCGCAGGCACAGCAGTTGACATTGTTATTGGATTGGTAGGCGTCATGGTCTTCTTTACAGGCCTTATGTCTGTCATGGAAAAAGCAGGGCTTTGTGAAAAGCTGGGTAAGGCAATCAGCCCGGTTATGCGCCTTTTATTTCCGGATGTACCGGCAGACCATCCTGCAATGAGCTCTATGGCACTGTACTTTGCAGCGAACATTCTGGGTATCGGAAATGCTGCGACACCGTTTGGATTAAAGGCAATGGCGGACTTGCAGACTTTAAACAAAACAAAGCATATCGCAACAGATGCACAATGTATGCTGCTTGCAATCAGTACAACTTCAATTACATTGATTCCGGTAACCGTATTGGCATTGCGTTCTGCAGTCCAGGTACAGGGCGCTGCGGAAATCGTAGGACCGGTTATTTTAGCAACGACGATTTCTACAGTTGTTGGTGTTGGCGCTACCTTGATTTTAAAAAGAACGAAGAAATATAAGTTAGAAAATATCATTGAAAGAGAAAGAGCAGCCGGAACTTTGGAAATTAACGAAGATTATATCGGAAACGATCCAATTAAGTTATAAGTGAAGCGATAAAGGAGGATATATTCATGACAGAAGTTTTAAATGTGATTTCCACATATGCAATACCGTTGATACTTTTAGTAATCCCCGTATATGCGCTTGCAAAGGGCGTTAAGGTATACTCCGTGTTTACAGAAGGCGCAAAAGAGGGCCTTCACGTTGCAATTATGATTGTGCCGTACCTAGTGTGCATGCTTTGCGCAATCGGGATGTTTCGTGCATCAGGAGCGATGGATTGGCTGGTTAATATTATTAATCCGGTCACAGGCTTGATTGGCCTTCCTGGTGAGGTTCTTCCTATGGGTATCATGCGTTCCTTCTCCGGCGGCGGTGCGGAAGGTATGATGAGTGATCTTTTGGCAACTTATGGCACGCAAAGCCAGATTGGACGAATTGCATCCGTAGCACTTGGTTCAACAGAGACGACCTTTTATGTTGTAGCGGTTTACTTTGGTTGTGTTGGTATTACAAACGTAAGACATTCTATTATTGCGGGGTTATTAGGAGACTTGGCTTCCCTGATTGCGGCGGCAGTGATTGTTAATGTTATGTGGTATTAGGAAGAAGCTGTGGTATAATCATAAACAAAGGAATTAAGATATCTTTAGTAACTTTGAACATAGTAGAGTAAGAAAGAAGTCAGAAAAGAGGATCGTAAATGAAGTATCCGAAAAAGTTAGAGCAAGGAGCGACTATCGGGCTGGTCTGCCCGAGTTCCCGAATTTCAGAAGAAAGGGAACGGGAATGCAGAGCGGTTTTGGAATCACTTGGGTATCGTGTGAAGCTGGCGGAGAATTTGACAGCGCGCTATTCTGGCTATATGGCCGGGGATGGAGATGTACGAGGCCAGTGGATTAATGCAATGTTTCAAGATCCGGAAGTGGATGCTGTTTTCTGCATCAGAGGAGGGGACGGCGGAAGCCGTGCCATGGATTATGTGGATTTTGACTTAATCCGGAAAAACCCTAAAATTTTTGTTGGCTATAGTGACGTTACGAGCCTTCATAACGCAATTAGTAAAAAATGTGGGTTGGTTACGTTCCATGGGCCGATGGTGTCTTCAAACATGGTATCAAATTTTGACGAAGAGACGAAGGAAAGCTTCTTTAAAACCTTGAATGCAGAGACGGCCTATGTATTTCAAAACCCAAAAGGACATGAAATAGAAGTTTTGAAGGAAGGAACCGCTTGCGGTGAATTAACCGGCGGAAATCTTTCTCTCCTTTCCGCTTCGATCGGTACTTTTTATGAAGTGGATACAGCAGGAAAAATCTTATTTATTGAAGAGACCTGCGAGCCGATGTGCCGTATTGAGAAGCTGACCTACCATCTCAGAAATTCCGGGAAGCTGAAAGCTTGTGCAGGAATTTTGTTAGGGCAGTTTACGGATTGCATTAATGAAGATGATCCCGCCTATACAGAGCTGGAGCTTTTCAGAGATGCACTGAAGGGTCTTGATATTCCCGTGATGTATAACATTCAGTCCGGCCATGGGCATCCGATGATGACATTGCCTCTTGGTGCGGTTTGTACGATAGACACACAGAGCAAGAAAATTGGATTTGCTACCCCTCAGAGATAACTGGAAAGGAAGTTGCAAAGATGGAATTTACAAAAATGCAGGGAGCGGGAAATGATTTCATTGTCATTGATAATATGCAATTGAAAATTCCGCTTGAGAAGCTCCCGCAGATGGCGAGACATCTTTGCCGGAGAGCAGTGTCTATCGGAGGAAATGCTCTGATGGTAGTGGATTATCCGACCCGCGGCGGTGACTTTAAAATGCGTTTTTACAATGCAGATGGAAGCATTGCGGAAATGTGTGGGAATGGTGCTCGTTGTATTGCAAGGTATGCTTACGAAAATAAGCTTGCCGAGGATTTTATGAAGATTGAAACCGAAGCGGGTGATGTACTGGCATGGAGAAAAAGCAAACGACTTTATAAGATTAAGCTGAATTCGCCCGAAGTGATTCAGTTGGATTATCCGATCGAGGTTGATGGGATACGCTATGAATGCTCCTATATCGAATTGGGGAATCCAGGAATTCCACATGCTGTAGTTCGTTTGGATTCTTTTCAAAAGATACCGCAGGAGGCACTTTTCGAGTTAGGAAGGAAGCTTCGTTACCATGAAGCGTTTCCAAAAGGTGCAAATGTAAATTTTTATGAACTCCTTTCCGAAGATTGTATCTTGGAAAAGACCTTTGAGCGAGGTGTGGAAGACTTTACTTTAGCCTGTGGAACGGGGTCTGGATCTGTTGTCTGTGCACTGACCTTACAAGGAAGAGTAAGCGGAAAAAATGTCAGACTGCAAGTTCCCGGCGGAGAATTATTTGTTGACGCACTGCTTGAAAACGGCACTGTGAAATCGTTGTATTTGACAGGAGATACCAATATCGTCGCAATGGGAAACATTGTGGATGAAGATTTCGTGATATAATTGCAAAAAATGTAGAATTAAATTTAAAAGAATTACCTTAAAATAGATTACCCCCTGCGCTTCTTTGAGCAAACGCAGGGGGTAATCTTGTTTTTCCTTTTCGCAATGAAGCCGTGAAGTTTTTGTGATGCTGTGTGTAATTGAAGAGATGTAGGTTTTCATATGTTTGGGAATATGATAAACTATACTATAAATGACTTGTAGGGAAGGGAACGTACGATTCCGCAGAGGGAACGCTGAAAGTTTGAGTAAACAGAGAAATCAAGAGCCGGAAGAATACAAAAGACGGGAGAACAGGTGAATGAGAGAATATAGTAACGTCCTCAAGCAGATGGAATTATGGCTTGTGCAGCCTGATTTAGAGCCAACGCTTCGTGAAGAGCTGCTTTTTCTTGAGGGAAATTTGAAGAGTGAAAGCCGGAAAGAAGCTGCCTTGGAGGAAGTCTATGAGCGTTTTTACAAGGACCTTGCATTTGGAACAGGGGGACTGCGCGGTATACTGGGAGCTGGAACCAACCGGATGAATGTCTACACCGTGGGAAAGGTGACGCAGGGGTTGGCAGATTATATCAATCGCGGGCAAGTGGGAACGGAAAAACCGAGGGCTGCGATTTCCTATGACAGTCGGATTTATTCAAAAGAATTTGCACACAAGGCCGCACAGGTGCTTTCGGAAAATAAGATCGATGTCTTTCTTTTTAAGGAACTGATGCCAACGCCGGCTCTTTCCTTTGCAGTACGGTATTTTGGCTGTGCTGCGGGAATTATGATAACAGCGAGTCATAATCCTGCAAAATACAACGGATATAAAGCGTATAACGACAAAGGCTGTCAACTGAATTTGGAAGAAGCAGAAGCCGTGATTGATTGCATCAATCAGGTAGACCTTTTTTGTAGCGCCAATTTTGATGAAAAACCTTTCTCTGAAGGGATGGATGGAGAAAGCGGGATCATAGAATATATATCTGACGAGGTAGTCAGTGAATACATTGAAGCCGTTAAGCGTGAGCGGACAGGAGTGGATTGTTCTGATTTAGTCGTTGTCTATACGCCGCTTAATGGTGCTGGAAACCGTTCCGTGCGCCGTATCTTAAAGGAAATTGGAGTCTCTGATATCGAAGTAGTGCCGGAGCAGGAAAAGCCAGACGGTAATTTCCCGACCTGTCCTTATCCAAATCCGGAGAAAATAGAGGCGTTGAAGTTGGGGCTTGACCTATGTGAGAAACGATGTCAAGAGGCCAAAGCCTCGTCAAGGGCCGTTGGGGGCTCTGCGGAGATGCTGAAGAAGCCAGACCTGCTCTTAGCAACCGATCCGGATTGTGACCGTGTTGCAGCAGCGGTGCGCGTGGAAACAACACCAGGCAACGATGAATTTTCTCTTTTAAGCGGAAATGAAATTGGCATATTACTTTTGGATTACCTTTGCAGGATGCGTAAAGATACAAAGAAAAATGGAGCTCTGCGGGCGCTTCCGGAAAGACCGATTGCTGTGAAAACCATTGTTTCAAGTAAAATGCCGGAAGTTATTGCAAACTACTACGGAGTAGAATTAATTCAAGTTTTGACTGGTTTTAAGTTTATTGGAGAGCAGATTGGCTTTTTAGAAGATCAGGGCGAGGCCGAACGTTTTGTTTTCGGATTTGAAGAAAGTTATGGATATTTGGCAGGGAGCTATGTCAGAGACAAAGATGCGGTAAACGGTTCTATGCTTCTTTGTGAAATGGCTGCACAATATAAAAAAGAAGGAAAGACCTTGATTGACCGCTTGCATGAATTATATCAGCAGTTTGGCTATTACAAAAACGACCTCTTAGATTTTGCATTTGAGGGCGCGCATTGTATGCAGGAGATGCAGAAGCTTCTTGATGAGTTGCGCAGAAATCCGCCGGTAGAGATTGCAGGGAATGCGATTACTGCGATTGTGGACTATGAGAAAGCAGAAACCGGCCTGCCAAAATCGGATGTGCTGCAATATGAGCTGCAGGACGGAAGCCGCTTTATTGTGCGTCCTTCCGGAACAGAGCCTAAATTGAAGATTTACCTTTTTACAGAGGGAGAAGAAGAGGCAGAAGTTGTGGAAAAATTAGGGTTGCTAAAAACAGAGATTTCAAAATTAGTACAACAAAAGTGTAAATGAGAAAATGGGAGATAACTATGAGCAAAGCATTGATTGCGATAGATAAGAGCGCTTCTTTTCGTGTATATCTGACGATTACAACGGAAATGGCAGAGGAAGCGAGAACGATACACCAAGCGACACCGCTCGCGGCAGCGGCATTAGGGAGAGTGTTGACCGGCACTGGACTGATGGCATTGATGATGAAAAATGATGGAGATAAAATTACCGTACAGTTTAAAGGCGACGGACCGGCAAGAGAAATTTTAGCGACTGCAAAAGGAAATGGAAAAGTGAAGGGCTATATTTCCAATCCTTCTGTTGATTTGCCCTTGAAGGCAAACGGGAAGCTCGATGTCGGAGGGGCGCTTGGCATCGGCACGTTGACGGTGATAAAGGACTTGGGATTAAAAGAGCCTTACATCGGCAAGATTGACCTCGTTTCCGGAGAAATTGCAGAAGATTTTACAGCGTATTTCTTTGTATCAGAGCAGCAGGCATCTTCGGTTGCATTAGGGGTGAAAATTGCAAGAGATTACTCTGTAGCAGCTTCCGGTGGAATGATAATCCAAATGTTACCGCAGGGGGATGAGGCCGCGGTAGATGCGTTGGAAACGATGTTGAATAAAATGGAGCCAATCAGCAGCCTGATTGAAGCGCAGACAAATGCCGGTGGGGAGAAAACCGAGGAAGCTTTGCTAAAAGAGCTTTTACAGAATGTTTTTTCAGAAATGCCGGAAGAATTTCAGGTAACGCCTTTGGAATACCGGGAGATCGGATGGGAATGTGACTGCTGTGGTGAACGCTTGGAGCAGATTTTGATGAGCCTGGGTAAACAAGAATTGGAAACCATTTTGCAGGAGGATGGACAGGCAGAGCTTGTATGCCAGTTCTGCACTAAAAAATACCACTTTGATTCGACGCATTTAAAAGATTTGATTGAAGAACTGAATGAGAATGAAATAAAAAAATAAATGAAGGAAAAAGAAAAAGGCATGATTGCACCTCTCCCTTGATACGATAGAATAGATAGATAAACTGTGCATTTATTTCGTGCGGAAGGATGAAATGTAAACGGAACAGGGGATAAGTGCAGGAAGCTTTGGAGGATAGAAAAGGATGACAACGATAGGCGTTTTGTTTGGGGGAAGGTCTGGTGAACACGAGATTTCTTTGATGTCGGCATCGTCGGTAATTAATGCGATTGATAAGACAAAATATAAAATTGTGATGATTGGGATTACGAAGGAGGGGAAATGGTTAAAATATGACGGTCCTTCCTGCCGTATCGAAGATGGAAGCTGGCAGAAGATTGCAGAGGCGGCACTGGAAGCGGACCCACAGAATTATGAGTTCACTGTACTGGGAACAGGCAGTCATTCTTTGAAGGAACAAATTGATTTTGCACTTCCGGTTTTACATGGACCGTACGGGGAAGATGGAACGATACAGGGCCTATTTGAAATGCTGAATCTGCCTTATGGGGGGTGCGGTGTGGCAGCCTCCGCGGCCTGTATGGATAAAGGGCTGGCAAAAGCGATTTTTGCAGAGGCTGGTTTGCCGCAGGTTCGTTACCAAGTCGTTCGCAGTGAGCTGCTTGAGCAGGAGAAAGAACAAATACTGCAAAAAATATCAGATGAGCTGGGATTTCCGGTCTTTGTAAAACCTGCGAATATGGGATCCAGTGTCGGCATTGGAAAGGCAAAAGATAAGAAGGAACTGGAAAAAGCACTGTTTTATGCGGCGAAGTATGACCGCCGCATTGTTGTAGAAGAGTACGTTGACTGCCGTGAGATTGAAACCGGAGTATTAGGGAATCATAATGCGGAAGTAGCTGCTGTTGGTGAAATCATTCCTTCTGCTGAATTTTATGACTATCGAGCGAAATACTTTGACGGAGGAAAATCAAAGCTTTGTATTCCGGCGAGTATCACGAAAGAGGAGACAGAAGCCATTCGGGGAATAGCCCAAAAAGCGTATGAAGCAATTGACTGCTGCGGCTTTGCGAGAGTAGATTTCTTTATGAGTAAAAAAACGGGTAAGATTTATTTGAACGAGATTAATACGATTCCCGGCTTTACAAAATACAGTATGTTCCCGCTTTTATGGGAAGCGGCAGGGATACCCTACTCTACATTGATTGAAAGGATAATTACATTAGGATATGAAAGACATTATGTTAAAAATCATTGGTAAACAGATTACCAGTGAGCAGGAAGAAGAGATTTTAGAGTTTATTACAGAAGGAAAATTCTACGAAAAGGGAGACGCTTTATATCTTTTATATAAAGAAAGCGAAGTTTCTGGAATGGAAGGTTGTACAACCACGCTGAAAATTAAGGGTGATACGGTAAAGATGAGGCGGTATGGAGAAGCTGTGCCTTTGGATACGATTATTGAATTTGAAAAGGGAAAACGCTTTGAAGGCTATTACGACACGCCGTTTGGTGCGGTGGAAATGGAAGTTTTGACAAATGAAGTGGAAAATCGATTGCAGGATGAAGTAGGAAAAGGGACACTAAAGATTGATTACCATATCAGTTTGAAGGGACTTACCGAGGGAAGAAGCAAATTGGATATTGAGATTATGTAAGAAGCGCAGATCAAATAAAAAGCTCAAAATAAATATATAAAATAGATAAGAGGATTTACTCAGAAAGGGGATGTAAAAATGAATTCACAAAAGACAAAAAAAGTAGCGCGTGTGTTAGCGCTATTGATTGCAATGGTGCTCATACTGACTTCCTTCTCGTTTGTAATGTATTTTCCAGGATTATTGGGGGCTTCCGAGTTTTCCGTTTATG
This sequence comes from uncultured Anaerovorax sp., assembly GCA_963521065.1. Taxonomy (GTDB): domain Bacteria; phylum Bacillota; class Clostridia; order Peptostreptococcales; family Anaerovoracaceae; genus IOR16. The sequence continues at coordinate 23,984 of CAUQTI010000019.1, read as the reverse complement.
CAGCAGAGAGCGATGCACAAAGTAGTGCATATTTGAAAGATGAACTGAAGACATTGGAGACTTTACTTAAAACGGTGCATAACAATTATAAGGACGAGATTACTTATGAGGAACTAATGAACGGTGCGTATGAAGGGGTGTTCGAGGCATTGAACGATCCCTACAGCATCTATTTCTCTGATAAAAAGGAAGGGGAGAGCTTTGTAGAAAGTGTAAACGGCGCATTCAGTGGAATCGGAGTTGCTGTTAAGGATGTGGAAGGAAAGTGCAGCATTACACAAGTTTTGGACTCCTCTCCGGCAGAAGCGGCAGGGATAAAAGCAGGCGATGTTGTAACTGCGGTTGACGGCGCCAGCGTTACCAGTAAGACGGTAGATGAAATTGTGGCATTGATGCGGGGGGAAGCAGGCTCAAAGGTAAAAATTACGGTGAACCGCAGCGGAAAAAGCTTAACTTTTTCACTGACAAGGGATACGATTGCAAGCCTGAGTATCGCAGATAAAATGCTGGATGATAAAATCGGATATATGCAGATTACAAGCTTTGACAACGATTGTCACGAAGAGTTTGCAGGTGCACTAAAGCGCCTTTTAAAAAACGGAGCGGAATCTCTGATTATTGACGTCCGGAATAATCCGGGAGGGTTGATTGGGCCAACGGTAGAAATTGCAGACCAGATAATAGAAAAAGGCCCGGTTATGCACTTTAAGCAAAAGGGAGAAATTATAGAGACGATTGAAGCAACGACGGATGAACATGTCGATTTACCGATTGTGCTGTTGGTGAACCAGAATTCAGCGAGTGCATCGGAGATTTTAGCAGGCGCCTTGCAAGACAGTAAGAAAGCAATCTTGGTAGGAACAAAAACGTACGGAAAAGGGGTTGCACAGCAAGTCGGAGAATTGAAAAATGGATCAGAGATTAAGCTTTCGACCTATTATTTTCTGACACCAGATGCTAAGACGATTGACCATGTGGGAATTACCCCGGATTACGTTGTCTATAACGGAAATGAAGAAAAGCTGGATGCAGTTGAAGCGAAAATCAATGCCTTTGTCCCAATGGTTGAGAAGGTGAAGGCGGTTGCCGGAGAGGTTGGGTTAAATGTATACGGGGCACAGCAGAGGTTGGAGGTATTAGGCTTTGATGTTTCCTTAACCGCGGCAATGGATGAAAAAACCGTCTTTGCATTGAAAAATTTTCAAAAAGAAAGAGGGCTGTACGCCTACGGGGGATTGGATTATGTGACTTTAGCAGCATTGGACCAAGCTGTTTTAGAGTATGCCACTTCTTCCACTGCGGCCGGAAGTAAAGATTTGCAGCTGGAAAAGGCAATAGAAATTTTAAAAAAGAAATAGAAAAGAAAAAGATAAAAAAGACTTGCCCTTATGATTATCATTTTAGGCAAGTCTTTTTGTTTTAGGCTTTGTATTTTTCCCTCTATCAATAACAATTATCGAAATTGATATTATAGTGGCAGACGTGTAGTTCCTACATTTGTTGCATATTTAAACTGATAAATTGCTAAGTTGTAATTGTTAACAGCAGAGGCAACGCCCAGTGCGGCTTTGTAAGAGAGAACCTGCGTTTGCTGGAGCTCTGCTAAAGTACACATTCCGGACTGGTAGGAGAGATTTGTGAGACGATAGCCTTCCTTTGCATAGGTTTCTGTGGATTTCGCAGATTCCAGTGCAGTCTTTAGATCTTCCAATTTTGCCTTCTGAGTACGAATGTCAATCTCAATTTGATTTGGGGCATCTTTTGCTGTTTTCTCTGCATTGAGAGTAGCGACCTGCTGTTTCAGATAGGTAGAGGAATTTTTGGGGTAGCGGTACTTCAAGCTCTCTAAAAGAATTGCATGGACTTCCTTCGCAAAGTTTGCGCCTTTGATTTCATTACGGTATTTCAAGGCATTTTCAATAGAAGTTGAGAGGCTTTCCGTCGGGGCAGATAATTCTTTCAGTGTATCCGTAAAGGTGATTTCCTCCGTTACCGGATAACCGAGCAGAAAATTGAACTGCATTTTTGCCGTTTCCAAGCTGGTTTCTGCTGTTTGTACATCACTCTTCGCGCCTTCTACGGAAGATTGTGCGGATAATACATCCTTTTGTGCAACCATTCCGACTTTAAATTGTGTCTGAGTATTCTTTAGAATATCTTGCTGAACCTTCAAATTATCCTGTGCAATCTTCAAGTTATCTTGTGCAAGAAGCACGCCGGAGTAGAGTTGTACGGTGGTGTATTCAATCGAGTTCAACTCCGCCTTGTAGTTATTATCCCCCTGCTCTTTTGCAAAATCGCGGCGAAGCTTCATAATCTTTTCATTTGTTGCAGTCGCACCTGCCGCTTCCGCACTGGAGCTGGCTGAGATATAATTTGCATCACTAAGACCGGGAACTCCAATGTTAATTGCCGATTGAAGGAGATCAAGACTATCAAAGGCCTCTTTAATACTTTTCACGCTTTCGGCATAGCCTTTCGCGATGGATTCGTCCGACTGCTGGTTTAATTTAGCCGTTTCTGCACTGGTTCCTGTAGTTTGCATAATTTTAACTGCTTCGGAAAGAGAAAGCTTCTTCTGAACCACAACTGCAGGCTTTGAGTCGCTACTTGCTTCCACATCACTGGAAGCTTCTTTTGCAGTCGTTTCAGAGGTGGTTACAGTGCTTGGTTCTTCTGCTTTCTCCGCAGCAAAAACGAAAGCATTTGTGCCAAACAGCATGGATGAAATCAGCAAGGCACAGATATATTTTTTTTTCATTTTTTATGTCCTCTTTTCTGTATCGTTGTTATTTCCGACCGGCGAGTCGGAAAACTTACTATTATATTAAAGTTCATTTTTACAAATGTCAAGCCCGCAGAATTTGTTTTTTCGGATTAACCGTATGCGGTAACGGAAAAACAGTATGGAAAGCGCGAGCCAGAAAATTGCAAAGAAGATGCCACCTGTCAAATAAGGGGAAATGTCGGCAAGACTTGCATTTTTTAAGCAGAGGGCACGCAACGGGTTTACAAAATAATAAAGCGGCCAAATGGATTTTACAATAGAAGCAAAGTGTGGCGCCATCATAAATTCCGGCCAAACATATCCTGAAGTCAGGAAAGTAGGGATAGAGAGAAACATGCAAAATTGTGCGCAGTGAGACTCTTCATCAAAAAAGGCAGTAATCAGGATTGCCATTGCAGTTACGCCTGTTAAAAGCAGCAGTACAATTGCGAGCAGAGAGAAGGTATTCCCCCGGAGCGGGTAGGCATACAATTTATTTGCGAGCAGCAGACAGATGAAAAAGGAGATGGTGCTGAGACAAATAAGTCGTAGTATTTTTTGACAAATGAGAAAGTTGGGAAAAGGAATGCTATCACCCTGTCTTTCTGTAAGATCATTTTTTAATTCCAGCAAATGGGAGCAGATGACACTTAAGTACGTTTGCTGAATTAATATCCCTAAGATACCGGCAAACACATAGGGGAGATACCCCATCTGCGGATCGTAGAGCATGCGGCTGGTGAAAGAAAGGGCTGTTAAATATTGCTCAGCATTATAAGGAACAATACTTCCTCCTTCTAAAATATTCATTTGCACACCAATTCCCAGCGTATTGACAATCGTGGTCGTGTACGCTTGCAGGTTATTGCCGATGACAAGATTACTGCCGTCCATTAAAATGAGAAGTGATGGCGCTTGCTTTGCTTTTACCTCTTTTTCAAAATTATCAGGAATAATGAGCCCTCCGTATATCTGGTTGGACAATATAAGCTCTTTCAATTCTTCTTGGCTTTGCGCGCTGTCAAGTACGCGCAGTCCCTCATGGTCTGAAAATTGATCTGAAATCATGCGGGAGGTTGCTGTCTGATCTAAATCTAAAATGGCAAATGGAATGTTTTCCACATAAGTTCCGCTATAAACGTAGCCGAACAATAGGGTGAAGAGAATGGGAAGGATAAGAACGACCAAAATATTCTTCACCTTGATAAATGTATTATGAAAGTTGGTAATCATAGTATTTTTTCTCCACAAAGACAACACAGGCTAAAATCAAAAATTCAATGGCAAGCATCGCTCCAAAGGCAGTTAAATGCGGGATGAAATAAGAAAGCCCGATTTCTTTCATGCATAGGCTGCGAATTCCGTCTCCATAATAGGTAAGCGGCCATAATACACTGAGCTTTTGGAGTATTTCGGGCATTGCAATCACAGGAAAGGTATACCCGCTCAAAATACTCGTGGGAAGTATCAGTACGCAGGTAAGCTGCGTTGCAAAGACACGATCTGGTATGATACGCCCCATTACAAAACCGAAGGCTGTCATGCAAATTGCAAAGAAGCAAGTCATGAGAAGGCCTGCGGTTAAGCTACCGCGGTATGGCAGGTTAAAGAATATGTGCTGGATTCCCAGACAAAGAACCATGCTGGCAGCACCGGCAAGACCCCAACCGATTATTTTAGCGGATGATTTAAAAAAGCCACAGCGTTCTTCCTTTGCCCTCGTAAGACCGATAATTCCAAAGCCGACCTGCATAAGAGCCGCAAGCATACCCGGAAGCAAGAAATTACGGTAATTTTTTGCCGGGTTAAAAAGGGTGCGGTAGGTTGCTCCAATTGGCTGGATCTGTTTCATAGATTCTGACTCTACAACCGATAGCTTTCCCTGATAGATATTTTTCATATAACCAGCTTTAACCGTCAGTAAAATTTCGGACAAGGCTGATTTCGCGGAGCTGGCAACTGTCATTTGAGATCCATCGTAGAAAACTTCCACCTTGGGACCATTTCCCTTTAAGAGATTTTTGTTAAATTCTTCGGGAATGATTAAAGCCGCCATTGCTTCTCCGGAGTCTAAAGCATTCTGGACTTCTTGGTTGCTGTTTGCATATTCTTTTATTGTAAGAATTTCACTTTCAGAAATATAATCAGTAAGCGTCCTGCTGAAATCGGAATGATCGTAATCTGCAATAATGATTGGAATTGATTCAATTCGGTTATATCCCATCTCGTAGCCCAGAGCAATTCCTGTGATTGTCGGTATGATGAGAAAAATCAGCAGATTCATAAGAAGAGCTGCGTGCTTCTGTTTAAACTGATACAGCTTCTCCGAAGTCGTGGAAAGAAAAGAAATCATTGTGCACTACCAGCTTTCTTAGAAAAATCAACAATAGAGGTCATGCCTGAAAACACATCAACGTCAAGGTTTTTAAGGGTGACTGTCACGCGGTAAGAGAGTACATCAAAGTCACCATTGTTATTCGTAGCTCTCTTCGTAGCAAAATCAGGCTGTTGGCTAATTTTTGTAACTGTTCCCACAAATTCTTTGTCCGGATAAGCGGTTAGTGATACCGGAACCTCCTGATTCAGAGAAATATTAGACAGTAAATTTTCCTCTACGCTGACTTCAATCCAAGGGGTTTTGTTGCTGGAAAGAGAAGCGAGAGACATTCCGGTAGAGACCAATTCGCCAGCCTCCACATTGATTGCGGTTACTGTACCATCTTCTGGGGCTTTAATGATGCAATCCTCTAAATAGGAGTTAACCTCAGCTAAGGCACCCTCTGCCTGTGCGACTAAAGCATTTGCAGCGGATACATCCTCCGTGCGTGCTCCTTCTAATGCCATGTTGTAAGTTTGCTGTGCCGCAGTGTACTTTGCGTAAGTTTCATCATAGGTATTTGCGGAGACTGCGCCTTCGTCGTAAAGCGCTTTTACGCGGCTATAGGTCTTCTCGGCATAGTCGAAAGCAGCTTTTGCCTGCGCTACTTCTTGGGTCCTTGCACCGTTTGATGCTTTTTGAGCAGTTGCTTTTGCAGCAGCGACCGCACCCTCTGCCTGTAGTTTTTTTGCCTGCAATGCAGAGCTGTCAATCTGAATGATTGGATCACCTTGCTTTACCTGATCTCCCTCGGATGCGAGCAATTTTTCAATATTACCGGCAATTTTTGAATTTAAAGTAATTTCCTCTAGCTTAACACTTCCTTGTATTTGAAGCGAATTTGCTTTTTCTGTTTCTTTTGTTACAGAAGTAAATTTAAAAAATACTAGAATTACAAGTGCCGCACCTATGATTAAAATAAGGGTTTGAATTAGGGCTTTCTTACTTTTTGTCTGCATTTGCTTTGAACAAGTGTCCATTTTAGTTTCTCCTTTTATGTGATTATGTAAATTTTTTATGCTGCAATTTTGTTTTATAAAATAAAAAACGATTGCTTTTCTATATAACATCCTACGAGATTTTGGAAACATTTAAAATAGATAATCCATAGGCGTTTGTATAAAATTTAGACATTTTTTGTATTTTGTCTAAGGGAATGCTATAATACCAGTAAGAAAAACGAGAAGAGAGGAAGGGCATTATGGCACATTCAGGGACCAGTGACAGAACGAAAAAAACATTGGCAGAATCTCTAAAAAAGATAATGAAGCAAAAACCGTTGAATAAAATAAGCATTCGTGAGCTTGTAGAGGACTGTGCATTGAATCGGCAAACCTTTTACTACCATTTTAAAGATATCTACGATTTAGTGGAATGGATGTTTGAGCAGGAAGCAATTCGCCTTTTAAAAGAAAATATGACCTTCCTGACATGGGAAGACAGCTGCCTTTATCTGTTAAAGTATATTGAACAGAATTGGGAAGTGTGTACAAGCACGCTGCATTCCTTAGGGCGTTCTCACCTGGAGACCTTCTTTTATAAAGATTTATACAGTATTTTGCGAAGTGTGATTGAAGAAGGCGCTTCTGATTTAATCCTTCAGGAAAAATACAAGGATTTTTTGGCTCATTTCTATACCCTTTCTTTTGCCTCTCTGTTAATCAGCTGGTTGAAGGGAGAAATTAAGCTGGGTGCGGAAGAACTGATTGAAATGGTTTCCATTACCATTAGTAATAATATCCGCAGCGCGCTGGAACGGTTTGCTAAATTATAAAAAATTAGTCCTCTTCGCACCGGATTCCTGTAAATGGGAACTGTTTTGCCGCCAAAGATAAAAAACCAACGAGCGCTTCTCCCTCTAAAAAACCTGTCACAGTAATGGGCTTGTCGCCTAGGAGTGTATGCATTTGCGTTGTAAACGAAAACTGATTGGCATGAATACTGCCGTCTTCGAAAATGGTATGAGCGGCAAGAACATCGAAACTGCCGGACAAAGCAGAGTCACATTGCATCAATGTCAGCGTACCGTGCCGAGGGCCCAGCGGGCTTCGAAGCGTGATTTTATAGGTGCCGTTTATCATATCGTGTTCAGCATCCTTTCTTTTCTTATTAGAGAATATGTTTTTTTCCTCTCCTTTTGCATTTTAGTATAATAAAAAGACACCCATCCCAAAATAGATAATTTGAGATGGGTGTCTAAATTTTATACAAAATAGATTAATTGTCTAATCAGCTCAAGTATAAGTTGTTCGTAGAGTATTCTGCCTCGCAGGTAGCGTCAATTCCTAAATCACGGAAGATCTGATCGTCAACATCACTTAAAATTGCGGTGCAATGTGCCTTACAGCCTTTCAGAAGCGGCAGTTTTTCCACGGCGGCTTTTGCGGAAGGATTCGTAGTGGCAGATATTGTAAGTGCACTCAACACTTCTTCACAATTTAAGGTGGATTTTTCTTTATGAAGAATATCCGTTTTTAAATATTGGATGGTTTGGAGCACCTCTGGAGAGATAAGAAGCATATCATCAGGAAAACGCGAAAGCTCTTTGATTGCGTTGAGAATCAATGCTGCACCTGCGACCATTCTTCTGGAGCTTCGGCCGGTGATGATTTTCCCGTCAGGGAGCGCAATTGCCATCACGATTACGTTTTCATATTTTTGATCTTGATTTCGTTTACATTCTGCATAATCCTTTGCCGGCTTCACGACAGCCCTATCCTCCACCTTGAGGTTCAGCTCGTCCATCAGAAGCTTAGAACGCAAGAGAGCATCTTCATCGATAATCCCTTTCTTATAGTCGCACTGGGAGAGCAAGTAGCGGCGGATAATCTCTTGACATGACGCCTCGCGAACTGCGGCATCATCTGTAATGCAAAATCCGACACGGTTCACGCCCATATCTGTGGGAGATTTGTATTCAGAAGGCTCTTTTGTAATCTTCTCAATGATTCTTTTGACGACAGGAAATACCTCGAGGTCACGATTATAATTTACCGCCATCTGATTATAGGCTTCCAAATGGAAGGAATCAATCATGTTTACATCGCGTAAATCGACAGTTGCCGCTTCATAGGCAATGTTTACGGGGTGTTTCAGCGGAATGTTCCAGATTGGGAAAGTTTCAAATTTTGCGTAACGGACTTTCCGACCTTTTTTGTGTTCGTGGTAGAGTTGATTTAAGCAGGTAGCAAGCTTTCCGCTCCCCGGTCCGGGGCCATTGACTACGACAATCGGTTTTGTAACTTCGATATAAGGGTTTGCTCCGTATCCTTCATCACTTACAATGGTATCGACATCGGTCGGATAGCCCTTTGTATAGCCATGCTTATAGGTTTTGATGCCGCGGCGTTTTAATTTATTGATAAACATATTAACCGCGGGTTCATCCTGATAGCGGGTTACGACAACGCTGTTGATGCTCAGCTGGTATCTTCGGAATGTATCAATCAGGCGAAGAACCTCCAAATCATAAGTAATACCGAAATCTTGACGCGTTTTGTTGGTTGTGATGTCACCGGCGTATACACAAATAATAATTTCTGCATGCTCCTTCATTCTTTGTAAGAGCTTAATTTTTGCATTTTCATCAAAGCCGGGAAGTACACGCATTGCGTGCTTGTCATGAACTAGCTTGCCGCCAAATTCAAGATAAAGACGCTCTCCCTCGCTCGAGTTAATCCGCTCTAAAATGTATTTTGCCTGTTCTTCGATGTACTTGTCTGCATCAAAACCGATTTTCATATGTGCCCCCATTTCATACACTTCATACGCAACGAAATAAATTGTTTTAAGTTCATTCCGTAACATAAAACAATTCTATTGCTGTTTCCAATATTTATTTTTCCCGGAAAGGTATCCGGACAATAGTGCAATTATAGCAGAAAAGTAGGATAGCATCAATAAAAAGAGGCGTTCTTTTAAAACAAAAATATTTGGAAATTATTTTTTGCTGGTACAGAAAGAAAAAGAGCGGGTATAATGATATAACAGGCAATTAGAAGGCTTAAATTAATATTCTTTGATGCAAAATTTTGCCTGCCTTATCCGGCAATGGATCACAGCTGTCTGGAAGAGCTGATTGGTATTGGAGGTGAGTAGATGTCGGGAAAATACAGTTTGGTGAAAGTTATGGAGAAGAGAAATGAGACGACATTTCTAGCTCCGAAAGAGATTGACGTATGTGTGATAGGCCCTAGAGATGTAATTTATATTCAACCATTTTTTTCCTTTCAAGATATTGCTCGATTTGTGAATGGGCACAGCGAGAGTATTTATATGGTGCAGGATGAAGAAGGGAATACGCTGAATATGGAAGAATTTGAGCGACTATGTCGAATCATTGAGCAGCGGGGTGTAATGCGGGCCGTAGATAAATGAAGAAGAACCATGTTTATTGTAAGAGTGATTTTTACGAAGAGACTCTTATCATAAAGGTGGTTTTCTTTTGTATAAAATCTTTTCGGAAAAGACTTCTGCTTTACACTGTAAAAAAGAACAGGGTATAATGGATTTACAGAAAGCGGAGAACAAGGAATAAGCTTTCGAAAAAAGGATGCGATAGGAATGCATATATAGATGTATATTTTTTCAGTGACATAGAGAGACAAGGGGGAGTCAAAAAAATGAAATTAAGACAAAGCATAGCTATTTTACTTTCCGTAGTGCTGGTTTTGATGAATGGCAGCATGGCGGTAAATGCAGAGACAGGTGCAAATTCTACAGAGACTGCGACCGGAAGTGTAATTTTTTCCGATCTGTCAGAACACTGGGCGAAAGAGGCAATTGAGGAGGCCGTGAGGCTTAAGCTTGCAGGGGGGTATCCAGATGGAACCTTTTTGCCGGACAACTTGATTAAGAGAGAAGAATTTTATACATTGCTGATTCGTATCCTGACGCAGACACCAGATATCACAAACACAAATATCACATTTACAGATGTGGATCTTTCTGAGTGGTACGTTACAACGGTGAAAACAGCGGTTGCAGGAGGGATGACAAAAGGCTATCCGGATGGTACTTTTGGAATCGGGCGTATGATGACACGGCAAGAAGCGGCGCAGGTAGCAGCTTCTATTTTGCCATCTGAAAGTACAAACAGCGCGAGCGGTGTAGAGACGGCGAAGGATAAAAGCTTAATTGATGCATGGGCGTATGATGCGGTCGATTTGATGTTTAAAAAAGGATATATGAAAGGTGATTCGGAAGGATATTTTCATCCTACCAACGCAATTACAAGGGCAGAGGCTGTTCAATTATTGCTTCAAATAAAGAAGAAGGAAAGCGTACTTGCGGGAAAAGGTACTCAAGAAAATACAGAGACGAAACCCCCTGCTGTCACCGTAATTGGTGGCTGTATGAAATCACATTTGCCACAGACTGTAAATGGACCGGATACGAGTCAAGAAGCACTCGCAAAGCTTCCGAAAGGGGCCTTTACACAAGGAAATGGAACAGAAAGTGCACCGTATGAGATTGTAACACAGGAGCAGCTGGATCACATTCGAGAGCATAACCAGGAAAATATTTATTTTAAATTGATGCAGAATATTGAAATTACGTCTGATTTTGCAGTGAGTGCCCCTCCGGTAGGTGAAGTTTCTGCAGACTTTCGAAGCGGAAATTGGAGACCGATTGGAACGAAAGAAGCGCCTTTTCTTGGAAATTTCGACGGAAATCATTTTACGATTTCTGGTTTGAAGATTGACAGCAATACAGAAAATGACGGAAGAGCAGAAAAAACAAAAGCAGACGCAGCCGGTTTCTTTGGGTGGAGCGGTGTTTCAAGTCGAATTCAAAATGTACGGATTTCAGACAGTGAAATCAAGAATAAGGGAGGACTGTATACGGGTGCTGTCTGTGGATATGCAGAAGGAAGTATTGCAAATTGCAGTGTGGAAAGCTCGGTTTATATAGAGGAAGGGAATCATGCCGGAGCAATTGCCGGATACAGCAGCGGAAATTTGACGGGGTGTACGAGCTATGCCAAAGTAGAAAGCACAGGCAGCTATACCGGTGGAATTGTCGGAATGTATTATGCCGGTATACAGACAATCAGTAAATGTGAAAATCGCGGGAAAGTCAGTGGAAGCCAAAATACCGGAGGGATTGCCGGCGGCATTCAGGGGGAGTCTCTGGCCGTGATGAATCATGCACTTCAAGATTCCGGAAATTACGGTTCTGTGGAAGGGCAAAAGGGGAATACCGGCGGGATTGTCGGTTTTGTTGAAGGAAGTAATGCAAGCATTACGCTGCATCAATCCATCAATGAGGGAAGTGTGAAATCAACCGGTGTGAGCGGCGGAATTGCAGGCTATATCAAGGGAAGTAAGAGCACGGTAAACCAATGTGTGAATTCCGGAGAGGTAGAAGGTGCGAACGCCGGAGGCATTGTCGGTGCAAATGAGGCGACGATACAGCTTTCTAAAAATGAAGGAACTGTCGATGGATCAAACCTGATTGGAGGGATTATTGGATTCCAACAGGAGGAAAAGGCAAAGGTAATAAAGTGTTTTAATGCCGGCGTAATTGGGAAAAACAGCAAAGCCGGAAACGCAGGCGGAATTGCCGGTGAATCCTCTACCTTAATTAATAATAGCTATAATACGGGACGGGTTTATGGAAGCGGGGCCGCAGGTGGAATCACAGGGAAAAATATCGGCCGTATTTTAAGCTCTTATAATTCCGGACGTATCTCAGAGGATGGAGAGAACGGAAGCTTGAGCGGAAGAAACCTCGGTTCTTTGAGCGGGTGCTTTTGGCTTGCGGATACCGCTGCGAAAAATGTCGGGCTGAATCAAAATACATACGGGATAAAGGATGTTTATATGGTGACAGAGGAGCAGTTGTCCGGCGAGAAAACAGTGCGGACCACAAGCGGAGAGGAACAGGTATTAGACTTACTGAACAGCGGGGGAGATGCGCTTTGGAAAGCCGGCAATGGGAAGTTCCCACAACTGATTGATCTGCAAGAGTAGAAGAAATTTCAATTACGGGCCTGACGTAAAAGCATAACCTTTTTGTAACATCGCTGTAATGGACATTTTTCATCTGTCCAGTATAATAATAAATACAGAAAAGCCTGTTGCGCTCTAAGAAATGCGACGAAATTTGGGGAAAAAAACATTGAGATATTTTATTACAGTAATATTACAATTACCCCATTTTGTTGACGACAATAAGCGGATAAGGGTATAATTCACTGTGATAGAATATGCGATGGCTATCCATACGCATTTCTATAGATAATGTCAAATTATCTTCAGAAGGGGAGGATGATTTGCGCAAACAACATACTTATAAGTCCCCTTCAGAAGAAAATGCCTTAAAGGAGGAATTTTAACATGAAGAAAGTACTTTCATTAGTATTAGTGCTTACACTGGTACTTGGAAGCTTCGGATTCGCGTTTGCCGACACGACAAAAACATTAACTGTTGCGTCTGACGTAGAAGGCACTGCATTCGAAGATGCTGTAACAGTACTGACTGCATTAGGAGTAGTCAGCGGTTACGAAGACGGCACTTATAAGCCTGCTAACATCGTAACTAGAGCTGAAATGGCTAAATTAATCATTGCTGAATTGGGATTGGAAGGCAGTGCAACTGGCTCCAAGAGCACATTCAAAGACATGTCCGGTTATGGCTGGGCTGAGGGTTATGTAGGTTACGCTCAGAGCTTGGGAATCATCAGCGGTTACGGTGATGGAACATTCAAGCCAGGAAAGACTGTATCCTATGATGAAGCTCTTACAATGATGGTTTCCGCATTAGGTTACACAAAAGAGTGTAAGGAAATGAACGGAAGCTGGCCTGCAATCTATGTACAGAAGGCAAGAGTATTAGGCTTGACTGATGATGTAAAAGCTGGCGGCGCAGTTGGTGCCAACAGAGGAGACGTCGCAATCATGCTTTACAACATGCTGACTGCTAACATGGGTTATGCAGATGCAGACGGCGTATATCAGCCAAAGAAAGATAAGGATGGAGTAACAATCAAAGTTGCTACAAACTTGAATGTAGAAGAGTCTAGCAGATATCAAGTAATCACCGAAAAAGACGCAGAGGATGCAATTGTTAATGTTAGAAACTACATTGGAGCTGCTGCAAAGGTATTCAGTTTAACTAAAGGAAAAGATAAGGACAGCATCATTGCAGTTAGCGATGTAAAGTCCACATTTATTACTGGTACTTTTGATGGTAAAGATATTATCGAAGCTGCGGATGGAACTGAGTATAAGTTCACAAAGGGTACAAACTTTGCTGCAACTGAAAGAGCAACTGAAAAAAATGAATCTGTAACTTATTCTATCGTAGGTTATGAATTTAACAATAGCGATTCTGGATTAGCTGGTTGGAATAAAGATACAGTGTTAGCTGATTTAACTTTAGCTCAAGATAAGAACTATACATTGGCAGTGAAGCTTTCTGGGAAAAATATTGATGAAGTTTATTCTTTAGCAACATGGACAGCGGATCAGACTGCAAAGGTTGATGCGGATGATCTTGCTGACATTAAGAATAACCAGTCTTTACTTGGAAAAGATTTTAAATTAGATGGAAATGATGAAATTGATGTAACTTCTTTCGATTTAGTTGGAGTAGCAAGCTTAAGTGATATCAAAGCTGATAACATTGTATATGTTTATGCAAATGATGATAGTGATATCGTAAGAGTTGCTGTAGGTACGGAAGTTGTATCTGGCGAAGTTACAAAGACAAATGCTGCTCAGAACAAATTAACAATCGGCGGAAAAACTTATAAGTTAGCTGATGTTGAATTAACTAAGAATGGTGTTAGTGGCGAATTAACTGCTGAAACCGTTGATGCAGGCGATGAAGTTAAATTATTCTTAGACGCTTATGGATATGCATATGATTATGATTCAATTTCCGGAAGTGCAGACAACTATGCTATCGTGTTAAAAACTGGTAAAACTGGCGGAGCTTCATCAGATGAGCAGGTTAAGCTGTTCTTAGCTGATGGAACGACTAAAACGTTTAACATTGATAGTGATGCATTTAAGAAAGACAATACTGTTGCAGGTAAGCCTATTAAAGCGATTCCTGGGCTAGTATCTACCACCCCGAATGCTAAAGACATGCATTTTATAGCAGAGGCTGGAACCATAATTAAATATGGTGTAAATAAAAATGGTGAGATTGATACCTTGGAAAATTTCGCTGATAGTAAGGACTTTGCAGGTAGCAAATATGTAGTAGCAAATGTTCATACATCTGATATAAGTGAAAAGGGATACTTTGGTGGATTTGAAATTTCCTCTAATGCAGTAATTTTCTCTTATGATGAAGAGTTTGATGCTATAGATGGAGACTTGACTGATGATGGTAACTATAGCGTAACTACTTTAGAGAAGGTTAAGGATACTGATGCTGTAAAGGGTATCTATATTCTAGAGAAGAACAGAATTAAAGCAATGTTGTTAGCTAACTACAGTGACAGTGACGAAACATATGGTGTAGTTACTGGACGTAACAGAACTTCTGGAGATGCAGATTACTCTGTAACAATGTTAATTAATGGAGCGGAAAAAACATTTACTGCAACTAACGGCGGTTATGATGCGGCAGAAGATGGCGATGATGCTAAAGCAGATGATTTCTATGACAAATTATTCAGAGTAGAGTTTAATGCATCTGGTGATGTTAAGGGTCTAGTTGCTGCTAGCTCGGACGCTGCTAATAAGACTTTTGCTAAAGCAGGTCCAATAACTGTAACTTCTGGTGCAGTATATGGCGACTATAAGAATGATGGAAAAGATTACTTCTCCTATAACAATGGTCGTTTAGTAATTAATGGAACACCGTACACTGTTATGAATGGTGTAACTATTTATAAGAACGACAAGGGCGACTGGAAGAAGGGTAGCACTTCTGACCTTAAGAGCTTAGAGGGTAAGACGATTTATCTGTATGATGTAGAAGATGACGGTAATACTGTTTACAACTATATCTTAATCAAATAGCTTCAACCCAAATTAAATAAAATTATTTTTCCGGCGAATGATTTTCATTCGCCGGTTTTTTCTACCATTAAAGAAAGAAAGGCAATGCACGATACGGGGAATAATCCATATTGGATGTTGTGAAGACATGACTGTTTTTGTAAAGCGGAACAGGTATTGATTCTCTTTACATTTAGATTTCGGGGAAGGAAGTAGAAATATGAGTATGTTTTATCGGGATGAAGCTTGTATCTTACAAAGAGAATATGTAAATATACCTGCGTGGCATACTGCTGGATACAGGGGGCGCGGTCAAGCTGTTCTTCTTGATGATATAGGAGGGAATCACGCGGAGTGTGTGGCAGATATCATTGAGGTAATTGCACCGGAAGCGAAAGTATTTCGCGGAACTTTAGGCTATAGAAAAGAGGATGAAAAGATTGTCAGTTGCATTGTGAAAATAGAAGATAGTTATACATTGCTAGACGAATTTATACAGACAAACCAGATAGGTTATATGAACAATTCTAAAGATTTCGGTGGCCATCCGTCCATGAAAGATAATGCATATGCCATACATTTAAAAGAGCAGATAAAAAAGTATAATCTTATTACAACGGCTTCTGCCGGTAATGTGCCAGATGGGTATGTTGAAAATGCATGGCATGGGGCTGCCATGTTGATTAATTCTGCGGGCTTTAGTAAAGGCGGTAAGGTTGTACATCAATATTCTTCGATTGGAGAATATGATATTGATTTTGCAATGTTTCATGGATTTCAGAGCGGGACTTCCTTTGCTGCCCCGTTTTTTTTAGGAATGTGCATCTTATTAAGGTGCAAATACCCGAAATTTACGCAAGCAGAGGTGCACTCTTATTTTAAAAAGCATGCAGAGAAAATTGAAGATCCGAAATATTCGGGATGGGGATTGCCAAGACTAGGGGATCCGCTGCAAATATAAGGTGAGGAAAGTGCAAAGGTTTTGTTTTATAATAAAAGATATTGAAGAATCTTATTTAATAAAGATACTTTTATAAAAACTGTAAGTCGATTTGATTACAGTTTTCTTAATTTTTGGCTCCACTTATTGAAGGATATTGTTTTTCCTTATATAATTATTACTAAGAGTATAAATATTACTTAAAAATTGAAAGGGGATTAAGATGAAAAAGCAATTGGCGCTTATTTTGTCTTTGTTGCTAGTTTTCGCTAGTTCGGTTACAGCCTTTGCGGATCAAGCAGACAATACAGCAATGAATGACATACAAGGAACAAAATATGAGAAAGCAGTAAAGACTTTAGCAGAAAAAGGGATTCTTTCTGGATTTGAAGATGGCAGCTTTCGGCCAGGAGAGGTTATTACGCGTGCACAGGCGTGTATTGCGGTTGTGAAAGTACTGGGCATAGAAGACAAGGTCTTAAAGGGAGCTTCGGAGAGTGGATTCAAAGATCTAAGTGGATATACATGGGCGAAAGCGAGCATTAATTATGCAGCTGCAAATGGAATTGTAGCTGGTTATGGAAATGGAGCCTTTAAGCCAGGACAGGCCGTTTCGTATGCTGAAATTACCGCAATGCTAATGAATGCATTAGGCTATACTGCAGAAACCTTATCTGGGAGTTGGCCGAATAATTATCTCAATAAAGCAAATGAATTGGGACTTTTTAAACTGTCCGATTTAGATTCTTCTGCCTTGGATTTAAGCAAAGGGGCTTCGCGTGGAGATGTGGCGCTTCTATTGAGTACAACTTGGGATAAGATAGAAGAAAAAGAAGAAACAAAGCTCCCTGATAGCGAAGGAGAAAAAGAAGAATCTGCTTCTAAAACAGGAGTTGAATCAAGCGGTAAGCTGAAAGATTTTTCGGGACGTGCCTACGGGGTTATTTTAAGTATTGGAAATGTTTCCAATAAAAATGGAGAAACGGTAAAGCAAATTGAATTTTTAATCGGAAGTAACATTTCTTATTTAAATACGGACACAAAGTGCAAGGTGCCAAGCCCAATTAACTTTGATGGAATTTTATATACACTAAAGATGTCAGATGGCATTGTAAAAGAAATTGCAGCAGATGGAAATGATTTAAAAGCGAAGCATTTTAAGGAACTAACTGCCGGATGGGGCGAGGTTGTATCCAGAGAGAATAGTATGATTACGATTTTAACTGCGGACGGGACAAAGAAGATTAATATTGTGAATGATGCTTCTATTTATCGGGCAACCTTTTCGAGTGGAGAAATCGATGGATATAAAAGTGCAACCTTAAGTAATATTACAAAGGGGAGTCTGATTCGAGCCTATGATCTTGCTGATGATTCTTCCGAGCTGGCCAATGCAGTGATAGTAGTTGAAAAAAAGAACGCTTCGAACATAATATAAAAAAACTTTAAAGAAATTGGATGGGGTAAGGAAAAGAGGGTTTTATGAAAAGAAAAAAGATTATTTGCGTATTAATAGGGCTGTTTGTTTTATCGGCCAGTACATTTGTTTTTGCGCAGGAGAAAAGTGACACCAATGTGACTTCGGCTGCAAGTCAAATTTCAGGGCAAATGGAATTTACCGGAGTGGTGAAAAAACTGTCACTGCAAGAAGCAATTAAGCACATGCAGACGCAGGGAGTTGACGCAGAGACCGCTGAATTGAATAAAAAATCAGATGAGGCAATTGCTACCGGATACAAAGAAAGTGCCCGAAAGATTTACGACGATTTGAATTCCGGGGAGGATTCTTATTTTGATTCCTCCGAATCCTCAATTATTACACAGCAAGTCAGCCGATTGACAAGAGACTTTGCAAAAGAAAATGTAGCGAATAATTATAAGGCAGAAATGAATCGCATTGAAAAAGATACAGTAGGCCTATATTACGATGTCTTGCGTGCGCGAGATGGCTTAGAAACAACGAAGGAGCATACGCAGATACAAAAGACAATTTTGGCGAACGTCCAAAAGAAATATGATATGGGTGTTGCTTCGAAAGTAGACTTACAATCTGCAAAAAATACCTTAATTTCTGCAGAGAATGAAGTATCTAGTGCGAGTAACGCATTAAGTAAGGCAAAAATGGCGTTTAATATCCGCTTAGGTTATCCTCTAATGCAAAATATAGCATTGACGGATTCCCTCAATGTCTTGCCGGAACCATCCGCTTCTTTAAAACAGGCAATTGAAAGTGCATTGAGTAACCGCATGGAGATTAAGAGAGCAAAGCTTGACGTAGAAACAAAGGGAATTTTGCTGGAGCATATGCAGTATACAATTTCAAAAACGGCCTCTTCTTATTTGAATGCGCAGGTTGCTTATATGAATGATGAGCAGAAGTTGAAAAATGCACCTTTGGAGATAGAAAAGGAAATCAGAGAGAAATATATGGAAATGCAGGAAGCAAAAGATCGCTTAGAGACGGAAGAAGCGAATGTTGCACTTGCAAAAGAAAAATATCGTCTGGCAATGATATCTTATAATGCTGGACTTAAAACTTTGACAGAGGTTCAAGATGAAGCACTGGTTAAGTTTGGAGCAGAGAATAACGTAACAAAGGCAATTGCAGATTATGATTTAACAGTGTACGCATATCAATATGCGCAAGGTGTCGGCACAGAACGAATTTCACTGTAGACATTTACAGGACAGAATCAAAGGGTAATAGAAAGTGAGCGGTCATGAAAGCGAGAAACTATATCAGATTAAAGAATGTTCTTGATTACATTTTTGCGGGGGCATTGTTTTTGCTTTTATGGCCCCTTTTTTTGCTTATTTCAATTTGGATAAAGACAGATAGCACAGGATCAATTTTCTTTACTCAGAAACGGATTGGAAAAGACAATATCCCGTTTGAAATCTATAAATTTCGCACGATGAGGACCGATGCACCAAAGGATATGCCGACACACCTTTTGAATAATGCGGACTCTTTTATCACAAGGAGTGGCTCTTTTTTGAGAAAGACGAGCTTGGATGAGCTTCCGCAGCTGATTAATATTTTAAAAGGAGATATGAGCTTCATTGGACCGAGACCTGCGCTTTGGAATCAGTTTGACTTGATTCGAGGGAGAGATGCTTTAGGTGTGCAGCAATTAAAACCGGGTATTACCGGTTGGGCACAAATCAATGGACGGGATGAAGTTAGCATTTCTGAAAAAATAGAATTAGATGGATATTATCTAGAGCATATAAGCCTGTCTCTCGATATCAAAATTCTATTTCTAACGGTTCTTAGCGTTATGATCAGAAAAGGAATAAGAGAAGGTGGAATTGAAGAGTTGGAGACGAATCTGAAGACAGTTGGCGAACCGGGAGAAGCTATTCAAAAGGAGGAGCGCTGTGTATGAGGAAGATTTTGATTGTAGGTAGTGCGAGCTATATAGGAAATTCGTTTGGAGGCTACATAAAAGATACCACAGTGATAAAAAACATATCAGTAAGAGATAATCAGTGGAAACAGATGGACTTTTCGGAGTTTGATACCATTTTGTTCTGCGCAGCGCTTGTACATCAAAAAGAAAAGGTTTACACCGAGGCAGAATACCAAAAGATAAATTGTGAACTTCCCGTAGCCTTTGCCAAAAAAGCAAAAGCGGAAGGCGTCTCGCAATTTGTTTTTTTGAGCAGCATGGCTGTATATGGATTGGACGGGAAAGTAGGAGAAACCCTTGTCATCGGTAAAGGGAGTGCACCGAATCCTAAGAGCTACTACGGCAAGAGCAAATATCAGGCGGAGCTTCTTTTATCGAACGAAAAGAGCGCTTCTTTTATCGTTACGATTGTAAGGCCCCCTATGGTTTACGGAGAGAATTGTCCTGGAAATTATCAGAGATTAAAACGGTTGGTTCTCAAATATAAAGTGTTTCCTGCTATAAAAAATCAGAGAAGCATGATTTCTATCCAGATGTTATGTAAAGCACTGGAGAGGCTGATATGGGATCGTCAAGGAGGCATTTTTCATCCGCAGGATGCAGAGTACATTTGTGTATTGGAGATGGCGAAGAAGATTGCAAGTGAAGGGAGAAGTAAGCTTTATATTTCAAGACTATTATCAATAGGTGTTTATTTGAGCAGCCCATTTCTAGAGGCTGTAAATAAAGTATGGGGAGGACTCATTTACGATAAACAGATTGATAAAGGTACAAAACAAAATGAAAAAGAAAAAGCAGTTGGTTAATCGCCCAGCTGCTTTTTCCTTTTCTACATATTTTACGATTCTTTTCTTGAGAGGATTGCGTTAATAGAAATCCCACATCCGAGCAGTCCATAGAAGAGCGGCATCACGGAGACAGAACTGTCATTTACAAGCGCAGAGGCCAGAAATCCACTAATACCAAAGAAAATCCCTGCACCGACGAAGGTGAGGTAATGTTGCTCAAATTTGATTCTTCGATATAACTTTATACTCTGCAAGAGATATATGCCAAAAAGAGTAAGCAATGCTAAAAGTGATAGAACTCCAGTATTAACGGCAGTTGCGAGATAGAAGTTATGTGGCTTGTCTACAATAATATTTACGTTGTAGCTGAACACAGAGGTATTATACTTGCCGGTATAGTCGTTTTGAGGGAAATACATCGGGTAAGTATCAGAACCGTGTCCGATAAAAAACGTATTTTTTATCATAGGAAGCGTCCGTGACCAAATGTATCCGCGACCGGAACCAAAATCTTGATTTGATGAAAAACCGAGGGCAGGGACGTCGGAAAGAGAAAGAACCTTCCCCATATCATTTCGGTACAAGAGACCATCGCCTGTGATTTGGAAGGTCCAAACATGGTTCTCGGTATGGAGAAGGACAAAAAAGAATTGATCAAGTTTTGCATAAGAAATCATTGCATATTCATAGAATCGTTCATCGTCGATATAGAATCTACCGCTTTCTCCTTCTACAGGAAGTAGGGGAAGAACCTTTTCGTTGCCATCTAAAAGAGCCATTCCAGAAAGATTTCCGTCTTGATCACTCGTCAACTGTAAGGTGAGTGGATTTCCATTTAAGCTGGCTTTAAGGTTATTTGCATCTGTTTTCATATAATCAATTACAGGTTTTTTGGAACAAGGCTGCGGTTGTTCCGCAGAGACAGTTTCTTCCTCCGTAGCATAGACGAGAAATGCTTTCTTTGTGCTGTCTGCTGCAGAAGATAAATGTGTTAAAGTGTTGCTTAATTCCGGCATCCAGCGTTCATAGGTAAGTCCGGTAATTAAGATTGCAATAATAAGGAGAAGCGCAACTGGAAGTCTCCACTCCAAAATCCTTTTGTTCAAGATGATGAGAGCTGTTATCCCCAAAACTCCAAGGCCTAAAAGACCCCCTGATGAAGCAGAGCCGATCATGTTATAAATAAGTAGGGCAAACAAGGCTCCATAGGAAATTTTTTTCCAGAGAGCACCTTCTTTTCCCAGTAAAATAGAACGAATAAAGAGCATTCCAAATAAAGGAACTAAAAGGGTCAAATAGAAAGAAACGTAGTTAATGTTATAAAGTGTCTGATAAATTTCATTATTTTCAAATGCAAATTTCATTCGATCCAAAGAATCCCAGTATTTAGGAGGCGTAATTAGCATTTTTCCAAGAGTGCTCTGGAAAAAATCATGTCCTACAGCCTGTGAAAGCCCTAAGAAACTCAATAAGACAGAAACTGCTGTCAGCGGGTATAGAATCCATTTTATCGCACGCTCATCATTAATGACGTTGATGATATAAAAAAGCATTACCATGTATCCCAGTGTTGGGAGCATTCCCTCAAAGCGTTCGTTGAAACCCCAAAGAGAGAATTCTTTGTAACCGTTAATAAGAAAAGATAAAAGTACAAATACACTGTAAATTCCCATGGGAAGATAAGCAAAGCTTCGCTTTATGGAAAGTGTTTTATTTATGTATTGGTATGCTAGTGCAAGCAAGGCGAGAATGCTGCATGTAAGAATAGCTAACATTTTATAATAACTAAAGTAATCCATTAAATCTACATTTTCTGAGCCCGGGTACCAAAAAAACTGTCCCATAGGGCGACTATATGAATGAAGACGTACAATAATTAAGATGAGAGCGGTGAAAAAAGAAGCCGGTATAAAGAATATCCACGGCATTTTTGCTGCATCTGCTTCAGACATTTTTAAAAGATAGTCTCCTTCACTGGAGGGCGACCAATCAAGAGTTTTGTTCCAATTTTTATTGTTTGACATCGATATGTACTCCTTTTAGTGATGTATCGGTATAAATTCTAAAAAAGCTCGTTTAAAATATTATTGTATTTTGGATTAACCTTATAATGAAATGAAACGTTTAGAATCATTGTTAAAAAGCACCTTACATTATAGCATAAATGGGGTGAAAATGTCATCTTAAAAGAGTGGGGTCTTTCTTATTAAAAAGGAATTATAAATCTCTGTGTATTCTTTCAAGGTATTATTTAAAGAGTAAGGTTGGACTAATTCGAGCGAAGCATCACCGAACTTTTGGCATAATTTTAAATCTTCATAAAGTATTTGAATGAAAGCTGCTCCTTCTTCTATCGTATTAAATAAAAAGCCATTTTTGCCGTTCTGAACTAGATCAGAATTCCCGCGAATTCGTGTGGCTAGGATAGGTTTTCCGGACGCCATTGCTTCGAGAAGATTTACGGGCAGCCCTTCCTGTTTGCTTGAAGAAATTGCGACGTCAGCAAGGGATAGTAGCCGATCAATATCAGAACGAAATCCCAAGAACGTGATGGTATCTTCTAATCCTTTTTCATGAACCAAATTCTGGTAAATATCATTTGATGAACCCGTACCAGCAAGAAGAATCTTTATATTAGGAATTTTATTTTTAAGCACATTAGCAATTTCTATAAGCGCAAATTGATTTTTTCGAGAAGATAATTCAGCGGCATACAATAAAACAAAATCATTTTGCCTATAATTAAATTCTTTTCTAAGGCTTAGTTTTTCTTGCAAAGATGTAGGGTGAAATTTTGTAAAATCTACACCTACCCCATGAGTTTTTTTGACAAAGCGACTGGAAAATTTTCTGGAAACTGCAAGAAAATAATCTTCATCGTTAATTAAAATTAAACAGTCCGTGTGTTTGGATAAATATTTTTCCACAGGATAAAAGAGAATCCAATTTTTTAAAGGTGCACCTTTATAAAAATGGAATCCGTGAGCTGTATAGAGAACCCTTGTCCCATTTTTTCGAGCCATCCTAGCAGCAAGTCGTGTTGCCACACCAGCAACAGGTGTGTGACAGTGGATTAGTTTAAATTGTTCTTGATTGATTATATTTTTAAGTGAAAAATAAGCTTTTATATTCTGAGGAGAAAAAGGAGAGCGAACAAAGGGGATATCATGGTAGACATCGCAATAAGGGATTTTCACCGAAGCAGTATTATTTGACTTATTTGATTCATATCCGCTCAGACAGCTACAAGCAACGTGTGTCTCATACCCTCTTTCTTTAAACCATTTTAAAAATGGGAGATGAAATGCTTGGATGTGCGATTGTACAGTAGCGGTAAACAGTATTTTTTCCATGAAAGGACTCCCTTAAAAAAAATATATGTGGCCAGTTTGATTAATTATTTAGATTTTATCATAAATAGGACGAAAGGAAGAGGGAATAATGGAAAATTAATATCTATTATCAGTTTGGATACATTCAATTTTAAACGACAATGCCTTTATAGCTTCAGAGATAAGGCAAAAAGATGAAATAAATTCAACATCAATTTATATACTTTGGCTAGAATAAACATTTATTTATACTTTTTAGCAAAATATATAGGGCGCTAAGGCTTTTTAGATGTAAAAGATTGCCTAATTAGCACGTTAAGACAAAATACAACAAGACATTATAGACGATATCTCATGGACTTGTGTCAATATTGTAGACTCGAAAAGTTTAACTATTTATGACTTACT
>CAUQTI010000018.1:0-53572 GCA_963521065.1 uncultured Anaerovorax sp. | reverse complement strand
TATATCTGGTGACAATAGCAAGGAGGTCACACCTGTTCCCATATCGAACACAGTAGTTAAGCTCCTTAGCGCTGATGGTACTTGGCGGGAAGCTGCCTGGGAGAGTAGGACGTTGCCAGTTATAAGGCTCCATGGTCAAGCGGTCAAGACACCGCCCTTTCACGGCGGTAACCCGGGTTCGATTCCCGGTGGAGTCACCAATAAAAATGTGGGGTCGCGCAACAGCGCGACTTCGCTAATATTTACGGCGCGCGCGTGTGGCGGAATTGGCAGACGCACTAGACTTAGGATCTAGCGGGCGACCGTGGGGGTTCAAGTCCCTCCACGCGCACCAAATCAAGGCACTTAACAATTGTTAGTGCTTTTTTTATTTATCAAAATTATGCAAAAACCGCACAAAAACTGCGCAGATGATTTTACTATATCTATTTAAACTCCATTTAGGAAGTAGAAATGAAAAGAGAGAATAATATGCAATTTAAGGTCGTTCACGAACCTGTAACTTCATTTTTGTGCTATAATTGATGCTAAGAGATGTCTAATGCAAAGAAATACAATGTTTTAATAGGGGGTTTTATGAAAATACGAGAAATAACCACAAAAGAAAATCTTATGGAAATTTTGGATTTACTAGATAGGCTGCAAATAAAATATTGGATAGACGGCGGTTGGGGCGTCGATATTTTACTTGGTAAGCAAAATAGAGAGCATAGAGATGTTGATGTAAATTTTGATGGAGAATTTACTCAACTTTTGTTGAGGTCATTAAAAGACAAAGGTTATAAGATAACCACTGACTG
Organism: uncultured Anaerovorax sp.; assembly: GCA_963521065.1. Lineage (GTDB taxonomy): Bacteria > Bacillota > Clostridia > Peptostreptococcales > Anaerovoracaceae > IOR16. The sequence continues at coordinate 52,772 of CAUQTI010000018.1, read as the reverse complement.
GAGGCCGACACGTATTGAGCTGCAGCATCCCCAATTGGGATATATAGATATACATCCTCTAATGCTAAGTGAAGATGGAAGCGCAAAACAGGCAGGATTAAATAATGATTGGTATGAGCTTCAGGCAGAGTGGTTTACGAGCGCTTTGTTTGAAGGGCGGCTTATCCCATGTACTTCTGCGGAAGCTCAAAAATTATTTCACAGCGGATATGAGCTTAGAGAAGTTGATAAAATTGATCTGGAAAATCTTGCATCCATTTTGGAAGAATGAGACCAATCAAAGCACTTAATCATGATTAGTGCTTTTTTATGTTATAAAACTGTAAGAATATTCAACAAAAACTTTAATATATTTCCATTATTTATTATTATTATATTGAGTTACATATATGTGGAGACCGGCATATCTGATTTAGAGAGTCAGTTTAGATTTATTGACAAGTAGATGTCAGTAGATTAAAAAAAGAAGAAAGGGCGGAAAGATTAGTAAATATAAGGTGTGTGAATTTTTTATTATTTACAAAGTTAAATGGGTGCGCTTATGGTATTTTAAAGTACGATAAGACACTCATTTTACAACTGTATTCGTAGGCATTCTATAATTTACATAAGGAGGTAAGATGATGAGAGACGCGGAAAAAACAATTGGAAATTTAATTGACAAACAAAAAGTTTCATTCATAAGTTCGATTGATAGGGATGGTTTTCCTAACACAAAAGCGATGCTGCCGCCGAGGAAGCGAGAAGGAATTCAAGTCTTTTATTTTACAACCAATACATCTTCAATGCGTGTTGAGCAGTACCGGGAAAACCCGAATGCTTGTATTTATTTCTGTGATAAACGCTTTTTTAGAGGTGTTATGTTAAAAGGTAGAGTAGAAGTAATCGAAGAGGATGCAGTTAAGCGAATGATTTGGCAGGAAAGCGATGACATGTATTATCCAAAAGGAGTAACCGATCCGGATTACTGTGTATTGAAATTTACTGCAATTCAAGGGAGATACTATAGCAATTTCAAATCGGAAGATTTTATGATTTGATATTCAAGGAAATAAGTTGATTTGAATACTAAACACATGAATTAGTAAATGACTTATTCCGAGCCTGCTTTTTATTTAGAAAAGATCCGGAGGAAGGGGTTAATAACTGGGTTAAGATGAGGTTGCATACTATTTTTTATTTTTTTGCAACGTGCCTAGATGCTGAATCAACATTTGTTTTTTAAGAAGAAATACTGAGTGGACAAGAAAAAGATTGTTAGGAAAGCCTTCCTTAAATTTAAAAAAATTAAGGAAGGCTTTTTTGTGTTAAAGCTAGAATTCTGTTGACATTTTGCTTAAATACCATTAGAATAAAAACAATTTAGTTAGCGAATGCTAACTCAATTTAATCTCGACGGGTTAGCATATGCTAATTCGTTGAACGCTTTGGTAAGTGAAAAATAGAGGAGGCTAGTTTAAAATGAAGCGTAAGCTACTGATTACAGTTATGACGATTGCATCATTATCATTAAATTCTGTACCGTTTGCATATGCGGTAAACACGGATATTATTGTAAATGCTTCGAAAATAACGGGTGAAGGATCAGCAGATGTTTCTGCAGATATTTCTGGCGATAATGGGGAGAGCAAACCAGAATCTCCTGCGGAAGATGGAAATGAGAGCAATGCAGATTCGGCAATTGAGGAAAATTTACTGTTGGATGAAGAGGGCGATTTAGCAGAATCAGAAAACAATGATACGATTACTGACGAAACAGGGGAAGCAAAATCAGACCTTGAAGGGGAACAAGAGAACGAATCGGGAACAATCCAAGATAAAGAGAGTGATGAGGGGATTGATTCCAGTAATGAAAAGGGGACGGATGACGTGGGGGATGCCGATTTAAACAATGGTGGCATACCGGAAGAAGTCATTGATATAGAGGAAGAAATCGCACTGCCAGTTATAATTAATTCTTTTGAAGTATTGCCTGTGCCGTTTGTCTTAACAGAGGGCGCGACTTTCGAGAAAAACTCCATTACATACAAAGTGCTGTCTGAAGAAGAAAAAACAGTACAAGTAGGAAGTGGAAGTGCGGCGATAGAGGGACTGGCAGGCAATGTAACCATTCCTGCTACCGTAGAAAATGAAGGAATTAGCTATACGGTAATCTCCATCGGGGACAAGGCGTTTATGAGAAACACTGATATTACTGCCGTAAATTTACCTTCGACGATTAGTAGCATTGGAGTGATGTCATTCTTTAGTGCAGGAATCACTGCAATTTCTCTGCCTAGCTCTGTAAAGACTTTAGGAGAATCTTGTTTTTCTGGTGCAAGCATCGAAAGCATTGTATTACCCGATGCAATTGAGGAAATTCCGGAAAAAGCCTTTAATCTTTGCACGGAGCTGACGTCGATACAGCTGCCTAAAAATTTGAAGGTGATTCAGAATGAAGCGTTCAATAGCTGTGCGGTTTTAACGGAAATCACGATTCCGGCTACTGTGGAATCGATAGGAGAAAAAGCTTTTTGGTCAAATGAGGCTTTAAAAAAGATAACGATTGAAGAAAACGCAAACTTAGAGAGCATTGGGAAGCAAGCCTTTCATTTTTGTGAACAGCTTGAAACCATCAATCTCCCTGCAAGCATTAAACGAATTGAGGAATCTGCGTTTCAAAATAGCAAATCCTTAAAAACGACGGGGCTGGAGACGCAGGAATCCTCTCTCGAGTACATTGGAAAGTCTGCATTTGCAAGTACGCAGGTTAAGAATTTTACCATTCCTGCTGCCACTACAATAATTGATGAAAATGCCTTTTACGATTGTAAAAAATTAAAATCAATTATTGTTTCGGAGGGGAATGCAAAATACAGCAGTGAGGATGGCATTCTATATAACAAGAATAAGAGCCGCCTTGTTCTTTACCCTGCAAGCAAAACGGAGGAAAGCTATTCTACCCCTAATACAGTAGAAGAGATTGCTGCATATGCTTTTTCTAATGCAGCAAATTTAGAGGAAATTATAATTACTGATCAAGTAAAATCTGTAGGGATGTTTGCTTTTATAAATACAAGTTCTTTAAAAAAGGTTACTTTTGGAAAAAATGTTGAAAGCATTGGACGTTTAGCGTTCCAAAATTGTACGAAATTAAAAACGGTTGTATTGCCTGAAAAGCTTGCAAGTGTTTCTGATTATTTATTTTATAAGTGCACAGCTTTAACAGAGCTGGTCATTCCAAAGAATGTAACTAAAATTCAAAATAATGCATTTGATAGCTGTGAAAATCTGGAATCCATCACATTATTGTCTATGGAAATAAGCTTTGAGCCCAATGCATTTAAAAATGTTCCGGCTGATATGGTGTATACAGTTGAAACAGATGCCATTAAAACAATTATGGTAAACGAATTGGGACTTTCTGCGGACAAAATCATTTCAAAAGGAAATGATCCGATTCCTGAAATTGATAACTTTACGGCAGATGGAATTTATTACAAAGTATTGACTGATCCGGCGGACGGGAAAAATGGAACCGTTCAAGTGGGAAGTGGAAATTTTGAAAGCTTCACGGTGAAAGCCAATATGAGCATTCCCGAAGTGGTAACAGAATCGGTTACAGGGCAGAAATATACAGTAACGGCGATTGGAGATTTTGCGTTTGGAGATGGATTAGGCAATGGAAGCAGCTTGAAAACAATAATGATTCCTAAGTCTGTAGTTACCATTGGAACCAAAGCCTTTTATGAATGCAGCAGTTTAACGACTGTGACCTTTGAAGAAGGCAGCCAATTAAAATCAATTGGTGCAAATAGCTTTGATTCTTGTACGTCACTGCAAAGCATTGTGTTTCCGGATTCACTGAAAAGTATCGGAGAGAACGCGTTTACAAAGTGCAAATCCTTAAAAACAGTCGATTTTGGGACAAGCCTTGAATCCGTTGGAGAGAGCGCATTTGCGTCAACGAAACTGAGCGTTGTGAATTTACCGGCTTCCATAAAGACAATTGGCAAACAAGCATTTTACGATTGTAACAGTTTAACTGCAATCAATATTGCTGCAGGAAGTTCTGCTTATGCCAGTGTAGACGGTGTGCTGATGGATTATTCAAAGACGGTTCTCATGCAGTATCCGGCGGCCAAGGAAGGAAAGTCTTATGCAGTTTTAGATTCTGTAAAAACGATTTCAGACTATGCGTTTTATAAGAATCAAAACATTGAAACCCTAACACTTGGTACGTCGGTGGCTTCAATTGGGATGTCTGCAATGAACGCAATGACAAAGCTCACCACGCTGTCGATGAATGACAATGTGACAGAGGTGGGGAAGATGGCATTCTATAAGTGCGTCAATTTAGAGAGTGTTAAACTTTCCTCCAGGCTGGGAGGCTTATCGGAATACATGTTTTCTGGCTGTGATGCCTTAGAGGAAATACAGATTCCAAAGAGTGTAGTTTCCTTTGGATCATACGCATTACCGGGAAGTCTGACAAAGATTGAAATAAAAATCAACACCAGTGACAAGCGAAGCGATTGATTTTGGATCTGCCTTTCAATCACTAAAGTCTGCGCAGTACAAGGTAGCGGCAGAACTTGTTAAGAACAAGTTGATTGCAAAAGGTATCCCGGAATCAAATATTACGATCGATGAATCCTTAATGGAAGATGGAATAAAAGAAAGCTCATTCAGCAAAGAAGGTATTTTATACACCGTGCTGGAGAATCCGGATAACGGAGAAAATGGAACGGTACAAGTAGGAAATGGAAGTGCTCTAGCAGTAGCAGGGGCGATTGTAATACCGAAAGAGGTATCAAATAACGGTTATCGTTATACCGTAAAAGAGATTGCTTCAAGCGCTTTTCATTCAACGGAGAATGTAACAAGCATTTTCATACCAAATACAATCGAGAAAATTGGAGTAAATGCCATTTCGAGTAATTTAAACTTAACTTCCGTAGTATTTGAAGCAGGAAGCAGGCTAAAGGAGCTTGAAAACGGTGCGATTTCTGATAATATGAATCTGGAATCACTGATTATTCCTGCTTCTTTGGAAACGGTAAATGACTATGTTTTCGGATGGAACTATGGCTTAAAACAAGTTACTTTTGAAGCAGGTTCCAAATTGACGAAGATTGGAAAAGGGATGTTCTTTAGAGGCAGATTGTTAGAGGAAATAACACTGCCAAGCACGATAACTGAAATAGGAGAAGAAGCATTTTACAATTGTGAATCTCTCGTTGCAGTGAGGCTGCAGGGAGACAGCTCTGAGGGGGCTGTTGCGAATCTGAAAAACATTCATCTAATCGGTGCGTCTGCATTCTATGGGTGTGGAAAAATTGAAACATTAATTTTATCAGAGGATTTGACTGATTTAGAAAGTGGTGCATTTTACGGGTGTACATCGCTGAAAGAAATCATTTTCGGGAGTAATATCAAGACATTTGGCGCGATTTTAAGTGAGGATGCAGAGGAAGATTTTAAGGGAGTCTTTGAAGGGTGTACAGCTATTGAAACGATTACTCTTCCGGAGAGTGTAACCTTCATTGGAAAAAATACATTCTTTGACTGTATTTCTCTGAAAAAAGTGACAATCAATTCCTCTGAATTATCTAAGTTGGGTGCAAATGCGTTTTACGGAATTCCTTCCGATGCGCTCTTTATCGTTAAGAAGGAGTCTGCAAAAACTGCATTGGTTTCAAGCGGGAAAATAAAAGAAAATCAAATTCGTGTGCGTGAGACGTTAGAAAATTTAATTGCAAATGCTCAAAACGCCAATGCAAATGATTACACACAAGAGAATTACGAGATACTTCAACAGAAAATAAATGCCGCAAAAGAAATATTGGAAAATATTGGAGAAAGCACTGCGGAAGAGCTGGACACGGCACTGAAGGAATTAAATACTGCATTGGGAAACAAAGAAAGAACAAAGAAAAAGCGATCTTCTAAGAAAAATAATACAACTGTGGAAGCGCCGGTAAAAGAGGTAGAGGTGCCAAAGACAGAGACAACAGAAGAAAAAACAGAGCCGGAAAAGGTTTCTCCTGAAAGCTTTAATGATATCAAAGAGCATTGGGCATATGATGCCCTTGTAAATGCCATTGAAAAAGGCCTGATAAAAGGAGAAAGCAAAACAGAGTTTGCACCGAATAAAGAATTATCAAGACAGGAAGCGATTGGGCTTTTATATGCCTTGTATGGAACTGATGGTGAAAATAGCGCATCTGAAATTCATTTCCAGGATGTAGGAGAGAAGAACGATTACAGGGATGCCATTGCTTGGGCATATAAGAATAACATCGTGAGCGGTACTGGAAACGGCAATTTATCACCGGAAAAAGCAATTACCAGAGAAGAAATGGCCGCTTTCATCTATCGGTGTAATACACTGAAAGGCTATGACACATCGAGCAGAAGTGAGATTGGTAAGTATTCTGATACGAATCGGATTTCTAGTTATGCATATGAGAATATTTCTTGGGCAGTTTCCAAAGGGCTTTTAAAAGGAAAAGCAGAAAGTACGCTGGCGCCTAAGGATAAAATGACAAAAGCAGAAGCGGCTTCAATTGCAGAACGGATGGAAAGCTTGAAATAACCGTATGGACAGAGGTTTGTTTTTCAGATATTGTGAAGGATGAAAGCAGCTTCCATCTAGAATAAACGATACCCGCAGGTTTTAAAACCTGCGGGTATCGTTTTGGTAAATGTTATTTTATCACAAGGGAAGAGTTTTAGATTTATTTCTTTTTGATAGGAGAAAAGGGGGCAGAACCCTTAATATTTATTTTCCGAAGAAGCAAAGTATGTGTTTAGAGAAGCAGCTTCTTCGTAGCGTATCGGAGCGTCGACGGGAAAGCCATAATTTGAAGTGGTGTTGCTCTCCGTTTCACTGAGTTTAAATTTTCCAATCAATTCCTTTAACAGGTTCGATTGGCTTGATAATTCTTCGCTTGCGGCAGCACTTTCTTCTGCGGTTGCGGCATTTGTCTGTACTACTGCAGATATTTGCTCTACTCCTAGATTGACTTGTGAAATAGAGGTGGATTGATGCTCAGAAGCCTGTGCGATTTGATCAATAAGCTCGACTGTTTTTCCGGCAATCTCAGCACTGGATTCCAGAGAACGGGCTGTTCTGTCAGCAATCGAAGAGCCATTTTCAACAGCATGAATCGTTTCTTCAATCAAAGCGGTTGTATTTTTTGCAGCTTCAGCGGATTTTCCGGCCAGATTTCTTACTTCATCTGCAACGACTGCAAATCCTTTTCCTGCTGCACCTGCACGAGCCGCTTCGACCGCAGCATTTAAAGCTAAAATATTTGTTTGGAACGCAATATCGTCAATTACTTTGATAATTTTAGAAATTTCATTTGACTTCAAAGTGATCGCATTCATTGCGGTTAGCATGCCATCCATTTCATCCGTGCTTTTTTGAAGTTCTCTGCCCGCAAGCTCTGTCATGTCACTTGCCTGCTTTGCATTTACAGCGTTCTGCTGAATTTCATTTGTAATTTCCGAGATGGAAGCGGAAAGTTCCTCAATAGAGCTTGCCTGCTCGGTTGCGCCTTGTGAAAGTGCCTGTGCTCCATTTGCAACTTGATCAGAGCCGCTCGCAACTTGGTCTGCCGATTGATTCATCTGTAAAAAGGTCAAATTTAAATTACTGATTAAGGATTTCATATTTTCCTTTATTTTAGCGAATTGTCCGGCGTATTCTTTATTGAGATGAATCACTAGATTGCCTTGCGAAATCTGATTCAAGGCATCGGAGATTTCATCAATGTAGCCTTGGTAATTTATAAGCTGCTCAATCGTGAGATTGAATGCATCTGCAAGCTGCCCGACTTCATCTTTTGTATTGACGGATAACTCGACATCGAAGTTACCATTTGCAATCTGCTGTGCTACCCTTGTTACTTTTTGGATTGGCGTGGTGATTTTACTGCTCATAAAGTAAGTGACTGCAGCCCCCACAATCAGTGCGGCAATGCAAAAACTAATCAGTAAAAATTTAATGCTGTTAATTTCTTTTAGAATTTCACTTGTCTCTACACCGACTGCAACAACCCATTCTGTCCCCTCAACTGGAGCATACCCCATAATTTTATCAATTCCTTTATAAGTATATTCTCCACTGCCTGTTTCGCGCGTCACCATGGATTCAGTCAATTCTCCGAGCGCTTTCAGGGCTTGATCAGTTTTCGCATTTTCAATCGAATTGTCCTGACTTAAAACAAGGTCCAGATTTTTATGAGCGATGATTGTGCCTTCTGCATTGATAGCATAAGCATATCCGGTTTCCCGATAGCTTACATTACTGACGATATCCGACAAAGCACGGCCATCTTTTTCTCCGAAAAAAACGCCTGCAATCTGGCCGTTCTTATAAACAGGGGCCGCATAGATGAGCGTTAAATCATCGCCTGCACTATTCACAATCACATCAGAAACGGCGGCTGTGCCGTCCAATGCAGATTTGAAAAAATTTTGATTTGAAAAGTTGACGGCTTCTTTTTGTGAATTAAATGCTGTTCCGTTTCCAGATTTTGCGATAAATCCAAAGCCTAAGTAACCCGTACGTTTAGCTTCTGCTTCAAAGAATGAAATTTTCTGCTCGAATGGAACGCTTTCATCCGTCAAAATCGGATTTTGGGTCAAGGTATTGATGTAATTTAGTTCACCGTCTTTTCTGGCCTGAAAATAATTTGCTTCTTGTTTCGCGATTTCCTTTAGATCACTGTGTGTTCCGGCAATTAAATTTTTACTTGTTATGTAAATAGATAATACGCCAAGCGTCGAAGTTAAAATGAGTATTAATGTTGTAAAAATGATAATTAGTTTGCTTTTCAATGATTTCATGTTACAAAACCTCCTAAGTCTGCTATTTCGTTTGTCAATCTCTTTACACACTTATTACCCCATTTAAATTCTTTAAAACGAGGCTGAGAAAGGAAAATATTTCAAAAATAGTTGTGTTTAATTGTACAAATTATTGAAACTTTATAGAGTGAGAAAGGTTGCGGAAAGAGGAATGAAAATGTGAGCATAAAAGTAAATTATAAGAGAGAAGCGAATCTATGAGGGCTGGTGAAGCAAAAATCAGCTCATTGAAAGATAGGGAATACATAGCAATTGTAAAGATTTTTTAATATAATTTTGTCGTTTTTTGTCTATACGATGGTTGACAGGAAAATTGAAAAAGGAGATAATAGTCTGACAGAAAGAAAAGGGAGGATATTTTATGGAAAAGAGATTATATAAGTCAAGAAATGATCGGGCAATTATGGGTGTTTGCGGGGGAATTGCCGAATATTTTGAAATTGATACAGTGATTGTTCGCTTGCTGACTGTCATATTTATATTTATGGCAGGAGCAAGCATTTGGGCTTATATTATTGCCGCAATTGTAATCCCGGAACGCCCGGTGAGTACGACGGACGGTGAGTACGGAACTCCTTATCCAAATGGGGAGTATACAGATGCAGACGGCAGTTCATACGACCAGAGAAAAGGGCGCTACAGCGGCAAATTAGCACTTGGAGCAGTCCTTGTATTTTTAGGAATTTATATGCTTTTAAAGGTATTTATACCGTATTTTGATGGACGGATTTTATTGGCTGGTGCATTTATTTTAGTTGGGATTGGTGTAATCGCTGCAAAATAAGCAGCTTGTCCGTAGTGGCACTGGTAAGGTTTATTAAAAATTGGATTCCCCTTTTTTAAACATTAGAAGAAAGGCGGAAATCAAGAGTATACAAGGGAAAATGACGGCGCTCTCCATCATACGAAGTGTAATCAATCCCCCGGAAATTGCACCGCAGAGGAAGGAACCGATTACGAAAAAATAGTGAAAGCTTTTTTTTATCGAGCTACTTTCTTTATGGAAAAGGCCATAATAAAGTTGTTCTGCTGCATTTCTCAGGTTACCTGTACACATTGTAGTAGAGATTGAATTTCCTTTTATTGTTCGGAAGCTTTCGACTTGCATTGAGCAGACAAAAGAAATTATGATGTTTGCAATCATGTTTTTAGGACCGATTGGAATATATGCCACGATGATAAGGAAAAGAATCTCACAGGCGACAACGATTTGGCGCCAATGGATTAGAGAACGTTCCTGCTTGCAGCTTGTTTTTATCAGCTCCACGAGTAAAATTCCTGAAATGAAAGCACAGATTGGAAGCAGGTAAAAAAAGATACCAGTCCAATTTTTCTCCATGATATTGATACCTAAGAGAACGATATTACCAGTCTGTGCATTGGCAAAAACGTGATCTCTTGAAATATAGGTGTAGGCATCAAGAAAGCCTCCTACAAAGGAGAGGAGAAAGCCTAAGAAGAGCGACTCTGATGGCTGAACAATAGTGTTTGAATGATTCATATAAAACCTCGTATACTTTTATAAAAGTGTAAGATTTAGCAGAAGCTGCCTTTCTTTAGAAAGACAGCTTCTTTTGTTATTTTTATTCGATTTCAATCTGTTTTTCAGAGATTACTTATTATTAGTGAGTTTCGTTGTATTTCTTGATTCCAAGTGCCAAAAGATCCATTGCTCTTTCAAGATCTTTTTGGTTTAAAACATACGCAAGGCGTACTTCATTTTTGCCACAGTCCGGAGTTGCATAGAATCCGCCGCCCGGAGCAAACATAACCGTTTCACCATTGTCGTCAAACTCGGTCAGAAGCCAAACGAGGAACTCCTCAGCATCTACTACAGGAAGCTTAGCCATAACGTAGAATGCACCTTGAGGTTCTTTGCACACAACGCCGTCAATCTGAGAAAGCTTTGCATAAATGGTATCTCTTCTTCTCTTGTATTCTTCTCTTACTTCATCAAAATAATTTGAAGGAACACCGTAAAGTGCTGCTGATGCGATCTGATCCAACGTAGGCACGGAAAGTCTTGCCTGACAGAATTTCATGACATGCTGCTGCAGCTCTTTATTCTTTGTGATAATAGTACCAATTCTCGCACCACAAGCACTGAATCTTTTAGAAACGGAGTCGATGATAATAACGCGATCCTCAATGTCTTCAAAATGTCCCATAGAAGCGAGTTTTTCTCCGCCGTATACAAATTCTCTGTATACTTCGTCGCCGATTACAAATAAATCATGCTCTTTTGCGATATCTGCAATCAAGCGCATTTCTTCTTGTGTAAGAACAACGCCTGTTGGGTTTCCAGGGTTTGTAAACATGATAGCTCTTGTATTCTCGTTGATGCACGCTTCTATTTTTTCTCTTACGGCATAGCGGTAACCCTCTTCAACAGAAGTCGTCAAAGGACGGATATTTGCACCAGTTGCTTTTACAAAGGTGTTGTAGTTTGGATAGAAAGGCTCTGGAATGATAATTTCATCGCCATTGTCAAGGATACAGTTGAGAACAATCTGTAACGCTTCACTTCCGCCCGTCGTAACAACAATATCACTTTCCGCATAGTCGATGCCGATACCTTTGTAGTATTTTTGAATGGCCTGTACCATTTCAGGAATACCAGGGGACGGTGCATATTCAAGAACAGGAGCGTTGAAGCTTTTAACCGCTTCAAAAAAAGCTTCCGGTGTCTTGATGTCAGGCTGACCGATGTTTAACTGATAGATTTTTTTACCCTTTTTCTTTGCTTCTACGGTATATGGGTAGAACTTACGAATCGGGGAAAGATTACATTGTTCAATCTTACTTGAAAATTTCATGCGAAATACCTCAACTTTCCTTTTTACATTTTGTATTTGACGTTTTTCACGCAAATATCCACTGTGATTAGTATAACAATAAATAACATTTCTTGAAACCCCGTATTGAAAAAAAGTACAAAATTTTTTGTTGTTTTTTGTCTTGAAAAAGAAAGATAGCTATGTTAGACTACAACAGTAGGTATGTAGATTTGGTAGGATAGAAAAAGGAAAGAAATTACACAGTGCGGTACTTCTATTTTGCTATAGGTACGGCTCTTTTTTTACCATTTTTTATCAATGGTTTTACTGGGAGGTATGAAGGAAAATGATATGGAGCGATAGGGAGACTCTCGATCGAGAGGAAATTCGAAAAATACAATTGGAAAGACTGCAAAAAACGGTTGGGCGTGTATATAACAATGTACCATTCTATCAGAAGGCATTTAAAGCGGCAGGAATTGAGCCGGAAGACATCCAAACTTTGGAGGATGCGTCGCGTTTGCCGATGACTGTAAAGCAGGATTTTCGTGATAATTATCCCTTCGGCCTGTTTTCTTCTCCGCAAGAAGAGATTGTGCGTTTTCATGCATCCTCTGGAACGACAGGAAAACCTACGGTGGTAGGGTATACGAGAAACGATATGGAAATGTGGTCGGAGTGTGTTGCGCGTTTGGTAAGCATGGCTGGTGTGACAAAGAAAGATACGGCGCAGATTTCCTTTGGATATGGACTCTTTACGGGAGCCTTGGGCTTGCAGCAGGGGCTTGAACGTGTCGGTGCCGCTGTAATTCCTATGTCAAGCGGGAATACGAAGAAGCAGATTATGATTATGCAGGATTTTCGTACCAGCACCTTGATTAGTACGCCGTCTTATGCACTTCATATGGCAGAAATTGCACATGAAATGGGGATTGACCCCAAAACGGATTTGAATCTAAAATTTGGGCTTTTCGGCGGAGAAGGTTCAACGGAAGCAATGCGCAAGGAGCTTGTTGACAGCTGGGGATTATTTGCAACTGAAAACTATGGCATGAGTGAACTAATTGGACCGGGCGTGTCAGGAGAATGTGAAGCGCTCTGCGGCATGCATATCAACGAAGATCATTTTTTGCCGGAAATCATTGACCCTAAGACGGGGAAAGTGCTTGGTGAGGGCGAAGTGGGAGAGCTGGTCATTACTACGATCACGAAAGAAGCGCTGCCGATTATACGATATAGAACGAAGGATATCACTTCTTTGCATTATGAAAAATGTGCTTGCGGGAGAACGACCGTGCGCATGTCAAAAATTCAGGGCAGAAGCGATGATATGCTGATACTGGGAGGCGTCAACGTATTTCCGTCGCAGATTGAAGAGGTACTTCTTAATACGGATGGAATTGGGCCGCATTATCAGATTAAGGTATTTAAAAAGGGATATCTTGATAAAATTGAAGTGGATGTGGAATTGATTGATGCAAATCTGCTGGAATCATTCCCACTGCTCGAAGCATTGAAATCAACAATTAAAGGACGCCTTCGGACCGTTCTTGGGATTGATGCAAAAGTAAGCTTACTGGAGCCGAGAAGTCTCGCGCGCTTTGAAGGGAAAGCGCAGAGAGTCATTGATATGAGAGGAGAAAAATAATGCTGGTGAAACAAATTTCGATTTTTATTTCCAATGAAAAAGGGTCTTTGGCAAAATTAACTTCAATTTTAGTGAAAAATCACATCGACATTCGTGCAATTTCTGTTTTTGATACAACAGAATTTGGAATTTTACGGATGGTGGTAGACAACCCAGACGAAACAGTAGCAATTCTGACAAAGGAAGGAATCGTTGCAAAAATAAGTGATGTTTTAGCTGTAGAACCGGAAGATAAGCCGGGCAGCCTGGATGAAATTTTCCAGATCTTAAGTGAAAACGAGATTAACATTGACTACATTTACTCCTATGTGATGCGTATGAGAGAGCTTCCGTATATTGTTTTAAAGACAGATAACATGGAAAAGGCGGCAAAAATCCTTTCGGAACGTGGCATCAAGGTGATTCAGTAAAGGCTGTTTGCAACAGATTAGAGAATATGACTTTATAAAAAACACAGAGTTTTAAGTAATTTTGTGGATAAGGACCATTTTAGGTTTTAAACTCGCCGTAGGATTTTGAAATTCTACGGCTTTTTTTTGCCATTATAGAAATTTTGAGGATGTTTTGTAACCTTTCATTCGTCTCATTTGTATTATTGGTGAAAAGCTTTTCAATTAATTCAAGGAGCATGCTTATGAAACCATCTGTTGAAATACTGATTGAAACATATCGGAGCAGTCTTTATGCTACGGCATTTAATGTATGCAAAAATGCACAAGATGCCGAAGATGTTGTTCAGGATACCTTCATTCAATATTTGTCACAGAAGAAAGAATTTGAATCGGAGCAACACATACGCGCATGGCTGATCCGAGTGGCGATTAACAAGGCGAAAAATAAAAACAATACTTTTTTCAGACGAAATTCGCTGCCGTTGGAGGATTACATAGAAACATTGACCTTCGAGTCGAAGGAGTCCTTCGAATTATTTGAGACGGTGATGAAGCTCCCGGAAAAGTATCGTATTGTAATTCATTTGTTTTATTTCGAGGATTATTCTGTGAATGAAATTGCGAATATTTTAAAGGTGACGCCAGGTAATGTAAAAGTCAGGTTATCGCGCGGGAGATTGTCACTCCGTAATACATTGAAGGAGGTATGGGAAGATGACGAATAAGGAAAAATACAAACGGGCATTTTCTGTAATTCATGCCTCTGACGACTTTTCTTTGGAGGTAGAAAAAATGGAAAAAGCAAATAAACAATATAAACGGAAAAAAATGATTGCGTCTATCGCAGCTTGCGTAATCCTTATGGGCGGCGCTACCGCTGCGTATGCCGCAGATGTAGGCAGAATTCAGCGCACCGTTCAGCTCTGGATTCACGGTGACCAAACGGAAGCGACAATCCAGTTTGACGGCAACGGAAATTATAGCATGGACTACACTGACAGCGAGGGCAATGTGAAGCATAAAGGCGGAGGCGGCGTTTCCTTTGCACCGGATGGAACGGAAATACCTGCGTCAGAAAAAGAACTTATGGAGCAGCTGACAGAGCCGGATGTGAGCTATGAGGACGATGGTTCCGTTTGGGTTTATTGGTTTGATCAAAAGGTCGATATCACCAATAAGTTCAAGGATGGATTTTGCTATGTTCAGCTTGAAAATGAGGGAGAGCCTTTGTACCTGACGGTGAAATACCAAGACGGGTATGGCACCAGCTCTCATAGATATCTGAAACCTTCCGACTTTTAACTGAATAATCTCTAGCATCAAGCCAGCTCGCTAACCTTAAACGTTTGTGGGCTGGTTGTTTTTTATGGTTTATTTTGGGAGGAAGGGAAAAGACAGAGGAAAGTATAAATAAGCTTACATATTTATATTTAATATTGACAAGTATAAAAATGTAATATATGTTTTTATAAAAGAATCCTGTGAGGATTTAGGTATGAATATTTGTTTAGAATTTGACTAGCTTTGTAAAGGAGGGCTTATGAAACCGTGTCGTGATTCAGGAGAAAAATACATATTGACGGTTCTTCTGATCGTCATCGCCATTCCCTTTTGGCTCCCGCCTTTGATTGGTATGGTGGATAAGTATTATTTTACGCCGACGAGAAATATTGAAGATACATGGGATATGAATGTTCCCGCTGGTTTTCGGCAAATTTATCATGTCGACACGGATACCATTTATGCAAAAGGGTTGGGGTACACTGTTTATGAAACTGCAGAAACAGACAAAGCCTTCATAAGTGGATTTTCTTTCACAAAGCAGTCTTCGTTGGAAAATGAGGTAAATGAAACAATACGCAGTTTGTCTGTACCGAAAAGCTACCGCCCGCCTTTTAAAGAATTTTACTATTCTCTGCAAAAATATAAAAGTCAAAGCGCAAGTCGTTTGGTTGTACTGTATTTTCCGGATGTAAAACGATGTTTTTTTATAGAATCTTATAGCTGGGATTCGCCGCAGGGATAGAGAACCCAAAACGTAACAAGATATTAAAAAAGATAGATGGAAAACTACAAAAGGCTTCCTATGAAGAAACGGTTATAGGGAGCTTTTTATAGTGCGAAAAATGTTTTTGCCTGACAGATAAATAGGTGCAAATGTGAATTGAAATTTGAAAGAGTTTTGGGAATGCGAATTGATTTAGTCAATTAAAAAATTGGGGAAATAGAAAGGCTGGCAGGAATCGACATAGTATGATAAAATGAAAAATAGTATTTTGATATAAAATCGTTTTTCTGCATAGGATGAAGTATCTGTTGCTTTTGAAAAGCGAAAGGACACAAAAAAGTTTATATAAAGAAAGGGAGAGATATGGAAATTAGCCAAAGTGATCTAAAGTATCTTGAGCTGTTATCTGAGCAGTATCAAACTATCGGAGAGGCGAGTACAGAGATCATTAATCTAATGGCAATTTTAAATTTGCCAAAAGGTACAGAACATTTTATCAGCGACTTACACGGGGAGTATGAATCGTTTCTTCATATTCTAAAGAATGCTTCCGGGGTTATAAAATTAAAGATTGACGAAACCTTTGGAGAGAGGATGACGTTGGAACAGAGAAAATCACTGGCCACGTTAATTTATTATCCAGAGCAGAAATTGGAGATTATGAAGCAGGAAGTCGGTGATTTAGAAGGCTTTTATCGAGAAACCCTTGCCGCACTAATTGAATTGTGCGGTATTATTACCTTTAAATACACGAGGTCCTATGTGAGAAAGCAGGTTCCGAAGGAGTATGCTTATATCATTGAAGAATTGCTGTACGGTTTGAGTCGCAGTGAGAGCGAAAATAAGCTGCGCTATCGGGAAAGCATTATAAGCACCATCATAGAAATTCATGCGGCAGATGATTTTATTATAAAGATGGCAGAGCTGATTTCAAGAATCAGCGTCAATCGTCTGCATATCATCGGCGATATCTTCGACAGAGGCCCGGGAGGGGATATCATTTTAGAAGCGCTGATGCAGCATCACAGTGTGGATATCCAGTGGGGAAATCACGATATTTTATGGATGGGCGGTGCAGCCGGCAATAAATCCTGTATTGCCAATATTATAAGAATCTGCACTCGCTACGATAATCTACATACGCTTGAAGTTGGGTACGGAATCAGCATTCGCCCATTGGTGACCTTTGCGTTGAATACATATGCAGAGGATTCCTGTCCGAATTTTAAGCCAAAAGTGAGTACGACAGACGCTTTATATGCCAGTGATGTAAATTCCTTGGCGAAAATTAACAAAGCGATTGCGATTATTCAGTTTAAACTGGAAGGGCAGCTGATTGAAAAGCACCCATTTTATGAGATGGATGAGTTGCGGCTTTTACATAAGGTGGACTATCAGAATGCAACCGTGGAAATTGACGGAACGCATTATGAGTTGAACAACAAACATTTTCCGACGATTGATCCTGCGGACCCTTACCGCTTGACTGAGACAGAAGAAGCGGTTATGAACCGCTTGCAGCAGGCATTTTTAGAGAGTGAGCCATTACAGAGACACATTCAATTCTTATTTGCAAAGGGGAGCATTTACAGCTGCTATAATGATAATTTATTATTTCACGGCTGTATTCCTATGGAGCCGGACGGCTCTTTTTCCGAGGTAAAAACGAGCACCGGAACGATGAAAGGGAAGGAATGGCTGGACCACGCAGAGCAAATTGTGAGAGAAGGCTATTTCGGGGAAGAGGGAACACCACAGAAGGAACGCGGTGTTGATTACTTTTGGTACCTGTGGTGCGGTTACAAATCACCACTTTTTGGAAAGAAGAAGATTACAACCTTTGAGCGGTGCTTTATCGATGATGAATCTACATGGTACGAAGCAAAAAATCCTTATTACAAGCTAATTGATGACGAAGCGGTCGTAGATAAAATGGTTGAAGAATTTGGACTTCCAAAAGGAGAGGCCAGGATTATCAACGGGCATATGCCGGTCAGCAAGGGAACTAGTCCGGTGCATGCGAACGGAAGGGTATTTGTCATTGACGGAGGGTTTGCAAAGCCATACCAGAAAAAGACGGGGATTGCCGGATATTCTTTGATTTATAACTCTTATGGATTTATACTGACCTCGCATGAGCCATTTGAATCTGCGAAAGTTGCTGTAGAACAAGAAAAAGATATTCATGCAACGATGGTCGCAAAGGAAGATATCACAAAGCGAATCTTAAACAAAGATACGGATTTGGGAAGGCAGATGCAGGGAAAGATTACAGACCTAAAAAAACTTTTGCATGCTTACCGTTGCGGTTTGGTGAAACAGAAAGCATAAAAGTCCTACCTTACTTATAGTAGAATAAAAAAAGCAGGCCAGAATGTATTTTGATTCCGCCGTTCAACTGAAAGAAAGACTTGAACGGCGGTTTTTTATAATTCCGGGCTGCTTTTGATTGCTTTTTAAAGAAAAATGCTGTAAAAAACCTTTTTATAAAACGGTAACCCCATCGATTAGCTCCCGCTCCATTTCGCAGCGGTGGAATGGGGTGTTAAGTCCGGGCTGTCCTCCGGTATGAAGGAAGATAATCGTTTCCCCTTTTTTTATTTTTTCTTCTTTCACCATGTCTAAAATTGCGGCAAAGGTTTTGCCGGTGTAACAAGGATCTAAAAGGATTGCCTCCTTGCGCCCCATTTTATAAATGGCTTCTCGTACCTGTTGGTTGGGCTTATTATATCCTTCTCTTACATAATCGCAGGTAACGTCAAAATCATTTTCCGAAGCATTGAGAGGCAGGTTGTAAAATGCTTTTACTTTTTTAAAGTAATTCATAAGGTGAATGCCCTTTTCTTCTTCAAAGGACAAGATTGCGACTCCTGTTAAATTTAGTGGTGAATTTTCATTTTTCAGGCCGCAGAACAGTCCCATATAAGTTCCCATGCTTCCTACGGTGGTTATAACGCGGGCATTTTTCAGTGCTTGTGCTTCCGCCTGTTTGGTCAGCTCCATTGCACACTCGTAATATCCAAGGATGCCTAGCTCGTTGGAGCCGCCAATCGGGATTGGATAAACGACTTCACCCATCGTTTCATATCGCTTCGTTACTTCTTCCGTCAATTCGTCGTATTGCTGTGAAATATTGCGGCCATCACTTTTTTTCAGAATGACTTCCGCCCCCATAATTCGATCGAGAAGAAGATTTGCTGAGACTTCACCAGGGTAGTTATCAATGCATAAAATAACACATTTCATGCCATGCTTTGCGGCAACTGCGGCAGTCAAGCGTCCGTGATTTGTCTGTGCACCGCCTAGCGTCAAAAGAGTGGTAGCACCTTTTTGCTTTGCATCATAGAGAAAGTATTCCAGCTTTCGCAGCTTATTACCCCCCATACCGATACTTGTTAAGTCGTCACGCTTGATATAAAGATTAATATCCAGTTCTTCAGAGAGCGCAGGCAGGTATTCCAAAGGTGTTGGAAGATGAAGAAATTCAATTTTTTCATGATTTAGCAACATGGGTATATTCTCCTTTTTCTTTTTATGTTACGATACAATTAGAAAGAATGAAAGCAGACGCATTTCGCCATATTAAAAAACATGGGAAAGCCTTGTTTGATTGCATTATATACCCAAATTTTATGAAAGAGAAGCGTAACTTTAGTTTTATGAATCCAGAAAAGGGGTAGATAAATACTAGATAAAGAAAGCAAACCGTTTATTATTTCATTTACGAAAAATGTTGATAAATAAAAGGAAGAAAAGAAAGGAAAGGGAAGAATGAAAACAGTAGAGCTGACAAAGGATTTACACTGGATTGGAGCGCTAGATCCAGATCTTAAAGTATTTGATATCATTATGTATACGGAGTTTGGTACAAGCTATAATTCTTATTTGATAAAAGGATCAGAAAAAACCGCTATTTTTGAAACTGCAAAAGAGAAATGCTTTGATGAATATTTAGAGAAGTTGCAGAGTCTTGTTTCCATTGAAGACATCTCTTATATTGTAGTAAATCATACGGAGCCGGATCATTCAGGGTCCATCGCACGTCTTTTGGAGCTGAATCCGAAAATAAAAATTGTCGGATCTGCAGCTGCAATTAACTTTGCAAAAGAAATCTGCAACTGTGAATTGAATTCGATTGTGGTAAAGGATGGGGATACCTTGTCGTTGGGTGACAAAACGCTTCGTTTTATCAATGCACCGAACCTTCACTGGCCAGACAGTATCTATACCTATATTGAAGAAGAAAAAACTTTGGTAACCTGTGATTCTTTCGGAGCGCACTATACGTTGGATGAAGTAACAAACGATAAAATCATAAAGAAAGACGACTATATGAGAGCGCTTCGGTATTACTTTGACAATA
Organism: uncultured Anaerovorax sp.; assembly: GCA_963521065.1. Lineage (GTDB taxonomy): Bacteria > Bacillota > Clostridia > Peptostreptococcales > Anaerovoracaceae > IOR16. The sequence goes on along the minus strand of CAUQTI010000018.1, from coordinate 32,725 downwards.
TCATGGGGCCATTTAAAAAAGAGCTGCTGACAGCAATCAAAAAAATTGACAAGCTGGATTATGTAAGAATTTGCCCGGGGCATGGGCCTGTCTTGGTAGAAAATCCAAAAGAAATTGTGGAGTATTACCGTGAATGGGCGACAGAAGTGAATCCAAATAAGAAAAAGACCGTCGTCATACCGTATGTTTCTGCCTATGGCTATACGCAACACATGGCAACTGAAATTAAAAAGGGAATTGAAGCTGCAGGAGATATGGAAGTACGTTTGTACGACATGGTAACCAGTGAGCAGAATGCGGTTTTGGAGGATATGTACTGGGCAGATGGGTTGCTCTTTGGAACTCCAACAATTGTCGGGGATGCATTGAAGCCGATTTGGGATTTGCTGACCTCTATTTTTGCAAAGACACACGGGAAAAAGCTTGCCTCTGCGTTTGGCTCCTATGGCTGGAGCGGAGAGGGCGTTCCGAATGTCTTAGAACGGTTACAGCAGCTAAATATGAAGGTGTACGGAGAGGGGCTTCGTGTAAGATTTAAGCCGAGTGCGGCGCAGCTTCAGGAGTGCTTTGAATTTGGGTTTGGATTCGGAGCCTCTGTGCTTGCTGGCAAGGTTGTAGAGGCAAAACCTGTCAAGACGGTAACTAGAAAGTGGAAGTGTTTGATTTGCGGTGAAATCGTAGAGGGGGCGGAGCCGCCTCAGGCTTGTCCGGTCTGCGGCGTCGGTCCGGAGCAATTCGTAGAGGTATATGAAGATGCCGTAACGTATCAATCTTCTGCGGAGTTAGCCTTTATTGTAGTAGGCAACGGTGCAGCGGGAATTTCTGCTTGTGAAGAAATTCGCAAGAGAAATGCGGTAGCCTCGATTGAACTGATTTCATCAGAAAAGGTGAATACTTATAATCGCCCGATGCTGACAAAAGGGATACTGACAGAAATCGATGATTTAAACTTCTATGTGAAAGAACCGAAGTGGTATGAAGAAAATAGGATTAAAGTAACGCTGGCGGTAAGTGTAACAGATTTGAATGTACCGGAAAAAGTGTTAACGCTGAGCAATGGGGAAACCAGAAACTATGATAAATTGATTTTAGCGACAGGTGCTGAATGCTTTGTTCCGCCGATTAAAGGTGCGGAGAAAAAAGGTGTCTTTACGATTCGAAATATAGAAGATGTTTATAAAATTCAAGAATATAAAAAGAATACGGATTCCGCAATTGTCATTGGCGGCGGTGTTTTAGGACTTGAGACGGCATGGGAGTTGCGTCAGGCGGGAATGCAGGTTGCCGTGATAGAGCTCTCTTCGGGTTTAATGAGTCGTCAGCTTGATTCACGCGGCAGCAAGCTGTTGCAGGAAGAAACAGAGCGGGTTGGAATTTCAGTCTTTACGAATGTGGGGATTGATGCAATCACCGGTATGGACTGTGCAGAAGGCATTCAATTAGCAGATGGTACGGAAATCAAAGGCGGTATAGTTATCTTATCGACGGGAATCAAACCGAATACACAACTGGCTAAGAATGCAGGGATCGCAAGCGGACGTTCAATCACAGTAAATGAAAAGATGGAGACCAGTGTCGCAGATGTTTATGCTTGCGGAGACTGCGCAGAATTAAATGGGGTTAATTATGCGATCTGGAATCAATCGCTGGAAATGGGGAAAACTGCAGGCGCGAATGCAGCCGGAGATGAGTTTGTTTATGAACAGGTAATTCCATCGAATGCATTTAATGGAATGCGGACCTCACTATTTGCGATTGGGGACAATGGAAAAGACCCAGAGAAAAAATACAAAAGCATTGAGGTCTTAGACGAAAGCAAGGGTTTCTATGAAAAATTGTATTTCTGGAACGATCGTTTCTGTGGAGGAATTCTACTTGGAGATACCGGACGTTCTGCAAGACTTTTGACTGCATTTCAGGAAAAGGAATCTATGAAAAGCATGCTTTCTCTTGGTTAAAGCCGCAAATTAAGGAGAAAAAATCACGAGTTATAAGATATAAGTTCTATTTTTTCTTGTATTTTGAAGAAAATTGTGAAAAAAGTAAGTTTTTTTGCTATAAAAGGGAGCCTTTGGGCTCCTTTTTGAATAGAATAAAGAGAGGTGAAAGCAATTTGATTATATTGAGTCATTTGCCGGTAATCCCGATGCGAATTACAAGCAAGTATGGGAATAGAGAAACTGGGATTCGGGGAGCAACGATAAATCATAAAGGAATTGATTTGGGAAGAAATCCAAATACGACAGATACCCCGATTTTTTCGGTGGGTTCAGGAAAAATAAGCAACAATTATTGGAATGACTATCGAGGGTGGGTCGTGATTATTGATCACGGAACCTACAAGAGCCTGTATCAGCATTTAAAGCAGCAAAGTTCACTCAAAAAAGGTGATAGGGTTGTGGCTGGTCAACAGATTGGATTGATGGGAAATTCAAGTAATAAGACAAAATTATCTGTAAGCACACATTTGCATTTTGAGTTGATTATAGATGGGTTACAGGTCAATCCACAGCCATATCTCGAGAAAATTAAGGGAGTTGAGGATATGACAAGAGAAGAAGTGATTGCCATCGTCAGAGAAGTATTAAGCGGCAGCGGGGATACTCCTTCATCATGGGCCGAAAAGAATTGGAAGCAATCCATCCAGGATGGAATCGTAACTGGTTCAGGCCCTAAAAAATATGCAACGAAGGAAGAAGTTGCAGCTATGATTCAGTTATCCAAATTGAAAAAAGGAGGATGACGAAAAGAGAAAGGGCGATGCGTGATGAAACTGAAAATCAACTGGGTATTAAGATTAAAAAATAAAACGGTACTGTCTGCGCTCCTGGCTTGTTTGGCAGCTTTTGTGTACCAAATTTTAGGGATTTTAGGCCTTACCGCATCCATTTCACAGGATGAAGTAATGCAAGTAATTGGGCTTTTCGTGAATGTATTAGTTGCAATTGGAGTTGTGATCGATCCGACGACTCCGGGTGCTTATGACAGCGACCGTGCAATGGAGTATAAAGAATTGAAATAAAAATAGGCTTTCGTGGAAAAGAAATCTCGTGAATCAAGAAAAAGATTTATTTTTGATTCAGGGGAAAACGCCAGTCTATAGGAAGCAGCCGCAGAAGGTTCTAGATTCTGCGGCTGCTGTTGTAAAGTATGTTTTAAAGAAAGTAGCTTTAAGATATAAAGAATTCTGTCGTTGTCAGAAAGGGCATAGGAATTTATTGAAAAGATTTTCTAAATGACGGCCTGGCCGCATATATATTAATAAATCAATATAGAATTTTGAGAAATAATGAGGTAAGGATATGAATGTGAGAGAAGCTAAAGTCTATTTCAAATTAGGATATTTTCGTATTTTTCATGCTGCACCGAACATACCGAGTGTGGACATTTATGTAGATGACAAATTAATTGCAGAAAATCTAGGCTTTGGTGCTACGACTGCGTATCTTCCTATGCTGCGGGAAAATTATAGGATCTCTATTTATGAGACGGGCACGAACAACCTTCTTTTGACAAGATTTGTTGCAATTGCGGCAGATGAGATTATAACTTTAGCAATTGCGGAAAGTACACCGGATGGAGAAAACGACGTTAGTTTTTTAATCATACCGGATGCACATGTTGTAATTGATCCTGAAAAATCAATGCTTTGTTTTATCAACTTATCTCCGGATGCACCGGCAGTGGATGTCACGCTAACAGATGGAACCGTACTTTTCGGAAATGTGGCCTACGGAGAAATCACGCCGTATTATTCGCTTGATCCAGGGGTATATAATTTACAAATTCGAGCAGCAGGGACTTCCGATGTGCTTCTTGAAGTTCCGAGCTTGATACTGGACGCAGATACCTACTATTCTATTTATTTGATTGGGTTGGTTGGAGGCGAGCCGCCGCTCCAGACTGTGTTTATGATGGATAGCTTCAAATAATAAGTAAAAGCAGATAGTTGTTCACCTTTCAACGTTTTTTTTCATACTATGTGTAAGAATATTATTTTCCGAATTTATTGGGAGGGGACTATGAAAAATACTTATTTAAACCAGGGGCTGAGCCAATTACCCTATGCACCTGTAGAACGGTCATGTGATTTGAAAAATGCTGCTGCGGAAGGCTTATGTTATCCGGAGCTGTATTACAAGGTACAGCCATTTGTCTTATCGGCATGTGACCAGATGGACTCTTATGGAAGAGTTATGCCAGATCAACAATCCTTTGATCAGATCGGTGATGATATCTGTTCAAATGTACTTACTATGTATCCAGATTTGTCAGAATATGTGACTTGCTCTAAAATGAATTCCTCTGTGCGACCTACACAGAGAAACCGTAACAACAATTTTCGCAGAAGAGGTGTTTTTCAAGACTTTGTAGATCTTCTTTTGCTTAACGAATTGCTGAGAAGAGGCTTTGGAATTTTCTAGTAAGAATGCTTTTTTCTTGCCAATATTGAAGGTGAATAGTCAGCTTTTGAACGGGCTGGCTATTTTGGTGTATTTAGAAGAAAAAATAAAGTTAGCCGGAACTAACTTGGCGAAGCTGCAAAACGTTGAAAAACAAAAAAGCTTATGGGGGTCGGTTAGCTCGGGCTAACTACCGTGTGAAGATGGTGTGAAATTTACGTATTGACAAGAAATGCGTAATATAGTATCTTGAAATTGCTCAATTAGTTTTCTTTGATAAACCTGGAAAACTTTTTTTTAGGGATTTGGTTAGCTTATGCTAACTGTTGTTTGGGAAACGAAAGAAAACTTGAAAGAGAATACTTGCAGGAATGAGGTTAGGATGCTCTTTCAAATAACAAGGTTAATATTGGTATATCTGGAATATTCAAAGAGGCTTCAGATATATGCAAAGATTAAATAGGAGGTATATCTATGTTAAAGAAAAAATACAAGCGATTTTTATGCGCTGTACTAAGCGCCGTGCTTGTGAGTGGTTTTATGCCCGCTACGGTGAATCTAACGTATGCGGCTGCACCAGTACAAAACATTTCCGACCCTGCGGAAGAAGAAAACTCAGGCGATAATGGGAAGGTTTTGACATCGGAATCTCAGCCGGTAGCTGAAGACGGGATTTACACCCTCAAGGTGAAAGCATTAGAGGAAGGAAAAGAGACTCCTTCTATGATGGCAGCCATGCTGGATGAGACAGCGAAGCTTATTGTGCAAGATGGAAAATATACAGCAACGATCAAGCTGACGGAGATGACGATGCCGATGGGTTCAACATCTATTACAGTTACAGCAGATGCTATTACTGAAGTTTGGGCAGAGCCGGAAGGGGAGGTTGAACAAGGAAGCGGAATAAGCGGAATCGTGTTGGAGGATGGGGCTAAGACCTTTACTTTCCCGTTAAGTACCTTAAACAAACCAATATTGGCTATGTATGTAGACATGTCGCCAATGAACCGTGCGGTAAATATAAATTTAGATTTTGATAAAAGCACTTTAGAAAAAATCGGAGATTCAGATACGACAGATATAACGGGCTTTGAATCCATTTCAGCCATTGAAGGCGGAACAACAGATAACGCGATTTATGCAGATGCAGATGCTGTCAAAGTGATTCTTCCTGCAGAAGTTACTGTAGCTGGAAGCGCAGTTAAAGTTCCGGTTTCCGATTGGGTAGATACAGACAGCTATAATCCTTCAAAAGCAGGCAGCTATACCTTTACTGCGGTATTAGGAGAGCTTCCGCAAGGATACACCAATAGCAATCAGGTGACAGCAACAGCGGAAATTGTAATAAAAGAAGCTGAGGTACCACAGCCAATCGTTATTAAGGATGGCAGATATACGGTATCAGTGAAAGCACTGCATGAAACGAAAGACGCCCCATCCATGATGGCGGCCATGCTTGATCAAACGGCACAGCTTGTTGTAAAAGACGGAAAATACACAACGACGATTAAGATGACGGAAATGACGATGCAGATGGGACCGGCTCCGATTACTGTAACTGCGGGAGCAATTAGAGAAGTATGGGCAGAACCACAAGGCGAGTTGGAATCAGGAACTGGAATCGAAGGTATTGTTGTAGAAGGCGATGCAAAAACCTTTACTTTCTCTCTTTCTGCATTACATAAGCCTGTGTTAGCGCTAAATGTATTGATGGGACAGAATGCAGAGATACAGAAGATTCGACTTGATTTTGACACAGAGAATGTGAACTCCATCCTAGAAAAAGACGCCGCCGACAAAACATTCCAAGGGATCGCGGATATAGTGGCTATAACGAAAGCAGATTTGGCGGCGGTAAAGGAATCCGATGTACTCGGATTGCATACGGCTGATGCAGAAGTACGGGTACCTGCCGCAGTTGTTTTAAAACATTTGAAAGGTGCAAATGCTTTTGCTTCCTTAAAAATGGAGAAAACGGAAGCAGATGCAGGAAGCCAGGCTTCTATCTTAGAAGCAGCGAAACAGAAAAATGATAAAAATTCAATGGTGAATGCGTTTGATTTAACCTTAAAAGGAATATCTGAAGCAAATGAAGCGACAGCAATTACACAGCTGGGTGATGTGATTAAGGTTTCTTTAGACTTGACGGAAGCGCAGGTATCTGCGTTAGAAGATGCAAAGAGCAGTGCGCTTTACTATTATGACGGACAAGTGCTGACGGATATGAATGCTTCCTTTGACCTAGTAAATAAAAAAGCAGCATTTTATACAGACCATTTAAGTATTTACACCATTATCAGCACAGCTAAGGACGAAAATACCGGCGGCGGCACTGGTGGCGGTGGAACGACAACTCCGGGAACAACCTTAGACCCGAAAGACTTACCGAACGGTTCTTACACTGTCAGAGCAACTGCGTTGCAGGAAACAGGAAAGAAAGAATCGATGTGCAACCAGATGATTGATGGAATGAACATTGGACTTTCTGTATCAAAAAAAGAGATTAAAGTGACCTTGCCGATGCAGGGAACAAGTGCTTTGCCTTTAGAGCAGGTAAAAGAATTAAAGTACCAAAATAGCGATGGTGACTATGTAGAAGCTGATTGGAAGGTAAACAAGAACTCAAACTCCATTACAGCAAAATTCCCGTTAAAGGAAAGAGATTTAACGAAAGCACAGTACATGCAGGTGTCGGTTACTGCGATGGGGAATACAAAGCCAATTTTCAGACTTGTCTTTGATACAGACACTTTAAAGAAAGGCGGATCTGCGACTGTTCCTTCCGGTAGCGGCGGAAGCGTTGCAACATCGGAAAAAGAGTACACTATCACTGCAACCGCAGGGACTGGCGGAACGATTACCCCGAGTGGTAAGGTAAAGGTAGAAGAAGGAAAAAATCAGATTTTTACCATTAAGCCTGCACAAGGATATGATATTAAAGATGTAAAGGTAGATAAAAAATCTGTAGGAGTAGTTACCTCTTATACTTTTAAAACAGTAAAAGCAGATGCAGAAATTGCAGTAGAGTTTAAAGAAAATGGACAGGCTAAGATTTCTTTTGCGGATATAGAAAAGCACTGGGCAAAAGAAAAGATTGAATTTGTGGTAACAAAGGGAATTTTCTCAGGAACTGCAGATAATACATTCAGCCCTGACGTCGCGGTTACAAGAGCAATGTTCGTTACGGTATTAGGAAGACTACATCAGGTTGATGTTTCCAAATACAGCAATGCAGAATTTACAGATGTGAAGAAAGAAGATTACTATGCTTCTTATGTAGCATGGGCCGTAAAAGAAGGCATTGCAAAAGGCATGGGAAATCAGCAGTTTGCGCCAAACCGTCAGATTACAAGAGAAGAAATGGCTGTAATGCTGAACAATTATGTAAAGTATGCAAGCTTATCAAACTCTGAAAGTAAGAGTACAGCAGATGCTTCGTTTGCAGACCAAAGTGCAATCAGCTCTTGGGCATCAGAGAGTGTAACTGCCATGAAAAATATAGGATATTTAAATGGCAAAGAGAATAATCGCTTTGATCCAAAGGGAAATACGACTCGCGCAGAAGCGGCAGTGATTTTAATGAAAATTGCGCAGCAGACTGAAAAATAAAAAAAGGCAAATTGATGTATTAAAATAAATTGCGAAGTTCGAAATCGTCATACTTGCCATACCGGTGAGTATGACGGTTTTTAATTTAATGCTTTGCTGAAACCCATCGAACAGACACCGTCAGAGCCATAGCAGGAAGGAAGTGCAAAAATGTCAGTGACACTTAGTCAGGCAAGATATATCATTACCATGTACCAGATGAAAGAAAAGGAACGAAATGTGACTAAAATCGCTTCCGTTTTAGGCGTCAGTAAGCCGAGCGTCACGAATATGATGAATCTTTTTATTGAAAGAGGGATTGTAAAGAAAGGGAGAAATGCTGTTCCTACACTGACTTCACAGGGGAAAACAATGGTGGAAGGAATCCTGAAAAAGCATGAGGTTTTGACGGCTTATTTTACAAGAGAACTTGGCCTGCCATTAGATAAGGCAAAGCAAGATGCGTTGGTATTCATCTATGAGCTTTCAGAGGAGGCGGTAGAATCCTTTCTGCGCAAAATCGAGCTTGCAGCTGCAAGAGCTATGCTGAACCCGTTGGTACCCAATCGATATCTAAGCAGCTTTCAAGGTGTCTTGGAAGATGGCGTATATGATATGGATTTTACTCTTTTTCGAAAGGGTGAGCGGGGGGTATCCATGGGAGATAAAGGGTTGCTGCATCCTGTGAAACTAGTGGTAGCAGACGGAAAAGGGATATTGAGCCTGCGGGCGGTGCCGATTTCACATCGGGCAATACTGGGAGATGTCTTGAGGGGGAGGCTATCTAAGCTTTATTTTTGGAACGGAAAGGAATTCGTAGAGGTTCATGAAGTAGATGGAGCCTACTCTTTTCCGGTAATGGATATGAGATGGAGCAGAGATAAAAAAAGAGATATGGATTGCGGCATGGTAGAGATTAAAGTTCAGGCCAGCGTAGGAATTTTAAATATGCCGGAGAGCGTGGCCAATCTGGCCATTTACTTTGATGAATAAATTTTAGGGAGTCGTGGTTTTCAATCAGAGGATATCACTTCACGGAGAACACATTATGAAAATCATATACATAATATTGGGATTTTTCTTTTTTGCGCTTGGTGCGCTCGGTGCCGTTTTGCCAGTGCTGCCAACCACACCGTTTCTTTTGGCGGCGGCATTTTTCTTTGCAAAAGGCTCAGACCGCTTTTATCAGTGGTTTATTTGCACCACAATCTATAAAAAGTATTTAAAAAGCTTTGCGGAAAAAAGAGAGATGGAGTTAAAGGTAAAAATAGGGCTGTTGGCGTTTGCCTCAACGGCGCTTGCATTTCCCTTTTATTTGACAGACAGCACTTTGCTGCGAGTCGTTTTAGGGTTGTTGGTAATATTTAAGTATTACTATTTTATATTCAGAGTGAAAACAAAGAAAAAAGAGACAAAAAAGCCATCGGCAAAGAAGCTGCTTCAACTTGCCGAGCAGTCTAAAAAATACATTGGATTGACCATTCTGTTTTATTGGATTAATTTGCTGTGTAATATTACAATTGTATTTTTGATTAGTTTTACATTTCAAATGATACAGGAAGCACATTTTTCTTCTCACCAGCTGTATCCTTTTCTTGGAATTACGGCAGGAGCAATTCTTTTACGCTTTTTATGCAGCTATTTGGCGTCAATGTATTCTCATCGCGCCGCCTCAAATGCGAAAAAAGAATTGCGTATAAAAATTTATGACAAAGCATTGAGCCTAGGAACGAAATATCAGGAAAAGGTTGAACCGTCGGCATTGGTGCAAATGGCAGTAGAAGGTGTCGAGCAGCTGCAAATTTATTTTGGAAGTTATCTTCCGCAATTGGTTTACAGTATTTTAGCACCGGTTACCTTGTTTTTCTTCTTTTCCTTTTTTAGCGTAAAGATAGCACTTGCCCTTTTGCTGTGTGTTCCACTCATTCCACTTCTTATCATTGTGATTCAGCGATATGCAAAGAAAATAACAAGAAGGTATTGGAATAATTATTCGGATCTGGGGAGTACTTTTTTAGAAAACCTCTATGGACTGACTACCTTAAAGATTTATGAGGCGGATCAAAAACGCCATGAGGAAATGAATACGCAGGCCGAAGGATTCAGAAAGATGACGATGAAGGTACTTACAATGCAGCTGAATTCTATCACGGTGATGGATCTAGTTGCCTATGGAGGCGCGGCAGCAGGAATCTTGATTGCTCTCTTTGAATATACAAACGGGAGTCTTCCTTTATGGGGCGTTATCTGTATTCTGCTATTGTCCTCCGAATTTTTTATTCCTTTGCGTATGCTCGGCTCTCTCTTCCATATTTCAATGAATGGCATTGCGGCAGCAGAAAAGATTTTTTCTGTACTCGAATTGCCAGAGGAAGAAGAAAAGACAGAAAAACCAGAAGGCTTTTCCTTTGAGCTGAAAGAAACATCCTTTTCTTACGGGCGAGAAAAAAGTATACTGGAAGGGATTTCTCTTTCCGTTCCGGAAGGCGATTTTATCTCAATCGTGGGAGTATCCGGCTCAGGGAAGAGCACGCTGGCAAGTATTTTAGCGGGAGAAAAGCACGAATATCAGGGGAACGTTTTACTGGGAGGAAAAGAGCTGCGCGAGATAAATCGGGAGAGCATTCGTTCTCAAGTAACGGTGGTAGAACATAGTGAGTATCTTTTTAAAGGCACCGTTGCACAGAATCTGTTAATGGGGAAGCCCTGCGCTAGTATAACGGAAATGGAGAATGCGTTGAAAAAAGTGCGGCTTTATGATTTTGTGATTTCACAAGGTGGCCTTTCGATGCTTGTGAACGAGCAGGGGTCGAATCTTTCGGGAGGACAGCGCCAGCGTTTGTGCCTTGCACGGGCATTATTGCGCGACAGCAATGTTTATATTTTTGATGAAGCAACTTCCAATATCGACGCGGAAAGTGAAGCGAGTATTATGGAGGTAATTCTTTCTCTCTCTAAGGAGAAAACGGTTATTTTCATTTCACACCGCCTGGAAAGTGCAAGAAAAGCACATCGAATCTGCTTTTTAGAAAATGGAAGGATTTGTGAGATTGGAACGCATGCTGAGGTCTATGCAAAGAATGCAAATTATGCCAGCCTTTATGACAGTCAACAAAGAACAGAGAGTTATGTAAGAGGGGAATTGGTCTATGGATAAGAACTGGTTGTTAATTATGAAGAAACTGCTTCTCTTGACGGGGTCATTGTTTCCTGTTCTATTGATTACAGTTGCTTTAGGAACACTTGGCTTTCTCTGCGCTATTTTTTTAGTGGTATTCGGAGGGTATGGGATTTTGCATATCTTAAGTCAGGCAGTGACATACAAGATGGGATATTGTATTGGCGGTATTCTTTTATTTGCTCTTTTCAGAGGTGTTTTACGTTATGGAGAACAGCTCAGTGGACACTATATTGCCTTTCGTCTGCTCGCACTTCTGAGAGATAAAATTTTTGCCGCATTAAGAAAGCTTGCACCAGCAAAACTGGAAGGAAGGGAAAAGGGCGGCTTGATTGCGGTCATTACCAGCGATGTTGAGCTGTTAGAAGTGTTTTATGCACATACCATTGCTCCAATTCTGATTGCAGTAATCACCTCAGCAATCATGACTGCTTTTATAGCGGCGCAGCATGTGCTATTAGGCTTAATCGCATTTTTGGGATATTGTATGGTAGGAATTGTGATTCCTGTGATAAACTCAAAAAAGGGGAAAAAACAGGGAAGTGGATATAGAGAAGCTTTTTCTGAGGCGAATGTTTATTTTCTGGATAGCTTGAGAGGATTAAAGGAAATTCTTCGATATGGACAGCAGGAAGTAAGGCGAAGTGAGATTAAAAACATTACAGAAAGCCTAGATCAAAAACAGGAGAAGTTGAAGCAGAGGGAAGGCCTGACTCGTGCAGCGACCGAGGCGGCAATTTTATGTTTTTCAATCACCATATTTTTAACAGGAGCTTTTTTAATGCAGAAGGGCGATGTGAGCTTTCACGGAGTTTTTATCGCAACGGTCGCTATGATGAGTTCATTTGGTCCGGTATCCGCCATCAGCAGCCTGTCAAATAATTTGCTTCAGACGATGGCTAGCGGTGAAAGAGTTCTTGGGTTACTTGAGGAAGAACCGGAAATTACAGAGGTTTCTGTTGGCGCAGATGTTGATTTTAAAGGTGCCAGCTGCTGCAAGGTGGGCTTCGCTTATGAGGAAGAAAAAATATTGGATCGTGTAGACATTGACTTTGAAGAAAATCAAATCATTGGAATTGAAGGGAAGAGTGGCTCCGGAAAATCCACACTCTTAAAGCTCCTAATGCGATTTTGGGATACGAAAGAAGGGCGAATTATAGTCTCCGGTAAGGATATTCGCGATATTAATACAAAGGCGCTGCAACGTATGGAAAGTTATGTGACACAGGACACGTTTCTGTTTCAGGAATCCTTAGAGGATAATATTAAAATTGCATGTCCGTCTGCCACAAGGCAGCAGGTTGAGGAGGCGGCAAAACAGGCAGGAATCCATGAATTTATTCTTACTCTACCCGAAGGGTACGAGACAAATGCGGGGAAATTCGGGGAGAGCCTGTCAAGCGGAGAACGTCAGCGGATTGGTGTGGCGAGAGCATTCCTACACGGCTCTCCTTTTATCCTTCTGGACGAACCGACCAGTAATTTGGATAGTTTAAATGAAGCTTTTATTTTAAAATCTCTAAAAGAACAGAAAAAGGGAAAGACGATTGTATTGGTATCGCATCGAGAGTCTACTATGGCAATCGCAGATAAAATCTACCGTATGGAAAGCGGAAGGGTGAGTTGACGTGTCCAGGATTCAAAAAGAACAGCGGATGGTTGAACAGATGATTTTAATTTATTGTAAAGGAAAGCACGGAAAGCAGAATGCACCCTGTGATTCCTGCAAAGAGCTGATAGATTATGCGCATGTTCGCCTGAATCGATGCAGATATGGCGAAGAAAAAACTTTTTGCAGTCACTGCAGTACGCATTGTTATCAACCTGAAATGAGGAAAAGGATCAAAGAAATTATGCGTTATGCAGGGCCTAGAATGTTATTTTACTCTCCGTGGACGGTAATTCGGCATATTTTGGGGCGGTAAGGATTACTACGGATAATAAAAAGGAATAAGAAGGAAGAATTATGAAAAGAAAATTGATGTATTTAATGATAGTATTTGTCTTTTTTTGCAGCACTGCGGTGCCCGTTTTTGCACTGAAAGATGCGGTATACTTAGTGTCTAACAATACTTTTTATGCAAATCCTGACACCGGAAAGACAGATGACGGCGGCGATACTTCAATTGGAGAAGGGATGAGCCGGAACGTAGTTGCAACACAGAGCTTGTACGAAAAAAGAAACGGCAAGCAGTATGTTACTCTGCGACTTAACATGTCTTCTTATATCTCTAGTGTTGGCTTATTTGTGCAGAGTAAGGCAGGCGAGGCAGATGCTTATCAGTCTGCCAATTATGAAGTGACAGGCTCAAATAAGGAAAATGACACAAAGGATTACCGCTTTGAAATCAACAGTTCAAATTTGTACATAAAAACGACGGCTTATGTGGAGCCGATGAAACGGGATGTTATTTTCTATGTTTCTTTGGATCTGTCACAGGCAAAAGAAGGAAAGGGAGACTTTAGTGTTCCTGCAGGAGCAGAGCAAGAAAACGCCGAGGAAAAGCCTGTGCCACAGGGAACGGTGAGCAAGGCAGACAATCCGAAGCCCGTTGTGAAGGAGGAAAACCCGGCAGCAGGGAAAGCACCTTCTAAAGGTGAAGCGGCTGACGCAGCAGGCCTCACCGCCGAGAGTGCGTTGACGGAGGAAGAAAAGGAAGCCCTTGACAAGACGGAGGGCGCAGACGATGGGGAGAAGAGTGAGGACAAGAACTCGTTAGAAGAAAATGAAGAATCACAGGGGGATCAAGTCGAAAAAGAACAGAAGAGAGAATCGAAAAGCACAACGTGGAATATAGCCGCAGGAATTGGAGTTTTGGTTCTTCTTGGCGCGGTCGCTGTTTTCTTCCTTCGAAAAAGAAAGCGGAAATAAAGATTGAATGTGAAAGGAGTGCACCTATGAAAAAAATCACTTTGCTATTACTTTGTACCTTTCTTTTCCTAAGTATTACAGGTTGTAAATCTTCCGGTGATTCGACGGAAGGGAAGCAGCAGGAAGCGGGCGGCGAATCCGCACGGATTGTTTCCACCTCTGCGGTATTGTGTCAGGTGGCAGATCGTCTGAATTTAGATTTGGTTGGCGTTCCGGATACCGACTTTGAATTACCAAAGCGATATGAAAAAGCGACGCGGGTAGGAGCGCCTATGACACCGGATTTAGAAGTTTTAAAATCTTTAAATCCTACAGACGTACTGACACCAAATTCACTTCAATATGATTTAAAGCCGAAGTATGACGGTGCAGGGATTCCTTCTACGTTTATCAATCTCATGAGCCTTGACGGATTTTTTCAAGAAATTGAAATGCTGGGAGATAAATATGACCGCAAAAAAGAGGCGGATACCTTAGTTTCGGAATATACGCTTTTTATGAAAGAATATCAGGAAAAAACAAAGGGAAAAGAAAAGCCGAAGGTCCTTATTTTGATGGGGCTTCCCGGCTCCTATATGATTGCAACGGAGCGTTCTTATGTAGGCAGTTTAGTACATCTAGCGGGGGGCGAAAATGTATTTGAGGGAGACGATGCTTTTTTGAATGTCAATACGGAGGAGCTGGCACTGCGAAAGCCGGACATCATTTTAAGAACGTCTCACGCAATGCCAGAGGTCGTGCAGGAGATGTTTGAAAAAGATTTTCAGGAGAATGATATCTGGAAGCATTTTTCTGCGGTAAAGGAAGGAAAAGTATACGACTTAAAGAATGAAGTGTTTGGAATGAGTGCAAATTTAGAGTATCAGCAGGCATTGAATACTTTACAGGAATTACTTTATGGAAATGGGGAGCAATGAGCGGACAAGCAGTGAACAAGAAACAAAAAAAGCAAACAGGAGTAAGCAAAGGCATCTGTTTTTTAGTCCTTTGTGCCCTTTTATTTCTCTTGTTTTTTTACTCGATTAATACAGGCGGCATTCATCTGAGCTTTTCTCAGCTTATGAGAGGATTGTTTTTTTCCTATGATGAACAGGTAGCGATTGTCTATGATCTTCGCTTTCCCCGTATTTTCATTGCCATGCTTTCCGGTGCTGCACTTGCAGTATCGGGCGTGCTCTTTCAGGCCGTCATGAGAAATCCATTGGCGGATCCGGGTATCATCGGTGTTTCCTCCGGAGCAAGCTTCACCGCGGTGGCAGTGGTTTTGTTTTTTCCGCGGTTGTTTTTTTTAAGCCCTTTCTTTGCGTTTTTAGGCGGAATCCTTTCTTTTCTCTTAGTATATCTTTTATCTTGGAAATCAGGACCGTCTCCATTGCGCTTGATTTTGGTAGGGGTTGCTGTTAATTCCGTGTTTTCGGGGATTTTAGAAGGGCTTGCCTATTTTACGGGAGGAAAACAGACTGGTGCAGCCGCAATGGTAAATGCAAATCTGACAATGAAGACGTGGCAGGATGTGCATATTTTATGCATATACGTTGCGGTTGGGTTGATTGCAGCCTTTTGTATCGCAAAGAGCTGCAATTTGCTTGCGCTGGAGGAAAAAACCGTTAGAAATCTGGGGATTTCAGTAATTCGGCTTCAAATTACCGTCGCTATGATCGCGGTTCTTCTTGCTAGTATCTCTACCGCCGTATCCGGTGTTATCAGCTTCGTTGGATTGATTGGCCCTCATATGGCAAGGATTTTTGTAGGATCGGATCATCGAACTCTGATTCCGTTTTCTATGCTGCTTGGAAGCTTCTGTGTTTTGCTTGCAGATACCACAGGCCGCGTTATTTTTTATCCGCATGAAATACCCGCTTCCATTGTCTTAGCGGTTGTGGGGGGGCCGTTCTTTATCTTCTTATTGGTGAGGGGTGAAAAAACCTATGGAAATTAAAAACGTATCCTTTCAATATGGAAAAAATCCGGTCTTGGACTCAGTTTCGGCAGAAATTCCAAAAGGGGAAATAACGACTTTGTTAGGGCCGAATGGCTGTGGCAAATCCACACTGTTGCAGTTGCTGACGAAAAATTTAAAACCGCAGGGCGGTGAAATTTATATAGAGGGACGAGAACTGAGCACGATATCCTTAAAGGAATTTTCTCGAAAAGCGGCAATTGTGCATCAGAATAATACAGCGCCGTTTGACTTGACGGTAAAAGGGCTTGTAGATTATGGGCGAACACCGTATCTGTCTTTTTTGAAACGGGCAACGGAGAAGGACGAGGAAATTGTAAATTGGGCGATGGAGCTGACCGGAGTGGAAGTTTACCGTGATCGCCCTCTTTCTGCACTTTCGGGAGGGCAGCGACAGAGAGCGTTTCTTGCGATGGCACTGGCACAAAAGACGGAAATTCTTTTTTTAGACGAACCGACAACTTATTTGGATATTCGCTATCAGATTGAAATTTTAAAGCTGGTTCAACGCTTGAATAAAGAGCTTGGAATGACGATTGTCATGGTACTGCACGATATTAATCAAGCGATTTATTACAGTGACCGCATCATTGGAATGCGGGATGGAAAGATTTTGATGCAGGGGAGAACACAGGACGTAATTAGTCAAGATGCATTGTTTCAGCTGTTTCATGTCAATCTTGAAATTATGCAGAAAGAGCAGAAAAAATTTGTTCTGGCATTTCGTGAGGAAGAAGGGCGAGAATAGATAAGAATGAAGCAAGAAAAATAAAACCTCATTTGTAGATTCAGATGATTTAAAGTAAATGATTACAAATAAGCCCCCGGCCTTTTGTTACAAAGTGTAGTGACAAAAGTGCCAGAGGCTTTCTGTTTTTATTCAATGACTGTAATTTTTTCTTGGTTTGGAACATGAGGTGTGCCGGCTTCCGTAGCATAACCTAGTAAAATGCCGATGCCGCATTCATACCCTTGCGGGAATTTCAGTCTGCGTTTGAATTCCTCTGCCTTGTCACCGGAAAATGCCACGGTGGTAAACCCACAGTGCACATTCGCAATGCCGAGAGAGGTTGCAGCGAGAACTATATTTTGCGCAACGATGCCGCAGTCCATCCATTCTGCTCCTTGTTGTGCGGCTTCTTTGATTGCAAGGATAATCATGCAGGGTGCGTTATAGAACAGCTTGCCGCCGCGCGCCATAATGCGCTCATATAAAGACTTGTCCTCCATGAGAGACAATAGTTTCATTCCTTCTTCTTCCATTTCACGGATCAGCGCATTGTCCTTTACGACAATGACCTGCCAACCCTGACGGTTCATTCCGCTGGGTGCTTGTATGCCTGCTTGTGCAATGGCAGAAAGATCGGTTTCTTCCAAAGACTCGCCTGTAAAGCTGCGGCAGGAATAGCGCGTAGCTATTGTTTTTAACGTTTCATTCATAAAAATATCCTCCGTCATATAAAGAATATAGATGTAAGTAGATAACAACTAAATGTGACTATGTAAATTATAGCACATTTAGTGTAAAAATATGTGCTCATTTTATGCATTTGAAATACGCAATTGCTTGTTCATGAAATAGTTCCACATTGGAATACAGGCCCTGCAATATAGCTTTTAATTCACTATAAGATTGAAATGGAGGTGTAAACCAGCCCTTTTTTGAAAGAACAGTATTCACAATGAGATCACTCATTTGATTTTGTCCCTGTATGTAGAAGCATCCGCAAAACGTGCCGCCGGGTTTAAGGACTCTCGCGGTTTCTAAAAAAGCTTTGTTTTTCTCTGGGAAGGCATGGAATCCATTCATTGAAAGAAGAAGGTCAAAGCTTTCATCCTTAAATTCCAGATTTCCCACATCTCCCTGCACGCATTTGATATTTGGCAGGCAAGCGGATTCAAAGCGTTTCTTCGCCAGAGACAGCATATCTTCTGAATAGTCGAGGCAAGTAATTTCTGCATGCTTTAATTTTTTGTATTTTTCAAGCGTAAAGACTGCGGTGCCAACAGGCACGTCCAGTAGCTTGCCATCAAAATGATCCGGTATCATCGCTAAAACTTGCTTTGAAATTTCGGTGTCGTCCGCACCTCCCCAAAATAACATATTGTATAGCTTAGACCACCATGTTTCTCTCGTTAAAACTGTATCATAAACATTCTTTGATGCTTTGTAAGCGGATTTTATATTCGCCATATCACGCCTTCTTTCTTATTAAAACAATTTTTTTGCTTGTAAGCTGGAAATTTATAATTCTCTCTTTTATTCTACGCGGTAAAAAAAAGAAGTCAATTGCTTTCGGGGATGCTTAATGCGCCTTGACGATGGATGAAGTGCTTTATGTTATATTTGTTACATATCAAGTCACAAAAAAGAAATAGACCGCACTGACTGAAAAACATGCGGTTTATTTAGATTAATATACTAAAAGAAGGTTACGCTTCATTGCAGAAAGTAACCTTTTTTGTGTACAAAGATTGAGTTCTTTTAAACATATAAATTTATGTATAGCTGAATTGGGGATTGAACCTCGCATAGGTCAAGCGCCATGAATTGTAACTAATTTATCGCAGTGACTGGCGCGAGACCATAGTATTCACATTGAGTCTCGCCGTCATCTGCAGTAGATTCACAGTATTTACTGTTTGTCTAATTATAGTATATGTAAAAAGTTCAAAAAAATGAAAAACCAAAGAATAGTATTCACATTTCTTTGGCGATATTGTTAAAAAATAGTATTCACATTTCTTATAACAGTTAAATGCTACTATATCCCAAGTTAATTGTCAATCTTTTTTACAATAAACATTTAAAACCATATCGTTCATTCATATTAATGCCACCATCATATAGTTTTGTTGAAAATAGTGCACCAAGATTATAATCATCACGTCTTCCAGTAGACAACCTTGATAATGAGCCCGGAATAAAATCAGCAATTTGCAAACCAACGTTATTTTCGGATTTTGGCGGAAATTGAATAATTGTAAGATATTTCTGAAGTGCTGTTCTATTAAAATAAAGAGTGCCTTTGGTTAATACCTCATAATAGTGATTTAAGAGAGTATAGTTTTCGTTTTCTTGCCTAGATTCTGCGTATATAACACCTCTTCCATTATTCTTAATTAAAAAATGTACGAAGTTTTCAATAATAATTTGCATTGTTATTGCGTACTCGTCATTAAGGTTGCCATCGGCATACATCGTACGATATTGTTTACAATCTATGCAAACACCAAGAACCTTTATGTTTGAATCATTAATGACTTTTTTTATGTCAATCCAAAATTTATTTCTAATTGTAGAATCTTTGAAAATGTTGAAAGGTACCACCGCTTTTTTAATATCATATAAATGAAAAATAATATCTTCAGTGTTAAAAACTTCTTTTTTTATTCGATTAACAGCAGGAATAAGGGTGTTTTCATACTCGTTTTTTTCTATAATAAATCCACCCAAACAAAAGGTGTCAGTGTTAGTGTTTGGCTTGCTTTCATCTAAAAAAAGAAAATATTCGTTCTTCATTAGTGATATCTCCTTACATTTTTTTACATTATATCACAATAAATGATATAACGAGAAATATATTTTACAAACTATTACCTAAACGCTCATTTTGATCCAGACAAACTGATTAAGAGTACAAAAATTCTATATAGTTATTGAAATTTGATGGTATTTTGGGTACATAAAAAACGGTTGCTCTTCATTTATAGGCGGTAACTGTTTTTGCACGCAAGATCAAGCCTTTTTCTAGAAGCGTGTAAAAATCGTGTATGCTAATTTTTACATCTTATAAATATGTCGAAATAATCGACTTTTAATAAAGTTGGAGCGGGTACCTTCGCGATTTAAAATCGCTACGCTGTCCGTTTTTCCAACAAATCTCTCGTAGGAGATTTGGGAAAAAAGGCGACCGGAATCTTCGATTCCCCTGTTATCATACTACTAATCCAAAACAAAAAGCACCCCCAAAGGGTGCTTCTCTGTTTTGGAGCGGGTGAAGGGAATCGAACCCTAGAGAAAATCAACAATAATGTTGAAATTTCAATATCTAATCATTTTCGTGTTGTATTTCGTGTTGCATAAGTTTGTTGAAATAATCATCTATAAGTGTTTCAGCTTGTACTGCACCTTCTGCTAAAGTATGCTGATAAACGTTTTTCATTGTATCTTTACTTGACCAACCACCACGCTCCATCATATATTTATCGCCGATGTTTAGCAATAGACCGACGCTAGCCATTATATGCCTAAGATCATGTAGTCTTAGATGGGGGATGCCTTCACGTTCACATATTTTTGATAAATGTAAGGATGGCGAATTTGGTGAAATTTTAAATATGATCCCTTCCTCATTTTCATTCTTAATTTCTTTAAGTTTTTCTACGATATAATTTGGTAGGCGTATCTTTCTAGTAGATGATAGCGTTTTGGTTGTGTTTTTTTCTATGAGCTTATTTTCTTTATCTGGCACAATTGCACGTCTTATCATGACTGTATTTAATCTAAAATCTATATCTTGCCATTTAAGAGCTAATATTTCAGACCGTCTCAACCCAATCCAAAGAGCGAATAAAATAGGTAACTCCATAGTATCACCTTTTATTCCTTCCAATAATTTTTTTATGTCACTACTTGTGACGTCTGACGGTACAAATTTTTTTGGCGGCGGAAGCATATAGTCAATTTTAAAATTAGGGCGGTACTTTGTCATTATTGTTCGAACTAAACCATATGCATTTTTTATTGTTTTTGGAGATTTCAGCTTTGCTTCCATATTTATGGACTTTTGTATATCTTTATTTGTAATGTTGTTCAATTGCTTATGCATTAGCGATTGAGCGGAGTTTCTTTTAATTACCTCATATCCTCTTATCGTAGACGGTGAAAGGATATTAGATCTACTCATAATATAATCATCTATTGCTTCTTCAAGTGTCATTTTTCCGCTGTCTGCAGTAATTTCTCTATGGTGTTCTTGCCAATCTAACGCAGCTAAATTTGCCCGCCGTTCAGTGGATTCCGTAAATGACTTATATTTTCTTTTGCCGTTTTCGTCCAGTCCAGCAAAGACCTGTACCCGCCAGGAGCCTGACGGTAATTTTTTCGCTTTTGCCATAAAAATAACCTCCATTGCATTGCAAAATAGAGGCTGTATGTGCTACAATCTATTTGAGAAGTAGGCTTGTACACATTACAGCCGATTTATAACATTCGCTCCTGCACCAACAGGGGCGTTTTGTTTTTTTTATTTGCATTCTGCAGGAAAGCACGATCGAAGACCATCGATGTGTTCATATAATTCTGGTTTTATATCAGAACGCATTGGATCTAGCACAAAATCAATTCCCTCGCGTCTTGCAAGTTTAGCAGCAGGGACGAAGTCACTGTCACCAGAAATAAGAATAATTTTATTTACTTGTTTTTTGTAGGCGAGGGAGGCAATATCGACACCAATTTTCATGTCAACACCTTTTTGCTTTACATCTAAAGTAAAATGCTTTTCTTCTAGTTGGGCAACTTGTAAGGTGCCGTGGCATAGCTTTTTTACTGCATCTGGTCGAAGTATATAAGAAGCTTGAGCTTCTGCTAAGACGCCTCGTCTAATAGCGACTTTTCTCTTGCCCTTTAATTTTTCTATGAATTCTGTCATCCAAGTGTATAGCTCTGTTTTTTCAAAGTCGATGGTTCTTTTTAATAATGGGTGATAGATTTTCTTTGTCATAGGGGGACAATCATAATAGAAAATCCTATATAAGTTGTCTGTATCTTGCTTTTTATGATTTAGATGTTTTTGGCAGTAATCTACGAGTTCGGAGGCTCTTTTTTCTGCAGTTTTATCTCCCCATAATTTTTGTGAAATTCTTCTGTAAAATCCGCCATCCACCAATATCGCTACTTTATCCATCGTATGTCCTTCCTTTCAAAAAAACAAAACACCCCTGGGTTCGCCACTTCCCTTATTATGGGAGAGGTACTGCCAGGGGCAAAATTAGCTATAGCAACCTTTTTCGGTTACTATTTATAATATGCCCTAGGCATTCATTTGTCAATCATCAATTTGCAATTTTATATATTAATTTAGCAATTTTGCACTTTATGTTGCATTTTTTTAACTTAATCGCGCATATTGCAGAATAGAGTTTTCACATCAACAATCCCAAATAATGTATCGGTATCCCTGTAAGACAGGAAATCTTATTAAGGCACATGCTGTCCAGTTCTTCTTCGGAATACGATTCTAATATTAGATAAGCAGCAAATTTGTTTGCCTGTATTTCATATTTATCCTTGGAGAAAAAGGTGTTCGCCAAGTGAAATGGTGTATTTAAAGTAGGGTGCATTATGGCATGTCCAAGTTCATGTGCGCACACTACTTTCCTTAAGTAATCTTCTAATGACAGGTCTAGCACAATAAATTTACTTCGTCTTTGCTTTGTATAATAACCCCTTATGCTGCCAAGATCGTGATATGTCACGTTAATATTCAAGCAATCGCAAAGTTCAAAAGGATTCGATGTATGATAAGCTTTTACAAGCGACTTTACTTTTTGCGATTCCAAATAAACCCCTCAATTCCGTTAAAAAACTATTTTCTATATTTTTTTGGTGTATATTTTTCTTTTGCAATTATCCGAGCTGTTTCCAGCGTGCTTTGCAATGACTTTTCTAATAAAGCTCTGGTCGTATCGTCGATTTCTTCCCCATCAAACATAAGTGCGTCATCAGCATTTAGTCCGTCTAAAAGGGACGTGACTTCTTTTGCTATGTCTTTCTTTTCTTTTCCGGAAAGAGCGTCAGCGTTCCCATCTTCACCAGTGAGCAAATATCTTTCGGATACTCCTAGAAATTCAGATATGGGTTTGATGTAAATCGCCTTAGGCTCTGTACCTCTCTTCTTCCAATTAACAAATGTGCTCTGAGCAACTCCTATGTTATCACAAAATAACTTTTCACTAACTCCCTTATGCTTAATCAATTTAACAATTCTATCTATTATCGATTCTTTCATATCTCCACCTTAAAAAAAATTATACCAAAATGTGAATTTATATATTGACATATTCCAAAATGTGAAGTATATTATAGCTAAGGAATTCACAAATTGGCATTAATAAATTGAAACGTATAAAAAAAATACACGTTTTGGCATTTCTAATATATGAATTTGTTTTGCTAACAATAATATATTGCAAATGTGAACAATTGTCAATGATTTCCGCCAAAATAATTCACAAAATTGAATTCAAAAGGAGGTGTACTAGAAATGGCAAAAAGACCAAGAGAAAGTTGGCAAGCTGAGGCGAAGGCCAAAATGGAGAAACTGGGAATTGGATATAAGGAACTAGGAGAGCGAATTGGTTACAAACAAGGGACTGTTGGGCAGGCGATGTGCCGGAACCATAATCCTATTATCAAGCAAAAAATTTGTGACTATCTCGGCATAGCAGAAGAAAAGATTGGATAGGAGGTGTGGGGGATGTTAGGACAAGATGAAATCAGAGAGTTGATTGTAAGGATTAAACCGAACGGCAGAGCAATACAGGAAATTTTAATTAATGGCGAGCCGATAGATATGAAATATCTGGAACGCGTTAAAAAGATAGGTTTTGAGTTTGAGGTTGAGCAAGACGGTTTCCTTGAAGTTTCTTGTACTAGAACAATCAAGGAGCTGGCGTATTCGAAAACAAAAATGGCTGCAGCCGCTCTGGCAGGAGCAAAAGCAGCCGAAAGAGACGGACAATTAAGGGATGAATTTTGTAGCGGTGTCGATGATGTCTGAAGCGTTTTTCTTAGGGAGATTTTCCATATAGACGATTGCTTCATTTAAAAGTTGGAAGTTGCCCGTTATGTCCATTCTGACTAATTTAGCCTTATAAAGCTCGTAAAGAGCATTATCGAAATCGTCTGGTATCCACTTTGAAAATAACTGAATTTTCACCTCTTCAGAGCTGAACGCCATAGCACCATCTTTAGAAATCTTGTTTTTGCGCCTTTTTAAATACTCTTTATAAAGAGCGCGAAGAAGTTTCGAGGCATCATTCGAGATCGGTTTAGTAAACATAACTATCACCATCCTTTCGCCAAAATATTACCATTTTTGCCGAGGGAAGTAAACAGAAAGGAGAACTTAATGCCAAAACTAAAAGAACGCCCCGAAGTAGCACAGGACAAGCTATTTAAGGGGCTGATAAGCAAGTATATGACGATAGGAGGTTACGAGGTACAGGAGTTAGCGGACAAGCTGAGAATCCATAGGGTCACTCTTCACCGGAAGTTAGAGGAGCCGGATAGGTTTACAAGGGAAGAATTAAGACAGTTATTTCAGATTTTGAAGTTTTCACCGGAAGAAAAAAGCATGGTGATGTGAAAGGAGAGAGAAAATGCATTACGAAATCATCGTATCAAACGGACATTATCCACTTACTTATAAGTGCAGCACAATGTCCGAGGCGTACGGCTGTATGGAGGCTTTGAGGACTGGCCTGCTGTTTGACGGGGCGATTGACCTGGATGAGGTCATGGAGACTCTCGTGAAAATGAAGAATGGTGAAAGACTAAGCACTAAAAATTATAGGTACAGTATTTCGGTAGTAGAAGGAGAAGTATAAAAGGAGGACAAGAATGAAAAAAATATTATTTTGGATTAAACAAGTATTCCCGTTCATGTATTGGAGTAAATACAAAGACGCCAACGGCAATGGTCAGATTGCTATATGGCGCCAATGCTTTGGTAAGGTACTTTGGGTAAAACGTTTTCAGATCCGTTAAGGTCTGTAATCAGTACCATTACATTTTGGGCACGGTGGTAAGGTATCGGTTTTGTCATCCAGTACTACAGTTTGTCCGCATTTTTTACAAATATAAATACCTTTACCAGGTTTTTCGCCAGTAGTAGACGCGGATAAAGCTGGGCAATAAGATGCCAAGAGAAGAATTGTACAGAGTATATGGTAAATGTCAGATGGCTCGCCAGCTTGATGCGATAACGCTCGAAGAGTTTATGAAGCTGAATCATGAGGTTGTAGCTGAGGGGATAAATAACCCTAAATATTTTTAGGGAGAGAGGTAAGCAGATGAATGTAAGAACGGGCGAATTATTTAGAATGGATCCTGAAATGGAAAAAGAATTGGCAGAGCGTTTCTTTCAGGAAAATGAAGATTTTCAACCTGTTCCTGATGAGTTTAATGAAGAAGTTGAAAAAGAGCTCAATGGAAATGATCGATGTTTTGTTGATATTACAAAAGAAACGCCTCTTACGAAGTGGGCTAAGGCTCAAAAGAAGGCTAAAAGTAAAGCAAAGCGTAAGCTGGTTAAGAAGAGCCGCAGAATGAACAGGGGTTAGAAAGGAGGGACAAGCTATGAAAAGGATACTTATAACTGTAGCATTCACTATTCTACTAACCGCACTTTGCGTCAAAGCGGCATACATAACCAGAGGATATTTTGCGATAGGCGGTGAGTGGTTTTTATGGGTGTATCCGGTGTTGTGGCGGATGATTGGCAATCGTGAGGAGGATAAATATGACAAAAAGGCAGTATAGACAGTTAAGCAATCTCGTTGCTGATATACAGTATAATAACGGGTTTGAGCGGCGGGAGGCTATTTCCGCGAAACCTTGTGTGTTTATGTATTTCAGCGGGCATGTAGCGCTTATAGATATACAGATTTACAAGTATGGGTGGATGGCCGATACAAGTCCAGATATAAGCTTTACGATCTACATGGACAAGTATTTCGACAAGGAGACATATGACAGATGTATACACGCACTGAGAGATATTAGAGATGGATTGAGAGGTGATTAAATTGATTGTACTAAAAAAGCACCCACGGAACGGCAATTCCAGTAAGGTGCAGAGATAATTATTCAATTTAAAATTATCATAAAAGAAAGGGGATGTCAATGCTTAATGACGGATGGGTGAAAGCGTATCGAAAAATGCTTGACGACCCAATTGTATGCAAAGACGGAGAACATCTTGCAGTATGGATGTATATAATGCTCGTCGCTTCTCACGCAGACAGAAAGATGTTATTTAACGGTCAAAAAATCACCATAAAACCGGGTCAATTAATCACCGGGAGAAAGAAGATTTCAGAGTTCTTACATATCAGCGAAAGCAAAGTTCAAAGGATACTTTCTTTGTTTGAAAAGTACGAAAAGATTGAACAACAAACGAACAGCCGAAACCGTTTAATTTCAATCATTAACTGGTCGGAGTACCAAAGTAATGAACAACAATTGAACAACAAACGAACAACAAGTGAACGGCTAGTGAACACAATACAAGAATGTAAGAATGATAAGAATGAAAAGAATAATAAATATGGCGATTTTTTCGAACAGATATGGCAGTTGTATCCGGTGAAAAAAGGTAAAGGCTCGGTATCAGATAGCCAAAAGAAAAAGCTTTACTCTATCGGCTTGGAAGAAATGACAAGAGCAATAGAGCGATACAAGAAAGAACAGCAAGGCACTGAATTAAAATTTTGGAAGCACGGCAGCACGTTTTTTAAAACTGGATATGTCGATTACCTAGATGCTAATTACGGTCAAGAATCAACCGACAAATACGAATACGAAGAAGGTGAATGCCTATGATGGAAAAGGTGATAACAGAGTTAGTAACAAAGGATAATTCGAATGTTGATGATTACATAAAAGACGGATTGCGGTATTGTGCAAAATGCAACACACCGAAACAGCATAGAGTTTCCTTACTAGGAAAAGAAATGATCGTACCGTGTATGTGTGATTGCAGGTCGGAAGAATACGCAAGGGAAGAAACAGAAAGGGAAACGGAAGATAAACTAAAACGACTGAATCAAATCAAGACAAGCTCTTTACAAGATAAGAGTTATCGGAATTGCGATTTTAAGACCGACAACGGAAAAAACCCAAAACAGATGGCAAAAGCAAAAAAATACGTCAATCAATGGGAAATCATGTACAAGGAAAATTGTGGATTACTTTTATTGGGTGACGTAGGAACTGGAAAAACTTTCTTTGCTGCTTGTATAGCGAATGAGTTAATAAACAGATCCGTTCCGGTACTTATGACAAACTTTTCTGCAATCATTTCGGAAATGGGGTTCGATTACAACGAATATTTGAAAGAGCTTAAGAATTATAAGTTGCTCATACTGGATGATCTAGGAGTTGAACGGCAAAGCGAGTACATGATGGAAAAGATATACAACATCATAGACAGCAGATACCGGGACAAACAGCCTGTTATCATCACTACGAATCTATCAATCAAAGAATTGAAAGAGCCACAAAACATCGAATACAGGCGTATTTACGACAGGGTATTAGAAATGTGCGTACCGATTCAATTTAAGGGCGAGAGCCGAAGAAAAGAGGCTCACGAAAGCAAGAAAGATAAGTTGAGAGCAATATTTGAATGAGGTGGATATGAACAGTAGAAATAAAGGAGCAGCCGGAGAGCGCGAACTTGCTAATAAGTTAAAAGAATATGGGTTTAATTGCCGGAGAGGGCAGCAGTTCTGCGGGGCGAATGGTGATGCGGATGTGGTTGGACTTGACGGTGTGCATATCGAGTGCAAGCGCGTTGAGCGGCTTAATTTAACCGATGCAATGGATCAAGCAAAGCGTGATGCGAAAGAAGATGAAATACCAGTTGTGATGCATCGAAAAAACAAAGAAACGTGGAAAGTCACAATGGAACTCGAACAGTGGATTGAGTTTTATAAGGAAAGTGGGTTAGTTTGATGTTTATATGCAATAACTGCAAAGAAACCTTTGAAGAATCTTATATTTCGGCAGAAATGCATAGGGAATTAGATTGTTGCATACCAGAGTATTTTCAATGCTGTCCGTTTTGCGGGAGCGACGATATTGAAGAAAAGGAGATTGATGAATGAATATTTATGAAAAAATGTTGAAAGCAACCGAAGAAATTAGGACAGTTGCTAAAAATTTAGAGGTTGGAATAGGAAAGAATCAATATAAAGCCGTGGGTGAAGCTGATGTATTAAATGCGGTTAAACCTATAGAAGCAAAGTTAGGAATTTACAGTTACCCATTGAGCAGAAAAATAGTTGATACTAATGTTTTTACAACAACAAGCGAGTATCAAGGCAAAACTACTGAACGAAGTAATTTATTTATGAGGTTAGAAACGGTTTACAGATTTGTAAATGTAGAAAATCCCGAAGAGTTTATCGACATTACAACGTACGGTGACGGGGTAGACACGCAAGATAAAGCACCCGGTAAAGCAATGACCTACTCTGATAAGTATGCTCTTTTAAAGGCTTATAAAATTGGTACTGGTGACGATCCTGACCAAAACCCTAGCCAAGAGGGTAAATTTAAAGAACCGAAAGAAAAAGAAATCAAAGAAATATCTGAAAAAAAAATCAATAAAGTACAAATTGCATCGGTACAAGCCGAACTCTTGCGAACTGGTGTGAAAGAAAAAATGATACTAAGCAAATACAAAGTGCACAGCTTATCAGATATGACTTTTGAGCAATGGGAAAACTGTATGAGAAACTTTGAAGTTACACCAACAAAACAAGCTGATTTAGGGCTTAAATAGGAGGATATAAAATGCAAGATATTAAAATCATAAATGAGGTTATGCCAGTAATCGAGGTTAATTTCGACGAAATGAAACTAGCATTGTCTGAAACGCTTAAAAAATATGATGGGTTAGTTGTCACTGAGGATACTTTAAGCGGTTGTAAAGCTACTCAAAAGGATTTAGCGGGTGTCAGAACTAAAATTGACACATATCGCAAGGAAAAGAAAAAATCTCTTTCTGCCCCAATAACAGAATTTGAAAATCAGTGCAAAGAATTAATAAGTCTGATAGAGAAAGCAGAGAAACCGATCAAAGACGGAATTAGAGTATTTGATGATAAAAAGCGAGACGCAAAGAGACTCGAAGCACAAGAAATTATTAAAACCGTTATTGAAGAGCAAGGATTGAATGAAAAATATTCCGTTAGGCTTGATGTATTGGAAAAATACTGTAATTTGACCGCCAAGACAAGCGAAGTTAAAACTGACGTAGAGCAAAGGGCATTTGTACTAAAGGTAGAACAGGATAGAGAGCAGGAGCTACTTGACATCATAAAAGATGCGGTTGATACAGAAAATGAAAGGTTAAATAAAAAGCTATCTTTAGCAGACTTTGACCGACTAATCAGAGCTGGAGCAACCACAAAAGATATTCTGGCAGAGATTAAGCTAAGAGCCAATAACATTTATGAAGCAGAACACCCAGCACCGAAAGAAGAAACAGAACCTATAACGGAAACATATTTGTGGAAAGCACCAGCAGAAGAGCCACAAGAAGAAATTAAAACAGCAGAAGAGCCACAGTGCTACATGGAAATACGCTGCGTAGGCACATTAAAGCAGTTAAAACAGGCTTTAGAGCTTGTTAGAGGAAACGGTGTTACGTGCAAGGTGCTGAATCAAGGAATCCTTTAGAAAAGGGGGTGGAAAAATGAAAACTTGCGAAGAATGCAAATATTACTACGAAGAACATTGCTGCAATGGAGCAAGTGACCAATGCACGGAATACGTGGACGATAACGGGCATTGCGATAAGTGGGAGTGCAACGATGAAAAGCATAATGCAGACTGAAAAAGCTTGCTACCTCACAGACCGCACTGACAACTTACATAAACATCATATTTTCTTCGGGCATGGCAACCGCAGCATATCAGATAAAAACGGCTTTTGGGTATGGCTCACAGCAGATAGGCACAATATGACGATTGATTCAGTGCATCATAACAAGGCTTTGGATTTAATGTTAAAAATCGAATGCCAAAAAGAATACGAGAAAACCCATAGCCGTGAAGAATTTATGGCGCTGATCGGGAGGAATTACCTTGACTGAGTTTGAATTTACATCGGTAGATGTTACTCAAAAATTAAACGGGGATTATGAGTTGAAACTTATAATTCCCAAACGATTTAAAATTTACCTATTAGATTTTTTGCAGACTATGCAATCCAATAAAAAGCAAATGATAGCAAGATTGTTGCAAAAGACAAATAAACGGTCGTTGGATGCGAATGCGTATTTGTGGGTGATTTGTTCCAAGATTGCCGATGCGCTGAATTCTACAAAAGAAGAAATCTATATGGAATCGGTAAGAAAAAAAGGACGATTTGAGATTGTGCCAGTTCGTGATGATGTATTGGAATTTTGGATAGGTGCTTGGAAAGAAAAAGGACTTGGTTGGCACTCGGAAGTATTCGCAAAGGCAAAAAAAGACGGTTACACCAATACGATTAATTATTACGGTTCGTCGGTCTACGACACTAAAAGTATGAGCCTATTAATTGATTACATAGTGTCAGAGGCAAAAGAACTTGGCATAGAAACTCTCTCGCCAGAAGAACTAGAGAGAATGAAAGGAGAATGGGGAAATGGCAACTAAAATAAGAACAGTTAACGGGTTTGCAATGGATGGAAAGTCTATGGAACCTTGCAAAGTAACTGCAAGAACCACAGTGGATAAGAAAGGCAAGACATTAAGCCTTGAAAACGGAAAGACAATGATTATTGTTGCAGTAGAACAGTTGAAAGGAATGGTGGATATAAAATGAATAACTGGAATGGAGTAGGAAGAACTACTAAAGAACCGGAAACACGATATACACAAGCAGCAGAGCCTATGGCAGTAAGTAAGTTTACCATTGCAATTGATGCAGGATACGGAGAGAAGAAAAAGACCAACTTTGTACCTGTGGTATGTTTCGGGAAAACTGCCGAATATGTTGAAAGGTTTCTTCGTAAAGGCAAATTAGTTGCCGTACAAGGCGAATACACTACCGGAAGTTACGAAAAACAGGATGGAACGAAGGTTTATACCACAAATATAAATGCAAGTAAGGTGCAAGTCCTTGAATATGAAAAAACTGATGATAATACATCTTCTCTAAGCGGAGAAAATGGCATACCGGAAGGATTCCAAGCATTGGATGATGATGAATTTTCACCGTTTTAAGGAGAACACACTATGGGAAATTTAAAAGCAAGACACTACACCGTACCGGAACTACTTAAAATCAAGCGTGATGCGGTCGGCGAAGCAATGGACAGGGCAACACTATGCTGCTTGCTCACATTGCGAGACGAGTTTGGATTCGGGGAAAAGCGAATGGTTAAATTTTTAGAGGCATTAGACAAAACCGTTATTTGCAACTGCGAGAAACGGATGTCACTAAAAGATGTGCAGCAAGCCATAACGGAAGAAACGGGACTAAAATTTCAGAACGGGTTTTTGGAAAGGAGTTACGTGAAATGAATAATAATATAGACCCATCATATATGTTTGACTCTCCTGACAACTCAATCAAGCACATAGCGGACTTTTACGGGGTCAAAGAACAATCGAATCAAGCTATCAAGGAATTGAATGAGTTAGCGGTGGCAATAGACCACTATCAAAAATACATGAGCCAAGATTGGAGGGCGAACCTAATCGAAGAAATCGCAGACGTCGATATTATGCTCTCTCAAATTAAGTATTTACACGGTATCAATCAATCTGACGTTGAGACGGTCAAAGACTATAAGATAAAGCGCACGATTGATAAGATTGGCGGTGCAAAATGAGCCATACAGAGACTAAAAATGCTCTTTGGCAGTATTACATCAACAGGCAAAAAAGAAAGCGTTTAGAGCGAATTAAAGAGGCTAGACGTGCGGAATCGGAAATTAGAAGTTATCGCAATGAAAGAGATTTAAGGTTTATTAGAAATCAATTACATTAACAGAAAGGAGTAAGAGTTGTGCGCACATAAAACTCGAGTTACTCCATATAGAGAATGAAAGTATTAGTAGCTTGCGAAGAAAGTCAAGCGGTAACAATTGAACTTAGAAAATTAGGACACGAGGCTTACAGTTGCGATATAGAGTCTTGCAGCGGTGGGCATCCAGAATGGCATATACAAGATGATGTGAGGCCATTACTTAACCCTAAAAATTATATGTTCTATTGTGTACATACGCAGAATGGAAAAGAAGTATGGCTTCCGGATAAATGGGATATGATTATAGCTTTCCCACCGTGTACTCATTTAGCGGTAAGTGGTGCAGCGCATTTTGAAAATAAAAGAAAAGACGGCAGGCAGAAAGAAGCAATTGAATTTTTCATGAAATTTATAAATGCAGATTGCGAAAAAATAGCTGTTGAAAATCCAGTGGGAATAATTAGTGGAACATATATATCTAAATACTTTTCAGATTTAGCGTTGAAATATGGGTTGCCAATAAAACCAGCCCAACAAATTCAACCATATGAATACGGAGATAAAGCCCAAAAAAAGACTTGTTTGTGGTTAAAAGGATTACCTAAACTGGAGCCGACGTGCATTGTCGACCCAGGCGAATTCGATATTAGTGGTGGAAAAAAATACTCAAAAGGGGCATCGGCTTCATGGGCGAAGGATGAAAATGGAA
Source organism: uncultured Anaerovorax sp. (assembly GCA_963521065.1). Lineage (GTDB taxonomy): Bacteria > Bacillota > Clostridia > Peptostreptococcales > Anaerovoracaceae > IOR16. The sequence goes on along the minus strand of CAUQTI010000018.1, from coordinate 260 downwards.
AGATACTTTCATGGAATGACCCAAGAACAGCGAAGATTCGTTCAAAAACATTCCCCGGCATCGCAAAAGCTATGGCGAAACAATGGGGAGGTAACCAATGGAAAGATTAAATGAGAGAATCGAAAATTTAAAAAAGGGAGTTGCTCGAATGAGTGAATCCGAAGAGATAAAAGTTTGCAAGGAATTTTTAAGTGAAGTGCTTACATACTGGACCATAGTCAATAGAGTAGACACGATTATTAAAGAAAACTTTCTGAGAA
>CAUQTI010000017.1:0-67725 GCA_963521065.1 uncultured Anaerovorax sp. | reverse complement strand
CCTTGAGGACCAGTCGGGCCAATATCTCCTTGCAGGCCAATCGGACCTGTTTCTCCTTGAGGACCTGTTGGGCCGGTGTCACCTTGTGAGCCGGTTGGACCAGTGTCCCCCTGTAAACCAGTCGGACCAGTATCTCCTTGTAGGCCGGTCGGACCAATGTCACCCTGAGGTCCAGTAGGGCCGACATCACCTTGAGAACCAGCTGGACCTAAATCACCTTGAGGACCGGTAGGGCCTGTGCCACCCTGCGGACCGGTAGGACCTTGAGGACCGGTTGGACCTATGTCGCCCTGAAGACCGGTAGGTCCAGTATTGCCTTGCGGTCCAGTTGGCCCAAGTTCGCCTTGAAGACCAGTCGGACCAATGTCGCCCTGCGGCCCAGTAGGACCAAGTTCGCCTTGTGAACCAGTCGGGCCAGTGTTACCTTGAAGACCGGTAGGACCGATATCGCCTTGCGGCCCAGTAGGGCCAGTATTTCCCTGAGGGCCAGTCGAACCAGTGTCGCCTTGTAAACCTTGGGGACCGGTATCACCCTGTAAGCCGGTAGGACCGATGTCACCCTGTAGACCGGTAGGTCCAGTGTCACCTTGTAAACCGGTTGGGCCGATGTCACCCTGCAAACCAGTCGGGCCGGTATCACCTTGCGGACCAGTAGGACCAATGTCGCCCGGCAGACCGGTATCCCCTTGAAGACCTTGGGGACCGGTGTCACCTTGTAGGCCAGTTGGGCCTGTGTCGCCTTGCAAACCAGTGGGACCGATATCACCTTGCGGTCCGGTATGACCGATCTCGCCTTGTGGACCGGTAGGTCCGGTATCTCCCTGAGCACCAGTAGGGCCTGTATCGCCTTGTGGTCCAGTAGGACCAATGTCACCTTTTAAGCCTTGCGGTCCGGTATCTCCCTGAGCGCCAGTAGGGCCTGTATCGCCTTGCGGTCCAGTCGGGCCGATGTCGCCTTGTAAGCCTTGCAGGCCGGTTGGTCCAGTATCGCCTTGCGGGCCACTTGGCCCCATAATCCCTTGTTGACCAGGCTCACCGGGAGCTCCAGTCGGACCAGTCGCGCCTAAATTACCTTGCGGTCCGGTCGGACCGATGTCACCTCGTAAACCTTGCGGCCCTTGTGCTCCGGTAGGACCCGTATCTCCTGTTGGGCCGCCAGGAGAGCCCTGAGGACCAGGGGGCCCTGTGTCACCTTGCGATCCGGTAGGGCCGGTAAACCCTTGTTCGCCTTGTGGACCAGTTGGTCCAGTTTCGCCTTGCAGGCCTTGTGGACCGGTAGGGCCTTGTACACCCGGAGGACCTTCGTTTCCCTTAGGGCCTCTTTCGCCTTGAGAGCCAGGGTCTCCTTGAGGGCCGATATCACCTCTGACACCTTGAAGTCCTGGAGGGCCAATTGGACCTTGATTACCGCGAGGTCCGGCAGGACCTTGTGGTCCGGCCAGACCGCTTTCTCCTATTTGACCTTGTGGCCCACGTGCACCTTTTGCCCCCGCAGGCCCTTCAGGTCCCGGAGGGCCTTGCGGACCGGGAAGACCGATATCGCCCTTTGGGCCTCGGCATCCAGATGCTCCTTTTGGACCTTCGGGTCCCGGAGGACCTTGCGGTCCGGGAGGACAGAAAGAATCACAAGAGTGAGTATATCTTGGCGTGGAGTAAGAAGCGTTTATGCTGTCGTAATTATTTTCCTCAATAAGTGGTGAATTCTTTTGAGGGGGATCATACTTATTCGGCATAATGTAGAGTCCTTTCAATATAAAACGTTTTCGTAAAATAAAGATTCTTCACCAGGATTATGAAAAATAGAGATGTAAGAAATAAATAAGCGCAATATTAGACTTTGTTCTGTACCCCTTTAATAATTTTTAAATTACTTTGAAGACGTTCATCTTCTGGGAAAAAACGGAGTGCATTTTCTGCATGGATAAGAGATTCAGCGTACAGCTTCAAATTATAGGCGGAGATAGCAGCTAAATCGTCTGGTGTGTAGTCCCAAGAGTAACCCATGTTAACATAACTTTTTGATTTTTCTTTAATTTTTAATGCTTCTTTTACTAAAAAGTACGTCATGCGCCAATCTTTTAACTCAAAGCATAACTTAGCAAACTCTATATAAGGGTCTCTCATAGAAGGCATTTCAGCAATTGCTTTATAATACCAAATATAAGCTTGTTGGTGCTGATTCAAATTTTGATAGGATTTAGCAATCCAGCGCATCGAAGCGCACCGTTCTTCTTTCCACTGGGCGGTTGGCATAGAAAGGTGAGATTGAAGTGTTTGAATGCTCTTGTTCCATTCACCTTTGTACATGTATTCTCGACCTAAGTAATAACGCATACGCTCGTCTTCGGGTGCTTCTTCGACGGCAAGTTCCAAAAGGGAAAGGTAAGAATTTCGTGATTTACTAGCATCGGGATAATGATTGAGGATGAGGTTCTCCATAAAAACATATTCAAGAGGAAGGGTGCCAGTGTATTGCACATACTCGTGCACGGGGCATCTCCACTTGAAACCATGCCGATCATGTATTTTAAAGTAATAGAATTGGACGTCAGGAGAACCGTCGGCTTTAAGGCTCCAATTATAAAGATATCTTCCGCTCTTCGCAATTGGTGAATTATGAATCGGTTGGTGCGCTTGCCATGCTGTTTCCAACTTCTCCCTCCATCCAGCCTCAAATAGTTCATCTAAGTCGGTGCATACGCAGATGTCCACATCATCGGGGACGTGCTCCAGTGAGAGGTTGCGGGCTATATCAAAACGCCAAGGGCTTATTTTTTCTAAATACACAATAACCCCTCTTTCTCTTAATTTTGCTACAGTGTCGTCAGTGGAGCCAGTATCTGTTACAACAATGAGATCCGCTTCTTGCATAGAGTCGACCCAAGAATCAACAAAGCGAGACTCATTTTTACAAATTGCATAAACACATATTTTTAAGCGTTTCATTAAAATGCTCCTTTTTTGGATTCATCCAATTTACTTTGAATTAACCTGAGATTTGCATGAAGACGTTCATCGTCAGGGCTTAGTTCGCATGCTTTTTTGGCATACTCTATAGATTCTTCATATAATCCTAAGCGGTAGGCACTGATGGCACCGTAATCGTATAGTGAAGGGCCCCAGCTATCTAATTGTGAGAGATAGCTGTCACTTTTATAGGTAATGGAAAGACCTTTCTCAGCCATAGCGTAGACAAGAGGCCAATTTTCTTCTAAATATCCAATCTTACAAAGAGCAACATAGGGTTCTCGTATATGCGGGCATTCTGCAATTGCACGGAAAAGCCATTGTATGGCTGATTGTCGTTCGTTAAGCGCATCGAAACTTTGCGCAATAAAACGCATAGAGGCACTGCGTTCTTCGTTCCAGAGCGCGGATGGAAGAGCAAGGTGCTTTTGCAGAGTCTCAATGCATTGCCTAAACTTCCCATAGTACATATATTCGCGGCCAAGCCAGAACATTGCACGATCATCCTTTGGATTTTCCTTTACGGATAATTCAAGTAGAGGTAGATACTGACTGCGTGATTTAGATAGATCTGGGTAATGGTGGAGAATAAGATTGTCTATCTGAATCGTCCTGTCAGGATCTGTTCCGCTGTATTCTAAAATTTCATGGACCGGATGTACCCATCGGAAATCGTGACGCCGGTGAATTTTTTCCATAGAATGAAATTTGCTTGGAGTTCCGTCGAGATGATGTTCACATGCAAAAAGGTAGCGTGCGCGCGTGTATTGCGGCTGCCATGCAGATTCGAGTTTTGAACGCCAGCCTGGTTCGAAGATTTCGTCAAGATCATTACATACACAGATGTCGGCATCTTCCGGGATATGATTTAATGAAATAGTTCTGGCTTTGTCAAAACGCCAAGGAGAAATCGTTTCCTCATAAACGATTGCACCTTTTTCGCGGAGTTTCTTAACTGTGTCATCAGTTGAACCGGTATCTGTTACAATTACCCCATCTGCTTCGGATACCGAGTCCATCCAACGTTCAACAAATTGTTCTTCATTTTTACAGATTGCATACACGTAAATCTTATATTGGTTCAAATTTTATTCAGCTCCTTTTCATTTATTAAATTTTTGAATAAAGAATACAGAAATACAGCAGTTTTTAATTCTTTTATAAAGCGAAATTATCACTGTAAAAAGAAAAAATTAATTAAAAAATAATTTTGACTGCTTATTTCAAAAAGGGCATTTCAAGCTCTTTAAACAGTATATGCTGCTTTTTTAATTAAGTGTTTGCTTCCAAGAAAGTAGAACATATAGATTGCTTTTTTCATATGCTGAAAGGGGTCGCGTGCAAAATCCTTTATAGAGGGAATTTGGGACTCATAAAAAATTGAAAAAGCACTTATTCAGAGAATCCTAAAGGTAATGAAATACGAAAAGGAAATAATAAAAGGCAGAAGATACATAAAGAAGATTGGTTTCACTGTAAAAAATTTAGAGAGGGTGATTACAGCTTGGATTGTTTTATTGGAATCGGGTTTTCTACTTGTCCGACGGGCAATGGTTTTTCTGATGCAACTATGAATTATAAAAAAGATAGCGGATTAAATCCTGCTTGTAAAAATTGCTCCTTCTATCCGCAGTGTAATGGAAAAAGGATCAATTGCAAGGACACAATGAATCCGGAAGAAAAGGGAAAAAAGAAGCATTTGTGTTGTTCAGAGCGTTCGGAACTACCGACTTGTTCCGAGATAAAGGGTCGTCCAGGTCCCGCGGGCCGACCTGGACTTCCGGGACCTCCGGGCTGTCCGGGACCTCCAGGAATTCAAGGGCCGACCGGGCCAAAAGGGGAACGAGGATGTGAAGGGGCTTCAGGAGCGAAAGGAAATCCTGGCCCGCCGGGGCCGAAAGGTCGCCGCGGCGCAAGAGGTGAAAAAGGGGATCCTGGCCCGACCGGAGAACGGGGGATTCAGGGAGCAGAAGGGCCGCAGGGAAGCCAAGGACCGGAAGGGGAAATGGGATTAATGGGTCCGGAGGGGCCAGAAGGGCCAATGGGACCGCAGGGACCGATGGGGCCGCGGGGGTATCAGGGTGTAGAGGGTCCAATGGGTGAGAGAGGCTACGAAGGGCCAACGGGTCCACAGGGGCCGACAGGACCGCAAGGGCCGGCTGGATCAGCTGCTGTTTTAGCGAGTATCGAATATGGATTAATGTATCCTGATAAGGGAGAATCGCGGCTTAGTGGTACCGGAGAACGAATAAAGTTCAATCTAGAAGTGGCTGACGGGGATCTTTTCATAACTTATGATCCTATGACAGCGAAGTTTCGAATTGCAAATACAGGAAAATATATTGTTAACTATATGTGTTATATTGATAAAATTAGAGGTGGGGAAAGCACTAAAATCCATATTGTGCTAAATGAAACAATCATTTTATCGCACGATATTCTTTTGACCGAAAGGGATTCACAGCCTTTTTCTTTCACTGATGTGATTCAGGTGGCAGAAAAAAACTCAGAGTTATATATTTTAAATGAAGGTGCAAATATCATCTATCATAATGTACCTAAAATGGTTTCCAGCATCTCTATCTGGGGGGTCGTCTAGGTTAAAGATGGCAATGAAGGCTTACTAAAAAAGAGTAAGGCTGCAACGCCAGAAGAGTCATTTCCTTTTCTTCAGACCTTGTATCCTTACTCTAGTTGAGTTGCTAGCGTAGAAGTGTGACTTGTGAGAACGGGGGACGGGTAAAATATAAAGTATTTTAGCTTAAAATTTAACGTAAGTGTTTTTCCAGCAAATCTAAATAAGTTTCCAGGGATTCATCATTGCTAAAGATAGCCCGGGCACAGGAGGCATTTCCACCGCCCTTTCCTTGATAAATCCCGGCGTTGTCGCGGACAAGCTTTCCACAATCCGGTTTGCCCGACGAGAATAGGAGCACCGTTTTTTCCGGCTCACAAACGAGCAATAGAAGACCTTTTATGAAAGGTGTGAGCTTTCTTCCAAGTGCTTGCACATCTTCTGCATTCAGGTAATCATAGGATTGTATCATAATAGGGTTAGAAAAATTCCCCTTAAAAGGTGGAAACAGTACGTTTGTAGAGAGCGACGAATAAAGTGCTTCTATTTTTTTTATTTCTGCATCAATCATTCTTTTTTTCAGAGTATAGAGTTCCTTTCGGGCTGCTTGGTTTTTTTTCTCTTGAATTTCTATTTTCTCAGAAAGTTGAGGTGCTTCAGAAGAAAAACGTTCACATAACGCGGACAGAACTTTATGAGAAAATGCATAATGCTGATAGGCATTTTGTCCTGCCTTTACGGTGAAGCGTGTCATTCCTTTATAATTTTCCATACGCACTATTTTTACAAGACCAACTTGCCCTGCAGTAGAAGGATGGGTCCCGCAGCAGGCAACACAGTCTGCTGGATTTTCTTCATTTCCGACGCAAACAATCGAGATATCTTCTTCAATCTCTAGGGCTTTTCTAAGCGGAAGTTGCTCTGCTTCTTTTTTTTCATGGAAATAACGCGTAGAGACCGGTACATTTGCCCAGATAGCTTTGTTCGCCAAAAGCTCGGCACGGGAGGCCATCTCTTCAGTAAATTGTGTGAATTCAGCATTGTTTTCCAATGAAATATCTATGGTCATATAATCTGCACCCATGTGAAATCCGCGATTTACACCGCCATATTCTTGATAAAACATGCCGGATAAAATATGTTCACCACAGTGCATTTGCATATGTAAAAAGCGGCGATTCCAATCAATTTGGCACTGTACCGTTTTGCCGCAGGGTAACTCTGCGGATGTATTTGAGAGCTGGAAAGAGGGAGATACAAGTTGATGGTAAACAATAGTATCCTTTTCAAAAACGTAGCAGACCGGGAGATCGTTGATAAAACCGGTATCATTTGGCTGCCCTCCGCCTTCAGGAAAAAATACAGTTTGATCTAAAATGATACAAAAAGTGTTTGCTTGTTCCTTGGCTCCTAAGCTTTTCATTTCGTTTAAATCAGTTATAACTTTCAAAATGGTGCTTTCGCATTCTTTTAAATAGACATCTTGCTGATACAGCCGTTTTGTTTTCATGGTAAAACTCCTCTCTTTCTACCATTTTATCATAAAGCGGGACACTTTGTTCATATATTTAGCTAGAAGAAAGGCGGGGTATAAATATGAGAAAAAAATGGTGCTTTGCGACCACCTTAGCTGCGATTGCTCTTTTTTTACTGATAGTTCCATTAGGAAATTTAAAGACAATTGGAGTACAGCTTATCTCGGCATCAGACACCATCGTTTTAGATGCAGGGCACGGTGGCATTGATGGCGGCGCAGTCAGCATGAGCGGTGTTATGGAAAAGAATATAAATTTAGCAATTGCACAGGAAGTTTCTGCGCTTGCTGCGGCAGATGGATGGAATGTAGTTATGACGCGTGAAAAGGATAAAGGCTTATACAGCGATGTAATTGGAGATGGCACGGATGCCGTAGAAATCAAGAATAAAAGAAGCATACGAAGTTTGAAAACAGAGGATTTGAAAGAGCGCGTGAAAGTGATTGAAAAAGAAAAACCACTTGTAGCCGTAAGTATTCATTTAAACAGCTTTAAGCAGGATCGCTCCGTTCATGGAGCGCAGACTTTTTATCCGAAAGGAATTGCAGATAAATCGATTGAAGAAGAAAGTAAGCGGCTGGCAGAATGTATACAAGAAGAAATCATTAAAGGCGTGCAAGATGGAACGGAAAGAGCAGCGCTCGGGAAGAAGGATGTGCTCTTATTCAAAAAACCATCTGCGCCGACGGTAATTGTAGAGTGCGGATTCCTCTCCAATCGTGAAGATGAAACAAAATTGCAAGATCCGGAATACCAGAAAAAAATCGCTGCGTACATCTATGAAGGGATTCTCAAGTATACTGGGCGAGAACGGAAAGAAAATCTGAAAATTCTGGATAACAGAGGATGAGAACAAGTTTGCACATAAAAAGAACATCCTGTGGATAACTTGTTAACAAAAAAATGAGAAATTCTTGAAACAGCTTGAAATCAGTGGGGTTCAAGCTGTTTTATTTATCCACAGCGTGCGTTGGATAACATTGTATACAATTTATTTCTCCATGTGGAAAAGCAAGGCAAGCCCTAAAATATGCGACTTTATCCGTTGTTGAAAACTATTCTTGACGGCGCAAACATTGGTTTACATAATATTAAAAGCAGCGCATAAGGTGATAGAAATTGAAAGAAAATTTCAAACACTTTCCGTCAGTTGCGCAAGCTGCGAACGTATCTTTGTTTCTTCATTCATTGAAGCGAGACAGACTAAGTAATCACCGGCGAGAATTTTGGTAGCCCCTTTCGGTATCAGTTCAACCCCTTCTCGTTTAACGGCAATCAGCAGGCAGCCAGCTGGCCAGAGAATTTCACTTACTTTTTTTCCTTCAGAAAGGGAATGGAATTGAACAATAAATTCCATCGTAATTTTCGCATTGTTGTCATCTTCAACCTGTTCGGGATGATTGCCTCGCAAGAGGTTTTTCAATAAAGAATCATAAATTGGGCGACTTTTTAATAGATCAGCAGCGGCATACGCAGCAAGAGAGACGACCGTCAAAGATAGAAGATGGGAAAAAGATCCTGTCATTTCTACGATTAGAATAACGCCTGTAATTGGTGCTCGAACAATTGCGGTAAAGTAGCCGGCCATAGAAAGTATAATAAAATTATAAAAATAGGCATCGCTAAAGCCCAGATAGTTTACCGACACCGTTCCAAAGAGTGCACCGATGCAAGCACCTATTATGAGCAGCGGGAAGAAAATTCCGCCAGGTGCACCACAGCCAAAGCTAATCATAGAAAAAAGAAATTTAAAAACGAGCAGAAGAAATAAAAAACCAACACCTGATTGTGGATTTAGGTAGGGAATCATTTCGTGTCCGCCGCCGAGGACATAAGGAAAGAATAAAGCGAAAAGACCAGAGATAACAAAAGCAATCGCCGGACGATATTCTGCAGGAAGCAAGGAAATTTTCTTATATAAATCCTGAATTTTTAGTAACGACCAGTTATAAAATGAGCCGCAGATGCCTAAAAAAATGCCTAAAAAAATCAAAATCCAATAATGAGAGAGTGGCATGGAGCCCTCTACCGGGAATTGAAATACAGGACTCAATCCAAACACCTGCCTAGAGATAAAGTCGGAGGTAACGGCGGCAGTCATGGTAGAAAGCAAAATGGAGGGGGAAAAATATTTGAAAATTTCTTCAAGGGTAAACATGACACCGGCAAGCGGAGCGTTGAATGCTGCGGCAAGGCCGGCACTCGCGCCACTGGCCATTAAAAATTTTTTTTCCATCCGTGTTTTTCCGTATCGCTGAGAAATACCATCAGCAACACAGGCTCCTAATTGGATCGAAGGGCCTTCGCGTCCAAGTGATAGGCCTGCCAGTATGCAGACAGCGCCGCCAAAGAACTTTGCAAGCAAAGTAGAAAGCCACGCATTTTTAAAGTGTCCAAGCATAATCCCCTTCACTTGTGGGATACCACTTCCTCCAATTAAGGGATACCTTTTTACCAAAAATCCAATTCCACATCCTGCAAGGACAAGCCCAGGAAAGAGGAGAAACAATGAGAAGATATGTGCAGATGCCAAGGCGTACATATGAATTGAAAAGAGTTCGAACACGCCTAAAACCCAGCGGTAAGCGACGACAACGGAACCGACGGCCGTACCGATTAAAAGACTTTTTCCTATGAGAAACAGCATATGGCGATTCGTATTGAAAAGAGCTTTGTAGTTATTTTTCATTTTTTCACATCCTATTAGTTAGTTAGTCTCTTCTTTTATCTTAGTCAGAAATCAAAAGCTTGTAAAGTGAACGAAAGTTTTTGGAATATTACGATTTTAACATGAAAGCATAAGGCGGCTTTCTTGAATAACATTTGCTATGCTGTGTAAAATAAGGCGGAAAGGAGTTTTGTATGAAACAAGAGAAAAAGAAAGAGGAAAAATGGAAGAGAATACCGAAGCATATCGGAATCATTCCTGATGGAAATCGCAGATGGGCGAAAGAGCACGGAATGGAAAAGCAGATGGGGTATGAATTCGGAATTGATCCAGGGTTTCAGCTATATGAAATCTGCAAAGGGCTGGGCGTGGAAGAATTGACGCTTTACGGATTTACCGTCGATAATACAAAACGGCCTGCCATACAAAAACAAGCCTTTCAAAAAGCTTGTGTAGATGCCGTACAGACGCTTGCCGAAAAGGATGCAGAGCTTTTGGTTGTAGGAAACAGCAGTTCAAACAGCTTCCCAAAGGAGCTGTTGCCTTATCGTATCCGAAGACAGTTTGGGGCAGGGGGCATTCGTGTTAATTTTTTGGTAAATTACGGATGGGATTGGGATTTGAATTATCCAAATGGAATTGCATCAAAAGACATTTCTAGAATTGATTTGATCCTGCGGTGGGGCGGACATTGCCGTCTAAGCGGATTTCTTCCCGTGCAGTCCGTATACTCGGATTTTTATACGCTACCGGAGCTGTGGCCTGATTTTGAAGAAAACCAAATTCATCGGGCACTGGATTGGTATCAGACACAAGAAATTACGCTGGGCGGCTGACGCCGCCTGCTGAGATTCTATTACTGAAGAGATTCAATAAATTCATTGAAATCGTCAAAATCGCTTTGAATAAATTCGTACAGAACCGGTTCTTTAAATTCATACTTTGCGGTGGGGATAATCATCAGGTTAATGGCACTTTTATGCAGACGGCTTTCTAAATCACGGATTTCTTCTTTTGTATATGCCGCAATAATCAATTGGCCGAAATCACTGATGTAGTAAAGGCCGTGTACATCTTCATTTAAGCGAAAAACGCGGCGTGCAACATGATCGTTGTTTCGGTTAAACTCTAGATATAATCTCCCATTATCATGTGTTGTCTGCATTGCACCGGCAGTAAAAACAGAAAATTCGTTTTCAAACTCATCTGGATCGACCAAAATTTCAAATAATGTCACAAATTCCGGACGGTTTAAGAGCATTGCTACTTCTGCAGAAGAGACGGGAAAGGAAGAACGTTTTTTTGCAAAATATACCTTTTGGTCAGCAAGCTTTATTTCAGAAAGAACCATCTTATAAGAATTGTCAGTTTCAATGAGTGATTCTGAAAGATAAGAGAGCGAACCGTCCAAATTAATAAATTCCTCGATTGTATTTCTGCAAAGTGTAGACAGTTTCTTTTCCGAAATTTCTTCTATCTGAGCGTCCTCTGCCAATAGATAGGCTGCACCTTCCGTGTCATTTCCGAAGGTACGCATGAGATAGTAGTGCACTACCTGATAGGATGTTTTCATGGGGGTGCATAATTTGCCGGCAATTGAGGTCGTTTCCTTTGCACTGAAAACAATTGGTGTTTCCAGTAAAAAAGCGTATTCGCTTTGTGGCTCGCTAGGGTCTACATTCAATGCCAGCGTGGCCGTTACAAATTGCTGGACCAGATAACGGGCTTCTCGTTCATTTAGATTTCTTTTCTCTCCGCCAAGCCCATCAATCAATGTTTTCTCAATTAGAGTAATTTCGAAGGAATCATTACCCATTACGCTTCGATAGGTTTCCAATCCAAATTCTTCTGCGTCAAAATAGAAAAACTGATGAAAATCAGAATAGAAAGTAGGGCTTTCAATCGTCCAGTGAATATGCAGACCAAGGACGCCCATCAGTCTTGTGTCCGTCACATAAGCAGATACAAATTTATGCTCACCAATTGCAATTGCGTTATTTGCGCCGCCCTGAATTACTTTTAAATCATTACGGTTCAATCTGTTTCCTCCATGATTGTTGATATAGTCTTAATAATAAAGTATACCCTATTTTTCTATAAATGTGTTAGATTAAATTTAAAAATAGCAGGGAAATAAAAGGATAAGAATTTTACAAAGAAAAGTATTTCTTTTTTATAAAAATAAGCTTGTCCGTTAAAAGGCGGAAAAACGTGAAATATTTCCCGAGAATAAACTAAATGCATAATAACTTATGGTAAAAACAAAGAATAAGAGATTGACAGAAAAATAAGTTGAGTATATAATTTTTGTAAAACTTATATAAAATAGATATGTAAAAGTATTTGACATAATAGAACATAAAAAGACAAAATAAACGGAAGCCTGTTAGAAAGGAGACTTTGATATGAGTGAGGAAATAAAACTGAGAGTCTCTCAAATTGAAAAATATTTTCCTGGTGTCAAAGCTTTAGACAAAATTGACTTTACCGTGAGAAAAGGTACGGTTCATGCACTTTGCGGAGAAAACGGTGCGGGAAAATCAACGCTCATGAAAATTATAAACGGCATCTATAAACCAGATGCTGGAAAGATTTTTCTTGATGAAAATCCTGTACAGATAAAGGACCCGATTCAAGCACAGGGCCTGGGGATTGCGATGATTGCACAAGAACTGAACTACGTTCCGGAAATGTCAGTAGAGGAAAATCTTTTTTTAGGGAGACTGCCTGTAAACAAAATCGGAAAAGTAAAGTGGAAGGAAGTCAGGGAGAGAACGCTTCGTTTTCTGGAAGAAGAGGGACTGAGTTATAAACCCGACCAAAAACTGAAGACCTTGACAGTTTCTGATATTCAGATGCTTGAAATCATAAAAGCGATTTCAAATGATGCACAGATTATCGTAATGGATGAACCAACTTCTGCAATTACACAGAGAGAAGTATCCCTATTATTTCAGAAGATTAAGCTTTTGAAAGAAAAAGGTGTAAGCATTGTTTACATTTCACATAAGCTGGATGAAGTGTTTCAGATTGCAGATGATATCACGGTATTCAGAGACGGTACTGTTGTAAAGAGCATGAGAGCGGAAGAGACAGATATCAATGAAGTCATTGCGCTTATGGTAGGAAGAAAAATGGACAACGTCTATCCGAAAGAAGAAATTCCAGCTGGAGAGACGCTTTTAGAGGTCAAAAACCTATGTAGTGAAAACTTGTATGATGACGTATCCTTTCATCTGAATCGAGGCGAGATTGTAGGGTTTGCAGGACTGGTAGGCGCAGGGAGAACCGAAGTAATGCGTTCCTTATTTGGCCTGGATAACATTAGCTCCGGAGAGGTATATGTGTCTGGTGAAAAGGTGCACCTCAAAAATGTGGGAAGCAGTATAAAAAACGGAATGATTATGCTTTCAGAAGACAGAAGAAGGTATGGTATTGTACCGGTACGCAGTGTAATGGAAAATGCCAGCCTGTCTGCATTAGATCAATTTGTCTATGGAGGCTATACACATAAGAAAAAAGAAAAAGAAGTAGTAGGTAAGTATTTCGAAAAGATGAATGTAAAGACTCCTACGCTGGAAACTGCGATTCAGTCGCTTTCCGGAGGGAATCAGCAGAAAGTTCTTTTAGCAAAGTGGATGCTGCGGAATCCTGATATTTTAATTCTTGATGAACCGACGCGAGGAATTGATGTCGGTGCAAAATTTGAAATTTATAAGCTTATGAGCGAGATGGCAAAAGAAGGGAAAGGTGTAATTATGGTTTCCTCCGAGCTGCCGGAATTGATTGGAATGTGTGACCGTATATATGTGATGTGCCAGGGCAGAATAGAAGGAGAATTGCACAAAGATGCATTTTCGCAGGAAGCAATCATGAAATACGCAACAGGGACACGATAAGGGAGGCGCAAGAGAATGAGATTACAAGACCGTGCAAGTCAGGCAATGCAGAAATATTCTATATTCTTTGTATTATTAGTCATGATATTGGTTTCGATGGCATTGAATGAGAACTTCTTCAGCCCCGGGAATATTACGAATATAGCGAGACAGCTTGCCGTTGCAACTATATTGGCATATGGAGAAATGCTGCTTATCATCAGCGGAATGCTGGATTTATCAGCGGGGGCAGTATTGGCCCTTTCCGGCGTCTTATCTGTCAGCTTCTATAAAGCGACAGGGTCCCTGTTAGGTGCGTTTCTTATTGCGATTCTCGTCGCAGTGCTATGTAACTTGATCAATGCTTTCTTTGTAGCAAATTGCAAAATGCCAGCTTTCATCGTTACATTGGCTATGACAATGGCTGCAAGAGGCTTAGCATTGCTTTATACAAGCGGACAAAATATTTTACAGATTTCTGATTATAAAATATTCGGACAGGGCGATTTGACCGATGTACCCATATTTTCAGGGATGCCGTTTCTAAAAGTGATACCGATACCAATTGTTTTCCTTGTACTTGTTACCGTTGCAATATGGTATGTCTTAAACCATACCCGATTTGGACGTTCCCTTTATGCGATCGGCGGAAATGAAGAAGCAGCGATTGCATCCGGAATCAATGTGATTCGATCAAAATATATTGCATTTATTTTAAACGGCGTTTTGGTAGGTATTGCAGGAATCCTATATATGTCTCGTGTCAACGCAGGACTTCCGAACGGAGCGGTTGGATACGAAATGGAAGGTTTAACAGCAGCGATTGTGGGAGGCACAAGCTTCTCCGGAGGTGTTGGAACTACGCTTGGAACATTGGTTGGTTCTTTCATCATTGGATGTTTGAATAATATCATGAATCTGCAGGGTGTGGATTCTTACGTGAAGCAAATTGTAAAAGGCGGTATCATTGTAGCCGCAGTGCTGTATGATTTGAGATTCAAAAATAAGAAAAGTGTAAAAGTAATTTTAGGGAATGCAGAGAAGGGGAAAATTGCAGAGCGTCAGAACTGAGTTGCAGAACACGACGATTCTAAATTTTGTTTTGAATTATTATTTCAATATAATTTAAGAGAAAGGAAGAACTTATTATGAAAAAGAAAATTTTAGCTGTAGTATTGGTTTTAACACTGGTACTTACTGCACTGGCAGGATGTGGAGGAGACAAGAATTCTCAAGAAGGAGATAAGGATGGTTACCGGGTAGCGTACATCGCGAGAGCCCAGTCCGATTCCTTTGCTGCATGGCTTGCAAATGAGATGAAAGAAGCGGCAGCAGGCTATGATGACATCACACTTGATGTATTTGATGGACAGGCAGATGACGAAAAAGAGAATGCTGCAATTGAAAATGCAATTGCAAACGGCTATGATGCAATCATCGTACAGCCAAACAACGGCGAAGCACAGCGCCCATACGTTGAACAGATTGTAAGTGCTGGTATTATCGCGATTACGACGAATGCTCGTATCGACGGCATCGAAGGAGCTTCTTCTGTTGACGCAGACCCATATGTACAGGCAAAGGTTAATGCCGAGGCTGCAATCAAGCAGGTTCCTGAAAATGGAAAAGTTGTAGTCCTTAAGGGACCTTCCGGAAATTTCCATGCAGATGAAAGATTAAAAGCATGGAAAGAAGTATTTTTCAGCGCAAGACCGGATGTGAAAATTCTAGCAGAGGATTTTGCAAACTGGAATAAGGATGAGG
The DNA here is from genome assembly GCA_963521065.1 of uncultured Anaerovorax sp. GTDB lineage: Bacteria > Bacillota > Clostridia > Peptostreptococcales > Anaerovoracaceae > IOR16. The sequence continues at coordinate 52,338 of CAUQTI010000017.1, read as the reverse complement.
CAATGCAGTTAATGGAAGACTGGATTATGGCTTATGGAGAAATTGATGCAATCATTTCCATGAACGATAATATGGCTGCCGGTGCATTGGAAGCAGTAGAAGGAAAAGACCAGTATAAAGATATTCTTTCTTATGGTGTAGATGGTACTGCGGAAGCTTGCCTCTTGATTGAGCAAGGGAAGATGACGTCAACTTGCCTGCAGTCTGCAATTGATTTGGCTAAGCTGAATATGGAAACAGTTCATAAGCTTCTGACTGGTGAGGAGAAGCAGATTGATACAGACATTGATGCACCGCTCATTACAAAGGATAACGCAAGCGAGTATGTAAAAATATACAAAGATAGAGGGCTTATCAAAGAATAGCAATTATGCAGAGCAAAGGTGTCTTAAGGTTTTATTTAAGGCACCTTTCTTGTCTGGATAAGAATGAAGAAGAAAAGAAATATAAGGAAAGGATAGATGAAGTATGAAAAATAGAGCAGCTTATATGACAGAGCTGAACAAAATGGAAATTCGTGAAATTCCTGTCCCTGAAGTGGAAAAGCAGCAGGTACTGGTTAAGTTGGAATACGTAGGAATCTGTGGTTCAGACGTTCATTATTTTCATGATGGCAGATGCGGAGACTTTGTAGTGGACGGTGAATTTATGCTTGGGCATGAGTGTGCCGGAACCATTGTGGAGATAGGCAGTGAGGTAAAAACACTTGCGGTTGGAGATCGTGTTGCTCTGGAGCCGGGGATTACCTGCGGACATTGCGAGTTTTGCAAATCCGGAAGATATAACCTTTGCCCCGATGTTCAGTTTCTGGCAACGCCGCCGGTCCAAGGATGCTATGAAAATTATATTGCCTTTCCTGAAAACATGTGTTTTAAATTGCCGGATGCGATTTCAACAAAGGAAGGTGCACTTGTAGAACCTCTTGCGGTTGGACTTCATGCAGCGGCACAAGGACAAATTGGACTGGGAGATCATGTTATCATTTTAGGAGCCGGGTGTATTGGCTTAGTGACACTCCTTGCCTGCAAGGCAAGCGGTGCGACGGATATTACGGTTGTCGATGTGATTCCAAAGCGGCTTGAGTATGCAAAAAAATTAGGTGCTACAAGAGTATTAAATGGAAAAGAAGTCGATGTGATTTCTGAGATAGATAAACTGACCAATGGAGCGGGAGTCGAAAAAATAATGGAAACTGCAGGCTCTCCTGCTACCATCGCGCAAACACCATATCTTGTAAAAAATGGCGGAACGATTGTGCTTGTCGGCATTGCAGCCGAGTCTGAAATTCTCTATAACTTTGGTAAGATTATGGCGAAGGAAGCGAAAATTGAATCAGTATTCCGGTATCGTAATATGTATCCTAAGGCAATTTCTGCAATTGCGGAAGGGCGGATTGATGTATCCGGAATTGTGACCCACGAATTTGAGTTTGATCAAATTCAGGAGGCATTTGAGAAAGCCATAAAGGAAAAGGATGAGGTTGTAAAGGCAGTTATAAAAATAACTGAGTAGTTCTTAGCCGCGGAAAGGAGAGCACTTTTGGAATATTTGTTAGGAATTGATATCGGAACCTCAGGAACAAAAACCGTACTGTTCGATATAGACGCGAATGCGGTAGCCTCAAAGACTTACGAGTATCCGATGTATCAAGAGCAAAACGGTTGGGCGGAGCAGAGTCCACAGGATTGGTGGGAGGCGGCCGCAGCAGGAATCCGATTTGTAATTGATTCGGCAAAGGTAAACCCGAAAGACATAAAAGGAATTGGGCTTTCCGGTCAGATGCATGGACTCGTTATGCTTGATAAACAGGGGAATCCACTTCGAAGATCGATTATTTGGTGTGATCAGAGAACGGCAAAGGAAGTAGAGGATATAAACTGCATTCTGACACCGGAAAAGGTTCTTTCTATTACAGCAAACCCTGCGGTGACTGGATTTACTGCGGCAAAAATATTGTGGGTTAAAAAGAATGAGCCGCAAATATACGAGCAGTGTGCACATATTCTTCTGCCAAAAGATTATATTCGTTATCAGCTGACCGGCGAATTTGCGACAGAAGTATCGGACGCTTCCGGCATGCAGCTGATGGATGTTGCAAAGCGCACATGGTCAGATGAGGTTTTGGATGCGTTAAAGATTGATAGAAAATTGCTTGCGAAAATGCACGAGTCAATTGATGTAACGGGTACCGTTCACAAAGAAGCGGCCAAGAAGACCGGTCTGGCTGAAGGAACGATTGTGGTAGGTGGAGCCGGTGACAATCCGGCGGCAGCAATCGGAACCGGTATCGTTACCGAAGGAAGTGCGTTTACGACGATAGGGACCTCGGGTGTCGTTTATGCCATCTCAGATAAGGTAGCGATTGATCCAAAGGGAAGAGTGCATACTTTGTGTGCTTCCGTTCCCGGGAAATGGACGGTAATGAGTTGTACACAGGGCGCAGGGTTGTCATTACAGTGGCTTCGAAATCAAGTCTGCACGGAGGAAACCGCAGAGGCAAAAAGAAAAGACGTGGATCCATACGAGATTATGATTGATTTAGCATCGGCGGTGCCGATTGGAGCAGACAAGCTTCTTTATTTACCATATCTTATGGGAGAGCGCTCACCGCATCCCGATCCGGAGTGCAGAGGAACGTTTTTCGGGCTTTCCGCGATTCATGGACGTGCACATCTGATTCGAGCAGTCTTAGAAGGTGTGGCTTATTCGCAGCTTGAGTGCGTCGATGTGTTTCGAGAAATGGGCGTATCCATAAAGGATATGATGATTTGCGGAGGCGGTGCGAGAAGTACGCTTTGGAGGCAGATGTTTGCAGACTTATATCAGTGCCCGGTCAGCACAATACAGGCAGAGCAGGGAGGCGCACTGGGCGCAGCAATTTTGGCGGGAGTCGGTACGGGAGTTTATAAGGATTTGGAGGATGCTGCAAAACGGTTGATTCAAAAAAAAGAAGTACAAAAACCGATTGCGCAAAACAGCGCTGAATATCGAAAATATTATAATTTGTATAAAGAATTATATTTAACTCTATTCCAAAGCTTTAAAAAGCTGGCCGCGTTATAAAGTCGGGATATAATAAAAAAACATCTACAAGAAAAGTGCCATTTTATGTGGCATTTTTTATATAGAAGAGAGTCGCAAATGCAGATTAGCGTGAAAACAGCAAAAGGCGGATTAGAGAAACGTTTCATTGCTGATCGGGTAAAAAAGAAGAGTTGAATTTTCGGCAGGAATAGGAGCACTTTTTTATTGCAAAAAATGACAATAAGGAGTAAAATTCCTTACGGTGTATTTTATAAAGTAGTTTTAGAAAAGTGAGAATGGTATGGAAAACCGCATGTTAATAAAAAGGCGAAACCGCAATCAGATATATAAATTAATTTATGAATCCAATGGCATTTCTAAACAGGAGATTGCAAGGATTCTGAATTTAAGTCTGCCTACAGTAAGTCAAAATCTCATAGAATTAAAGGAACGGGGATTAATCCGCGAAGAGGGGACCTTTGAGTCGACCGGCGGCAGAAAAGCGAAAGTAATTGATAGTGTCGATGACTTTAAAGTGGCATTGGGACTTGATATTACAAGAAATCACGTCAGTTTAGTTTTAGTTGATTTAAAGGGTGTAATTTTATACAGTAATCGAATTCGATTTGAATTTAAGGATGAGGAAAGCTTTTATGAAGAGCTTGGACAGATTATAGATTGTTTTGTAGTGGAAAGTAAGGCAAATCCGGAGCGAATTTTGGGACTTGGGGTTTCTCTTCCTGCAATTGTCGGGGAGGATGGGAAAACGATTACCTATATCAGCGTTCTTCCGGCACCGGAGAATTTATATAAAAAAATGCAGGAACATATTCCTTATCCGTTTCGATTTTTTAATGATGCGAATTCTGGTGGGTTCGCGGAATTTTGGAGAAGAGATTCACAGGATCCTATTGTGTATGTTTCTTTAAGTAACAGCGTAGGTGGTGCAATTATGTATTCACAGAACGCGTATCACGGCATCAATCACCGCAGCGGTGAATTTGGGCATATTACATTGGTAGACAAGGGAAAGCCTTGTTATTGCGGGCAGAAAGGATGCGCAGATGCGTATTGCAATGCAAAGTTGCTTTCTGATTTGACCGACGGGAGCCTCGCTGAATTTTTCAAACGAGTGGAGCGAAGAGAAGAAACATACTTAAATGCATTTCAGGAATACTTACAATACTTATCGCAGTTAGTTTACAATTTAAGAATGGCTTTTGACTGCGATGTAGTGTTAGGCGGCTATGTGGGAAGTCATATGGAGATGCACATTAGTGAGTTGACAGCGTTGGTGAGTCAGCGCAATCCCTTTGAAAAGAATGGAAGTTACATTAAGGTGTGTGATTATAAATTTGAAGCGTCTGCAGTTGGAGCGGCACTACACTATGTGGACGAATATATTAAACTGATATAAAAATATTGCAGGAAGTATGTTTGACATTCCTGTTTTGCGGTTATATAATAAATATACAATTAAATAGACCTTATCAAGAGTGGCAGAGGGAATAGGCCCTGTGAAGCCCGGCAACCTAGGTGCTTGATTTATCAGGCAGAAAAGGTGCTACGTCCTACAGATTTATTCTGAGAGATGAGGAGAAGATAGCAGTATACAGCTTACACCTCTTCTTCGGAAGAGGTGTTTTTATATCGCAGTGAATCAAATCACGGTTATATAAAAAAGCGGTCAGAATATCAAATCCTATCTTAGCCTTTGAACGCAATGCAAGAATAAAAACTGATTTAGAGTTTTAATTTCCACTTTATGCATATACTATTGCAGTTTGAGGCTATTTTATATCTTTTATATTTTCTTATTGAAAAAGGAGGAAAGAAAATGACAAAGAGATTGTTCACATCTGAATCCGTAACAGAGGGGCATCCTGATAAAATGTGCGACCAAATTTCCGATGCGATTTTAGACGCAATATTTGAACAGGATCCAAATGGAAGAGTTGCGGCTGAAAGTACAGTAACGACAGGACTTGCGATGGTAGTCGGAGAGATTAGCACAAATTGCTATGTAGATATTCCTAAAATTATTCGAAGTGTCATTAAGGATATCGGCTATACAAAGGGTGAATATGGATACGACGGAAATACCTGCGCGGTGATGACTGCAATTGACGAACAGTCGGGTGACATTGCAATGGGTGTCGATAAAGCACTGGAATACAAAGAGGGTACGCTGCAAGATAATATTGAAGCAATCGGAGCCGGCGATCAGGGCATCATGTTTGGTTTTGCCTGCAATGAGACAGAAGAGCTCATGCCGATGCCGATTTCTTTGGCGCATAAGCTGGCAATGCAGCTGACAGCCGTAAGAAAAACAGGAAAGCTGAATTATCTTCGTCCAGATGGGAAAACGCAGGTTACCGTTGAATATGAAGGCGATAAACCAGTCCGCGTTGACACTGTTTTAATTTCTACGCAGCATGATCCAGAAGCGACACAGGAGCAGATTCGAAAGGATATTCTTGAGCATGTAATCAAGCCGATTATTCCTTCCGAGCTTTTAGACGAAAATACAAAGTACTTTGTCAATCCAACCGGCCGTTTTGTAATTGGCGGACCGCACGGCGATTCTGGACTGACCGGGCGAAAAATTATTGTAGATACCTATGGCGGATACGCAAGACATGGCGGCGGTGCATTTTCCGGAAAAGACCCAACAAAGGTAGACCGTTCCGCAGCATATGCAGCAAGATACGTTGCAAAAAATATTGTTGCGGCAGGACTTGCTGACAAGTGTGAAATTGAACTTGCCTATGCAATCGGTGTTGCAAAGCCGGTTTCCGTTCTCGTAGAAACGTTTGGAACCGGAAAAATTTCCGAAGAAAAAATAGAAGCATTGGTAGAGAAACATTTTGATTTAAGGCCGGCTGCGATCATCCGTGATTTGGATTTGCGGCGCCCTATTTATCGGCAGCTTGCCGCTTATGGCCATTTTGGCAGAACCGACATTGACCTGACTTGGGAAAAAACGGATAAGGCTGAAATTCTCCGTAAAGAGGCACAGCTCTAAACAAAAGGCATATAATAGTAGGGAAATGGTCACATTTAGTTGACCATTTTTCTTTTTTGCAGTAAAATGGGAAAAATATTAATAAAATTTGGTGAATGCAAGGGAACCTGCAAAACAAACCGTTTTATAAAAATTTAAAGAAGGATTTTAAGAGAGGAAACAATCGAATGGGAGTAAAAGTAGCAAAGTTTGGAGGGAGCTCCGTAGCAGACGCCATTCAGTTATCCAAAGTCAGAAGTATCATAGAGGCTGACCAAGATAGGCGATATGTGGTAGTATCCGCTCCAGGGAAACGTTTTAGTGAGGACAATAAAATAACAGACTTGCTGTATTTGTGTAAGACACATATTGAGCATAATATTCCTTACGATCAGGTGTTTCAGGTGATTTGTGACCGTTTTCGAGCAATGGAGATGAATCTGGGTGTAGACGTAGAGCTAGAGATGGAATTTGCAAAGATAAGAGAGAACCTTGAAAATGGTGCAAGTGCGGACTATATTGCCAGCCGCGGGGAATATTTAAGTGCAATTTTGACAGCAGCATATCTGGGGTATGATTTTGTCGATTCCACAGGTCTGGTGCAGTTTGATAAAAAAGGGAAATTTTTAGACGAAGAGACAAACGAAGCGCTTTCCAAAGCACTGAAAGAGCATGAGCGGGCTGTCATTCCCGGATTTTTTGGATCGTATCCGGATGGCAGTATTAAAACCTTTTCTAGGGGAGGCTCAGATATTACCGGTTCGTTAGTCGCAAAAGCGGTAAATGCCGATGTATATGAAAATTGGACAGATGTACCCGGGTTTTTGGTCGCAGATCCGCGTATTGTAAAAAATCCCGAGCCGATTAAGACGGTTTCGTACCAAGAGCTGAGAGAACTGTCTTATATGGGAGCCAGCGTACTTCACGAAGATGCGGTCTATCCGGTAAGAGAAGCCAATATTCCAATCAATATCCGAAATACGAATGACCCACAGCATCCGGGAACCATTATTTTGTCGGAGCCGGACAGAAGTGACGACCGTATTGTAACGGGAATTGCAGGGAGCAAAGATTTTTCTGTTATCGCAATCACAAAAAATATGATGGCGACAGAGCGAGGATTCATTCGCCGCATATTAAGTATCTTAGAGGATTATGACGTTCCGGTGGAGCATTTGCCAAGCGGAATCGACACCATTTCCATTGTCGTATCAAACAAGAAGCTGCACCATGCTTTGGATGAAATTTTGGATGAAATTGAGAGAAAAGTGCAGCCGGATAAAATTGACGTCTTTAATGATATGGCATTGATTGCAACGGTGGGTGCAGGGATGACGAACCGGCCGGGCGTTTCGGCAACGCTCTTTACCGCACTCTATGAAGCAAAGGTGAACATTCGAATGATTGATCAGGGTTCCAGTGAGATTAATATCATCGTTGGCGTGGAAAATAGAGATTTTGAGACGGCAATTCGGGCAATTTACAATGCATTTGTAAAATAGAAAGAGGAGCAGGTATTCTACTTTGTAAAAGTGGGACATCTGCTTTTTTTATTTGAGGAGTTTTCTTTTCTATTTTTTACGTAATTTTTTTTCGTTCAACGCCTTTCTTAAAAAAGATTAAGAAATTTCCTAATCTTTCTTAAATACAAAATGATATAATAAATAGGAAAATAAAGGATGTGTATTCCCAATGTATTTATTAAATCGGAGCAATGAAAAGCAAAGGGATGGAGGGAATTAGTGATGCAGAAAAAACGTATTTTGATTGCGGATGACAGTCCGGAAATCATAGAAATATTAACAATTCTGCTTGATTCAGAGGGCTATGAGGTAATTGTTGCAACGGATGGTGAGGCGGCGGTTGCTTTAGCGGATGAAACCATTGATTTGATTGTGCTGGATGTGATGATGCCCTTAAAGTCGGGGTTTATTGTCTGCAAGGAGATTCGAGAGAAAACAATTGCACCGGTGCTTTTTCTTACTGCAAAAGACAGCGATTCGGATAAAGCCATCGGCTTCAGTGCAGGTGGTGATGATTACTTATCAAAGCCCTTTTCCTATTCGGAGTTCTTGGCACGCGTAAAGTCACTTTTGAGACGCTATTATGTTTACCAAGGAAAACAGTATAAGGAAGAAGGGAAAAACCTGTGTCTGGACTTGCTGAAGATTGATTTAAATGAGCAGAAGGTCTTTCTGGAGGGAAAGGAAATTGCTTTGACTGCGTTGGAATATCGGATTCTAATTCTGATGGCAAAAAATCGAAAGAAAATATTTACCGCACAAAATTTATATGAGAGCATCTGGAATGAGCCTTACTTTTATTCTGCGAATAATACCATTATGGTACATATTTTAAAGCTGAGAAAAAAGATTGAAATAGATTACAAGGAACCGAGAATTATTAAAACTGCTTGGGGGAAGGGCTATTATGTCGATTAGCAATCTGCGCAAAGAAAGCCTTTATTCACAGGTTTTGCTATACATTATTATTTCTGCGGGTATTGCACTTATTTTTTATGGGACGACAGTTTTTTACTTGGGGCGATACCTTGAAAAACACAGCAGCACTCCGGAAGTAATCCAGCAGGATTCCAGAAGGTATGCACGTACACTGGAGCGATTTGTAGAGATGCATGAATTGGAAGCAACAGACACTGAAACGCTTGCACGGTGGAATCAAATTAATTGGTATGTTGCAATTAAGATTTACAGAGGAGATGTCGTATATTTTGACTCTTTTCTTCATTATGCAAACTGGAAGAACCGAAAAGCCGGAATGCTGGAGGACAATTTTGGGTGGGATGAGACTGTACGTCCCTCCTTCGGATATCCCATTCATTTTAAAGATGGCGATGCAACTCTCATTATCAGCGGAGATTATTTTTATCAGCATGAGCTGGAAATCTCATTTGCGAGCTTTACCGTATTTCTTATCACATTTTTGATTTGCTTCTTATCTCTGTGTCGAAGACGGTTTGGGTATATTGATAAAATTCATCAGGGGCTTGAACGGATGAGCAGAAACGAATCAGACTGTCGAATTGAGCTGAAAGGGAATGACGAGCTGACTAGTTTGGCAAGCTATATCAATGCAATGAGTGCCTCTTTGCAGAAGCAGAGAAAGCTGGAGCAGGAGTTGAATATAAAAAACCAAGAAGTGATAGCTGCAATTTCCCACGATATTCGTACACCGCTCACTTCTGTTATTTGCTATCTTGACTTTTTAAAGGATCGCCGTTATGAGGATCAAGAGGTGATGAACCGCTATATTGAAAATGCGCGTACTCGTGCATATCAAATAAAAGGAATGGCAGAGGAACTTTTTGAACGGTCTGTGCAAAAGCAGCAGGAAAAAGAAGTGCTTCACTGGGAGCTTTTAAACGGCAATGAACTTATTTCTCAAATCATTTCAGAAATGTACTTTACTTTAAGAGAAAATGGGTTTCGGCCAGATTTCGATTATCATTTTAAAGAAGGCTTTGAAATAAGTGCAGATGTCATTCAATTTCGTCGCGTCTTTGACAACATTACCTCTAATATATTGAAATATGCAGATGCAAGTCTTCCTGTACTGCTGACTGCGCAGATAAAGGGAGAGCGGCTTGAAATTATGGAACGGAATATCAGATCTCCTGAACGGTATGTAGAAAGCACCGGAATTGGGCTTTACAGCAGCAAGAAGATCGTAAGTCAGCACAGAGGGATTATGCAGGTACGGCATGATGGTTATTACTTTGAAGTAATCATTTCTCTTCCAGTTTTTATAAAATAAGAAATATTCAGATTTTTTTAAGTTTATATTAAGTTCTTCCCGCTATATTTAAGCCATGAGGTGTTAAAAACCTTGTGGCTTATTTTTACTTCATATTTTTACTTCATATTTTACTTATTTTTATTTTATTTTTTAGGGAGGATGAAACTTATGGGAAAAAAGATTCCTATGTGGCAGATTGTTATGATCCTTTGTATCTTAATTGCACTATTGATTTACACATTGGTCATTGTAGGCGGGAGCGTACATATTCCAATTGCTACTACGGCAGCAATCGCGTCGCTGGTGGCTATTAAAAATGGATTCAAATGGTCTTTTCTTGAAAAGGCGATGATTAACGGAATTTCTCGTGCAATGCAGGCAATTTTAATTTTATTGGTTATCGGTATGGTAATTGCAACATGGATTGCAGGGGGTATCGTACCGGCAATGATTTATTACGGACTAATGATTATAAAACCTTCTATTTTCTTAGTAGCAAGTATGCTGCTCTGCTCCATTGTATCCCTTGCAACCGGTTCCTCATGGACCACTGCGGGAACTGCCGGAATTGCATTGATTGGAATTGGAGCTGGATTGGGACTTCCGCTTCCAATTGTCGCAGGCTCGATTATTTCCGGAGCGTATTTCGGGGATAAGATGTCACCGCTCTCTGACACGACAAATTTGGCTCCTGCAATGGCAGGGAGCAATTTATTTGATCATATCAAGCATATGGTATATACGGTAACACCATCTTATATCATTGCACTTATTTTATTTGCGATTCTTGGAATGAGAATCAGCAATGCGTCTAACGTAGACATGAATAGTGTGGATATTCTAATGCAGGGATTGAAAGAAAACTTTTATATTTCACCACTCCTTCTAATCCCGCCGTGCCTTATTATTGCGATGGTTGTCTTCAAGGTGCCTGCTCTTCCGGGCCTTTTCGGCGGTGCCATTTTAGGCGTTATCTGTGCTGCAGCTTTCCAGGGAGGGAGCTTCGGTGAGGTTGCAACTGTGGTAGCTTACAGCGGATATGTCAGTGAGACCGGTATTGAATTTGTTGACACCCTTCTCACCAGAGGCGGAATGACTTCTATGTACGGTACCGTCGGGATTATCTTGTGTGCAATGTGCTTCGGCGGTGTCTTGGATTCAACCAATATGCTCGGCAGCATCTGTGATGTAATGTTAAAGGTTGCGAAAAATACCGGACTGCTTGTCACGATGGTAATTATTAGCTGCATTGCGGTAAATGCGGCAGCTTCCGATCAATATTTGGCAATCGTGCTTCCGGGCAGAATGTTCAAGACGGCATTTGAAGATCGCAAATTGAAGCCAAAGAACCTGTCAAGATGCCTTGAGGATGCAGGAACAATTACTTCTTGCCTGATTCCATGGAATACCTGCGGTGCGGCTATGAGCTCGTCCTTAGGTGTGCCTACCGTGGAATATATTCCTTACTGTTTCCTAAACCTCATAAATCCTTTGGTATCCATTTTCTATGGATTTACGGGAATCACGATGGAAAAAATGACAGAAGAAGAATATCAGGAGATTTTGGAGCAGCGTAAGTTGGATATTGAACTTGCAGCCAATGCGCTGGCATAAAATATGAGATTCAGCCGGTTTTCCGACTGGAGATAAAATAATGAGGTAAGATAAGCGAAAAAACTCCGGTTTAAAACCGGGGTTTTTTCGTTTTTGAAAAATTATGTTGAAAGAATGTATTTTTACTCTACGGAAATCAATTCGTATTGGTCTGTGCCGTATCCCATTTTGACAGCGTGGTCAATACCGGCTTTCCAATCTGTAGCGGGGTGCAAAAGACCAAAGTAGTCGCAGTGGCATAGACCGGTGCAGTCACAGTCATTCTCTTTGCGATGCTTCAGTAATGCATCTTCCAGCATACTGCCTGCGTTGACTGGTTGGTTATTTGCCATATCGGCACAACATAGATCTAAGGCTACCGGGTCGAAAGAAGCGAAAATACCGACATCAGGGATTACAGGCAAATCATTTTCGCCGTGGCAATCACAGTTCGGAGAGACATCCATTAAAAAGGTGACGTGAAAATGGGGTTTGTCCTTTATAACGGCATGCGCATATTCTGCTATTTTTTTATTCAGGACCTCTTCTGCCTCATCCCACAGCGGGCGAATGGCATCGACGGGACAGACTCCGATACACCTTCCGCAGCCGACGCATTTTTCAATGTGAATGGTTGCTTTCTTATCAATAAAGGAGATTGCATCATGCGCACAATTTTTTCGGCATGCACCGCAGCTGATACAACGTTTTTGGCTCACTACGGGTTTCCCGCTGTTGTGCATTTCCATTTTTCCGGCTCTGGAGCCGCCCCCCATTCCGAGGTTTTTTAAAGCGCCGCCCATTCCAGTGGATTCGTGGCATTTAAAGTGGTTCATAGAAATAATAACGTCTGCGTCCGTAAGTGCACGTCCAATCTTTGCTTCCTTGACATATTCCCCGTCAATCGGAATCAGGGTCTCGTCGGTTCCCTTTAAACCGTCAGCAATCAGAATGTGGCAGCCTGTTGTGAAGGGATTGTAACCGTTTTCATATGCTGATTCCAGATGGTCTAACGCATTTTTTCTCCCGCCGACATAGAGCGTATTTGCATCGGTAAGAAAAGGTTTTCCGCCATTCTCTTTTACAATATCGACAAGGACTTTCGAAAAATTGGGACGGAGATAGGCAAGGTTTCCAGGCTCACCGAAATGTATCTTGATAGCGGCATATTTGTTCTTAAAATCAATGCGGTCAATGCCGGCTTCCTTTACGAGCTTTCTTAATTTTTCGAGCAGACTGACACCGACCTCGGTGCGAAAGCCCGTGTAATATACTTTTGCTGTTTCCATAACGAATCCTCCTGAGATTTTATTCTTGTTTCAGTATAGCAAATTCATACGCAAATTCCAAAATAATTGAGAAAGTTTTTCCCTGATGTACCCGAACCCTTTGAGCTTTTCCAATCCTCTTTTCTAGTCCTCTCCCAATAAATATCTTAGAATTTGACTGGGATCCTCTAAAAACATCTTCGTGAGTTGATAATGCTCTGTTTGCTGGTAAGCGACTTTTTCTATCCCGGAGTCTGTGAGTTGATAGATTTGCGCATGCGGAAATGCCATCAAAATTGGCGAATGTGTTGCTATAATAAATTGTGAATTTTTTTTGACAAGCAGATGCATTTCAGCCATGAGTGTTAAAAGCCTTGAAGGTGAAAGTGCAGCCTCCGGCTCGTCAAGGATGTAAAGACCGTTTCCTTCAAAACGGCTTTGAACTAAGGAGAGAAAGCTCTCGCCGTGTGATTGTGCATGAAGGGAAGCGCCTCCGTAATTTCCGGCAAGGGCGAGCTCATCTACATTTGTTGCAAAGTTGTAGAAGCTTTCAGCGCGGAGAAAAAAGCCATCCTTTGGGTATGCCGACTTTGAAAGCGTCAAGTATTGGTGCAGAGGAGAGTGTGTATTACTCGTGGAAAAATTGAAATTTTTCGTTCCGCCCTCTGCGTTAAAACCGTAAGCAACGGCAATGGCTTCGAGCAGGGTTGATTTCCCGCTTCCATTTTCACCCACGAAAAAAGTAATATCATTTGTAAAAGGAATCTCTGCATTCTGCATAAGATGTTGAACAATTGGAAGATTGTAAAGATAGGATCTTCTGTCAACTTCTTGATTTAAAAAAATGCTGCTGATATATTTTCTTTCCACCAAATGCCCCCCTGTTTGATTATAAATGGTCTTTAATTTAATATAATAACACTTATTTTACATCAAGTTTATCATAGGAAACATGCACTTGCAATTTTGCACAGATGATCTTTATAAATAGTACTAAGTAATAGTGACCCTGGAGATTAAAGAGTTGTCGCAAAGCCGAAAATTTAATATTGACAAATATATAATTAAGAGTTATATATATTATAAATGATTAGCAATATTAAATATTTGATAGGTGACAGAGAGGTGAGTTTATGATTGTGTGGCATAATAAAGGCAATATACAATAGTATATGTCCTTAGTTTGCGTAATGAGAGGGGGTGAGCAAATGGTGAAGAAACGCGTCTGGTTAATTCGGATAATAATAATTATTGTTATATTTATCATTATCTTGGCCGGCAGAAATTTAGCGAGTGAGTATTTTGTGAAAAAGTCTATGAAACTCAACTGGGGTATTTATGTGCCCTCATCTCTTCGCAAAGTGTACCGAACTACATCATCTTCGGGTTTTCACGGAGACGGAGTTCGCTGTACAATTTTTGAAACAAGAAAACCAGAGCCATCATTTATAGAAACTTTTTCAACTGGAAGGAATATAAGATCAGAAAAATTTATCATTGATTCTTTAAAAAAGGGGAATTTGAAAATTCCCGCAAAGAAAAAACTTTCTTTTGAAAATTCCTATCTTTGGCGGCAGTGTTCGCAGTATGATACAGATACTCTGGTTATACTTTATTTTCCGGACGCTCAACGTTATTATTTTATAGAAGAATTTTTTTGATTCAATTTGATTTAAATAGAAGACAATAAAGGAGAGAAAACAAATGAAAACTAAATTTAGAATAGTGATTAGCTTCTTATTAATTACAGTATTGCTGTCAACGACATCCACAGCTTTTGCCAGTTCAAACGAACTGTACTCTGAAAAACAAAACTCTGTCAATAAAATGAGTGAAAGTGAGATAGTGGAGCAGATTAATGAAACAATTTTATTTTGTGAGAAAGAATTGACAGAAGATGGAACAAGCATAGAAAAGGAGTTAATGAAGCAAATATCGTGGTATCAAGAGGACTTAGAAGGCACTACTGACGAACAAGAAAGACTTGAATTGCAAGAAATGATAGATACTACATATGAATTAATAGAAGCATATAAGGGATATAAAACTGGGATTTGTGCAAGAGCATCAAAACCTATCTATGATCCAGCGATATCTGCAATTGTCTCCTTTTTTGTCATGAACGACTATAGATTGTCTGCTCAATGTCTAACTTTTGCAAGGAATAATACCAAGTTAGATCGAGAATGGTCACCAAGCTATGGGCCAAAAGCTAAAAAGTCGCCAGTAGTTATAGCGATTAAAAGAGGTTCGGCAACTTCAGGAAAAGATGAATTCAATCCAGATGGAACAGTAGATGGAAATGACTTGTATTATGCTATTCACGGATTTAAATGGTCTAAAGTAGGGTCAACGGTAAAAATTTCTGACAGGTATGATTTTAAACCAGGAGATCCATATGATGGCCTTGCTGAAACGGCAGTAAATATAATGGTTGCTGCACAGGTTGCAGGCGTTATTGTGCCTTTTCAGCTAAGAATAAATGTTTAAAGGATTATATTAAATATAGAAAAGATGGAAGTATTACAAAGTAAGATCATGCGCAAAGTACTTAAGATTAACAGAAGCACTTATTACAAAGTTGCTAATCATAAACCCTCAGATCGTGCTTTAGAAAATCAAAAGCTTGATGAGGCTATCTTAGAAATCTATTATGATGTCAAAAGACGTTATGGAGCACCAAAGCTTCATCAAATTTTACTCTTGAATGGCTGGCATATCAGCTTAAAACGAGTGTAGCGAAGAATGAAAACTCTTGGTATTCGTTTCATTGTGATCAAGAAATGTCGTCATTATTCGAGTCAAAATTCTATGATAGAAAAAGAAAATAGATATATAGATATAAAGTAAGTAAAAGCGGTAAAGGTAAAGTGGGTTGAACAAAGAGAAAGCCAGCGCCTTTAGACGCTGACCGGTAATGAGGGCTTGTAGCTCTGAGCAAACCACCCGTTGGATTTGACCCCAAGATGTTAGACAGAACGACTAATAAGGATTGAATCCTGTATTGCACAGGGATCAGTCCTTTTAATTTACATTTAATTCTGTAGTTATTATAATAATCTATATATTTCCAGCTCAACTTTAAATTCATCTATTGAACTAAACTAAATCTTCACTAAATCTTCGAAAAAACTTCATCTATAATATCCATTATTTTCCATAATAAAGAATGCTTATTCAAGTAAGCTGAATTTTGTAATAATTTCTCCCGCTTCTTTGTCAAAATCCAAAGCCTTCATATAACCGGCTGTACCGAATGCCCCCCTATTTGATTATAAATGGTCTTTAATTTAATATAATAACACTTATTTTACACCAAGTTTATCATAGGAAACATGCATTTGCAATTTTGCACAGATGATCTTTATAAATAGTACAGTTTTAAGGATAAACTTTGTAAAAAAGGGGAAGAAAGGTATAGAAAGACATGAAAATGTAACATTTAAAATGCGGTTCAATTTTGATTTTATAGAGATAGTATGCTATAATACTGTGTTATTATATATGCTTATTTCATGAGTGTATATAGGATAATAAGGATGAAAAGAAAAACAGAAAAGTATCACATATAAAGTAAGTTAGAAGGGATCGAAAAACATGGGGTTATTAGAAAAAATCTTTGGCGATTTGAATGCCAAAGAAGTAAAAAAAGTAGAAAAGATTGTGGATAAAATTGAAGTCCTTGACGAGCAAATGAAGGCGTTAAGCGATGAGGAACTCAAAGCAATGACACCGAAATTCAAAGAACGGTTGGCTGCAGGTGAGACTTTGGACGACCTCTTACCGGAGGCCTTTGCAGTGTGCAGAGAAGCTGCATGGCGCAGCTTGGGATTAAAGCACTTTCGCGTACAGCTGATCGGTGGTGTCGTCCTGCATCAGGGCCGCATTGCGGAAATGAAAACAGGTGAAGGTAAGACACTGGTTGCTACGCTTCCTGTGTATCTGAATGCACTGGAAGGAAAAGGCGTTCACGTCATTACTGTCAACGATTACTTGGCAAAGCGTGATATGGAATGGATGGGAAAGCTCTACACCTTCTTGGGATTGACTGTCGGCTGCGTCGTTCACGGTATCACCGGAGAGCAGCGTAAGGCGGCATACCGTGCGGATATTACTTACGGAACGAACAATGAGTTCGGCTTCGATTATCTGCGGGATAATATGGTGATTTATAAAGAAGATTTGACACAGACGCAGTTGAATTTTTCAATTGTAGACGAAGTTGACAGCATCTTGATTGATGAAGCGCGGACCCCTTTGATTATCTCCGGACAAGGAGAAAAATCAACGGAGCTTTATCACGTTGCAGACCGTTTTATCCGCGGCTTTAAGCAAGATGTTGACTTTACAATGGAAGAGAAGGATAAGACGGTTTCCATCACGGAAGAGGGCGTTGAAAAGTGTGAACAGTTCTTTAAAATTGACAACTTCTCCGATCCGGAGAATATGGAAATCAACCATCATGTCCATATTGCACTGAAAGCGCATAATTTGATGAAGCGGGATGTGGACTACATCGTGAAGGACGGGGAAATCGTCATTGTCGATGAATTCACCGGACGCTTGATGTTTGGAAGACGCTACAGTGATGGATTGCATCAGGCAATTGAAGCAAAAGAAGGGATGAATATCCGTCAGGAGTCCAAGACACTTGCGACGATTACACTTCAGAACTATTTCAGAATGTACCAAAAACTTGCTGGAATGACTGGTACCGCAAAGACGGAAGAACAGGAATTCCGTGATATTTACAACATGGATGTTGTTGTAATTCCAACGAATAAAGTGATTGCGAGAATCGATAAGGAAGATTCTATATACGCAACTGAGCGCGGAAAGTTCAAAGCCATTGCCGAGCAGATTGCGACACATCATGCGGCAGGACAGCCAGTTCTTGTGGGTACGATTTCCATAGAAAAGTCAGAAGCAATTAGTGAGGTTTTAAAGAAAAAAGGCATTAAGCATAATATATTGAATGCAAAACAGCACGAAAAGGAAGCGGAGATTATCGCGGAAGCCGGAAGGCTGGGCGCAGTTACGATTGCGACAAATATGGCCGGACGTGGTACGGACATTCTGCTTGGCGGAAATCCGGACTTTGAAGCAAAGAAGGAAATGAGAAAGCGTGGCTTTGACGATACAGCGATTTCTTTTGCATCCAGTTTTGTTCCTTTGGAAGATCCAGAGCTGATTGAAGCAAGAAAAGAATATAACCGTCTTTTAGAATCTTTCAAGCAGGAGCGTGCAGATGAGCAGCAGCAGGTGAAAGAAATCGGCGGACTGCATATCATCGGTACAGAGCGTCATGAATCAAGACGTATTGATAATCAGTTGAGAGGCCGTGCCGGACGTCAAGGAGATCCGGGTTCCACGCAGTTCTTTATTTCATTAGAAGATGAATTGATGCGCCTGTTTGGCGGTGAGCGTATTCAAGGGATTGTAGATAAGTTGGGCGTACCGGAGGATGAGCCGATTGAGGCTGGAATGCTTACAAAATCCATTGAGAATGCACAGAAAAAGGTAGAAGGAAGAAACTTCGGAATTCGTAAATATGTATTGCAGTACGATGATGTCATGAACAAGCAAAGAAGCATCATTTACAGTGAGAGAAGACGAGTGTTGAACGGAGAAGATCTTCGCGAGCATACAATGTCGATGCTTCAGGATATTATTGATGAAAATATTGAAATTTGCATAAGCGGCTCAAGATTCCCGGAGGAATGGGATATTGAGGGTTTAAATACAAATCTGCATAAGTATTGCTCTAAGGTAGAGGATTTACAGTACAGTAAGGGCGAGCTGGCAGACTTAACAGCGGAGACACTTCGCAAGGATGTGATTGAAAGATTCTTATCCTGTTATAAGGAAAAGGAAGAAGAAATCGGGGAAGAAAGAATCCGCGAATTAGAGCGTATGATTTTACTGAGAGTCGTTGATACAAAATGGATGGATCACATTGACGCTATGGACCAGCTAAAATCAGGAATTGGACTTCGGGCACTTGGTCAGGAAGATCCTGCAAGAGCTTATTCCAATGAAGGCTTTGATATGTTTGAGCTTATGATAAAATCCATTAAAGATGATACTGTAAAATTCTGCTTCAATGTAACGATTCAGACACAAACACAGCGTAAGCAGGTCATGAATGCAGGAGAAGGTTCAAAAGCCGAATTTGACGGTGCGATGGAGAATGAATCAGAAAGTATGCCGGAAGGCACAAAGGTGCCGGCGCGTGAGCAGAAGCAGGAGCCTGTACACAAAGAGCCAACCGTCGGAAGAAATGACCCTTGCCCTTGCGGGAGCGGGAAAAAATATAAAAAATGCTGTGGCGCAACGATGAATGACGCAGAATAAATCTGCTTCGTATGACAAAGAGTAACGAATAGAAGAACGTAATTTGTGAGAGGATGTGAGAAGATGCTTCAACTGGATTCGATTAAATCGGAGTTGGCAGGTGAGCTGAAAAATCTAAATGAATTGGGTGAGTCCCTTTGACGTCGCAAAGCTTGCGATTGATTTAGAGGAGTTAAACTTTAAGGTTCAAGTAGATGGATTTTGGGATAACCTTGAGGATGCACAAAAGACACTGAAAGAGAAAAAGAGACTGGAGACAAAGCTGGAGGAATTCAACAGCTTAAAAACACAGCTTGAAGATGTTGAAGTTCTGATTCAAATGAGTGAGGAAGCGGAAGATGCTTCAATGACAGAAGAAATTCAGGAAATTTACAGAACTTATAAAGAGAAAGCGGAAGCACTTCGTTTAAGAACGCTTTTAAGCGGGCCTTACGACAGCAGCAATGCCATTATTTCCATTCATGCGGGATCAGGCGGATTGGATGCGCAGGATTGGGCAGAAATGCTTCTTCGCATGTATATGCGTTGGGCAGAAAAGAAGGAATACCGGATTCAGACTTTGGACTATCAGGGTGCAGATGAAGGCGGAATCAAGAGTGCAACCCTTCGAATTGAAGGGGAAAACGCCTATGGCTATTTAAAAAATGAAAAAGGCGTGCATCGTATTGTGCGTATTTCTCCGTTTGATTCTTCGGGCAGACGGCATACGTCCTTTTCATCCTTAGATGTGACACCGGAGCTTGACGACAATGTAGCAGTAGAAATTAATCCTGATGACATTCGTGTAGACACCTACCGCGCCAGCGGAGCAGGCGGACAGCATGTCAATAAAACCGATTCTGCAATTCGTATTACACACATTCCGACGAATATCGTAGTAACGTGTCAGAATGAACGTTCTCAGCACCAAAATAAAGAAGTTGCAATGCGTGTGCTGAAAGGCAAGCTGTACGAGCTCGCACTGCAAGAGCATAAGGATAAGATTGATGAGCTCAAGGGCGATTTCAGTCAGATTACCTGGGGAAGCCAGATTCGTTCCTATGTGTTCCATCCGTACAATATGGTGAAAGATCATCGCACGGGAGCGGAAGTAAGCAATGTGTATGGCGTAATGGACGGCGATCTTGACTATTTCATCAATGAGAAATTAAAGCAGAAGGATGAGGCAGACTCTTGAAACGGAATGGGAGCTGAAGCACCCTAAAAAATAAATAAAAATGAAGCAGCCTTTAAGCAGGCTGCTTTTGTATTTTAATACCAGTCATTAAATTACAAAGAGGTCATTAAATGGAAATCAGAACCACGTCTTACAATCATTGACAATTAAGTTGCTTTATGATACAGTGTTCATAAAGGCATTTCGCATCATAGCAGCGAGGTGCCTTACTGTATTTCTAAAGAATTCCCATTAAATGTAATGAGGAAATGAGGATTAAGAGGAGGTATTTTATGAGCGTAGCAACAGTAAATGCAACAGTGAGAAATGGAAAAGCCAAAAAGAGCAGGAAAGAAGGGTTTATTCCAGCTGTCGTTTATGGGAGAGGTGTGGAGAGCACACCGATTCAGTTTTACAACAAAGAGATTATTAAAGTAATTAAAGAAAATGGCAGCAGAACAACTGTGAGAATAAAGATTGGTGAAGAAGTAAAGATTGGGATTATAAAGGATATTCATTTCGATCCCGTTACATCAGAAATGCAGCATCTGGATATTCAGCTTGTGGATCAGGATGAAGTTGTAAATTGGGAAATTCCGATTACCTTTAGTGGAAGAGAACAGTTAAAGTTAAAGCGCCTTTTCCTTGAAACAAATTTATCCCAAATAAAGGTAACCGGAAAAGTCAGTGACATTCCTGATTTTATTAACATAGATGTGGGTGAGAAAGAACCAAATACAGATATAACAATTGCAGATTTGAATTTAGATCCGGCGGTTAAGACACTTCGCCCAGCAGATACCATTCTCGCAGTTGTAAAATATGCCGTTGTAAGTTAATCATTAAATAGTAAATAGACGATGGATGCCTGAGTTTCCTGATTGGGGAAAAAAGGGATGTCGTTTGCAACTTGCCGTAGAGTTTTAAGCATTTTTAAACTCTGCGGCTTTTTCTTTCTTCTTAGAGGGTCTGGAATTTTCGATAAACAGGATAGAAATTATTAATTGCAAAACTGCAAGCAAAGAGATACCGATAAATGCAGCATCGATACCGGAGGCATTGGCGGTAACGGTTTCGGATGCGCTTGTAATTCTAGTTGTAAATGTCATGACTGCAACAAATATAGCAGCGCCGATTGCGCCTGCTATTGTCCGAAGTGAAGTCAACAATGCTGTTCCATGCGCAGTAAATTTTTCTTCCATCGTACTTATGCCCCATGTAACGATTGGCATCATAATGCAACTGATGGCAATTAAGCGAAAGAGATACATCCACGCAAAATAAATGATAGAGGTTTCTGCATTCACAGAGGAAATGGCAATGCAACTGATGGCCATAAAGGTGCTTCCGGCGATGGCCAATTTCTGAATTCCGAATTTGTCGTAAATTTTACCAGCAAAAGGGCTGATAACTGCCATGGCCACAGAACCTGGTATCAGAATCAATCCAGACACCGTTGCGGAAAGGCCGTGCACAATTTGAATATAGATAGGAATTAAGGTAGAGCCTCCCATCATAACCGCATAGAGAAGCATACTTATGATTACAGACAGACGGAATTCCCGGTTTTTAAAAGTTCGAAGTTCCAAAAGAGGCTCATCCAAACGAAGCTGACGCAATGCAAAGAGAATAAGCATTACTGCTCCCGTAAACAATGGAAATGCAACTAGGATGCTGAAAAAGTTATATGTACCAAGATTTCCAAGCCCGATTACCAGTCCGCAATATCCTGCACCACTGAGCAGTAGAGAGCGCCAATCAAATGACAATGATTCATTTTTTAGTACATTCTTCATAGAGAAGCAAGCAAGAAGTATATCAAAAGCGACCATTATAAATGCAAACCAGAAGATAACTCGCCAGTCAAACACATCGATCACCATGCCTGTTATTGTTGGGGCCAAAATAGGGGCGGCTCCAATGGCAAGGCCATATATTCCCATAGCCGTACCTCTCTTTTCGGGAGGGAAAATCGTCAGGATGACCACTTGGGTCATTGAAAGCAAAATGCCGTTTCCAAAGGCCTGTATCATTCTGCCGGCTAAAAGCGTAGTAAATGTAAACGCATTTGCCGAAAGAAACAAGCCAATCAGATACATCCCCATTCCAGTGAGAAAAAGATTTTTTGTTTTAAACCGTTTTAGCAAGAAAGGAGTGGCTGGAATCATAATGCCCATTGCTAAAGAGTAAGCGCTGGTCAGCCATTGGGCAGTTGCTGCGGTGATATTGAGATCAGTCATAATTATGGGCAGTGCAGTTGTTAAAGCAGTCTGCAATAGTGCACCGATAATTGAGCTAATCATTAAAATAATAAAGATTAAATTTCTTGATGTATTTGTTTTTAGTTCATTCAACGGAGATTCCTCTTTTCAGTCATTAAATTATTTGTGTAAATACTTGCAATTTTTTTTTGAAGGCGCACATATTCAACGGCGTCCTCGGGTCCTAATGCCTCGAGAAAACATGCCATGCGCTGGTTAAAATCTTCAATATTTTTTTTTCGCTGTGCTGCGCCTGTTGGAAGTAGCTCTACAACGATATATCTGCCATCCTTTAAATTGGGGGTACGCTTCACCATCTCTTTTGATTCCAATTGATTGAGGATTGCAGCAACCCGTGCAGAACTGACATTCATTGCATTGGCAATTTCCTTAGGACTAACAGGATTTGGAGAGTCATTTAGGTAGCCTAGAACAAAATTTTCACCGTTATCCGCTTCTATAATTTTTCGAAAATCTGAAATTTTCGCCATTAGACGTTTTACATCAGATACTTCTTCTGCCAACTTTAAATAATCCATATTTTATCCTCCTTTGAAATGAAATAAAAGAAAGACTGAAATCAGTCTCTCAACACATTGGTTTTAATACGCCGCCGGATAATAGCTAACCGTATTAGCTATTATAACAGGTATTTCTGTTGTTTGCAAATAAAAATACTCGTTGCTAAGATATCACACATATGCAGAGTCGTTCTGCGGCTTTTTCTTTCTTAATATTTTTCCAGATTTTGAAAACGCCTATATTCTAAGGGTGAAAGGTGAAATCTTTTTTTAAATACGGCTGCAAATTTTCCTTGATTTGTGTAACCTACCTGCGCGGAAATCTCGGAAATTGGAAGCTTTGTTTCAGATAGCAGTTTGGAAGCTGTTTTCATGCGCAGCTCCCTGAGATAGGAAGAAATCGTTTGTCCGTACACGCCCCGAAAATAATTTTTCAGGCTTGTTTCACTGATTGAAAACTGTGCGGCTAGTTTTTTTATTGGATAATGCTTTCGGATATCTCCGGTTACTATCTGTTCTGCTTTTTTTGCTGCTCTGACCTGAATCTCTGTGTAAAAGGCGTAAGGAGTAGGGCGGCATAGCCCTTGCTTTGACAGAGTGGTAAGCAGCTCTAAGACATAAATTTGCATATAAAAAAGTGAAGGACGGTCAAATAGCGCCCAAATTTTATTTAGAATAAGCTCTGCTTCTGGCTGGGTTTGTGCGATGTAAGTGTTTCCATTTGTGCAGTATATTTTT
The DNA here is from genome assembly GCA_963521065.1 of uncultured Anaerovorax sp. Taxonomy (GTDB): domain Bacteria; phylum Bacillota; class Clostridia; order Peptostreptococcales; family Anaerovoracaceae; genus IOR16. Next base: position 28,663 of record CAUQTI010000017.1, on the reverse strand, counting down.
TCAAGCGCTTTAAAATCAATCCCAAACTGCCCTAAAAGCCGTTCACTTTCCGTCTTTAGCAATTCTGCATCAAAATAAAGTTTGATGCCCTCATAGTGTTTTGTGGGAAAGATGTACTCCTTTTGTGCGGACTGCCTGCTGATGGAAATGTCTTTTTCTTTTATATAAATATAAGTAGTATCTTCTAAAAGCAGTTCGCTTCTCCCGCTGATGCAATAATTAATCAACAGCGGATGAAGCTGAGTATTGGCATCGGGCTCTGGCCAAGCGAGCGCATTGGTGCGGATAAAGGATAAATAAATCCCGGGAAACAAGGTGTAAAATACCATTTGCCCACTCCCAGTATCTGCGTGCAAAAGGAGCTCGGTGCTGTTTGAACCTTTTTTAAGGGCCACCTCTGAAACAGAGCTGCTGTTTTTCCATATTTCTTCAATCATTGTACTCATTTATGACCACTTTCTGCGATTAAAACGCCAATTTCTCTCATTATAGTATCCTATGCCATTCGGAGTCAATAAAAAACCAATTGCTGTTTGGAGCTGAATAAGCGAAATGAGCATAGAAAGGACTTCGATAGCATGGTAATATGTAGGGTGTTAGCACAAACTAACTTTTGGTGTAAAAAAGTGAGTGCTGCTTGAATGAAAAAACGCAGATACGCGCTATTATTCTATAATTGGAGGGACAAGGTATGAATGGAGAATTAAAGAACAAATTAAGCACAAAAGATATCATTGTGGCGGCTGTTTTAGGAGTGGTTTGCATTGCAATTCGCTTTGTTTTTATGGTATTAGGGGGGATTTTGCCAATTGTATGGTTTGCATCACACGCTTTCGACGCACTGCTGATTGGGCCGGTTTATATGCTGATTGTAGCAAAGACAAAGCGAACAGGTCCTATTTTGATGATTAGCCTGCTTACCGGAATTGTGTTTGTTTCTGCATCGTTGTACATTCTTATTTCAGGAGCAATTGCAGGGATTGTAGCAGAGCTTTGCTTAAGAGCGGGTAGCTTTAGGAATAAGTTTTGGATCTTACTATCCTATATCATTTTTTCGTTTGGTTTTATCGGCGATTTTTATCAGCTTTGGGTGAATAAGTCAGCTTTTCTTGAATACTCTAAAAACTTTGGGATGAATGCGGATTATCTCGCTGCTTTGGACAAAATGGTTTCTCCTGTGACGATTCTTCTCATTATCTGCAGTATCGCTGTCGGAGCTGTTATTGGAGGTTTATTTGGGTTTAAGCTTATGAAAAAACATTTTGTCAGAGCAGGACTCGCAGAGCAATTGTAATGAAGGAGAGAATACAGAGAGGGTTTGATCCGCGAACTGGAATGGCTTTGATTTTTTTATCAGTTATCATTGTATTTTTTCACCCCAAAATCTATACAGAATGGCTTCTGACAGGGGGCATTCTTTTCTGCATGTGGCGGTTTGAGATGAAAAAAGCGATGCTTTCTATTTTAGTGAGCTATCTGCTGTTTAGTCTCATACAGTTATTCCTTCTTCCAAACGTAAATATTACACTGGCCAGTGTGTTGTCAGTCTTCATTTATTTTAAGATGATACTGCCTTGTGGTGCGATGGCTGCCCTTTTTGTTGGGACAACGCAGGTAAGAAGTCTGCTGGAAGCGTTTCGAAGAATGCGGGTACCGTTGCCGGTGTCAATTGCAGTGGCAGTGGCAGCCCGGTATTTCCCCGTTTTAAGGGAGGATGTGGTTGCGACATGGAATGCAATGCGCCTGCGAAATATCAGTGGCTTGGAGCAGACAATTGAAGGAATTTACGTTCCACTTTTGATGAATGCGGTAAAGACGGGGGAAGAACTGGCCCAGTCGGCGATTACAAGGGGGATTGAAAATCCGGCCCCTAAAACTTCATTTATTGAAATCCAGTTCCGCTTAAAGGATTTGTCAGCACTGCTTTACTTTGGAGCACTTACAATATTCGCCGTCATGGGGAGATAAAAAAATGCTGAAATTAAAACAGGTTTCTTTTACCTATCAAGGGAGCCCAAAATTAAACCTTTCTAATTGCAATCTTAGTGTTTCCGAAGGGGAATTTGTTTTACTGTGCGGCAAGAGCGGCTGCGGTAAGAGCACCCTGACAAAAGTAATCAACGGGATTATTCCTTCACAAACGCCAGGAGAATTTTCGGGAGAAATTTTAATGAAACAGCAACAGATGGCAACACAGCCTATCTGGAGAAGATCCTTGCTGGTAGGCTCTGTCTTTCAAAACCCTAAAACGCAATTTTTTAATTTAGATACCGTAAGCGAACTGGTGTTTGGTCTTGAAAATATAGGGATGCCGCGTGAAAAGATAAGAGAACGCCTGCAAGAGGTGGTTTCGGAATATGAGTTAGGCAAGCTTATGGACCAAAGTGTATTCGCGCTGTCCGGAGGAGAAAAGCAAAAAATAGCAATTGCTTCTGCCTATATGGGAAACCCGCTGCTTTATGTACTTGATGAGCCCTCTGCCAATTTGGACAGGAACGAAATCGAGCAGTTGAGGGGGTTGCTGAAAAAATGGAAAAAAGAAGGAAAAACTGTAGTGATTGCAGAGCACAGAGTCTGGTATTTAGCGGACTTACTTGACCGTGCGGTTTACATGGAGGAAGGTAGAATTATAAAGGAGTGGTCATCAGCACAATTTCAATCACTCACTTCTCAAGAAAGAGCAAATTATGGGCTGCGCTCCATCTCGCCTGTATCCGCCGTATGCCGTCAGAGCAAATGGGAAAAAACGGGATTGCAAGTAAAGGGTTTACACATTACGCGCAATAAAAAGAACTTGTGGAACGACCTGTCTTTTTGTGCGGCAAGAGGGCAGGCGGTCGCAATTTGCGGGGAAAATGGACGGGGCAAGACGACATTGGCGCAGGTTTTGTGTGGATTGCGAAGATGGAAGCAGGGTGAAATTTATTTGAATGGCCGGAGTATGACACCGAAACTGCTTCGTCAGAATAGTTTTTTGATTATGCAGGACGTCAACCATCAGTTGTTTGCAGAAAGTGTGCTTGCAGAGGCCCGACTGGGAAATGGAGCATCGGAGAAAGAAGCGCTGCATGCATTGCAGCAAATGCAGCTGGACACTTTTGCGCAGGTACACCCGCAAGCGTTGTCGGGAGGGCAGAAACAGAGGCTGGCAGTCGTTGACGGATGTTTGTGTCAAAAGGAGATTCTTATTTTTGATGAACCTACGAGCGGCTTGGATTTAGATAATATGAAAAGGGTAAGTGAAATGATTCAATCATTATTAGAGGAAAATAAAATAGTAATCCTCATCACGCACGACATGGAATTTGTTGCAAATCTGGGCGCAGCTGTAATAATCTAAAATTTTCGATTTTAAGAGCAACCGTGAGGTTGCTTTTTTATTCGGGCGAGAACTGTTTTTCGGATGCTTTATGATTTTTTTACGCTGCTTTCCGACGAGAAATCCGTTCATAGAAACTATCGCAAACGCGTATTGTTAAAAGGAAATGCATTGGCATTTTTTGCGAGGTAGGGTATACTAAAGATAGAACCTTTTAAAGGAGGATACCTGTGTGGATTTAAGAAAACGGAAACGATTTATCATCAACGCAGCCTACTGCGCTTTGGTGGTTGCGATTTTTATCGTGATATTCAGATATGCTATCTTTTGGATTATGCCATTTGTGATTGGATTTTCGGTCGCATTTATTTTAAAGCCAGTGATTGATAGCTTGTCAAAAGTAAGCCGAATCAACCGGAAGCCGGTTGCAGCCTTGGTATTGCTGCTTTTTTATGCAACTGTGGGGCTGGTGCTTTTTTTATTCGGACTTCAAATATTCATTTCGATTCAGAATTTTGTCTATCAGATACCGAGCCTTTATGACGAAAATCTGGAGCCTGCGCTCGTTAGTGGCTATAAAAGTTTAGAAATGTGGGCAGCAAACTGGGATCCGAAGATTATGGCTGCCATCAGCGAAATCGCAAAAGATTTACTGACACAGCTAGGAACTCTGGTATCCAGTATTTCAACAAAGATGATTGCAATGATTTCAGGAATTGCAGTATGGGTGCCAGGTATGTTTGTATCGCTGATTTTTACAATTATTTCCTCGTTTTTTATTGCGATGGACTATTATAAGATAACGAATTTTATTGTGCGGCAGTTTAGCCCGCAGAATCAAGGCTTAATTTTAGATATTAAGAACTATGTGGTTGGGTCTATTTTTAAATTCATTACTTCGTATGCGATGATTATGTCCATTACCTTTGCAGAGCTTGCGATTGGGCTAAGCATACTGCAAATTGAGCACGCGATCTTTGTTGCCTTTCTGATTTCTCTGGTTGATGTGCTGCCGGTGCTTGGAACTGGCGGGGTAGTAATTCCATGGATTCTCATTGAAGTGGCAGGAAAAAACTATTCAATGGCACTTGGCTTGCTGTTTTTATACTTGTTTGTTACCGTAATGCGAAATATTTTAGAGCCGAAAATCGTAGGGAATCGTGTGGGGCTTCACCCTGTATTGATGTTGATCAGCATGTTTGTCGGAGTAAAGCTCTTTGGGGCATTAGGGTTGGTTATATTACCGTTTCTTTTGATTGTTGTCAAAAATTTGAATGACAGCGGAAAAATAAATTTGTTTAGGTAAGGAGATATGAGTGTCATGATTTTGGAAAAGTTGGCGCAGGAATTTCATTTAAAACAGTCACAGGTAGATGCTACAGTGGGGCTGATTGATGACGGAAATACAATCCCGTTTATTGCAAGATACCGGAAAGAAATGACGGGAGGTTTGTCAGACGTTATCCTCCGTGATTTGGAGGAGAGGCTGGTTTATCTCAGAAATTTGGACGAGCGGAAACAGGAAGTCGTTCGATTGATTGAAGAGCAGGGTAAGCTTACAGAGGAATTAAAAGAAGAAATTTTGAAGGCAGAGGTTTTGCAGCGGGTAGAGGACCTCTATAAACCGTTTAAGCAGAAGAAGGCCACAAGAGCTTCCAAAGCCAGAGAAAAGGGGCTGGAGCCGCTGGCCCTTCTGATACAAAAACAAGAACTTGAAAGTGGGAATGTGAAGGAAATCGCAGCCCCATTTGTGAACGAAGCGCTGGGAGTAGATACCGCTGCGGACGCCGTGCAGGGGGCGATGGATATTATCGCAGAAATTGTGGCAGACGATCCGGATTACAATGCGCAAGTACGGAATATGACCTTTGAAAAAGGACAGATAAGCTCAGAGGCAGTCGATGCGGAAGAAAGTACTGTATATGAAATGTACTATGAGCATTCGGAGCCGCTTTCTCAGATGCCGAATCACAGGGTGCTCGCTGTAAACCGGGGCGAAAAGGAAAAGAAGCTGAAAGTGAAAATAAAAGCACCAATTGAGGCAATTCATGAGTATCTCAAAGGTAAGGTTCTCACAAACGAAAAATCAATCTTCACAGCGTTGCTGCAGGATACGATAGAGGATTCCTATAAAAGATTGATGGCACCTTCGGTTGAGAGAGAAATGCGTAACCTTCTGACGGAGCGTGCAGAAAAGGATGCAGTCAGGGTCTTTGCGAAAAATACAGAAAAACTTTTAATGACTCCGCCGGTAAAGAACGCAAGAGTTCTTGCAATTGATCCGGGCTATCGGACAGGCTGTAAGGTTACGATGCTGGATGAAACTGGGAAATTGCAGGCTTATGGTACTATTTATCCAACAGAACCGAAAAAAGATATCACAGGGGCGAAAAAGACGCTTTCCGCTTTGATTAAAAAATTCAAAGCAAATATTATTGTAATCGGAAACGGAACAGCTTCGCGTGAAACGGAACTCTTCGTCAGCGAGCTGATTTCAGAGCTTTCTGAACAGGGTATTTCAGATTTGCATTACACTATTGTAAATGAAGCGGGTGCATCGGTGTATTCCGCATCCAAGCTGGCCACGGAGGAATACCCTGACTTAGACGTAACAACGAGAGGAGCGATGTCCATTGGACGGAGACTCCAGGACCCTTTGGCGGAGCTTGTAAAGATTGAGCCGAAGCATATCGGTGTGGGGCAGTATCAGCATGATATCAACCAAACACTTTTGAACAGTGCGTTGACCAACGTTGTGGAGGACTGCGTAAACCGTGTTGGCGTGGATTTAAACACCGCTTCACCGTCACTGCTGTCGTATATCTCAGGCGTAAACTCAGGAATTGCGAAAAATATTGTGGCATATCGTGAAGAAAATGGGCAGTTTAAAAATCGGCGTCAGTTGATGAAGGTCGCAAAGCTCGGAGAAAAAGCGTTTAAGCAGTGCGCAGGTTTTATGCGTATCTCAGAAGGAGAAAATCCGCTAGACCGCACATCAGTGCATCCGGAGTCCTATGCGGCCGCAGAAAAGATGCTGAACAAGCTTGGCATTGAAAAAACGGAGATTGGAAAGGGCGGCGCAGACCAGATTGAAGAAAAGATTATGGAGATTTATCCCACTGAAAAGAAAAAGCCGCAAAATGGGAATTTAAAAGGACTGCAAGCCTTGGCAGCACTAAAAACAGAGCCAAAGGAAGAAAAAAAGAGTTTGCCAAAAAGTATTGAAAAGATGGCGGAGGATTTGGAAATCGGTGCGCTGACTTTAGCAGATATTGTGGCAGAGATAAAAAAGCCCGCAAGAGATCCGCGTGAGGGGATGCCGCCGGTGGTCTTCCGAGAGGACGTATTGAGCATAGAGGATTTAAAGGTGGATATGGAGATGACCGGAACTGTTCGAAATGTTGTAGATTTCGGAGCGTTTGTAGATATCGGAATCAAAAATGACGGGCTGGTTCACATTTCACAGCTAAGTAATAAATTTATCCGCCACCCAATGGATGTGGTAGGAGTTGGAGATACCGTTAAAGTTAAAATATTGGGCATTGACCATGAAAAGCAGAAGGTTTCTTTAACGATGAAATTATAAAAAGAAAAGGGAAAAATAGATGAAGAAAACAACGGTACTTTTTGATTTTGACGGCACAATCATGGATACAAATGATATTATCGTAAAGTCATGGCAGCATACCTTTTTAGAGTTGGAGGGGAAGGAGCGTCCGCTGGAGGAGATTTTAGAAACCTTTGGTGAGCCTCTTCACATTACAATGGAACGCTTTTTTCCCAATTTCGATGTGGAAAAAGCAATTGATATTTATCGGAGCTATCAGTTTGCACATTATAAGGAGCTGATTGAGCTGTTTCCTGGAATGGAGAGTCTAATAAAGGAATTGAAACGGGAAGGCTATAAGCTGGCCGTTGTAACGTCACGTCTCAGAAATTCGACGGAAGAAGGCCTGAGAAAGTATGGCTTAATGGAGTGCTTTGATGCGATTGTAACGGCAGACGATACCTCGAAGCATAAACCGGATCCGGAGCCGGCGCAGATTGCTTTGCAAAAGCTGCATTCTGTCCCGCAGGAAGCGCTGATGATTGGTGACAGCATGTTTGATGTTTTATGTGCGAAAAATGCAGGGATTGAAGCGGTATTGGTCAGTTGGGCTATGGCGACAGATGCACAGAGTAAGCTTCAAGACAGCAAGCCAGAGCATGTGATTGAAAAAGCAGAGGAAGTATGGGGCATTTTACGATAGCGTATTGTACGAGGAGATGAAATTCATGACAACCATTTTGATTGTGGAGGATTCACTTCGTGATCGTAAGCTCTATTCTGATGCATTATCAGGACTTTTTCAAGTAGAATTGTTGTATGCAGAGACGGCAGGACAGGCATTAAAGCTGATGAACACGCATACGATTGACTTATTTCTTTTGGACGTAGAGCTCCCGGATATGAATGGATTCTCTTTAGCAGAGAAGATTCGGAGCATTGCTCGGTACGAATTAACATTAATTTTATTTATTACAGGTTACAGCAAAAACCCGTTGGAAGCATTTTTGCAATACCATTGCTACGACTTTATCGTAAAGCCATTCTCCGTCGATGAAATCAGGGAGAAGATTCGCTGCTTAATTGAAAAGATAAACAGGAAGCAGCAAACGGCAGGAGAAAGAACGCGCAAGCTTGCCGCATTTGAAACCGAAGCGGAGACCGTATTTTTCCCGGTAGAGGAAATTCTCTTTGCGCAGGTTAGCCGGGGCGGATGTGAGGTACATACTAGAAATCATAGGCTGATGCTTAAAAAGGTATCTTTACAGGAAGTAATTGAAACCGTGAATGAGCCTTGTTTTGTCCGCTGTCACAAATCCTTTGCGGTAAATGCAAGGCAGATTGCCTCCATACGCAGAATTAATTACCGGCTGAGTGAAATTGTATTTGAAGCTTCTGAGAAAAAAGTAGATATGTCCAGATTGTACCAAAAAGGTGTGGAAGAACTTCTTTTTCAATTTAAAGAACCAAAAGAAGAAGAGGAGAAAGAAAATGAGTTGGTATGAAAATGGAATTGGGACTTTTCTGGAATTATTAGCAATTTTATTTCTATTAAATTTGTTTTCAGAAAGTTATTTAAAACAAAAAAAGGAAGTAATTTTGACCGGGGCAGTGACTGCCGCAGTAGACATTGTGCAGAATCTATTTTACAGTGATTACCGGATTATTCTGCTTGTAGATTCTTTGTGCATCCTGCTTATGTTGAAAGCAATCGCAAAGCGAAAATGGAGTGAGTTGATTTTTGAATTTTTTATCTGCTTTGTAATCGTTTCATTCTTTGAATTTATATTAATCTTTATTCATCACTTTTTTTATGCTTCTGAGGATATGAGCTTTGGCGTGCGTCTTATTCACCTTGCGATTACGCTTGCAATCAGCTGGAGCCTTGGGTGTCATAAGAGGCTGAGAAAAACAGTCGTATTGTTTTACGAACGATATAAGCAGATTTTTTATTTAATTATAGGGAATGTTTATCTAATTTTTATCATAGAAAGTTATTTGTGGAATAATAAGATAAAGGTCTTTTATAACGAGATTGGACTGGTAGCTATCGTCATTATAATTTGGATTTTTATCAACACGTTGTTGTTGAAAGAATACATACAGAACCAAAGGAAGAGTGACCTAATCGGCATCAATGATCATTATATAAGAATTATTGAGAAGCTTCTAGATAACCTCCAAGCAGAAAAGCATGAATTCAGAAAGCATTTGCAGACAATTGAAGGCCTGACCAATGAAGAAAATCCAGAAAACGCACGCTTGGCAATTCAGCAGTACATGCGGAGCCTGAAAGGAAAGGAAGCTCTTGCTTCGGAGAAGAGAAACGTTTCTTTTTTAACTGGAAATCAAGTAATCAATGCGCTGCTCTCCATAAAGGAAAAAGAAGCCTTGGAAAAGGGTATTTCTTTTTATTACATGCCTTCTGGAGAATTTCCTGACATCCCTTGTGAACAGCATGAGCTGATTGAGCTGGTTGGTAACCTGATTAATAACGCATTTGAATATGTTGAGACTTTATCGGAGGCAGAACGAAAAGTCACCCTAAAAATCGGATATGATGAAAGCGGAAAAAGCTTGATTGAAACGAGAAACATCTTTCATATGAATCCGGAGGAATCAATTCGCTTGATGCCCCAAAAAGGGTACTCTACAAAGGGGCAAGCCAATCGAGGATATGGACTGCATCATGTCAAACGAATTATAGAAAAATACAAAGGCAGTTTTGTACTTTTTCAAGAAGATAATTGCTTAGTAATACGCTTGTTATTTTAACAATTCTTCCGGGCAGTTCGGTTCTCCGTGATGAATTAAGGATGTGCTGTTCAGCGTAAGATCAGCTACTACGAAAAGGAAGCTTGCAGCAGTTGAAAGAAGTAGGCTGTGCATTTTTTTAATCATATAATAATCCCCTTTTAAATTTATTATGTGCGTTAATAAGTAATATTTGAATGGCTTGCAAAAAGAAAGCCCATATCCCACAATGTATAAAATAAGCGTCCCGCAGTACAAATTGGAGCATGAAAACCCAGAATAGACATAAACTGCAGGCTGCAATCTTATTTCTTCGGTATTTCTGTTTTGTCTTAATGCGCCTTTTTTGAGAGGGTGCTAAAGGCAGCAGACAGATGAGCAGTGCACTGCCGAGTAAAATGGCCTGATAAATTTCTTCCTTCAGCGGAAGCGCCGGAAGAAAAAGCAATTCCAGCAGGTTAAAAAACAGGCTGAGAGAAAAACAGATAATGCTGTTTTCGACATGGATGCCTCCGGTAGACATGCGAAGCGGAATCAAAAGAACCATTAATAGGAAAAATGGTTTTAAAAGATTCAGAAAATAAAAAATGAGAATTAAAAGCAGTGTTTTAAGTGCCTCACTTTTTACAACAGATATCGCATACTGGATTTTAACGAAATCGCTTTTCTGGATGATATTCTTGTCCAGAAGATTCTCCGCGAAGGATGCTGTAATTTTGTCCATGGTAAAACCTCTCTTTTGTGGTTTTATCATAACGAAAGAAAATAAAATATGCAATAAGCTGGAGCTGAAATGTTGTTTTTGGGAGCTGAAATGTGCGGTTTTGCACATTTCAGCTCCCAAAAACAACATTTCAGCTTTTTCGTATTGAAAAAAAACTTAAAAAATTGTAAGGTGGAAAGCATAGAAATCATTTTATATTTATAGTAATTTCCATTCATAAAGTTGAAGCTTGTTTTAAGATTTGCAGCAGGGATTTCATTTTTTAAGATTGGGAAAAAGAAGGAGTCGAATGGAATGAAAGGAAAACAGGTAATTCTTTATTTTCTATGTGTCAATGCCGCAATTTTATTGTTGAGTTTTACGGTCAATTTCGCATTCAGTTTAGGAAACGTACAGGAGGCCTTGGCAGGAATTATTCCAGATTACCTATATATCTGGGGATTTGCAGCTGTTGTGCAAATTCTGAAAAAGCTCTTTAAAGGAGAAAGAGAGAATTGTAAAGATTGAATTATAATTTCAATATATTTACCCTCAACGTAAAGGCACCTTGCGCGAACTTTTAAATCTGCGCAAGGTGCCTTTCTCATAAGATTATAATAATTTTTCAATTTCTTTTTCAAGCTGTTCTGGCTTATACGCAGGTGAGTAACGTGCCTTTACATTGCCTTCTTTATCAATTAAAAATTTGCCGAAGTTCCATTTAATATCGCCTGATTTTGCGAATGGCTTAAGCACTTTCACTTTATTCTCAAACGCTTTGGTTTCTTCGTCGCCTAAATCCTCAGAAGCTTGTTCCTTCAACCATACGAACAGCGGGTCAGCATCCTTGCCATTGACGTCCAGTTTAGAAAAACGAGGGAATGTAGTATTGTAGGTTAGTGTGCAGAAGTTTTCAATTTCCTCATCATTTCCTGGAGCTTGTGCTAAAAATTGATTGCAAGGAAAATCTAAGACTTCTAAGCCTCTGTCCTTATACTTTTGATATAATGCCTCAAGAGCTTCATATTGAGGCGTCAGCCCGCATTTGGTTGCAGTATTGACAATCAGCAGGACTTTGCCGCTGTATTGGGATAGCGATACCATTTCTCCCTGATTGTTCTTAACTTGAAAATCGTGTACGTTCATAATATTTCTCCTCTCCTTATATAAAAAATTATATTTAGTATTTGTTTCTAAAGGAATTGGAATGCGCTTTTTTCATCAAATTTGAAATGCTGAATCAAATCCTTCAAGATAGAAGCCTGTGCAGACATTTCTTCACTCAGTGCAGCGCTTTCTTCTGCGGTTGCGCTATTTAGTTGAATGACCTCGGATACCTGTGTAAGACGGGTATTGACTTCCGAAATTGCCTTTTCCTGTACAATTGCAGCATCTGCAATGTGCTGGATGACCTTGGAGGAATCTTCGGCACTTGTAATAATCGCATTTAAAGAATTTGCGGTATCGGAAACAATTTCAGTGCCATTTGAAATCGCATTCATGGAATGTTCAATCAACTCGGAGGTATTTTTTGCACTTTCTGCAGATTTGCCGGCAAGATTTCGAACTTCATCCGCAACGACTGCAAAGCCTTTTCCGGCTTCTCCTGCGCGTGCAGCCTCAACCGCGGCATTCAGAGCAAGGATATTCGTCTGGAATGCAATGTCATCAATATTTTTAATGATTTTTCCGATTTCACTGGAAGCGTAGCTGATTTTGTCCATTGCCTCAATCATTTTTTGCATTTGCTGTTTCCCTAAGGAGGAAGAGCTGCTGGCTTCTTCTGCGATATGCTTCGCCTCTTCTGCATCCTTTGAGGTTTGCTGGATATTTTCTGTCATATCACTCACAAAGGCGGATAGTTCTTGTATTGCGGCGGTCTGTTCTGTAGCACCCTGTGCCAGTGTCTGTGAGCCTGCGGAAACTTGCATTGAACCACGGGAAACTTCATCCGATGAAGTATTAATCTGCGCCAGCGTTTCGGAAATATTTAGGGAAAACTTATGAATGGAATCGTTGATTTCTGACAAATCACCTCTGTAGCTGATGGAAGATTCCAAAATGAAATTCCCGTTGGAAAAATGTTTCATTGTATGATCGATATCATATAGAATATCACGCAGATTATCGACCGTCTGCTTTGTTGCCAGTGATAAGGTCTCCAGCTCGTCACCGCTTGTAATCTCAGGAACTGGTGAGTGTAAGTCTCCGTCGCCGAGCAGGGAAAGCCGCTGTGTAATCTTTTTTAACCGGTCTGTCATTCGCGTCGCAATTTCAATCAATACAAAGGTTCCAAGCACGCCCATGATGATTCCGCATAAGATAATTTCAACGAGTGAAAGGCGCTTTGCATTCTGATAGTGGCCAATGGTTTTTTCGATGTCTTCGTAATAGTTCCCAGTGCTGATATACCAGCCGTAAGGTTCATATTTCTGGGTAAATGCCCGTTTTTTAAAGCTGCCCTCGCGGTCGGGTTTTGTGAAGTAAAATTCGGTATAGTCGCCACCCTTTTGATTGCCGGCTTTGATTACATTTTGAATGTAAAAATTCCCCTCCAGGTCTTTGACGTTGTAACGTTGTTGTCCTTCGTAATCAGGGTTCATATGTATTACGCAGTCGCCGTTTTCAAGATCAGCCCAAAAGTAGCCGTCTCCGCCGTTATAGCGAGTGTCCCGCACGATTTTTGAAGCTGCGGCCATTTCCTCTTCCTTTGTGATTTTACCGTCCAGGTAGCGTTGGTGATTTACATCAAGCACACTGATTAGGCTCTCCACGCTGGTTTTGATGACTGCATCAAATTTTTGCTGTTCAGCGATAATCGCAGAGTTGTGGGCCTTCGTAAGCTCGACAAATGAGATAAGCCCTTGAATAAAGACTGTGGCAAAAATAAGGCATCCGAAAATAAGTACCAGTTTTCTTTTAATAGTTGCGTTCTTGATCATTAGTGTATTCTCCTTTACTCAATTGATGAGATCAGGTGGGTTGCATCACTGACTCCATACATATTAAGATGCCCACATGCAATATGTACTTCATTATCTCCTTATTCTCAACCGTTATGCTAACATGAAAAATGTGTAAATGCAATGTTCTGACCGCAGGTATTTTGACATTTATTTTGAGCGTGATATCCGAATCAGGCGGGAAACAATCCAAAGCCTTTTGCTTGAGAATTGTTTTTCAAAATTTCATTCACAGAGGCAAGCAGCTGTAAAATGTCTTTCAAAGCTGATTTTATCGCTGCCTATGAAAAATGTACCCATTTTTTTCATGGGTAAACGAAAAAAATGGGTACAAGGGACGGGACTGTGGAAGCGGATTTAAGAAAGTACAGCAAATAAAAATAAATGAACTGGAGAAATCGAGCTCTTAACAGCAATAATGATTTTTTAAGACTTGAAGAATTTCCTTTATACGAGGGTCGTCAATGGAGTAAATCATTGCCTGCCCGATTTTTTTTGATTTTAAAATCCGATGTGCTTTCAGCACAGAAAGGTGCTGTGAAAGTGCGGATTGTGTAATATGCGAAACTTGACTTCCGATTTCACTGACACTGAGCGAATGGTTTAATAGAACACATAAAATCATAAGTCGGTTTTCATTCGCTAAAACCTTAAGAAGCTCCGCCACACGAGACAGATTTTCCTCTGTCATTAAGATTTCCTGCGCTGTTTTAGGGTTGCTCTCTTCTTCTGTATTTTGTTTTTTGTCTTTTAAGTCATCCATTTTTTATTCCTTTCTTCATGTAGGCCCACTGTGTTACAAATCAGATTGTGAGGGGGCAGATATTTCGTTGTGGGCGCTTTTCTGCTTTAGCTGACAGATTCCTTGCGTCATAGTTCCCATTGGGCAATAAACACACCATGAGCGGGGTTTGTATAAGGCCATAGTAATCAGCCCCAATAAGGAAGAGGTAAGCATTAGGCTGTAAAAGCCAAAGGAAAACTGTGCAATCCAGGGGGAAACAATAGAAACATTCGTCCATTCCCAAGGAAGTTTAAACGTCCAAAACAAGGTGACAACTTCTCTTAGCTCACGAACATCGGAAAATACGAGGTAAGTTGAAAAGAGCATATTCACAAACATCGTGAGAAAAAAGAGAAGAAACCCGTATCGAAACCATTTTGAGCGAAGCCACGCAGGGATTGTGCGATGAGCGGATAAGCCAAAGCGATTTCCCAAAAGTTCAAAAAGTTGACCTCTTCCGCAGTAGCGATTGCAGTAATGCTTGTTGCCGCCAATCAATGCGAACAGGAGGGGAAGTGCAAAACATAGAATGCCGAGCCACGCAAAAATAATATTGAAAAAGCCTAACAGCAGATATACTGCGGTTGCAATCCACAGAAAATCATACCAGTGTTTTTTCTGCGACATTTATACTTCACTCCTTTCAATCAGTTGAATGACCGAAGCGGGGCAAGTCTTTTGACATTTGCCGCAGCCGACACATTTTGAAGAATCAATGGAAGCTCTGCTTCCCCTAAAAATGGAAATCGCATGGAGCGGACAGACCTTTAAGCAGGCACCGCACGCGACACATTGAGTTGAAATATATGCTGTTTTTCTTGCCATAACATACTCCTTATTAATATATTAGTATATACTAATATATTAATATAAATACAAAATGTCAATCCTTTTTTGGAAATAACATTTTTTATTTTACACGCGCTTTTAAAGGAAGAAGCTCTTATGGATGCATTGCAGAGGCTTGCTCTTGTAAATCGGACTCTGCCGTTTCTGGAAACATAGTATGATGGTATCGTTTATAATAATAAGCAGATAAAAACAAGGTGAGAAATTCGGCAGCAGGGACTGCAAGCCAAATACCTGCTTCACCCATCCATTTTGGAAGGAGCAGAATTGCGGAGGCCGCGAAGATTAGGCAGCGGAATAAAGACAAGATTCCGGCAATCCGCCCGTTACCAATTGCGGTAAATAAGGTCGAAATAAAGATGTTGATGCCTGTGAAGAGGAAGCACCAAGAGAACAGGAGCATTCCATATTCTGCAACTTGGATGACAGCAGCATCTTCTGTAAAAATTTGAATCATAAAAGATTTTCCGGTAAGTGCAAAAAGAAAGATCAGAGCTGACAACCAAGCTAGACTGATGTAGGAATGGCGAAGCACCAGCCTCGTGCGCCATGCATTCTTAGCCCCGTAGCTGTAGCTGATAATGGGGGAAGCACCGACAGAAAGGCCCATGTAAATTGCTACAAGAAAGTAGTAGACAAACATGATAATGGATACGGCTGCAATTCCGGTTTCTCCCTGGTATTTTAAAATACCGATATTGAACAGAAACGTAATGATACCAGTGGATAATTCAATCATCATCTGGGAGCTTCCATTAATGCATGAGCGGATGAAAAAGAGTCCGTCTACAAGCGGTTTTGTAAAAGAAAGATTTGAACGTCTGCTAAAAAAATACAGGACGCCAACCATGCCAGACAAGAAAATGGATAAAAGTGTTCCGAGTGCTGCGCCAAAGATACCAAGCTGCATCGGAACAATAAATACATAGTCAAAAATGATGTTTAAAATCAATCCAGAGGTAGACATAAAAAAGGCCAGCGAGGGGTTTCCATCAATACGGGCAAAGTGTTCAAGAAATAGCTTGAACATCATGGGAATGGTCATAATTGCCGTTAGAAAGCCGTACGTTGAAGCATAAGGCATCAATAAATCCGTTGCGCCCAAAAGCCTTAAAATTGGATTTAAAAAGAGAATGCACAAAAGCGTCATTGCAAGTCCGATCAGAAGCAAAGCGAGGACCGTAAAGCTAAAGAGTGCATCGGCTTCCTTTTTTTTCTGTTCTCCCAGCTTCATTGCAATAAAAGCGCCGGCGCCGGAAGCAAGCATCAGAGAGATACCGTAAAAGACGCAGGTGAGAGGAACAACAATGTTAATCGCAGCGAGTGCATTGGCACCGACAAAGCGAGATACGAAAAATCCGTCTACGGTAGTGTAAAAGGACAGGGTGATCATACTGACCACAGAAGGCAGTAAAAATCTTAAAAATTCGGGGTAAGTCTGCCGTTTGGTAAAAGCAGCTGTTTCCATGATAAGACCTCCGTTCTAGTCGTGATATAAAATATATGCCTTATAATAGTTTTACTATTATAAGAATAAACCCTGTAGTAACTATAGAGTCAAGAAAAAAATAATCTTTTTATCTAAAATAGAAAAACAGGTCTCGCTTTTTCATAAATAATGCGCTATGATATTAAAAGAGGGAATGAGGTACTCCCCGGTGTAGGCCAAACTGCATTTAATGCTGATGACTTCTGTAATATTACAGAACTTGTCGGCTTTTTTATTTTTGAGAAATCGCTGCGGTGAATGAGGCATCTAATATAACTTAGGATTGATTGCAGGCGGGAAAGAGGTCTTTTTTGAAAAAGTATATGTATACAGGCTGTGGTGGCTTTGCAGGGGCGGTGTCTCGATATGGAATCGCGCAAATAACAATTCCCTATTCAAATGAGTTGCTTCCGAGTAATCTTTTTCTAATAAACGGAATCGGTGCTTTTTTAATGGTATTTATCATGGAACTGGCATTTGAAAGCCAAAACAAGAGCGAAGAACTGCGAGTTGGAGTTACAGCAGGATTCTTGGGCGGCTTCACGACTTTTTCTACCTTATGCAAAGAGACTGCACTCCTTCTGCAATCGGGAACGGTTTTTTCAGCAAGTGTTTATATGCTGTTTTCAGCCGTATTGGGATTCGCAGCGGGATTGCTTGGAGGTCTGAGTGCAAAGAAAATAAATTCTATAAAAAGAAAAAAAGAAAGGGGGCGGTAAGGATGTATTTTATTCTCGTTGGAGTAGGAGGAGCTATGGGGAGCGTGGTAAGGCTTGGAATGGGGAGCTTTCTGTCTAAAAAATTTGGAAGTGCATTTCCGATTGCCACCTTTATAATCAATGCATTAGGAGCGTTTCTTCTAGGAGTAGTAAACGGGCTGAATTTAAGTGCAAATAGCTATCTCCTGTTTGGGGATGGATTCTTGGGCGGGTATACGACCTTTTCCTCGTTTATGTATGAGAGTGTCAGGCTCTGTGAAAAGAATAGACAAAAAAGTGCGGTTTTATATGTCGCGATTAGCCTTTGCTCAGGAGTCGCAAATTATTTTGCCGGGCTGGGTATTGTGCACTTTCTTTTGAGATGAAATTTATTAAGCGGTATAAAAAAATCTTTCTTATATCCTTTCAGAGACGAGAAAGATCTTTTAAAGTAGGATTTCCATCTGTTATTTTAGAACCGCATACACGCGATAGTATTCCGTACAGTGTTCTGACTCATACTCACTAATGCTTTGCCTTGCATAGATGTCACCGGTTAGTGTGAAGTGGTGGCAGTCTGCATAGTCGAGTAAAGGTTTTAGCATTTCATCCACATTGCTTTTATACTTTAAAACGGTAAATAAGCAGCGTTCTGCTTTCTCTTCGGCAATATCCTTTCCTGAAAAGTCAAAATTCAAATTTTGAGAAACACTCTTATCTAAAACAATGTAGCGCTTTATTTTTAGCGGCTTAGCTTCTCTTAAATTGCAATAAAAGGAGAAAGTAAGAAAAAAATCCAAGCTTTGATTTGGGCGCAATGCTTTTTGGAAAGAAAAGAGGCTGTCGGCATAACGGTCATAGGAATTGGTTTTATAAAGTGCTGCCGGCAT
Source organism: uncultured Anaerovorax sp. (assembly GCA_963521065.1). Classification (GTDB taxonomy): domain Bacteria; phylum Bacillota; class Clostridia; order Peptostreptococcales; family Anaerovoracaceae; genus IOR16. Next base: position 10,667 of record CAUQTI010000017.1, on the reverse strand, counting down.
GGGTCGTATATCATACTTTTCGTAGAATTGAAGAGACTCCGTGTGCAGTGCCTCCCAGTTTTCCAGTTTGACGAGAAAGCTCTTGTAATGTTCGATTTTTTCCTGAATCTTTATTTTCTTTTCACTGATTAAGCCTGTAATTTCAGAGGCCTTCATGCCGTTGAATATCTCGTGAATATCCTTGATTGGGATTCCGATGTCGCGGTAAAATAAAAGATCGGTAAGCAAAAAAATATCTTCAAAGGTATACTCGCGATATCCATTTAAGGGGTTTCTTTTCGGAAATAGAAACCCTTCCATTTCATAATAGCGAAGTGTTTCCGGTGATATCCCGAACAATTTTGAAACCTTACCGATACTAAGCTCCATAATTTCCCTCCTAAGTGCCAGCGGCTCTTTTAAATAAAGAACATATAGGCGGACTCTTGGTTGTGGCGCGCTTCCTCCTCGATTAAATCCGTTAAGGTAATGCTTTTCAAGGTTTTTGCGATCGCTTCGTCCAGTATGGAGAAAACACGCGTTTCCATTGCTTTATCTAAAAAGGGAGCTTTCTCCCGTACCGTCTGTTCCGCAGCCTGAAACAAGGAGGCTTCGATTGCTGAAAAAATTTGATAGACTGTAATTTCTTCGGGAGCCCGACTTAAAAGATAACCACCCTGCGGCCCTTTGATAGAGCTGACAAGGTCAGCCTGCCTAAGCTGAGAAAAGGCCTGTTCCAGATAAAGCTTGGAAATTCCAAGTGCCTCAGAAATTTTGATAAGGGTAACGGTTTCGTCGTTGGCGTGAATTTGTGCCATATAAGTAAGCGCAGCCAAAGCATAGCGGCTTTTTGCTGAAATTCGCATAGTTTCCTCCTATGTGGGGTGGGACAGGAATAAAATCTTACCTTATTATATAAAAGAACAAAAGGAATGTCAATGTATAGTAAACATATATGTAATAATTATATAGAAAATTTATGAAAAAAGGTTGACAAGAAAGAAAAAAGTGCATATAATGAAAACATATTAAACATGTATGAAATATAGGTAAATATAAATGTGTGCGAGAAAGCACAGAATGGAGGACGGAAATGAGTAAGATTGCAAAGAGTTTAACAGATTTAATCGGAAATACGCCGCTTTTGGAGTTATCAAATTATGAAAATAAGCATGGCCTGGAAGCAACGCTGGCTGCAAAGTTAGAATATTTTAATCCGGCAGGGAGTGTAAAAGACCGTGTAGGAAAAGCGATGATTGACGATGCAGAGAAGCGCGGATTGCTCAAAGCCGGCTCTGTTATTATCGAGCCGACCAGTGGAAATACAGGAATCGGTCTGGCATCTGTTGCAGCCGCAAGAGGTTACAAGATTATTTTAACTATGCCGGAGACGATGAGCATTGAACGCAGAAATCTATTGAAAGCGTACGGCGCAGAAATTGTATTGACAGATGGAACAAAAGGAATGAAGGGCGCAATTGAAAAGGCGAAGGAATTAGTAGAATCCACGCCAAATGCATTTTTGCCAAGCCAGTTTGAGAATCCGGCAAATCCTGCGATTCATAAGGCGACGACCGGACCTGAAATTTGGAATGATACAGACGGAAAAGTAGATATTTTTGTTTCCGGAGTTGGAACCGGCGGTACCGTTTCCGGCGCAGGAGCATATTTAAAGGAGAAAAATCCTGAAGTGAAGGTAGTTGCGGTAGAACCGGCATCTTCACCAGTCCTTTCGCAGGGAAAAGGCGGTCCGCACAAAATTCAAGGAATCGGCGCAGGTTTCGTTCCGGATACACTGGATACTGACATTTACGATGAAGTAATCACAGTAGCGGATGAAGCGGCGTTCAAAGTAGGAAAAGAGATTGCGCATACGGAAGGACTTTTGGTTGGTATTTCCTCCGGGGCTGCGGTAGTTGCTGCAACAGAGCTTGCAAAACGACCGGAAAACAAAGGAAAACTGATTGTTGTTCTTCTTCCGGATACCGGCGAACGCTATTTATCTACAGCACTCTTTTCAGAATAAGGCATTGTCAAACTCCTTCAAAAAAAGTAAGATAAAAGAAACGCAGTGAGTTGTATGCGGATCATAAATCAAGAGAGAAAGAGGGAGCTTCATGCTGCGAGTGTATTACGGAAGAGAGAGCTTAGATAAGGATCGCTTTTTATTTGAAAAGATAGGGGAAAGTCTAAAGGAAAAGCGAGAAAAAGAGAATATTTTATTGATGGTACCTGATCAATTCACATTACAGGCGGAGCGCAATGCTTTCGCCTGTCTTGCTGTGGAAGGACTTATGGATTTAGAGGTGCTGTCCCAGTCTCGCCTTGGAGAGCGAGTGCTTCAAGAAACCGGCGGAGATAAAAGGCTGCACATCGATAAATATGGGAGGCATATGCTGTTTTCAAAGATTGTCGGGGAAAAAGAGGCATCTTTTGAAGCCTTTTCCGGTATGGAAAAATCACATGCCTTTATTGAATTGGTAAATGATTTTATTACGGAAATGAAGCAATATAATTTGACGGCAGCAGAGCTGGAGAATTACATTTCAGAATTGGAAGAGGATTCTCTGTTATATAGAAAACTGCGCGATATTCAGAAAATCTACATTTCTTATGAAGAAGCGCTGGACGGCAATTACAATGATACAGAAGACAATATGACGTTGTATGCACGAAAAATACGCGAATCCACTTGGATAAAAAACTCTGAGATTTGGGTTTACGGGTTTGATTCCTTTACGCCAAAGTCCTTGAAAATCATTGAATCATTCATGCTACAATCTCGTAATGTTGCATTTGTGTTGACAGATTGTAAGGAAGAAACCCGGGATCGTGACCTCTTTGACCTGTCAAAGACGGTAGTGAGGCGTTTAGAAGCATTGGCGGCGGAAAATCGCTGTCCTTTTGAATTGCTTGAGATTCCAGAATTGTATCGAATTGAGGAAAAAGAAGAGGGGCAATTTTTAAATGAGAAGAAAATGAAAGAGCTTGTTTATATGGAGCAAGAACTCTTTTCGTATCCGCAAAAACAATATACGAAAGAGGGAAATGCAATTTCTTTTTGTGCCTGTGCCAATTTTTATGCAGAAGCGGAGACCGCAGCAGCACAGATTATCTCACTTGTAAGGGAGAACGAATTGCGTTTTCGTGATATCGCAGTCATTTGTAATGACATTGAGGAACGTGCTTCCGTTTTACAAAGAGTGTTTGAGCAGTATGAAATTCCTTTTTTTCTAGACCGCAAGCGAAGAATATTACATAATCCTGCAATTCGCTTGATTCTTAGCTTATTGGTACTTGCGGAAGGGAACTATCGATTTGACGATGTTTTTGAATGCATAAAGACGGGGCTCTTTTTTTCAGCAGATCTACAATCCGTAGAAATCGAAGACCTAGAGAACTACAGCATTCAATATAAGATAAGGGGTGGACGATGGAAAAATGAGTTTCAATACGGGCAGAAGGAATGGGGAGAGGAAAAGCTCTCTACATTAAATGAGATGCGTGCTGTCTTTTGTTCTGAAATTGAGCAGTTTCGAAGTGATTTTAAAAAAGCAGAAAATGTAGAAAAACAGACGGCCGTGTTGTACCAGTTTTTAAACGATGTGCTGGGCCTGCCGTTCAAGTTGGAAAAGCTGCAAAAGGAATTAATGGAACGGATGGATTATGAATATGCAGAAGAGATGGCACAGGTGTGGGCGGTAGTGCTCGGGATGCTTGACCAGCTTGTTCAGCTTTTGGGGGGAGAGTCTCTTTCTATTCAGGACTATGGGGCGCTTTTGCGTTCTGGGTTTGAGGCAGTAGAAATTGGACTTTTGCCGCCGACCGCTGACCAAGTTCTGGTGGGGACAATGCAGAGAACCCGTACTGGAAAGATAAAGGCACTTTTTGTAATGGGTGCAAATGAAGGCGTCTTGCCGTCAGCACAAAATGAGAAAGCACTGCTAAATGAAGACGAAAAGGCAATATTGACAAAAAGGGGAATCGAAATTTGCAGGGACGACCTCCTGCGCGTGCAGGAAGAGAAGCTTGCCATTTATAAAACCCTTTCAAAGCCGACTGACTTTCTCTGGATGAGCTATACTGTTTCAGACATCGAAGGGAAAGAGAAAAAGCCCTCGATGATATTTGAGAAATTACACGAGCTATTTTTCAACCACACAATTCAAAAAGACATTCAAAACAGGGATGATTTCATGCCGAAAATTCAGAGAATAAAAAGCACGGCTAATTATCTGACAGAGGCATTGAGAGAAGCCTCCGATGGAAAAGAACTTAAAAAACAATGGAAGTTCGTATACAACTGGTTTTTGAAGCAGGCAGAGGAAGAGAGTGAGGTAAAGCTGCCGGGAATTATTTCTGCACTCCAGGCGGGACTCTTGTATGAGAATCGTACGGAAAAGATGAAACGTGATTTGGTGGAAGCGCTTTATAAAAAAGACGGATGGAAAGACTTTCTTCTAAGCCCTTCCAGGTTGGAGCGGTTTTCTCGCTGTCCGTTTGCCCACTATGTTCAATACGGTCTTCGACCGGCAGAGCGGCGTATTTTTGAAATTGCAGGAAGAGAAACTGGAGATGCTTATCATGAGTGTCTGATGCGTTTTTCACAGCAACTCACGCTTGAGGGGGTCGCGATTAATGCTGAAAGCTCCCCTTGGATGACCTTGTCAAAAGGCGAATGTACAGAGCAGATCACTCTGCTGATGCAGGAGATTGCAAAAGAGTATCGCGAAGGTGTCTTTGCACAGGGAGAAGAAGAAAACTATCGCTTGGAGCGAATGAGCAGCGTGTGCAGTGACGCGGCATGGGCATTAGTGTCGCATGTGCAAAATGGTCGGATCAGAGAAGTATATTTTGAAGCGGAATTTGGACAAGGCAAGGAGAAAATCTTCCCGCCTATTCGAGTGGAAGCACAGGGGAAAACCGTTCGGATTGAGGGGAAAATTGACAGGGTGGATATTCTATCAGGCGAAACTGACTTTATCAAGATTATCGATTACAAATCCGGAAAAGAGCGCTTTGATATGGAAGAAGCGAAAAAGGGCTGGCGCTTGCAGCTCATGCTTTATTTGGAAGCTGCAATGGGTGGATTTGAGCGAGAAAAAGCCAAACCTGCGGGAGTTTTCTATTTTGAAATCGCAGAACCTATGCTTGACGCAAGTGGATTTTCAGTAGAAGAGTATATGCAGATACTGAATGAAAAGCTTGCCCGTACGTTTAAGCTGGATGGTGTTCTTTTGGACGATCCAAAGGTAATCGAGAACATTGGGGGAGATTTTTCCGGGATTTCTGACATTATCCCTGTTCGAAAGAAAAAAGACGGTACTTTTTCAGGGACTTCGGAAGGAAAGCTTCTGGGGGAAACAGAGTTTGAAGAATTCAGGCAAGAGATGCAGCATACGATTGAACATCTGTGTAAAGAATTGGTTGACGGAAAACTGGACATTCAGCCGAAGAAGACGAAAACCGCAACTGCTTGCGATTATTGCCAATTTAAAGGTATCTGCCATTTTGATCCGGTATTTAAGGGGTGCCAGTATGAAAAATAAACGTATGAATGAAATGCGATAAAAGCGGGAGCAAAGAAAGCGGATTTCAGACACCACAAAGGGGAATCCGGTTGATACAAGGACGATTGCATTAAAACGGAATAAAAAGAAGCATTTGAAGGGAATAAGTAGGATATTTATAAATAACCTACTTATTCCCTTTGAAAGCTGCGATTGCTTTACTGATACCAACAAGCATTGCCGCTGCGAGGAAAACAATCCATCCCGGATGCCATAAATTCCATAAAAATCCCATAATCAAATAGACAATGGTGGCAAGAGGAAAAACAATGGCAGAGATAAGCGAAGTAATCGGGCTTTCCGCCGCTGTAGGTGGGGCGTTTCCTATGCGAAGCAGCTGCTTATATTTCTCATCCTGTATGCCAAAATAAATGCAGATTCCTGTACCACACGCAATTGCAAGGAAAAATGAAAAGATTGCCATCGTATCGTTTACTGACGATTCGACGAGAAGGTATAAAGGTGGGGATAAGATAAAGAAGGTGACGGCAATTGCAATTGCGATTCCAAATTTCTTTTTAAAGGCATAGAATTCTTCTTTTAGAGCAGCATCTTCTGTTGTTTCAGCGGCAGCTGCATTGTAAGGTGCTTCGCCGATAATTCCGAGCTCTTCTTTTAATTCCTCTATGTTTCCAAAATCAGAAAATACAATCCCTAGTGCCTCGTTTTCATTTCTACCTTCGTTTAATAGCGCTTCAAACTTTTCCTGCATATTTTCAAGCATTGTCAATTTCATTTCAACAACGTTTTGTGTTTTCGGTAAGCCGGAAAACATAGCTTCGATATAATTTTTAATTTGGTTCATCTTCAATATTCTCCTTTGTAAATAAGTTGATTACTTTTTTTGTCAGGTTCCATTCTTGACATTTCTGATGGTAATACTCACGGCCTGCATTTGTGATTTTATAATACGTTCGTTTTCTTCCAAAGGTTTCATTGCCTTGGTAAGAAACTAGAAAACCATTCTTTTCTAAGCGAGAGAAGGCAGAATACAAAGTGGTTTCCTTTATTATGTAACATCCGCCACTTTTTTGTTCAATTTCTCTTGAAATTTCATAACCGTAGGAATCCTTTTCCAACAGCAGATGCAAGATAATCGTGTCATTATAGCCACGAATGATATCACTGCTAATCAAATATCAAATCTCCTTTCGTTTTACTTTACCTGTCGTAGTAATTTTAGGATAACATAATTACTACGACAGGTAAAGTAGTTTTTTTAAAAAGAGTTGGATTTTTGTTGCGAAGAATAAAAAAATATGGTAGTATACTCAATGGTAACGTTTCATTGTATTACATTCATGCTTTGCCGATTTGAATGAAAAAATACATTTAAATAAAAATATGAGCGGGAGATAAGGCAGGAAAGCATCTTGGAAGAACGTCTGACAGAAGAAAAAGTGAAATGCGTATGTAAGTGGAAGTCGTGCAAACGTCACGGCCGTTGCGACGAATGCATCGAGCATCATAAAAAGCACCCCAAGCATCCGTTGCCGTTTTGTAAAAAAGAGTAAAAAAATCTAAGTCTTATTTGTAATTCAGAGTAAGAGTAAAAATAAATATGCTTCTGTGGCTCAGTTGGTAGAGCAACGCATTCGTAATGCGTAGGTCGCCGGTTCAAATCCGGCCAGGAGCTCCAAGCAGACAGGCTGAAACAGATACAACTTGTATCCGTTTCAGCCTGATTTTTGCGTTATACTCGAAAAAATATGTTTTAGATTCATATTATTTATAGAACAAAAGAAGTGCGTATGAATGTTGAAGACAGAAATTCAATACTGATAGAACGATTTATGAAGGTGGGGAAAGATACGGTGAAAGAAACTCATTTGATCCCTTATTTACTTGAGGATTGTGTAAAATTCTCATTCAGCTTTTTTAATAACCTTAAAAAAGTTTCTTTTTCTTCGGTAGTAAAATCTTTATAAGCGGTTTCATAAACCTGATTTGAGATTGAATCAAACTTTGGTTTTAAAGCGATACCGCGTTCCGTTAATCTGATATAGGTAATTCTCTTATCTTTTTCATTTTTTTCTTTATCAATATAGCCAAGTTTCAGTAATTTATCAACAAGAGGGGTCACCGTTGACTTGTCTTTTCCAATTTTTTGAGCAATTTGACTCATGGTCAGCCTGCCGTTATTTTCATACAAAGCAGTAAGAACATTGCCTTGCGAGGTAATCAAATCATCTACTTCATTTTCACGAAGCCTTTGCTCAATAAATTGAAGCATTTTTTGCTTGGTTCTACTTATAAAATACACTATATATTTATCGCTCATTCAGTTTTAAACCTCCAATGATGTAAATTATACATAAGGGACTGTATTAAAGCAATAATGGGAAAGGGTTTGACGCAAAACTATTTACGAAGTATAATTAGTTTGATATCAAACAAATCGCACTGAAAGGAAAGTGAAATTATGAAAACCGAGTTCAAAACAATGGTAGTTAGTGAAGCTGAAGATGGAAAATTTTACAGAAGTATTGTAACAAAAGATATTTCTGCACTTCCACCAGGCGAAGTTTTAATGAATGTAAAATACTCTTCCTTAAATTATAAGGATGCGCTTTCAGCAAATGGCAATAAAGGGGTTACAAAAGAATATCCTCACACTCCGGGAATCGATGCTGCAGGAATTGTGGAGGAAAGCTCGAGTGACAGTTTTAAGCCAGGAGACAAAGTACTTGTTACGGGGTACGACCTGGGGATGAATACCTCTGGTGGTTTTAGTCAATACGTTCGGATTCCTGAGGAATGGGTCGTTAAAGTGCCGGAAGGTCTTACACTGAAAGAAAGTATGATATTTGGTACCGCTGGATTTACAGCAGCCATTTCAGTTAGAAAGCTTGTACAACACGGGATTAAGCCTCAAGATGGGGATATCCTGGTAACTGGCGCAACCGGCGGAGTAGGAAGCATAGCCGTTTCAATTTTGAATAAGCTCGGATATCGCGTTATTGCTGCGACTGGAAAAGTTGAACAAAAAGAATATATGACACAATTAGGAGCAAAAGACATCATCCCTCGTGAGGAATTAAACGATCAATCCGGGAGACCTCTGTTAAAAGTTAGATGGGCAGGAGTAATCGATACCGTAGGCGGTAATGTTTTGGCAACCGCTTTAAAATCCGTCCGGTATGGCGGATGTGTGACCTGTTGTGGAAATGTAGCTTCTTACGAGCTTCCAACCACAGTATATCCATTTATTTTGCGAGGCGTATCTTTATTTGGTGTGGATTCTGTACAGTATCCAATGGATTTAAGAAGTGAATTATGGGCGAAGCTTGCAACGGAATGGAAGCCAGAAAATTTAGATATGAATGCTCAAGAAATTTCGCTCACAGAGGTAAGCGAAAAAATAGATTTAATTTTAAAAGGGCAGATAAAGGGCAGAACGGTTATAAATCTAGATCTTTAAATATCGTATAACACTCTATTTTGTAAAATATAGGCTGTGCTCAAAGCAAAAAATAGATTAGCGATTTGATGTGACCCCAATAAGTTAGACTTTATTAGCGAGATAGCTTCGGCTGCCTCGCTAATTTTATGCAGCCAAGAGATTGCGCCTGTATTGTACAGGGCTCATCCATCCTAGTTTTTCTTTGATTCTTTGTTCGTTGTAATACTTTATATATTTTTCGATCTCAGTCTTCAATTCCTCATAGCTGTAATAAACAACGCCATAGTATATTTCTTGTTTTAAGAGTCCGAAGAAGTTCTCCATAACAGAGTTATCTAGACAGTCGCCTTTTCGAGACATGCTTTGAAATATTCGCTCTTCTTTAAGACGATGTGAGTATACCTTCATTTGATAAGCCCAACCTTGATCAGAATGAAAAGTTCTTCTATATGGGCAATCGGATGTTATTTTTATAGCCTCATTTAAGGCGTTCATAACGTTAGCCGCTGATGGCCTTTTATCAATACCATAACTTAGGATTTCACCGTTGCACAGATCCATAAATGGATCTAGGAACAGCTTATGCATTGTCATATGCCCCTTAGAATCTACCTCGTAGTATTTAAACTCGGTAGTATCCGTTGTTATTTTCTGATGAGGAATGTGAGTATTAAAACGTCTTCTAATCCTGTTTGGTGCAATATTTCCAACTTTGCCTTTATAAGAACTATACTTACGGCTTTTTCTCGTAAAAGAAATAACTTTAAGATTTAGCTTCTGCATGATCCTCTGCACTTTCTTCTTGTTAACAATGAAGCCTTGATTTCTAAGTTCACCATACATCCGACGATAGCCGTAATCCTTGTTTATTTCATGAATCTCTAGAATTTTATCTTCTATGTCCTGATTTGGGTTTTCTCTATCAAATCTTTTCTGCCAATACATATATGTTGCTTTGGGAAAGCCCATAACGGCGAGAATATATTTTAGTTTGAATTCTCCTCGGAGGCTGTGGATCATTCTCGCTGTTTTTCAGAAGAGCTTCCTCCTCTAAACGCAGCCTCCTCAATTCTTTTAAATAGGCATTCTCTATCCGCAGTTTTAAAAGTTCCTCTTCAAGATGTTTCACATGTTCAGCACTAGTGTCTATTGAATTTGCTTCGCTAGGCTGAGATTTATGTTTATTGTTTTGCTTATCAAACACGTTCTTCCGACCTCTTTTCCTAGGTCTCAAAGCCTCAGGACCAGCAATTTGGAAATCATTCACCCATTTACAAATCTGTGCAGGATTATGGATTCCTTCTTGAATAGCTAATTCTTGATATGAAACCTCACTTGTTAGATATAATTCTACAACACCAAGCTTATATTCAAAAGAGTATTTCTCTTGTTTTCTAGAACGCATCAAACCTTGGTCACCTTGTGATTTGTAATTATCGACCCAAATTTTTACATTACTCGAGGCTGAAACACTGTATTTCTTTGCTAAATAATTTTTCCCTCCTTCTCCATTTAGATAAGCCACAACAACCTTCTTCTTAAATTCAAAAGTATATTTGGACATAAAAATACTGACCTCCAATTGTTAGATTTTTAGGTCTAACTTTTGGGGATCAGTACAATTCGCTAGTCTATTTTTGTAGTGCATTCGCTTCGTTAAAGCTGAATTGAAAAGTTAAATTCCAGTCCATTCAGCTCAAAACTGGAACTTAGTA
>CAUQTI010000016.1:0-68769 GCA_963521065.1 uncultured Anaerovorax sp. | reverse complement strand
GTCCTAATTGTCGCTCTCCGCAGGGAGAGCGTGGATTGAAATTGGCAAGATAAAGAAAATGAATCACAAGAATTTTATGTCGCTCTCCGCAGGGAGAGCGTGGATTGAAATAAACGCCATTGATGGGCGGCAAGTAAAGCTTGCTGTCGCTCTCCGCAGGGAGAGCGTGGATTGAAATTCCTGAAAAGCCCAAGATTGCATCGCTATAAAGGTGTCGCTCTCCGCAGGGAGAGCGTGGATTGAAATATCATCGCCCATTCCACTGGCAGCACGTTATTGTTGCCGTCGCTCTCCGCAAGGAGGGCGTGGATTGAAATGCTTGTTTTGAATATATAGAATCTGGTACAATCAAATAAAGATTCATAGTAACCCAGACTACAAGACCCAAATGTATTATACTCAAAAGATGTTGCATAAAAGTCGCCTTTTTGGTGCCCACTATATTGACTTAAAACCATCCTTACAATAATTTATCGAATAATCCACTACATGAAATTTAACCTACAAATGAATATAATATGGATGATTAGGTTAATGTATGATATAATAATTATATTAAATAGTGAGGTGATAATGGATGGCAGCTATTATTATAAATGAATACAAAGAGCTCCTGCTCCAAAAAAATAAAATAGAGCAAACACTCCCATCCCTTCCGGAGGGGTATATTTCTACGAAAACGATTAGAGAAAAACAATATTACTATCTACAAAATAGAGTAAATGGAAAAATAACAAGCAAGTATCTAAAAGAAAATGAAGTTGATACTATAAAAGAAAAAGTGGAGCTTTGTAAAAAATATAAAGCGGAGCTTCCTAAAATAGAATCACGCTTAAAAGAGCTAGAACAGGCAGCTGCACTAATCGATCAAAGTATCGCCAGATACCTTACTCTACTTAAATTATCTTCTGGAATGGATTCTTTAAGCAGTTTGCAAAAAGAACGTAGTGTATCCTTTGCCAATGCACTCAATGCCATCGAGGGTGTACCTGCTAGTAAGGCAACGCAACAGAATATTGATAAGTGGAAAACCGGAGATGAATCTTTCCTTTCTATATTTAAATATACACTGAATATGTACGGCTTTGCAGCGGAGGTGTAAAATGCAGGACCCTTATTTATATGACGATGTAGATATTTTAAAAAATCTTGCGAATATCAAAGATTGTGATTTGTTAAGTAAAGCTGAGGCAGACATAACGAATTTATCTATGGTTGCGGTCTATAATCAATCTTATAAAGTCTTTGATACAAAAACACTGCAAAATATTCATCTCAATATCTTTGGACAAATTTACGATTGGGCAGGAGAATTTCGTACAATTCAAATCGCTAAATATGAAGATGTGCTAGGTGGGGATACGGTTAGATATACTTTCCCTAAACAGATTAAGAAAGAGCTTGATGCTGTTATGAAGGAAATTAAGAAACTGAAAAGAGCAGACAGCAACGATAAGGATATCGTATTTCGTTTAGAGAGAATTTTAGCAACAATTTGGCAGATTCACCCCTTTAGAGAAGGCAACACCAGAACTTGTATTGTGTTTGCGGTGCTACTGGCAAAACATCTTGGATTTGAAGTCAACCACAAGCTTTTTAAAGTTCATTCAGCTTATGTGAGAAATGCTCTAGTATGGGCATCTCAGGGAATGTACTCAAAACACGAATATCTTGAGCGGATTTTTAGTGATGCAATAGTAGGGGAGCCTTTTAATGATGATGAAGCATCACCTACTGTCTCTGGAAAGTATGAAAGCATCGGAGAATATAAGGTTAAAGATTATGTGGAGCGTCCACATGAATATGTGAAAGAGAAGTAAATATACAATCGTATTAAGGGTAAGTTATAGGTCAGATCTGTTTTTCCAATTCAGCGTATCAAATGACCATAGAATGACAGAAATTCCAATTTATTGGCTTGTGTCTTCATCCATATAGCCATAGTGTGATTACCCATTTTCGTTTTCTAGCATACGTGCGATATAGAATGATAGATTTTATGATTCGTTTTTAGAATATAATTATAGGACTTGCAGCTTTATCAAAGAGGTTGATGTTAGTATGTTTTGGAAAAAGGAAATTTGTCGCTCTCCGCAAGGAGGGCGTGGATTGAAATAAAAATCCCAACTACAAAAGTACCGCCAGCAAAGCGCTCTTCCCTATAGGGAGCGTCATTTTAAATCATTGTTTCTGTTTATGTCTGATTACATCTGAATGTCTGATTTTTGCTCTTCTTTTATATTCTTATCCGCATTGAAAACTTTTTCACATTATATAAAAATATTAAATAAAAACCATGGAAAATTCTGAATCGTTAGTGTAATATAGAATTAAATGGAAATTTGTAATATGAGGTTTTTCAAAATTAAGAGAAGAATAATTCTGCTTTGTAGAAGGAGTAGAATGTAAATTTCAGAACCTGTTTCGACATGAGTTCTATATGAAAAAAGTATTTTGACAAATCACACAAATCTTAAATATTTATGAAAAAGGATCAGAATCCTTGAAGGAAACTTTTAAAAAGTATATGATAAAACAAAAGCAGTCAAAGAGAATTTTACCTGGAAGATAGACGGATTTTGATTGAAAAAGCAGGCTTCATTGAGAAAATACATGAGAAAGTAGATAAAAGGATAGAACTATGCTGCAATCAATTACAGACTTATTATCATCAGAATTTACGGTACTGTTCACAGCGATGCTTCCTGTGATTGAACTGCGCGGGGCGATTCCTGTCGGTATATCGCTTGGAATGTCACCGGTGCATGCGTTCATTGTCAGCTTTCTTGGAAGCATGATACCCGTGCCTTTTATTTTATTTACCATTCGGCCCATTTTCAACTGGATGAAGCGCACAAAATTATTTCGAGAAACGATTAACCGTGTGACGGAAAAATCATTAAATAAAAGTGGGAAAATACAAAAATATGGAGTTTGGGGGCTCCTTCTTTTCGTTGCAATTCCGCTTCCCGGAACCGGTGTCTGGAGCGGCAGCTTGGCTGCTGCGCTTTTAAATTTGCGCTTTAAATGGGCATTTCCTGCAATCTTAGTAGGAAACCTTATCGCAGGATTGCTGATTACAGGAGTAAGTCACGGCATTTTGAGCGTAGTATCTATTGTTTAAAGAGGAAGGGGAATGGATATGGGAGTATCACTTGTCATTATGGCAGCTGGGATTGGAAGCCGTTTCGGAGGCGGGATTAAACAGCTGGAGCCGGTTGGACCAAACGGCGAAATTATCATGGATTATTCAATACACGATGCCTTGGAGGCGGGATTTCAAAAAGTAGTCTTTATTATTCGAAAAGATTTAGAGAAGGATTTTAAGGAGATTATCGGAAAACGGATTGAAAAAATTTGTGATGTCTCTTACGCGTATCAAGAGCTGGATGATCTTCCAGACGGGTTTGCAAAAACAGAAGAACGGACAAAACCATGGGGAACGGGACAGGCAGTCCTTTCCTGTAAGGACTTGGTCAGTGAGCCGTTTGCGGTAATCAATGCAGACGATTATTATGGAAAAGAAGCCTATCGGAAAGTCTATGCTTATTTGAGCAGGCTTGATAACCCAGAGAAAGCAGGCAAAACGAACGATTATTGTATGGCAGGTTTTATTTTAAAAAATACCTTGAGTGACTATGGCGGGGTGACAAGAGGTTTATGCACAGTAGATGAAAATCAGTATTTAAAGGAAGTAAAGGAAACACAAAATATTATAAAGACGGACTCGGGAATAGCGGCTTCGCCGGGTGCGGCAGTGCGTACAGAGGAGGGGTTGCTGCAGCGGATAAACCAAGATGCCTATGTTTCTATGAATATGTGGGGGCTGACTCCTGGATTTTTTGCTATTCTTGAAAAGGGCTTTGCAGATTTTTTGGGAGAAAAAGGAAGCAGTGATTTAAAAGCAGAATACCTTCTTCCGACAATCATAGACCGCCTTTTAAGAGAAGAAAAAGCGCGTGTCAAGCTGTTAGAAACGAATGACAAATGGTTTGGCGTTACGTATAAAGCAGACAAAGAAACCGTAGCGGCCTCATTCAGACAATTAATTGCCGACGGCGTATATAAGGAAAATTTGTTCGGATGAATCAGAAAAAAACAGCGCTCTTAATCCTTGTCGTTTGCTTGTGGATGCTTTTCATCTTCTCTTTTTCCGCACAGCCGGATGGGCAGACGAACCAGTTAAGCTTAAGAGTTACACAAAAAATGATAGATTTAAAAATACTTGCTTTGCCGGATACCATGGCGCCGCAGTCATATTTACTGCTCGCCAATCGATATATTCGGAAGGTAGCACACTTTTCTCTTTTTATGGTACTGGGATTTATCGTATCACAAGGGATTCGTTTACGAGTGAAGAACCCTGTCTTGGTATTCGTTTTCGCTCTTTTGATTTGCTGTATATATGCGATAAGCGATGAATGGCATCAGATGTTTGTGCCCGGGAGAAATGCAGAGTGGACCGATGTATTGATTGATTCGAAAGGTGCTTTTTTAGGAATATCATTCAGTAGTATGTGGAGTCGAATCAGAGAAAGAAGAGGAAAATAAGGCTGAAAGAATTTCAACCTTGCAGCCCGTGTGCCATTTTGCGCAAGGGCGAAGCAAAAACAAAATACTGGCATGGGCAATCGGTATTGTTTTAGTCCCATCGTAAGGCGAATCAACTGTTATTCTTTCAAAGCTGATTTGCTCCTGCGAGAGACAAATCATTTGCCCCGACAGCAGGAACGGAGACTAAAAATGAAGCAGGAGAAAAAAATTTTAATCACAGGTGCAGCAGGCTATATTGGCTCTCATGCGGTTTCTCATTTTTTAGAAAATGGAGAATCTCTCGTTTTGGTCGATAATTTGCAAACCGGCCATGAAGAGGCGATTCCTAAGGAAAATTTATATCTCTTAGACCTTCGTGACAAAGATGGATTAAATCAAGTATTTAAAGAAAATAAGATTGAAACAGTGATTCATTTCGCAGCAGATTCACTCGTTTCTGAAAGTATGAAAAAGCCATATGAATATTACCACAACAATGTGTATGGGATGCTATGTCTTCTTGATGCAATGCGCGAAAACGGGGTTAGGCAGATTGTATTTTCTTCTACAGCGGCGGTGTATGGAGAGCCAAAGTGTATTCCCATCACAGAAACGGATACGCTGGAACCGACCAATACCTACGGTGAGACGAAGCTGGCTATGGAAAAAATGATGAAATGGTTTGCAAATGCATATGGAATCCGCTATGTTTCCCTGCGTTATTTTAACGCGGCGGGAGCGCATGAAAATGGCAGAATCGGAGAGGCGCACGACACGGAGACACACTTAATTCCGTTGGTTTTACAAGTCCCTCTTGGAAAAAGAAAAGAAATATTTCTATTTGGCGAGGATTACCCAACGAAAGACGGCTCCTGCGTCAGAGATTACATACATGTGATGGACTTGGCAGCCGCGCATTACCGAGCACTTTTATATCTGAGAAATGGGGGAGCAAGTGATATTTTTAACCTGGGAAACGGAACAGGATATTCTGTAAAAGAGGTGATTGAAACTGCAAGAAAAATTACCGGACATCTTATCCCTGTGGAAATTAAGGAACGGAGAGCAGGGGACCCTGCCGTTTTGATTGCATCTTCGAAAAAGGCGCAGGAAGTATTAGGCTGGCAGCCAGAGCATGTACTGCTTGAAAAAATTATTTGCGATGCATGGAATTGGCATAAGGCAAATCCATACGGATATGAGAGCCTGAATGCAGTTGCAGATTTATAAAGAAAACAGTCATTCTACAGCAGGGTGACTATTTTTTTGCAATTTTGTGCAGTGGTGCTATAATAATGAAGTTAAAAACGAATGCAAGGGGAAACAAAAGTATGTGGAAAAATAAAAAATGGATGCAAAGGCTTCGGGAAATTAAAATAGAAAAAAGTCATTTTTATATGCTGATAGTGATTTGTATCCTGTTAACAGTGGGAGTTGGATTTGTATTTCACGATTACGCATGGTACGATACACCGATTGTCAAGATTACAAAGGCAGAAACCCATAAATACGATGAGGTGGAAGGGTATCATGGAGAAAAGGAAGCGTATTACGAACAAACGCTGACTGGTAGGGTGATGAACGGCACTTATAAAGGAAAAGAGATTGCGTTAAAAAATACCTATTCTTTTTCTCAGGTGCATGATGAAAAATATAAAAAGGGAGATGAAGTTTTTATCCAGATAAAAGAAGGAACCTCTCCTGTAAAGGCTTTGATTTTAGGATTGAAGCGAGATAAATATTTGGCAATTTTATTTGCAGCTCTTATTTTAATTGTACTGATGGCAGCGAAGAAAAAAGGATTTTTTGTGATTTTATCTTTGCTGATTAATATTTTAATTTTTTGGTATGCATTATACTTGTACGACAAGGGTCAAAATATTTGGAGACTTAGTATCCTAATGACGCTTTGCTTTACCGTAATTTCTTTGATTTTAATCAGCGGAATCAACAAAAAAACAGGAGCGGCTATTTTGTCTACACTGGTCTGTGTCTGGATCATGATGCTTCTTTTAAAAATGGCAATGCAGCATACGTCAGGTGTGGATTATACCTTTATGGAATATGTGACGAGTCCAAGCGATTTGCCGGAAATCTTTATGGCGCAGATTTTACTTGGCGGTCTGGGCGCGATTATGGATGTGGCGATCACGATGTCGGCGACGATTAATGAGCTGTTGGTACGGGATAATGAAATTGCGATTAAAAATTTAATTCGCTCAGGAAGAGAATTGGGGCATGATATCATGGGCACGATGATTAATGTAATGCTCTTTACTTATATCTGCGGTTCCATTCCACTTATTATACTGAAAATGAAAAATGAAATCGCCTTGCGGACAATTGTATTGATTCACATGCCGTTTGAAGTATACCGATTTTTAGTTGGAAGCATTGGAATCCTTCTTGCGATACCCATTTCTCTTTTGATTTCGTTTCTGTTGCTGAAAAGATGGAGGAAGGTGAAATGACACAACTATTAGTATTTATATTGGCTGCACTCCTCGTTTTGATCGGTGGTGAGCGAGGCTTGTTTACGATGATTTCCCTATGCTGGAATCTCTTTGTGCTGGCTGTGATGTTCGTATTAATGACATGGGGAATCGATCCTCTTTTGCTGGCTTTTATCAGTAGCCTTTTCATATGCTGCGGGACTTTGTTTTATCAAAACGGTAAAAATGCAAAGACGATTTCCTCTTTCGTCTCCATTTTAATTGTCATGGCAATTCTGTTCTTATTTGTTTATGTAATGTCATACCAGTCCCATACGGGAGGTTTAAATGAACTGATGAAAAATGACGATATGGTTTTTTGTCTTTCTACAGATATTCATATCAATATGGGAAGCATCGGAGCAGCTATGATTTTTATCGGGTTACTGGGAGCAATTATTGACACTTCAATTGCGATTTCGTCCGGCGTTTACGAAGTCTATGGAAATAATCGCCATTTAAATGGCAAAGAGCTTATGAAATCAGGTATGAGCATCGGCGGAGACATTTTGGGAACGACGGTAAACACTTTGTATTTTGCGTACATTGGTGAATCGCTCATGCTGTTTGTGCTATTTAAAAACTTTCATTATACGTTTTCCGAAGTGGTGAACTCTAAGGCATTTTTCCAAGAAGTGATTTGCATTGTGTTCAGTGCAATCGGCTGCGTCGCGATTATACCTGTAACGGCAGCAGTGGTTTCATATCTGTTGACCCATTCAGAACGTTTTCACAGATATTTAGACGAAGATGAATTGTTCTTAAAAACTTCGCTGCAAAAAGAAAATCCCCGTGTTTAACACGGGGAACCTTTTTTAGAGCCGCTTATTTTTCATTAAAGTCGACCCAGTCCTTTGCTTCCTTTACATCATCTTCCGAGGGGATTGCCTCATCGGATTCCGGTTCTCTTTTATACTCGTCAGCAAGTGGAAATGTTTTAAAATCTTCCATGGTATGCTCTCCTTTTCCTGTAAATACTAGATAGTATCTCCAAATCAGTACGACTTATTCCCATAGAAGAGGAAAAGGCGCTGTGCCGAAAATCAGAAAGCCTCTTAGTAAAGTGTATACTATTAAAATCGTGGAGCAGCAAAGCTAGGTGTAAACAAAAGCATTTCTACTTGTTGAAGATACACTG
Source organism: uncultured Anaerovorax sp. (assembly GCA_963521065.1). GTDB lineage: Bacteria > Bacillota > Clostridia > Peptostreptococcales > Anaerovoracaceae > IOR16. The sequence goes on along the minus strand of CAUQTI010000016.1, from coordinate 60,606 downwards.
AGTTTGTAAACCAAAGCATTTGGTACAGGAGATACAGCTTGCGGGAGCCGTGTCACGCTATTTTAATTACAATAAGAGAATCCGGAATGCAAAGAAAACGAAGAGAAAAAGGGATGTAATCAAGAAGAATTTGACAAGATAAAAATAGAGTAGTAAATTAAACGTATCGATTGGGCAGCGGAGGCGTTAAAAGAAAAATTGATCCAGAGAATGCGTGAAAAACAAGCTTGTCTTAGAAAGCAATCGAGCAAATCAAAAGAGGAAAGGGCGAAAAAATGACATTAGAAATTGTTACAGGTGATATTACAAAACAGGAAGTCGATGCGATTGTAAATGCGGCAAATTGCTCTCTTTTGGGCGGCGGAGGTGTCGATGGTGCGATTCATCGTGCGGCGGGAAAAGAACTGCTTGAAGAATGCAAGCTGCTTCAAGGTTGCGAAACCGGAAAGGCAAAGATAACAAAGGGATACCACTTGCCTGCAAGCTATGTAATTCATACACCAGGGCCGATTTACAGGAACGGAACGCAAGGAGAGGCAGAACTTTTAGCAAGCTGTTACCGCTCTTGCATGGAATTGGCAGAGCAGTATCAGTGCAAAAGCGTGGCATTTCCATCCATCAGCACAGGCGTGTATCATTATCCTCTGGAAGAAGCGGCAGAGATTGCGGTGCGCAGTATAATGGAAACGCTTGAGCACAGCAGAAGCATTGAGCAGGTCTTTATGATTTGTTTTAATGATACGGTAAAGCAGGCTTATGATAAGGCCTTGTGCACCTTTCAAGAAAGGAAGAAGGATAGAAATTTCAAAAAATAGTTGAAAAATAATAAAAAATATGATATTTTATTGTACATTGATGCTAGAATTTTTTGACTGGCATCTAGATTCTCTGGAGAGTCTCGTAAGGGCGCCGAAGGTGTACGGCAGATTAAAAACCACGTCTGCTTATCTCTCAGGCAAAAGGACAGAGTGAATTAGTCAATAAAACTATTCTATCTATTGTCTTTTCTCTAGAAGTCGAACAATTTTGTTTCGACTTTTTTTGTTGTTTGCATTACTTCAATGCAAAAAGTATTTCATAAGAGAGGAATGATAACGTGTTTGAAAAAATGAATGATACCATCGAGTGGTTTGATGGCCTGGTATGGGGAGTACCGCTGATTGTATTGATTTTAGCGGTCGGAATCTATTTAACAATTCGGTTGGGCCTTCTACAGATTGTCCATTTGCCGAAGGCACTCAAATTTATGGTGAAAAATGAGGAAGGCGGGGCCGGTGAGGTAACCAGTTTTGGAGCTCTATGTACGGCGCTGTCGGCTACGATTGGAACCGGAAATATCGTAGGTGTCGCCACCGCTTTGGTGGAGGGCGGACCGGGTGCTCTTTTCTGGATGTGGATTGCTGCTTTTTTTGGAATGGCAACCAAATATTCGGAAGGGCTGCTCGCCATCAAATACCGTAAAATTGATGCAGACGGACATGTTTTAGGAGGACCTTTTTATTATATTGAAAATGGAATGGGACTCCAATGGAGATGGCTTGCAAAGATATTTGCCTTTTTTGGCGCTGGTGTAGGCTTGCTTGGAATTGGTACGTTTACACAGGTAAATGGAATTTCGTCAGCGGTTAATAACTTCTTTGACCCGAATAACGGATGGACGATGGCCTTGTTTGGCCGGGAATATTCATGGACAGTGCTGATTGCAGGCGTTATTTTGACAATTTGTGTTGGATTGGTAGTAATTGGAGGCATTAAGCGGATTGCGAGCGTTTCACAGGTAGTAGTTCCTTTTATGGCAGTCATTTATGTAGCGGTATGTCTTTTAATATTAGTTTCTCATTATAAGCAGATTCCAGCTGCGTTTTCAGAGATTATCTCCGGTGCGTTTGGACTGAAGGCAATGACCGGTGGAGCGATGGGAGCGATGATCGTAGCGATGCAGAAGGGGATTGCGAGAGGAATTTTCTCCAACGAATCCGGACTCGGAAGTGCACCGATTGCAGCTGCTGCAGCGCAAACGAAAAATCCGGTGCGTCAGGGTCTGGTATCTATGACGGGAACCTTTATTGATACCATTATCATTTGTACGATGACAGGGCTTTGCATTGTGGTAACCGGTGCGTGGAATATCGGGCTAAAAGGCGTGGCCGTTACGACGAGTGCGTTTCAGGCAGGGCTTCCGTTTAATCCGCAGGTTGCCTCTTTTCTGTTGATGGCATGCCTTGTTTTCTTTGCATTTACAACGATTTTAGGGTGGAATTACTATGGCGAACGTTGTTTGGAATACCTGACAAACGGAAATCAGAAAATGGTGCTCTCATACAGATGGCTGTATATACTGGCAATTTTTATCGGACCATTTATGACCATCGAAGCGGTTTGGAATATTGCGGACATCTTTAACGGCTTGATGGCATTCCCGAACCTGGTTGCACTTCTCGCACTCAGCGGAGTCATCGTTAGCGAAACAAAAAAATATATGAAGGAATTATAATAAATTCTAAAATACATCAATATAATAAATGCGGCGGCAGAGGAAATACAGCAATATTCCTTTGACCGCCGCATTTAATTTATTTGAAAATTAGGTCAATCCCGCATTGACAAAGAAAAATTTGGATGCTAGAATAGGTTTTGGTTAGCATGTGCTAACTTTTTGGATTTTTTTATTAGAATAGGGTTTTCTTTTTTTCGTGTAAGGTTAGCGATTGCTAACAATAAGGGGGAGGTGCTTGGCTTGAAAACATAAAATCCCATCGGTGTAATTGCATTTAGAAAATGCATATCTGCAACAACAGCAATCAACAAATAGTTATAGCATAATTTAATAATAAGGATAAAAGAAAGCGAGAGTGATAATTGGTGCAAAGATTTTTAAGGAATACAGGAACCGTATTTCTGACTTTTGCAATGGTAGTAAACAGCGCCATGCCTGTCATGGCTCTGAGTAACGAACTTTCCGCGGATACAGAAGCTGTAAATGTTCAGGTTTATGATAAAGAAAATGGGATAAATACAAATGATGAATCGGGTGTGAATCAAAATACCGACGCAGACACGCCTTCCGAAGCGAAGGATGAGGAAGCGGTAGAAAATGAGGCGGCTGCGGACAGCGGCTTAGATACAAATGGAAAATCCGATACTGAAGAAGAGACAGAGAATACTGCCGGACTGGGAGACTCAGGGGCAGAGATCGTTTCCCCATCGAAAGAAGAGGCAAATGACGGGGAAAGCAGCGATACGTCGGATGGACTGAAAAAAATAGATCAACAACAGGAAGAAAATCAATCACAGATTGATAATAACATAGATCAAGCTACTTCTTTACTAAAGGAAGCAGCATTTGAAGAAGTACTAACGCCTGCATTGCCGGACGTAATGGAGGTATCTGAGGACTTCAAGATAGAGAGCGGCGTTTTGATTGAGTACACAGGAACGGAAACTGAGGTCGTTATTCCGGAAGGAGTAACGGTAATCGGAAGTGGCGGAATGAAAGCTATTTTTCCTTCCTCTTCAAAAGTTACCTCTGTTACAATTGCAGATTCTGTTACGGAAATTGCAGACAGCGCATTTTATGCCTGTACCGAGCTTGCGGACATTCAATTTTCCACGAAAGGAAATCTGAAGAAAATAGGAAAATCCGCTTTTATGAATACAAAAGCCGCTTCCTTAGAAATTCCAGAGGGCGTAACTGAGATTGGGGATTCGGCACTTTATGGAAGCGCACTGCGGTCAGTTTCCTTACCGGAAAGCTTAGAAATACTGGGGAAGACTTCCGTATACAATGCTTTTTCTGCGACCTCTGGCACTGCCCCTCTCTCTCCGGTTGCCATTGCAATTGCAGAGGGGAATGCAAATTACAGCATAAAAAATGAGGCGGTGTATGATAAGGAAGGAAAGGCTCTGCTTTACTGTCCTTCCGCAAAAACAGGAAGCTATGAAATTGCAGAGGGAACGAAAACAATTGCTTCCTATGCATTTAAATCCGCGGCGTTGAGTCAGGTTGTAATTCCCGATTCCGTAGAGGAAATAGCAGCGAATGCGTTTAGCGGTGCAAAATTAACAGGAATTTCGATTCCCGGATCTGTAAAAAACATCGGAGAAAGCGCATTTTATAATTCAAAAGTAAAAACAGTAGTACTTGCAGAAGGTGTTGAGCGCATTGGAAAAAATGCGTTTGGAGAGTGCTATTTTAATAATCTCATTCTTCCTAAATCGCTGATTGAGGTTGGCGGTACCGCATTTGACTGTTTTTCGGGTGAAATTCGCATCTTAAATCCAGAAACTGTTTTAGGGAAAGACTTTGTATCTTATTATGAAGTCATTACAGTCTACGGCTTAGAGAATTCCACTGCACAGGCATACGTTTCACAGGTTGCCGCAGAAAAAGGAGATAGGTGTAAGCTGAAGTTTGAAGTGTTGCAGGAAGCGCCGGAAATCGCAGTAGAGAGCGTTGCGATGAATAAAAAAGAGGTGACGATTTCCGTAGGAGACAAGGTCATCCTTTCCGCTGAGGTTTTGCCAGCGGAAGCAGCTGATCGTTCTCTGACTTGGAGCGTACTGACCGAAGGGATTATTACAGTAGACCAGGCGGGAACAGTACAGGCGGTTGCACCGGGAAAAGCGACAGTGAAAGCGACTTCCTCAAACAATATTTCAGACACTTGTGAAGTCACCGTTACTGCGGCTTCTGACTTTGTAATTGAAAGTGGAGTCCTGATTTCTTACACAGGAAGCGAAGAAAGCATCGTGATTCCAGAAGGCGTTTTGGTCATTGGGAACGGGACGGATGCCATCCTGGGAAAAGATTCAAAGGTTTCTGCTGTAACGCTTCCGGCTTCTGCAACAAAAATTGCGGACAAGGCCTTTTATTATACGAGCACGTTGAAGGAAATTCATTTTTCATCCCAGAAAAATCTAAAAGAAATCGGTGCATCTGCATTTCAACTGGCAACAAAGCTGGAAGAGATTGCAATTCCTGAGGGAGTAACAAAGGTTGGAACACAGGCTTTTGTAGGAACTTACAGCTTAAAGAGTGTAACGCTTCCAAGCACCTTGCAGGAATTTGGAGAGGTGAACGGACGTTTTGACAGTGCCTTCATTTATGCAGTTTCAAAAGGACACGATACCTTGACGCAGATCAACGTGGCAGAAGGAAATTCGGTGTATTCTTCAAAGGATGGCGTTGTGTATTCCGCAGACGGAAAAACACTATTGTTTGTCCCTCATGCAAAAACCGGAACCTTGACCGTTGCAGACGGTACAGAGCAGATTGCTTCCTATGCAATGGCAAAGGGCAGCCTTCAAAAGGTGATTCTGCCAAATTCACTTTCTAAAATAAATGACTCTGCTTTTTATGAGACAAAGCTAATGGAGATTACTGTGCCGGGATCTGTGAAAAGTATCGGCAAGCTTGCATTCTTTAATTCACAGATGCGCAGTGTAAAATTAGAAGAAGGCTTAGAGCGTATTGAAGACAATGCCTTTTCACAAAGCCGTGTTGCAGGCGTTATCATTCCGGAAAGTGTAAAGGAGATCGGCAAGAATGCGTTTGATTTTGAATACGGAAGCAAATACTGGATTCAGATCAAAGGAAGCACGACAGAATTTGCCGATGAATTCATTCCTTATTATTATACAATTTCTGTATATGCGCCGAATGGATCAAGTGCAGAACAATACATAATTGATAAAAAAGCAGCGAAAGGAGCTTCCTGTAAGCTGGCATTCTATGAGCTTGGAAGCTTTACTGATGTAACTACAATTACAATCAGCCAAAATGCTGCGACTTTGAAACGCACAGAGACATTGAAGCTCAGTGTGACAATTGATCCAGAGCAAAGTCAGGCTACGATTACAGGGTGGAGCTCTAGCAATCCTGCAGTTGCTTCGGTAGACCAAAATGGACTCGTGACTGCTGTGCAGCCTGGAACTGCTGAAATCACAGCAATGGTAAGCGGACACACTGCTGCTTGCAGTATCACCGTTGCAAAAGAAGACGGCGAAAGCGATTTTACCATTGATGAAAACGGTTTTATCACAGGCTTTATCGGCCTTGATATCACGAATTTGGTGATTCCGGAGACGGTGAACGGAAAAGAAGTTCACGGAATTGCAGCTGGTGCATTTTCCGGAAAAAGCGGAATAAAAACGCTGGTAATTGGAGGCCATGTAAAGACAATCGGAAAAGAAGCCTTCCGTCAATGCACAGGATTGACTGCGCTGACACTTGGAGAAGGGATCAAAACCATTGGAGAGGCAGCCTTTAACGGGTGTGAAAAGCTCCAATCTGTTGAAATTCCGGAAGGAATTGAAACACTTTCCGCAAATGTATTTACAAGCTGCGCAATGCTCCAAGAGATTACGCTTCCGTCTACGCTAAAGAGCATTGGAGAAGCGGCGTTCCGTTCCTGTACAAAGCTTACAGAAATTACACTTCCCGAAGGACTCATATCCATCGGTAAGTATGCGTTTTTGGGCTGCCCGCTGACGACGCTCCATCTGCCGGCTTCTTTGGAAAAAATGGGAGAAGAGTACATCGGAGAAGTATTTGAAGTACCGGGGACGAATCCGGCAAATACTGCAATGAAAACCATTACTGTGGCAGCTGGGAATGTGAAATTTTCCGCTTATGACGGTTTACTCTATGATAAGGCAGCAACAAAAGTGATGTTTTGTCCAAGAGGCCGCACAGAGGCGGTTATTCGAGAAGGCGTAACGAGAATCAATGATTATGCATTCTTCATGTGCTTTGATCTTGTATCTGTAAAAATGCCCTCTACCTTAAAAGAAGTGGGGAGCCAAGCGTTTCACTATTGCGAAGCGCTTACGGATTGTACGCTGCCTGAAGGGTTGTTGATTGTGGAGGAATCTGCATTCTTTGGGTGCGAAAAGTGGGAAGAATTTGAAATACCGGCTTCCGTTCAGCGCATTGATGCGTATGGCTTTGCAGAGTGCGCTGCAAAGGAAATTAAAGTTCCGGAAGGAGTAAAAAGAATTGAGAATTTTGCATTCTGGGGCTATGAGGATACCCTTGAAAAAATCACTTTGCCTTCCACTTTAGAATACATCGGAGATTCTGCTTTTGCATGGGCAAAAAAAGTAAAAGAAATTGTAATTCCAGAAGGGGTTACAGAAATTGGCGCACAGGCTTTCGGGCGTTGGGACAGTTTAGAACGAATCAGCCTTCCGTCCAGCCTGAAAAAGATTGGAAAAGAAGCATTTATTGCAGCTCCTGACGGGAGCGCATTAAAAGAAATTTTTATTTCCAGCAATGTGACTTCAATTGGAGAACAGGCATTTAAAAATTATGGAGACAAACTGACCATCGTGACAGATCAGTACGGCGATTCTGCTGCGCTCTATGCAGTAAAAAATGGACATCTTCTGCGTATTGAAGGCGCTTCAGAAAACGATTTTGTCATTGAAAACGGAGTGCTTGTGCGCTACGAAGGCACCGCTTCGGAAATCGTAATACCGAATACGGTAAAAGAAATCGGCGAAGGTGTCTTCGCAGAAGAGGAAGAATCAAAGATTGGATTGAAGAAAATCGTGATTCCATCCAGTGTAATAAAGATTGGGAAAAACGCATTCCACGGCTCCGGCGTGACAGAGGTAGTATTCTCTGACGGAAGCCAGTTGAAAACAATCGGAGAATCTACGTTTGCTTATTGCACAAAATTAGCGGCAATTACGCTTCCGGAGACGGTTACAGAAATTGGTGCGAGTGCCTTTGACGGGGCGAGCCTGCTTGGAGAAATTACAATTCCATCCTCTGTGGTTACCATTGGGGAACGTGCATTTAATGTTTGCACAGGACTTCGTAAGGTTACCTTTGCGACTCCTTCCAGCTTAAAGACAATTGGTGCAAAAGCATTTTACAACTGCTTCCGACTGACTGAGCTGAATATTCCAGAAGGCGTGGAAGAAGTGGGAGATGAAGCATTCCGAATCAGCAAGACCTTTGAGCGGATTACCCTTCCGTCTACCTTGACGAAATTGGGAAGCTCTGTTCCAGCTGTTTTTTCTGCCGTCGAAAATGCGACACAAACCGGCTCTGACAGCCTGTTAGAAGTGAATATTGCAGCAGGGAACCCGGTGTATACATCCTGGGAAGGCTCGGTTTACAGTGCGGACGGAAAGACATTACTCTTTGTTCCATCCGCAAAAAGCGGAACAATAGCAGTAAAAGCGGGAACAGAGACGGTTGGGAAAAACACGTTGATGCGCAGTAAACTAGACCATATCGTACTTCCGGATACCCTAAAGAGCATTTCGGAAAATGCATTTACAAACAGCAGCATTTCCAGTGCGGAAATTCCGGCGAGTGTGAAGAGTATCGGAAACAGTGCATTCTTCTGGTGTAACAATTTAAAGAGCATTACGCTCAAAGAAGGATTAGAAACCATTTCTTACGGTGCTTTTTCTGAATCGCCGTTAAGCAATGTGACGCTTCCTTCCAGTGTACGTTCTGTTGGAAAGTACGCGTTCGACAGTGTACAGAGCTGGGTGGCTGTAAAAGGCAGTGATACGGTTTTGGAAAAAGACTGGATTTCTTATTATAAGGACCTCACTGTTTATGGACCGGAAAAATCAACGGCAGCGGATTATGTGACCGCGACGAAGTCGGAGTATAAGGACAGCTGCAAGCTGAAATTTGCTTCATTGACTACGTTTGTGCCGGTAACAAAGGTAGAATTAAATCAGACTGCTGTCAGCTTAAAACGATTTGAGACATTTAAGCTAGAGGTGACCGTTCTCCCTGAAAATGCGACGCATAAAGATGTGACGTTCAAATCCTTGAACAGTAAGGTTGCGACGGTTGACAATAACGGGAAGATTACGGCTGTTTCAGCAGGGAGCGCGGAGATACAAGTTCTTTCCTCAGACGGGCCGCTTGTGAGCTGCATTGTGACCGTAGAAAAGAGTGAAGAGGACAGTGATTATACGATAAACAGCAATGGTGAAATCACAGGATACTATGGAATCGATAAGGATTTGGTATTTCCAAGCGAGATTGGCGGAGTTGCTGTGACGGGAATTGCAGATTATGCATTTTCCAAGAATCATAGAATTACCTCAATCACCTTGCCAGAAAGCCTGCAATCCATTGGTGATGGTGCCTTTGAAAATTGTATTAATCTCGGCAGCATCACGTTCTCTACCGGATTAAAAAAGATTGGGAAAGAAGCATTTAATAATTGTGGATATCTATCAGAGGTTTCTCTGCCGGAAGGCCTGATGAGCATGGGCGAAGGCGCATTCATGAATTGTGAAAAGCTTGAAAGCGTGACCTTCCCGTCCACATTGCGGGAAATTCCGAAAAACGCCTTTATGACCTGCTGGAGACTTTTGAATGTGACGCTCCCTGAGGGTGTGGAAGTCATTGGAGAAGATGCCTTTTATGAGTGTGAAGGAATGGAAACACTCTCCTTACCAAATTCACTAAGAACGATAAAAGAGGGTGCGTTTACGGCTTGTGTCAGCTTGCAGAAGGTTGTAATACCAGAAGGTGTGACAACGATTGAAAAAGAAGCATTTATGAGCTGTACAGACTTAAAGTCCATTCATTTACCGTCTACTTTGACGAAATTAGGCAGTAAATATGCCGGTGATGTTTTTGAGCAGGGTGCGAGTGTACTTGGCTGTGATCATCTGGAAACTATTACGGTAGCGGAAGGAAATGCTGTATTTTCGTCAAGCGATAATTTACTTTATAGCAAAGATGGAAAAACGCTTCTATTTTGCCCTAGAGGCAGAACTTCTGCAGAGGTGCAGGAAGGTACGGTTACCATTGGAGATTCTGCTTTCTTCTTCTGCTTGAAGCTGGAAAGCGTATCAATCCCAGAGAGCGTAAAAAATCTAGACGCAAATGCATTTCATCTTTGTGAGAATTTGAAGAAGATTAATCTTCCAAAGGGCCTTGAAACAATCGGATACGGAGCACTTGCAGAGTGTGTAAGCTTAACAGAGCTGACAATTCCTGCCTCTGTCACTTCGATTGGAACATTTGCTCTTTCAGGATTGAATTTGAGCAGCATCGAGCTTCCGTCCAGCGTTACGACACTGGGGGATAAGGTGTTCAGTTCCAGCATGCATTTGAAAAAGGTTTTGATTCCTTCCACAGTAAAGAAGATTGGTACAAATTTATTTTTAGGCTGTGACAGTGAATTGTATATCATAACCGACTCTCAAAATAGTGAAATCTATCGTTATGCAGTTGCGAATAATGTAGCTGTTCAAGTAACCGGAGGCAGCGGTGGCGGTGGAAAGGGCGGTTCTTCAACCCCGAAACCAAATCCTGCAGAGGAGACGAAAACGACAAAATCCACAGATGAAAAAACGGGTGCTATCACCGAGAAAAAGGAATATGCAGACGGTACTACAGAAAAAATTGTTACCGAGAAAAATGGTACAATTACAAAAACGACAACAAAGCCAAATGGTGCAATTTCCAATACGGAAACGCGTTTGGATGGCACGCAGATTGACACTGAAATTTCTTCGGGCGGAACGGTGACGGCTAAAATTCAGCTTTCCGCAGCTACGGGACAGGAAAAGAAAGTCCAAGTGACAATCCCAACCGCTAAAAATCCGGATTCCGGGTTGGTTGCAATTCTTATCAACGCAGATGGAAGCCGTGAAATTATAAAAACGAGCATCCCTTCCAGCGAAGGAATTTCTTTCGCGGTCGACGCAAGTGCAGAAATTGAGCTGATAGATAACAGCAAGAAGTTTACAGATGTTTCTTCCTCAGACTGGCATGCAGATGCTGTTAATTTTGTAGCAGCGCGCGAACTGTTTGCCGGAACAGGAAATGAAAAGTTTGAACCGAATGCGGCTGCGAGCAGAGCTATGATCTTTACAGCGCTTGCACGTTTTGAAGGGCAAGAGATTTCCGGAGGTGCGACTTGGTATTCTAAAGCCTCTGAGTGGGCGGTTTCTCAAGGGATTTCTGACGGAAGCAACCCTAACAGTGAAATCAGCAGAGAACAGCTGGTATCTATGCTCTATCGTTACGCGGGAGCACCGAAAACGGAGAGCGATTTGAGCAGCTTTTCTGATGCAGATGCCTTATCTGCTTGGTCTGTCGATGCGATGCGTTGGGCAGTGGAAAATCACATCATTTCCGGAAAAGGAGACAATACTTTAGCACCGTCAGCACATGCGACGCGTGCAGAAATTGCGGCAATGATGCAGAGATTTATTGCCAACTAACCACAGTTTTTTCTAACAAAGAAATACGATCTTTCAAAATAAGAGATTGTAGCTTTTTGGACTTACCGCAGGATGTGTGAATACGCATTCTGCGGTTTTTAAAATTGTGCTTTTGTAATAAACTTTTGTAATAAATAGATTTGTCTTTCACTTCTCACACCGGCTTGTGTTATTTTTGTGAAATTGTGACAAGCTATATTGACAAAGAATGAAATCAACGTTAAAATAGTAAATCGGTTTATGATAAACTGGTTTACTATTTTTGTATGACAATAAATTTAGAAAAAGATGTTTCTGAACGAGAAGGTGGAAGTGAGAGACAGAGAGAAAAGGAGGAAAAATGGAACTTTGGAGACAAGCGCTGGAGCTTGATTTGAAGATACACAATCTTCGGGTAAAGTGGGGGTATAAAATGATGAAAGAAGAAGGGCTTCACCCGAAACAGCCCATGATTTTAACCGCAATCCGGAAGATGGGAAGCTGCAGTCAGAGAAAACTTGCAGAAAAAATGCATTGTAGTCCTGCTTCGATTGGTGTTTCTATTCGTCGTCTGGAGAGCGCGGGATTTGTAAAAAAAGAGATCTGCGAGTCGGATTCCCGTTCAAGCCGAATCCAACTGACAGAGAAGGGAAGAATTGCCACGGAAAAAAGCATGGAAATGATTGAATCCTTCACGAAAGAAATGCTGAAAGACTTTTCCGAGGAAGAATTAGAACAGTATAATTATCTGTTAGAAAAAATATGCAGGAGCTTGGAGGAACGGCTGCCGAAAAAGCCGTATGACGAAGTGTGCGAGGTTATCTCAAGCCATAAGGAGGAGTAGAATTTGAATCAAATAATGAATTGTATAAAGCCATATAAAAAATATGTTTTTTATGCTGTATTTTTTATGCTCATTGACGTGGCAGCAGAAATTATGCAGCCTTTGCTCATGGCACAAATCGTAGGAAAAGGAATTGGGGAGGGAGATATTCGATACATTCTCGGTATTGGAGGAGCCATGATTCTCCTGTCCTTCCTTTCGATTGGAGCAGGTATTGGAAACTCAAAATACTCGGCCACCTCCGGTGCCGGGTTTGCAGCAGAGCTGCGCAGTCGCCTGTTTCAAAAAGTACAGAGTTTTTCTTTTCGAAATATTGATAGTTTTTCCACAGCATCTCTCAGCACTCGGTTGACCAATGATGTCACCCTGCTGCAAAATACCGTGGTGACAGGGATGCGGATTTTGATACGAGCTCCGCTCATGCTGGTTTTCTCCATCATTATGGCGATACGGCTGAGTGTTTCGCTTTCTATGGTTTTGGCAGTGATTGTGCCTCTTCTTTTTCTTTTTGTTGCACTCATAGGGAGCCAAGCTATGCCGAAATTTAAATTAATGCAGAGCCGAATTGACGTATTAAATCAAAACATTCAAGAGAATGTGACCAATGTAAGAGTCGTAAAATCCTTTGTTCGGGAAGACTATGAAAAGAAAAAATTTAGCGGTGCGAATGCAGATTTGACGGAAGCGTCTCTTCGAGCTATGAATTTGGTAATCGTGGCTATGCCGATGATGATGCTTTTAATGAATGCATCCATTGTATCCATTGTATGGATCGGCGGAAAGAGCATCATCGGAGGCACAATGGATGTCGCAGCAATGTCTGCTTTTATCAATTATATTATGCTTATTCTCATGTCCTTAATCATGATTTCCATGATGTTCATTTTATTTACGAGAGCAAGTGCTTCCTATCAGCGAATTTGTGAAGTATTTAATACAGAAATCGATTTGACAGATGATGGTCAGAAAACGGAGCTTGACGCAAGCGCTGCCTCTGTTGGAGAAACGATAAAAGGAAATGTTGATTTTGAACACGTTTCTTTTTCTTATGATTCGGGCAGTGCAGAAAATCAAATTCTTTCCGATATTAATTTTTCTGCAAAAGCAGGAGAGATTATCGCTCTTATTGGGAGCACAGGAGCAGGGAAAAGCTCCCTTGTACAGTTGATACCTCGCTTGTATGATGTGACTGCGGGGAAGGTTCTCATTGATGGGAAAGAGGTCAAAGAATATACCCTGCACCACTTGAGAAATCAGATTGGGATGGTGCTTCAAAAAAATACATTGTTTTCCGGGACAATCCGGGATAATTTAAAATGGGGAGATGCAGACGCTACGGAGGAAGAAGTAGTTGCAGCTGCAAAAAATGCGCAGGCCCATGATTTTATTATGAGTTTTCCAAAGGGTTATGATACCTGGATTGAACAGGGCGGAGTCAATGTATCAGGAGGACAGAAGCAGCGTCTATGTATTGCGCGGGCGATGCTGAAAAAGCCCGCGATCCTTATTTTAGATGACAGCACCAGTGCGGTGGATACGGCGACAGAGGCAAAGATTCGTCAGGCATTCAGCCAATCATTGAAAGGAACCACAACCTTTCTGATTGCCCAGAGAATCTCTTCTGTCAAGGATGCAGATAAGATTATCGTTTTGGAAGAAGGAAAAACGGTGGATATAGGAAGGCATGAGGAATTGCTCGAACGCTGCCAGACCTATCGTGAAATCTATGAATCCCAGGCTGGCAAGGAGGTGAGTGCATAATGGCGCAAGGAAAAAGAAAACACGGACCAAACCGTGCAGTGATAAAACAGAAACCGCAGGATACAAAGGGAACCATTGCTGCGTTGTGGAATTATGTAAAGAAGAGGAAATTTCTCTTATTCGGTGCATTTTTTATGGTACTCCTGAATATTGGAGCCTCGCTTGCAGCGACCAATTACCTTCAGCCGATTATTGACCAGTTTCTGCAGCCGGTTGTGGAAGGCCTTGCCATACAGGAGCGTTTGCTTGGTCTTGCACACGGTGTTGTTGTGCTCGCTTGTATTTATTTGGTTTCCATTATAGCAGCCTATGCACAAAACCGCATTATGGTCGAAATTTCTCAAAAAACGATTAAAGAGATCCGAGAAGACCTATTCCACCATCTGCAGGATTTGCCGGTCCCTTATTTTGATAAACACAGCAACGGAGAGCTGATGAGCCGCTTTACGAATGATGTTGATACACTCAATGATGCAATGCAAAACAGTTTGACGACGCTTTTTTCCAGCGCGATTACGCTGGTAGGAATCATTGGGCTGATGCTGTATAAAAGCTGGATTCTTACCGTGATTACAGTTCTGGTTGCTCCGGTTTTGATTTTTGCAACAGGAAAGGTTATGAAAGCAAGCAGCAAGTATTTTAAAGAACAGCAGGAAAGCTTGGGAGAAGTAAATGGTTACATCGAAGAAATTCTGAGCGGACAAAAGGTCGTAAAGACTTTCTGCTATGAAGACGTCGCAATTGAAGAATTTCAGCGGAGAAATAAGAAGCTGCAGCAGACGGCGACCATAGCACAAGGATATGCAGGTATGATGATGCCTCTTTCGAGGAACATTAATAGTGCAAACTATGCAATGGTAGCAGCGGTCGGTGGTCTTCTTAGTGTATTTGGGCAGATGACAGTGGGAAGCCTCGTGGTTTTTCTCCAGCTTGTACAGGCCTTCGGGCGTCCGATTAATGAAGCTTCCAACCAATATAATGCAGTCGTGACAGCCATTGCAGGTGCAGAACGTATCTTTCAGGTGATGGCAGAAAAACCCGAAGAAAAGCAAGAGGAAGAGCAATACCATTTGATGTGCAGCAAAGAAAAAGAATACACTTGGGAGAATGGAACGGAACGGGTGCCTGTCAAGGGCGATGTGCGTTTTTCAGAGGTGACCTTTGGCTATGAGAAAGAAAAGACCATTTTAAAGAAGATATCACTTTATGCAAAGCCAGGGCAGAAAATTGCTTTTGTAGGTTCAACGGGTGCCGGAAAGACGACAATTATTAACTTACTGACTCGCTTTTATGACATTGACAGCGGCGAAATCACAATTGACGGCATTTCACTCAGATCTATTCCAAAGCATGAATTGAGAAAAGCGATGTCGGTGGTTTTGCAGGATACACATTTGTTCACCGGAACTGTAAGGGAGAACATACGTTACGGAAGGCCGGAAGCGACAGACGAAGACGTGCGCAAGGCGGCAGAGCTGGCAAGTGCTCATTCTTTCATCACCCGACTGCCGCAAGGCTATGATACGCAGATTGAAGGCGACGGTGCAAACCTCAGTCAGGGACAACGTCAGCTTTTGAATATTGCGCGAGCAGCCATTGCAGACGCACCGATATTAATTTTAGATGAAGCGACAAGCTCCGTGGATACACGGACCGAGCGTCAGATTGAAGAAGGGCTTGACCGTCTGATGAAGAACCGCACCACCTTTATCATTGCACATCGCCTTTCTACAGTCTATAACTCCAATGCGATTATGGTAATGGAGCAGGGAGAGATTGTAGAACGAGGAACGCATGAGGATTTGGTCGCGTTGAAGGGGAGATACTATCAGCTTTATACAGGGGCTTTGGAGCTGGACTAAAAGAAGAAAATAGGCAAAATAGAATGCCTACGGCTTCTGGGAATATTTCCTTTAAAAGGAATTTGTGTTAAAATAAAAGAAATTAGAATATATGAGTTGTTTTTTACACAGTTTTCATAAAGGCATAACAAAGTATGGTTATGATGGAAAAAAGAAGAGGGGAGATTGGATTATGAGAAAAACCAAGATTATCTGCACGATTGGTCCTGCAAGTGATGAGAAAGAAATGCTGCGCCGCCTGATGCTTGCGGGCATGAATGTGGCGAGATTGAACTTTTCACATGGAGATCATGAGGATCATAAGAAGAAAATAGACTGTATTAAAGAAGTAAGAAAAGAGCTAGGGCTGCCAGTCGCTATTTTACTGGATACAAAGGGGCCGGAGATTCGTACCGGAAGATTTTCTGTACCGGAGGTGCTATTAAAAGAAGGGCAGAAATTCACACTGACGACGCGAGAAGTTGAAGGAAACCACGAAATTTGCAGCGTTACTTATAAATCCCTGCCAGAGGATGTAAAAAAGGGAAATACAATCTTGATTGATGATGGGTTGATTGCGCTGGAAGTCGATGAAGTAAAGCAAGAAGAGATTCATTGTATTGTGCGTAATGCGGGTATTGTGAAAAACAACAAAGGGATTAATATACCTGGAGTGAGAATCAATCTGCCGCCGATTACGGAAAAAGACCGAGATGACATTCGATTTGGAATTGAAAATGGAATTGATTACATTGCGGCTTCCTTTATCCGTAAGGCATCAGATATACAGTCCATTCAAGAGATTTTATCAGAAAATCATGCAGAAGATATTAAGATTATCGCTAAAATAGAGAATAAAGAAGGCGTGGAAAACATCCATGAAATCGTAAAGTATGCGGATGGTATCATGGTAGCCAGAGGCGATTTAGGCGTAGAAATTCCAGAAGAGCAGGTACCGCTTATTCAAAAGAAAATTATTCGTCTTTGCAATTTTGAAGGAAGCATTGTTGTCACGGCAACACAGATGCTAGACTCTATGGTTAGAAACCCGCGTCCGACAAGAGCTGAGGTGACTGACGTTGCAAACGCGATCTTAGACGGTACGGATGCAATTATGCTGTCAGGAGAAACGGCTTCCGGGAAATATCCGGTAGAATCCGTGGAGACGATGGTTCGGATTGCAAAAGAGGCGGAGACGGCGTTAAACTATGAAGAAATTTTGCATGAGCGCAGATTGATGCGTGACTACAGTATTACCAATGCAATCGGACATGCCACCTGTACGAGTGCTCATGGACTTGGAGCAAGTGCTATTTTGACACCGACGACATCTGGCTACACTGCGTTTGTTGTGGCAAAATTCCGGCCCGAAACCCCTATTTTAGCTTTTGCCGGAACTGAGAAAGTTGCAAGAAGCCTCGCACTTTGTTGGGGAACAGAGCCTTTGATTCTGGAACCGGTGGAAAGTGAGAAGGTGATGTTTGAACTTGCAATTAAAATGGCACAGGAAAAAGGATATGTGCAGGAAGGCGATACCGTTGTTCTCACCGCAGGGATTCCGATGCTTCAGAGCGGAAACACAAATATGATGCGGATTCACGTTGTAGATAAAGAGCTATAAGGGGCGAAAAGAGACCGCTTCTGAAAAATAAAAGTGCCGGGGAGGTAGAAATGCAGTATCGGGAAGAAGAATTTACAGGAAGGATGAAACAGGAGCTTCAACAATGCTACTGCGATGCAAGAAGCAGATTATACAGCGAAATACAAGATGGGGAAGGAAAAGAGATTTTTCATTACACCTCAGCAGAAGGATTTTATAACATCATTCGAAACAAGCAGTTTTTCCTGACAGATGTTGCCTTTTTGAATGACAGTACAGAAATGGCAAATATTATTACTGTTTTTCAGGCAACCATTAAGGCTTTGGAGCCGTCTCTTGAAAAAAGCTTCTCACACTGTCTGATTGATTTGCTGGAACGCGATGATTTTGACTATTTGTTTTTTGGGAGTGAAGAAGCTGACTCTCAGCGGTATTTTGTGTTGGCTTGCTCCTATGAACAGGATTCTTTAAACCTTTGGAACTACTATACAAAAGATAACGAAAATGACGGCGGATATAATATTACTTTTGACAGAAAAGAACTGGTAGATTCTTTCGAAATGTGCAACCGAGCCTTCTATAGCGGGGATATGAATTTGTCCTCCGGCCGGATTATCTATGATGAGAAGACCAAAGTGCATATCATTTCCTCTTTTTTATTAGAATTAAATACCGCTTGGAAAATGGCACAGGCACACGACGAACAAAAAGAAGGCAGAGAAGAAAACCAGAAGCACTTATTGCTGGGAGCGATTAAAGCGGCAATTCGCTGGCTTAGTATCTTCTTTAAGCACGAATGCTTTGCGATGGAGCGTGAATATCGCATTATCTTGGCACTTCCAAACAGCAGACTTACTAAATATTGCTCTTGCAGAGAACCGGGAGTAGAGCGGCTCTACAAAATCCGATTCACGAACAATATGTTTACGCCATATGTAAAGCTCGCTTTTCAGCCCTCCGGCGTAAAAGGTGTCTGCATGAGCCCTCTCTGCGAAAAATATGTGACGGAATATCGACTGAGGGAAGAACTTACAAACACAGAAAATGGAATGGAGATGCGGGATGTGTTGCAATACGGTGTTCATGAATTTCTGCGTATTCACGGGTACGATTTAAAATACGCACAGATTAAGCGTTCCGAAATTCCGCTGCGTTTTTAAAATCCTCCTGTTTCTTTGTCTGGTTTTGTGATAGAATGAAAAAAAGAGGTGAGTACAATGTATGAAGAAATTACAAAGGCGGCGCACGATGCAGTGTGCGAGCTATTAGAAGAGGCAAAGCTTTCCGAAAAAGACATTCTTGTGGTTGGCTGTTCCTCTAGCGAAGTAGGCGGCCATAAGATTGGGTCAGACTCCAGTGTGGAAATTGCAAAAGCAGTATTTGCAGGCATTTATCCTGTGATCAAAGAGAAAAACTTGTTTTTAGCGACCCAGTGCTGTGAGCATTTGAACCGTGCTCTGATTATGGAGCGGGAAGCGGCTGAGAAATATAATCTGGAAATTGTGAATGTCATTCCCCAGCCAAAGGCGGGAGGTTCTTTTTCAACCACGGCGTATCAGACATTTTCTGACCCGGTGGCGGTAGAAGAACTGCAATGTGCAGCAAAGGCCGGAATGGATATTGGTGACACCTTAATTGGGATGCATCTGAAAAAGGTTGCGGTTCCGGTAAGGCTTACTGTGAAGAAAATCGGAGAGGCGCATTTAGTTTGTGCTCGTACCCGTCTGAAATTTGTAGGCGGAGAGCGTGCGCATTATGATGATTCTTTGAAATAATAAACGATAAATGAGGTGAGGCAGGCACAATTGTGTCTGCCTTTCGTAGCTTTAAGTATTTATTTTTTAAGCGAATACAGGCTGTAGCCTGCTTTAAACACAGGGATACCGTTTTTCGTAAAAGGAATAAAAAAGCGATAAGGAGAGTGGAAAATGATACAGTTTATTTGTTATCCGAAATGCAGTACCTGCCAGAAGGCAGAAAAATGGTTGAAAGAAAATAAGATTTCATATGAAGCGCGCGATATTAAGCTGGAAAATCCGACCTATGAGGAATTGAGCGTGTTTTACGAAAAAAGCGGGCTTCCTTTGAAGAAATTTTTTAATACGAGTGGGAAATTATACAAAGAGCTTGCATTAAAAGAAAAGCTGCCGAATATGAGTGAGGAAGAGCAGTTGCAGCTTTTAGCCTCGGATGGGATGCTTGTGAAACGCCCGATTCTTTCACTGAAAGAATCGATTTTAATTGGATTTAAACCGACAGATTGGGAGGCTGTTCTGAAAAAATAGGATGAAAAGCATACGCTTCCCCTACTGAGCTGAATGAAGTGAGGGGAGGCTGTTTACGTCGTATTTCTCCATTGCCTGTTTTAAAAGTAAGATGCTTTCCGATTTTATTACGTCATTGGCATAAAGCCCCTTTCCCGCATGCTCAATCGATTTTTGGGCTGACTGCGCGGCTTCCAGATACTGTGAGTCGTTCAACCTTTTTTTCGAAAGATTGCGATAGGCTTGCGAAAGTAAAGCACAAAATTCATCAAAAAGTTCCGGAGGATAACGATTTTCCATCTCGATCACTTTCTGTTCCTGGCCCTGTAAAAGTGCTTCCTTTGCAGCAGACAGCTGTGATAAAGAGCCTTCTGTCAAGCTTGGCATAAGCTCGTTGAGTGGCACTTCAAGTACAGCGGAAAGATACGAAAGCGTTTTTATGGATGGTGCGGCATTGCCATTTTCAATTTGGCTCAGCATATTCCGTGTAATGAAATTGCCGACCAATTCACTCTGTGTCATTTTTTTTGCGATACGAGCTTCTTTGATTCTTTTGCCCAATTCAATTGCATTCATAGTATCACCTTAATAAGTAAATATAATTTACTTGAATTTTATCAGATGTTATCTGATAAATCAATTGTTTTTAAGGAATATGTAAATTAATTGAATAATTGTTGACAAAAAATTGGGATGTATATATAATTGAGGTAAATTAAATTTACCTTTTGGCGTCAGGATTTTCTTTCAAAGCTCTTTCGTTTGTAGTAATAATTTTATTCATAAATTGAAGGACTTCTCAACAAGGTATTTTTACGATAGTATTAAGAATAAGAATCAGGGAAGGAAATAAGGAGGATAGAGAATGGTTGAATGGTGGAACGGGCTAGATGAAGTGCTGAAGATTCTGTACTGCATTGCATTGCCGGCTACTTTAATTTTGGTCATCCAGACCATCCTTTCGCTGGCAGGGGGATTTGAAGGCGGCGCGGGTGTTGACTTTAGCGATACCTCCGGGATTGATTTTGATGGAGGATCGGATTTGGCTGACCTTTCAGACGCATCTGACCTAAGCGGAGGGGATTTCTTTGGAGATGGGGGAAATCCTGCAGATTTTTCCATTATGAGCATGTTTACATTGCAAGGGATTGTAACCTTTCTGACGGTGATGGGCTGGACCTCAATTGCGGCAATTAGCGCAGGCACTCCGACGGGCATCAGTATTGCGGTCGGGATGGGTTTGGGATTTGTTTCCATGTTTGCTGTAGCGAGATTGATTCATATTTCGAGTAAGCTTACAGAAAATGGAACCTTAAACCTGAGAAATGCCATCGGGGAAACGGGGAAGGTGTACATACCAATCCCGGCAAATGGAGAAGGAGAAGGAAAGGTAAACCTTTATTTGCAGGGGAGATATGCGGAGTGTGATGCTGCTACCTTTGGAACGGAGCGGATACCGACTGGGGTTATGGTAAGGATTACTGATGTAAGAAACGGTGTCCTTGTTGTAGAAATAGATCAATAAAAAGGGAGGAAGTTTTATGGGAATTCAAGTTTTAGTTGCGGTATGCATCATTGCAGTTGTTTTACTTGCAACGATTATCGTTATCTTGTCAAGGTACAGAAAGTGCCCTTCTGACAAAGTAATGGTTATTTATGGTAAGGTAGGAGCAGATAAAGACGGGCAGGCAAGAAGTGCAAAGTGCATTCACGGAGGCGCTTCATTTATCATACCGGTGATACAGTCTTATCAATATTTAGATTTAACACCGATTTCTATCAGCGTTGATTTAAAACAGGCTCTTTCCAAGCAGAATATCCGTATTGACGTACCGTCAAGATTTACGATTGGTATCTCTACTGAACCGGGTGTCATGCAGAATGCGGCAGAACGTCTTTTAGGGCTGGAACTGAAAGAAATTCAAGAACTGGCAAAGGACATTATCTTAGGACAGCTTCGATTAATCATTGCAACGATGGACATTGAAGAAATCAATACGGACAGAGATAAGTTTCTTCTCGCTGTATCCAACAATGTTGAAATTGAACTGAAGAAAATCGGTTTGCGTTTGATTAACGTCAATGTAACGGATATCAACGATGAGTCAGGGTACATAGACGCGCTTGGAAAAGAAGCAGCAGCAAAGGCAATTAACGATGCGAAAAAGAGCGTTGCAGAAAAGAACAGAGACGGTGAAATCGGTCAGGCGAACGCGCACAGAGATCAGCGTGTCAGCGTTGCAGCGGCAAATGCATCCGCTGTCGATGGTGAAAATACAGCGAAGGTTGAAATCTCACAGTCAGAAGCCAGAAGAAGAGAAAAAGAAGCAGAAGCATTAAGACTTGCAACTGCTGCCGAAGCCGTACAAGCGGCAAAAGCAAAACAGGAAGCTTACATTGCACAGCAGGAAGCGGAACATACGCGTGCAGAACTTGAAAAGGCAACGCAGGTAGCGGACGTTATCGTAGCGGCGCAGATTGCAAAAGAACAGGCAGAGATTGAGGCAGAGGCAGAAGCAGAGGTTATAAGACGTCGCGCACGCGGTGAAGCAGATGCTATCTTTGCAAAGCTGGATGCACAGGCTCGTGGTTCCAGAGAGATTCTCGCAAAACAGGCCGAAGGTATGAAGTTGTTGGTAGAAGCTGCCGGAAGCGACGCAGATGCAGCAGTGAAGCTTATCATTGCCGACAAATTAGAAGAGCTTACAAAGATTCAGGTCGAAGCGATCAAGAACATCAAAATTGATAAAATCACAGTTTGGGACAGCAACGGTGGAAGTGATCAGGGGAAAACTTCCACAGCAAACTTTTTATCCGGTTTGATGAAATCAGTTCCGCCGATGAATGAATTATTTCATCAGGCAGGAATGGAGCTTCCGGAAATCCTCGGAAAAGAACTTGATGGGACGAAGAAAGCAGAAGACGTTATGGAAGCGGCAGACTATGCGAATGAAAAAGGAGAATTTATTCACACAGAAGCGGTCGCAGAAGAAACTGGTACTGAAGAAGCTGTAGTTGAAAGAGCGAACGCTGAGAATGGCAGAACCAAGATGAAAAAGCTTGGCCAGGGGAAGGAAAAATAAAGTCGTAGGCTTGTAAATTGGTCCATCAAACTCAAATGGGGTATAGAAAGGCCTTAAAAAGGGCGATAGATAATAAGTATTTAGCCTGCCGAAAAAAGAAAGATTCGGCAGGCTTTTTCTATGTGATAATATTCTTGCACCGCTTCTTTTTTTATGATACTGTTTAATCAAGAGGTTTTGGTGGTATTTTCTAAAGAAAAAGAAAATAAAGGAGTGTATTACATTGAAAGAAATCATTTCACAAATGTTGAATGAACAAGTAAATAAGGAATTTTATTCCGCGTATTTGTATTTAAGTTATGCAAATTATTTTGTAGAGCATGGTCTGGACGGCTTTGCGAACTGGTATCAGGTGCAGGCACAGGAAGAACGTGACCATGCAATGCTGATAACGCAGTATCTGCAAAATAACGATGCAAAGGTTGTTTATGAGGCGATTTCTAAACCGGAAAGCGTTTGGGAGAAACCGCTCGATGTACTTGAGGCCGGCTTTGCTCATGAAAAATATGTGACAGAGTCTATCCACAGAATCTACGATGTTGCTTCGGAAGAGAAGGATTATCGGACGCTTCAATTTTTGGATTGGTTTGTTAAGGAACAAGGCGAAGAAGAGACAAATGCAGTTGAACTGATTCGAAAGATGGAGCTGTTTGGAAGCGATGCAAAGGCACTGTATATGCTGGATCAGGAGCTTGGAGCAAGAACGTATGTTGCACCGTCTCTGACGCTATAAAAGATTTATGGAATAGCAAACTGCAAATAGATGCAGCATTTTTCTGCATGCGCTTTGTTGTTTTACTAAAAAAGAATCATATTGAAAAGGGCTGACCTGCTTGCTGAATGACCTCCCAATCGTTAGATTTCTGGTCTAACTTTAGGGGCAAGATTCGCATGCTTCAACCCTTTTTTTATTTCATTAAGAAGTGTTTATTTTTCTGTTTGGGAAAGGGAAAAAGCGCAGAGTGGTAAAAAAGGAGCCTTATGCGAAGGAAGTAGTTGGAGGATAAAATGAGAAAATCGAAAGGATTTATAGCAGAATTCAAAGAATTTATTTCAAGGGGCAGCGTAATTGATTTAGCGGTCGGTGTAATTATCGGCGGCGCGTTTACTGCGATTGTCACCTCTTTAGTGAATGATATTGTAATGCCGATTATTGGGCTTATCATCGGAGGAATCAACTTCTCCGGCTTGAAGTATGTAATCACGCCAGGTGCTGCCGATACAGCAGAAGCCGCGATTTATTACGGGAATTTTCTTCAAAGCGTAGTGAACTTTCTCTTAATTGCGATTGTCATTTTTACGGTTGTAAAGGGGATTAACCGATTCCATAAAAAAGAGCTAGAGGAAGAGCCAAAAGCAGCAGGACCTTCTGAGGAAGTGCTTCTTCTTCGAGAGATTCGCGATTTGCTGAGTAAAGAGGATTAACTTCACGCCGGTGAGCGGCCTGTCGAACAAGTATATATGAAAAACCGAGAATGGCACTGAGAAGAGAATCAGTGTCATTTTTTGATTGTAGCCCACTTCTAAGGAGGTGCAGACAATGCAACAGAACTTATGTAAGAAAAAAGAAAGAATTTTTCAAGAAACGGCTGATATAATACACGAAAGCATAAAATAACACCTTGCTTGAGATAAAATAGAAGAACAAGAATATGGTATAATGACGGACAAGGAAAGAGTGAGACTTTTATTGTTTGAATCAAAAATTAGAAGGAGTTACAGAAATGGAAATTTCCAGGATGAAAGAAAATGCATTAGAGTATAGGTATGGAGAAATAAAGTTAGTGAAGTTGGCATTGGTAAATGTGCTGACGATTGCTGCAGGCCTAGTCTTTGCAGTGTTGATGACAAAGCATTGCTGCCTTTATTTGACGATAACAGTTCATTTCTTTTGGAATCTGATGTTACAGCTTAAGCCGTGGATCATTGAATTGTTACATACCGCAGGAAATCAGATTTGTTCGGTGCTGCTCCTCCTTTCTGTTCTTGCCATTGTGAGCGGACTGGTAAAATCTCTTCGATTGTATCGAAGTGTCGTAAATGAGGCTTATTGATACGAGCTTTTCCCTGAAAGCCTTGACAAACAAGGGAGGAACAGAGTAATATCGTATAAATCATATCTATTTAATATATAATGAAACGGGATAAAAATAAGAAAAATAGAGAATACCAACAAGGAAACTGTTTGTGAAGAGAAAGAAGGAAGGGATTAAAATGACATTGCAGCAAATGAAGTATGCCATAGCCATTGCAGATAAGGGTTCGATTAACCTTGCGGCAAAGTCGCTGTTCATTTCACAGCCCAGTTTGTCAGGCACGATCAAAGAGCTGGAGGATGAAATCGGGATCGAGATTTTCATGCGTACGAACCGCGGCATTACCATCACGCCAGAGGGCAGTGAATTTCTGGGATATGCAAGACAAGTTGTTGAGCAATATAAATTAATTGAAGAGCAATATATTGAAAAGAAAGTCAGAAAAAAATATTTTAGTGTCTCCACACAGCACTATTCCTTTGCAGTGAAGGCATTTGTGGAAATGGTCAAGCAGTTTGGGATGGATGAGTATGAATTTGCGGTACATGAAACGAAAACCTATGATGTAATCGACGACGTAAAAAATTTCAGAAGTGACCTTGGAATTTTGTATTTAGATGACTTTAATGAAAAAGTGCTGACAAAGCTGTTTCATGAAAATTCTTTGGAATTTGTGGAGCTGTTTTCTTGCAGCACCTATGTCTATCTATGGAAGGGACATCCTCTGGCAGAAAAAAGCGTAATCTCCATTGAAGAATTGCAGGAATATCCTTGCCTGTCCTTTGAGCAGGGAAATAATAATTCTTTTTATTTTGCAGAAGAGGTATTAAGCACCTACGAATATAAACGGATTATTAAGGCAAATGATCGGGCCACGATGCTGAACCTGATGGTTGGCTTAAACGGATACACTTTATGCTCGGGCATTATTTGCGAAGAACTGAACGGCGGTGATTATCAGGCAGTAAAGCTGGATTCAGACGAGGTGATGCATATTGGATATATCAAACAGAAGCGCCTTCCGTTGAGTGCAGAAGCACAAAAGTATTTGGAAGAGCTGGTAAAATACAAAGAACTGGTGTTATAGGAAGAACCTATAGCCGGGTATCGCTTTCAAGTATTAACACATCTTTTTTAAATGTGATACCATTAATATTGTCAAGAAGAGAAACAGAGACGGAAAGGAGCCATTCAAATGTACACTGGAAAAAGTGCAGAAAAAGAGATGATAAAAGAAGAAATGATGACCTGTGTTTTCCATACGCAGATGTATGTAGGTATGGGGGTGTTTCGTGCGCAAAAAATGACCGAGAGCTGATTTTTTTAGTCGAATTATTAGCAGGTGCGCATGAAAATGTGCAGCTGCTATTTTTTTTATCAAATTTAAAGAAATTTCCTGTGAGGTAAAAAAGAGAAGGTTACAGAAACGCTCGCTGATCAATGCGATAACACAACAGCAGAAGAATAAATTTTTACAAATACAAAACAAATACAAAGAAGTTTAGAAAGAAATAACAGGAAAGGAGGGAGGCCCAATGATTACGTTTCAGAATGTGAGTAAAACGTTTTACATCGGTGATAAAAAAGTCGAAGCGGTTAAAAATGTAAATTTGCAAATAGAAAAAGGAAAGATATGTGGAATCATCGGTTTTTCAGGAGCCGGAAAATCTACCTTGGTGCGCTGCATCAATTTACTGGAAAAGCCAACAGAAGGGAAGGTATTTTTAGGGAAAAACGAACTGACGGCATTGACAGAAAAACAGCTGCGTAAAGAACGAAAGAAAATCGGAATGATTTTTCAGCAATTTCAGCTGTTTTCATCCAGAACAGTTCGTCAGAACATTGCATATCCGTTAAAGTATCAAGGATTGACAAAAGCGGAGATAAACAGAAAAGTAGATTCTCTTCTCAAGCTTGTTGGCCTAGAGGATAAATCCTCAATGTATCCTTCGGAGCTTTCCGGAGGACAGAAGCAAAGGGTTGCCATTGCAAGAGCACTTGCGAATGATCCGGAGATTCTTTTAAGTGATGAATCAACGAGTGCGCTGGACCCGCAAACGACAAAGTCAATTTTGAAGCTTTTAAAAGAGTTGAATGAGAGTTTGGGCATCACTATTGTTGTCATTACACACGAGATGGAGGTTGTAAAGGAGATTTGCGATAAAGTTGTTGTGATGGAGAATGGTGAGACTGTAGAAGAGGGAGATGTGTTTCAGATTTTCTCTAATCCGGAAAAATCGATTACAAAGGAATTTGTGGCAAGCACTTCCAACTTAACAAAAATCGAAGAGCTGACCGAAAATAATGCCTTTATTAAAAAGCTGGGTAAGGATGAATGCGTATTGAAATTCAAATATTTAGAGAGAAATACCTCGGAAGCACTGGTGTCGCAGATTTCAAGACAGTTTCAGCTTGATGTGAACATTATTTTCGGAAATGTAGAGTTGATTGGAGATACTCCAATCGGAGGCTTAGTTTCTATAGTAAAAGGAAACAAAGAAGACATTGATGCGGCAATTGACTATTTAAAAGAGAAAAACGTAGGAGTGGAGGTGATTTTAGATGCAAGAGCTTCTTAGCACATACTTTCCAAATGTAATGACTAAGCTTCCGGTCTTTTATAAAAGCATTGCAGAAACGATGCAGATGCTCCTTCACTCAGGCTGGATTTCCTTTGTCATCGGACTTCTTTTAGGAGTTTTACTCACTGTGACGCAAAACGGTGGAATTCTGCAAAATAAGCTGATCTTTCAGGTCCTTGATAAAGCCATTAATTTTTTCCGTTCCATACCCTTTGTCATTCTGCTTGCAGCCTTGATTCCCCTGACACGATTGGTGTCCGGTACGGCAATCGGAGTAGAGGGAGCGATTCTACCGCTCGTCTTTGGAACGGTACCGTTTTTCGCAAGGCAGATTGAATCGGCGCTTGCCGAATTGAATCCCGGTTTGTTAGAGGCGGCAAAATCCATGGGAAACGGACCACTGCGCATCATTTTCAGTGTCTATTTGAGAGAAAGCATTCCGGGAATTGTACGAGCGACAACCATCACGGCAATCAGCTTAATTGGATTGACTGCGATGGCAGGAGCAATCGGAGCCGGCGGACTTGGGGATTTCGCAATTCGATTCGGCTACCAGAGAAAACAGGTAGATGCTACGTATGCTACGGTCTTGGTGCTGGTGCTTCTTGTCAGCGTAATTCAGATTGTAGGAAACTTGATCGCAAAGAAAAACACACACGAATGAGGAGGGGATTTTATGGGTCTGAAAACACGAAAAGTAGTGATTATAGGGGCCGGTCACGTAGGCTCACATGCAGGCTATGCGTTAGCGGCACAGGGGCTTGCGGAGGAGATTGTATATATTGATGTCGATGAGAAAAAGGCAGAAGCGCAAGCACTTGATATTTCTGATTCCGCCGTATATCTTCCGCACCGTGTAGTCGTTACGGCTGGAGCATATGAAGATGTTTCCGATGCAGATGTATTAATTGTGGCGGCGGGGCCGCTTCCGGATATGAGCAAGGGGCAGACGAGAATGGACACCTTGAGACAGACAGTAGAAGTAGTAAAGGATATCGTCGAGAACATAAAAAAGTCCGGTTTTCATGGAATCATAGTGAGCATATCCAATCCGGCAGATGTCATTGCACATTATATTCAAACAAAGCTGGAATACCCGAGAGAAAAAGTCTTGTCCACTAGCACCGTGCTGGATTCTGCAAGGCTTCGAAGAGCAATTTCTCAGGAAATAGGAGTGGATCCAAAATCCATTTATGCGTATGCGCTCGGAGAGCATGGAGAAAGCCAAATGGTTGCATGGTCAACGGTAACGATTGCCGGAAAACCGATTTTGGAGCTGATTAAGCAAAAGCCTGAAAAGTATGGGAACTTGGATTTACAGAAACTTGCGGAAAAAGGGAGAGCCGCAGGGTGGCACATTCTTGGGGGAAAAGGCTCGACAGAATTTGGAATCGGAACCGCGGCGGCAGAAGTCACAAGGGCGATTTTCTCTGATGAAAAGAGGATACTTCCCGTTTCAGTCTTTCTAGATGGAGAATACGGGCAGAGAGGTGTGTATGCATCCGTTCCGGCAGTGGTCGGAAATAAAGGAATAGAAGAAATTATAGAGCTTAACATGACCGACGAAGAAAAACAAAAGTTTCATTTATCTTGTGAAATCATGCGGGAAAATTATCAGCTTGCATGCAATCTATAAACAAAAATTTAAAGGAGGATATGAAAATGAAAAAAAGAAGAATCGCAGCATTTATTTTAGTGGCGGTGCTGGCCTTGGCATTTGCAGGATGTGGAAACAAAGAGGGAAAGAGCGAAGGAAATGAAGAAACGACCGTAAAGGTCGGCGTAGTGGGAGAATCCAATGAAATGTGGGAACCGGTCATTGCAGATTTGGAAAAAGAGGGAATTAAAATAGAACTTGTAAGCTTTACAGACTATCCGATTCCAAACAGTGCGCTTGACAGCGGAGATATTGACTTGAATGCATTTCAGCACTATGCGTATCTGAACGAAGAGATTAAGAACAATGGTTATAAAATCACGGCAATCGGAGACACCTTTATTTCCGCAATGAACATTTACTCAGATTCCCTTTCTGACGTAAAGGAAATTAAAGAAGGCTCAAAAATTGCGGTACCAAACGATGCGACGAATGGAGGCAGAGCCTTAAAGGTATTAGAAGCGGCCGGATTAATCCAGTTGGATCAGAGCGCAGGAGACAGCCCTGAGATATCCGATATCACAGAAAATCCGTTGAAGCTGGAGTTGGTAACGGTGGATGCTGCAAATGTGTATTCTCTGCTCCCGGACGTTGCTGCAGGCGTAATTAACTGCAACTATGCACTGGACAGTGGCTTGAATCCGGGAGAGGATGCAATTTTCTCCGATAATGTAGCGTTTTACTCCGGCAAGGACTATGTAAACTTAATTGCCGCAAGAACAGAAGATGCAGAAAATGAAATTTACCAAAAGATTGTGAAAGCATACCACTCAGAAGCAGTAAAGGAAATTTTTGCAACAACCTTCAAGGGCTCTTACATCGCAGCATGGGAGGAATAATATGAGTTTTAGCTTAAGTAAAGAACAATACCAAAAGGCAGAAGAATACAGAGCGTGGATTGAAACAAGACTGCCCATCGGAAAAGAGCTTCTCTACCTGACGCAAGAAGACGTTCGGAGCATTCCGATCAGCCCGGAAGAAATCTTGGAGCTTACGGAAAAATCCCTGGCAGCTTACAGCCGAAAAAATGCAGATATGCCTGCAAAAATAGGGATTCACCCACTTCCCGGAACCTTTTATCACGCGATGCCTGCCTATGCACCAGAAGCGTTCGCAGCGGGAATCAAATGGGGCTCCTGTTATCCTGAAAATCAGAAAAAATACGGATACCCACAGGCGGAAGGTCTTATTCTTTTCAATGACCATCTATCCGGTATTCCAATTGCCATTTTAGACTGTATTTATGTGACGGAAATCCGTACTGCGGCAGTTACGTATGCGTCGATTAAAAAGCTGGCGCCGGGGGATGCACAGACCTTTGGTATGATTGGGTGCGGTGTGGAAGGCAGACAGCACGTTAAAAACATTGAAAAAGTGCTTCCTTCGCTGAAAGAGATCTATATCTATGATATTTCAAAGGATGCAGAGGATCGCTTGATTCAGGAATTACAGGGTGAGGTAAGTGCTGTAATCAAAAAAGCAGACTCGCTTGAGACGCTGGTAAGAAATTCAGAAGTCATTGCCTCGGCGACCATTATCACAGAACAGCCGGAGCCAAAGATAAAGGATGAGTGGATTACAGGCGGGAAAACAATCCTATTATGTGACTGCCATTCTCTCTATGAAGATAAAACTGTAAAAAGAGCAGATAAATATCTGGTGGACAGCATTGAACAGCATGAACTGTTAAAAGGATACGGCTATTATCCGTATGGACTTCCCGAAATTTACGCCGAGACCGGAGAGGTTGTAGGGGGCGAAAAGCAAGGCAGAGCGAGCAAAGATGAGCTGATTGTATGCAATAATGTCGGAATGGCCATCGAAGATATGTATGTAGTAAGAGATTTATTTGATAAAGCGTTGGAACATGGAATCGGAAGAAAGCTTCCTCTATAAGAAATAAGGTGAAACGATATGCAGGAATTAAGTAAGCGGACAGCGTCCTTTACGGAATCCATTATTCGAAAGATGACAAGGATTTCAGATCAATACGGAGCAGTAAATCTTTCTCAGGGGTTTCCGGATTTTGAACCTCCGAAAGAAATTCTCACGAGCTTAAAAGAAGCATCGATGAGAGGACCGCATCAGTATGCTGTCACATGGGGAGCGCAAAATTTTAGAGAAGCACTGGCCCGTAAGCAGGAGCACTTTTCAGGGATGAAAATTGACCCGAATTCCGAAATTACCGTTACCTGCGGAAGTACAGAAGCGATGATGGCCGCAATGATGGCGGTTACAAATCCGGGAGATCAGGTGATTGTATTTTCACCGTTTTACGAAAACTATGGGGCGGATGCCATTCTATGCGGGGCTGAACCCCTGTATGTTCCGCTCATACCCCCTGCATTTCACTTTGACGGGGATGTACTGGAGGCGGCTTTCAAAAAAGGTGCAAAGGCATTGATTTTGTGTAACCCTTCAAACCCGTGCGGAAAAGTGTTCACTTACGAAGAGCTGAAACTCATTTCTGAGCTTGCGATAAAATATGATGCATATGTTATTACGGATGAGGTGTACGAGCACATTCTATACGAACCGTATGAGCATCTGTATCTGGCATCTTTTCCGGGGATGCGGGAACGCACAATCACTTGCAGCTCACTGTCAAAGACATATTCTATCACCGGATGGCGTCTCGGGTATGTCATTGCAGAGGAACGAATCATAGACCGTGTGAAAAAGGTACACGATTTTCTCACAGTGGGTGCGGCGGCGCCTCTGATGGAAGCAGCTGTCACCGGATTGCTGTTTGAAGATGACTATTATAAGGACCTGCAAAGACATTATACCCATATGCGAGATTTGTTTTTAAAAGGGCTTGACGAGATTGGACTTCCTTATATCAAGCCGCAGGGAGCGTACTATGTTTTAACCGATATCAGTGAATTTGGGTGCAAAAATGATGTTGATTTTTGTGAATGGCTTGCAAAAGAGGTGAAAGTTGCTGCAGTGCCCGGCTCTGCCTTTTTCAAAGAAGAAACCAATTGCTTGATTCGCTTTCACTTTGCAAAAAAGGATGAGACCTTACAGCTTGCACTACAAAACCTTTCAGAGATCTACAAAAAGGCAGCCAAACGATGATTAAAAAAATGTGATAAAAAGTGTCTTCCATAAAATAAAAAATATAAATTACACTGCAATTAGAAATAATTTCGATTGCAAAAGAAGGAACTCTATTTTGGGTTCCTTTTTTCACATTTCAGCATCCCAAAACAACATTTCAGCTTTTTCGCATTGCAAGTTTATGAACAAAATGATAGGGTTTGATTAGGAGCTTTCTATGAACTTATTATAAATAAGGAGAACCTGTATGAGGCAAAGAAACTATACCATTGTTATACTGTGCATTGTGATTTTAATGCTTGCATTATTTATCGATATTTTTTCCCCAGATTTATTTCAAGTATATCCAGATACTTTTTCTGAGGAGTTAAAGAAGGTCACAATAGAAGATTATGTGGATAAATATAAGCTTGAAAAGGAAGTTTCAAAGGAGCAGGCCTTTTTAGAGATAGAAACTATTTTAGAAAACTATAAAGGGAATAAATCAGAATTTAATATACAGGCAGTTGAAATTTCTAAAGTCGTAAACAGCGATCCGATTTTATTAAAATGCACGATAATTGCTTTGATTGATTTAAAAAGTGATAATAAAGTGATTGTTGTTCCCAAAAGTGCTTTTTTGATTCAATCTGTTCCGCTAGATAAAGAGATTCAATTTGACCTTGCAGGGCCACATTGTGATATAGGGGAAGAAGGAGCTGTAATTTTCTTTATGGGTCGCGGAAGAGTAGTGATATCGAAAGAAACTGCAGAGAAGAATAAAATAGATTTAAGTACGTATGAAGAGGATATCGAGGAAGGCAGCTATTACTCTGTGTTGGATATCACGGGAGAATATGTATTTAATCGCCCCCTATCTTTTGAATAATTTTATGTTTTCTCGCTAATTTAGGAATTTTAAGAGGTATGGTATGTTTGAAATAATCGCTTTGTCCATAAAAATCATTCTGTTTATTTCGGTAATCCCGATTTTCAGTTTTTTTATCAGGAAATGCATTTCTATGTATAAGCGCATTAAAGTGATTGACGAAAGCTTAGGTGAAAAAAAGTATAAAGAGAAATAGTAGATTAGCTTGAAATCCGTAAAATCAGGGCATTGTGTTAAGGTGCTCTGATTTTTTTTATGCAGTCTGTTGCCTTGCTTTAAAGCTTTTTGCCATAGGTTCAACCTATAACAAGCTGTATGTTATAAGTATTAACACTGTAGGAAAGACTTGAAGTATAATGAAATTACAAAAGGCGCAGAAAAAGAAAAAAGAAACGGCGAATATAAAACAAAAGATAAGAGCCGGAAAAGGACGAAGCGCGCTAGGTAATAAAAAATGAAAAATGGGGAGGCCGAATATGACAATAAAGATAAACAGAAATTGCATTTCCATCGAAGAGCAGCGAATGCGGCCGCAGAGAAAAGCAATATAGAAAAGCATTTAAAAATAGCATGAAAATTAGCGTATTTAATAATAAAACAGTTTGAAAGAGAGGAAACGATTATGAGTAAGAAAACGAGAGAAAACAGAGAATTTAGATTTGAGACATTACAGCTGCATGTAGGGCAGGAGAGTGCAGATCCGGTAACTGATGCAAGAGCAGTTCCGATTTACCAGACTTCATCTTACGTTTTTCACAACAGTGAGCATGCAGCGGCACGCTTTGGATTAAGAGATCCCGGAAACATTTATGGCAGATTAACGAATCCGACAGAAGATGTTTTTGAGAGAAGAATCGCCGCACTGGAAGGGGGCGTTGCTGCGCTGGCAGTGGCTTCCGGAGCAGCAGCCGTAACCTATGCGATTCAGAATCTTGCACAGTATGGTGACCATATTGTAGCTGCTAAGAATATCTACGGAGGGACTTACAACCTTCTGGAGCATACCAACAAACAGTACGGGATTGAAACCACATTTGTAGACCCATTCCAGTATGACGAAATTGATGCGGCGATTCAGAAAAATACAAAACTGGTATTCATTGAAACACTGGGAAATCCAAACTCCGACGTGGTAGATATTGAAAAGATTGCGGAGATTGCACATAAGCATAAAATTCCGCTTGTGATTGATAACACCTTTGCAACCCCTTATCTCGTTCGTCCGATTGAATACGGCGCAGATATTGTAGTACATTCCGCAACGAAATTTATCGGCGGACACGGTACCGCGATTGGAGGCGTGATTGTAGACAGCGGAAAATTTGATTGGGAGGCGAGCGGAAAATTCCCTTCCTTGACCGAGCCAAACCCAAGCTACCATGGAATCAGCTTTACGAAGGCGGTAGGTCCGGCAGCTTACGTTACGAAAATTCGTGCAATCCTTTTGAGAGATACCGGAGCAACCCTTTCGCCGTTTCATGCATTTTTATTCCTGCAAGGCTTGGAAACCTTGTCTCTAAGAGTAGAAAGACACGTTGAAAACAGTTTGAAGGTAGCAGAATATTTGAAAAATCATCCACAGGTTCAGGAAGTGCACCATCCATCCGTCAGCGAGGACGCACTGCAGAAAGAATTGTATAAAAAATATTTTCCAAACGGAGGCGGTTCCATCTTTACCTTTGAAATCAAAGGAGACGCGCAGAAGGCAAAAGATTTTATCGATCAGCTCGAATTGTTCTCTCTGCTTGCTAACGTGGCAGATGTGAAATCACTGGTGATTCATCCGGCTTCCACGACACATTCTCAAATGACCGAAGCGGAGCTTCTTGATTCCGGGATTAAGCCGAATACAGTTCGCCTTTCCATCGGAACAGAGAACGTGAAAGATATCATTGAAGATTTGGAAGAGGCATTTAAAGCCGTAGAATAAGATAAGAATAAGATAAAAAGCAGATACGAAAATTTTTCGTATCAACGAGGATGTTTTCAGTTTCAAAGAAAAGCCGTAGGTTTAAGTCCTATGGCTTTTTTCGTGCCGTAAATCTAAAACCAGCGTTTGGTAGGCATGCGTCAAAATCATATTGACAAACCATTTTTTTAACAGTACACTTTATACATAGAATATCTATGTATAAAGAATAACTATGTATAGGGGGAGTATATGACAATTAACAAAGAACTTATGAAAGGAAGCACCTCTATTTTATTGCTTTCGCTTTTAAATAAGGAAGATATGTATGGGTATCAAATTGCGCACCAGCTTAAGGAAGTATCAGAAAGTGTTTTCGCATTGAAAGAGGGCACGCTTTATCCGATGCTTCACAGTTTAGAAAATGCAGACGCGATTGAATCTTACTGGGTGGATGCAGAGAGTGGAAAGCGAAGAAAGTATTACAGAATTACCAAAAAGGGAAAGCGAGTATTGAAAGAGAAAAAGAATGAGTGGGAAGTGTATACAAAAGCGGTAAATGCGGTAATCGGGGGTGTTTGCGTTGAATAAAAAGATAGCAGAATTTTTAGACGAGGTATGTATTTATATTAATTGCAAGGCTGTACATAAGGATATTCGGGAAGAGCTTTCTGCACATATCAGCGAATTAAAAAAAGAAAATTTGGAGAACGGATATAGCCAGGAAGAAGCTTTGGATTTCGCAATCACAGCAATGGGAAATACAGAAGAAATTGGCATTCGGCTAAACAATCAGCATAAACCACAGGTAGAGTGGTCGATTTTACTGTTAACGGCGGCCATTGCAATCATTGGTGCAGTCGTAATGTATACGAGCAGTAAATTCACAAATGGCGAAGCAATCGATTTTTCGAAATACATAGTATTTGCTGGAATTGGTATTGGAACAATGGTAACCTTTTATTATTTTGACTGCGCGAAGCTGAAAAATTTTCCCGGTCCTTTGTATTTTTCCGGAATACTTTTACTCGTCACGACTTTGCTCATAGGAATGAATGTACATGGCGTGAAAAGATGGATTCCAATTGGACCTTTTTTTATCACCTCTTCAGACGTTGCAAGCTTATTGTTTTTGATTGCATTTGCCGGATTTTTGGAAAAGTATAGGGGGAAAGGGGCTGGCTCGATTATAAAGATATTGTTTCTTTGCATGCTTTCCTTATTTTCAATCATGCTTTTACCAAGCTTAGCGACCGCTTTTATCCTGTTTATTGTATATGCAGCGGGAATCATTACAGCGGTTATAAGGAACCACTTTGGCGGTAATAAAAAAATGAAGTATATTTCATTGTTTGCAGGTGGAGGTGTTGCCTCTATCGGATTACTATACAGAGTGATTGCGAATCCATATTTATTAGCACGCTTGAATCTCTTTGCAGAAGAATCTCAGGGCTACCAACAGAATATTGCGAGTAATTGGCTTGCACTTTCCAATTGGTTTGGAAAAATGTCCGATTCAGCAGAAAGCGTAAATATGGTAATGCCTAACATCTCAGGAGAGTACGTCCTTATCAATGTAATTGCGACGTTCGGATGGGCAGTCGGAATCTCGCTTGTGGCGCTGATTGCTGCATTTATCATCCGATCCTTTCTTACGGTAAGTAAGATAAAAAATACATATGGTTTCTATTTATCTTTGTCTGCCTGTATGATTTTATCGGCACAATTTTTACTCAGCATTTTAATGAACTTTAATTTATTCCCTTTCACTGCAATCAACATGCCCTTTGTATCTTATGCAGGGACCGGATACGTTGTAAATATGGCATTTGTCGGCATCCTTCTTTCTGCTTGGCGGAGAAATAACCTAGTTTCCTGTTCAGAGCAAAGGTTGAGCTTAGGCTCAAATAGAGAGTTTATAAGCGTTTCAAATGGAAAACTGATTATTGACCTAAAAGCTTGGAGACAGTGACAGCTACAAGGTATAAAAAACAAGGCATTAAAACTAGCTTAGCTGGTTTTTAACGCCTTGTTTTTTTTACATTTCCTTATCGTATTTGAAGCGATAGTAAATCCCATAACCACAGATAAATAGGTAGGCAAATACCAAAAGGAGTATTACTGTCAAGTCAACCTCCATAAGTGCAAAAGAAAGCATTAATGCGCCAAATACAAATAACATCATGTCATATGCTTTCGCTTTCGCACGGTTAGAAATGGTTACATTACGTTCGTCGTTTTTGTCTATCTTTATTTGTTTTTCTAAATCGGGGCATCCTTTTACCGCATTGTGGCTGATAATATTCCCCATACCATGCCCGAAAACTCCACTGCCGAGCCCTATGCATATATAAGGGAGTGCTTTTAAAGCTCCTTCTGGATTTGGAATGGATTTTAGAAGATATAAACCGATTCCAAGCAGAAATACCCCTAAAATTGTAGCCAAATAAGTTGAAGTGTTTTTTTTCATTTTATTCCTCCTCATAGATGAAAATTTCCTCAATATTCATTTGAAAATAACGGGCAATTTTAAACGCTAAAATGATTGAAGGATTATACCTTCCATTTTCCAGAGAGCCAATCGTCTGCCTTGAAACCTCTAAGGCGGCCGCAAGCTCTTCTTGCTTTATTCCCCGTGCTTTTCGAATTTCTTCCAATCTATTCTTCAAATATAAAATCTCCTTTCTGAGAAACATGGAAAGTTTACTTTACATACTTGAGTATATACATGAAAATAAAAAATGTCAAGCGTGCTTTCCATAAAACATGACGTTAATATAATATAATTTTTTACATTTGTAATTAAGTTAGAAAAGAAGGTGAGAAATTTGGTATGATATTTGAGTAAACATACTTAATACAAAGAGGATAAATTATTCAATGAATTTATCGCAGCTAGGAGGGAAGCTATCATGAAAATTCCAGATGAGGTAGAATTAATATCTCTTTTCGAATCGGGACCTGTTCTGTTAGATGAAGTTGTTCCTTTTTATTATAATCAAGCGACATATATTTTTTCTAATAAAAATAATGAACAGTGCCTGAACTATCAATCGATCCAGTTCATGATTCGGTAATAGAATCATCAGATATGGTTGAAGGTGAGACAATTAGTTCGGGTATTGATAAAACCCTAGTAGAAGTGCGACAGAGTAATGACGTAGAGCGTATGGAACTTCCTAAGGTTCTACCTGAATATCAAAGATTATCTTTACAAGAAAAAGCAGAAAGATTTCCATTTGAAAGGCTACTGGATGATAAGGCATTTAAGTATTTCATGGATTATTTAGCGGAGATTGGAAACAGGATGGGATTTAGTGAAGCATATGATGAATTTGCTGAAATTTCGGAATGCTGGGATAAAAAGCAGGAAGAAAAACTTGTTGAGCGAGAAGTTGAAAAATCCATGGATTTATGTGACATAATGGACATGACACCAGAATTATTTCAGCTGGCAAGTGCAGATATAAGAGCAATGGTCTTTCATCTGGAGGAACTGGATTATAAGGTTGGTGTTAAGAGGTTTATCGTAGGGTTCTTGAAAAGCTTGGAATACAGAAAGATTTGGTGGACCTTTATGATGAATTTGATGAGGTCTATACGGAAAGTATGACAGATAAGAAAAAAGATGAAAAGGAACGGAGGCGATAAGAGAGGGCTGGCTGATGCGGGTGTGTGTTGGCTAGCTTTTCCTTTATCATAAAGGCATATTGAAATAGTGTATTAGTGTATTAAATGTTATGTGCAAGAGTAAATTCTTGTAATATTAAAAATTACGTTATAATACTTTGAAACCATGGAAACCAGGGGCTTGAACAGAAAAAATGAATTAACTGATATTTCGAGAACTCAAAAATAACGTTTGTAAAAAAGAAATCATTTTAGTATAATAAATGCTGTATATTAAAAAGTCGTTTATCGCAAGTGGAGGATAAAAAATATGACAGATAAGCAAATAAAAATAACGTACAAACCATTATGGAAATTGCTTATAGACAGAGAAATATCAAAGACTGAGTTGCGTAAAAATACAAAGATTGCGCCCAGTACATTTACAAAAATGAATAACGACCAGCAAGTATCATTAGATATCCTTGCAAGAATATGTATTGAATTGAAGTGTGGATTTGATGATATTGTGAAGATTGAGTCCTGAAAATAGGAGATATAAAAAATGTATAATGAAGTTTAAAGCGGAAATTTTAAGTATATTCATACGACTAAAATAGAAAAATCATTGGAGGATACAAAAAGTGGCTGAAAAAAATACTGCCAATACGGGGTTTGAAAAGCAAATATGGGATGCCGCCTGCGTTTTGTGGGGACATATTCCTGCGGCAGAGTATAGGAAAGTAATTGTAGGACTTATATTTTTACGTTATATCTCTAGTGCCTTTGAAAAGAGATATGAGGAGTTAGTTGCGGATGGGGATGGATTCGAAGATGATAAGGATGCTTATTCAGCAGATAATATTTTCTTTGTACCAATTGAAGCAAGATGGGACAAAATTGCTTCAGCAGCTCATACACCTGAGATTGGAACTATTATAGACGATGCAATGAGAGCGATAGAAGCAGAAAATAAGACACTAAAAAATGTATTACCTAAAAATTATGCCAGCCCAGACTTGGACAAACGTGTATTAGGTGACGTAGTTGACCTATTTACAAATATGAATATGACTGAAACTGGCGAGAATAAAGACATATTAGGAAAAACATATCAATATTGCATCCAACAATTTGCAGCATATGAAGGTGTCAAAGGTGGTGAGTTCTATACGCCAGAAAGCATAGTAAAAACCATTGTTGCAATTCTGAAGCCTTTTGAAAATTGTCGTGTTTACGATCCGTGTTGTGGATCGGGAGGTATGTTTGTTCAATCGGTTGAATTTATACAAGCACACAGAGGAAATAGAAATCGTATATCTGTTTATGGTCAAGAGTCTAATGCAGATACATGGAAAATGGCTAAGATGAATATGGCTATTCGTGGTATTGAAGCAGATTTTGGCCCATATCAAGCAGATACGTTTTTTAATGACTTGCATAAGTCATTAAAGGCTGATTTTATCATGGCAAATCCTCCATTCAATCTATCCAATTGGGGACAGGATAAATTACAGGAGGACGTTCGTTGGAAATATGGAACACCACCATCGGGTAATGCCAACTATGCATGGATTCAGCATATGATTCATCATCTTGCACCGAATGGAAAAATTGGTCTAGTTTTAGCTAATGGTTCACTTTCTACACAGACAAGTAGAGAGGGAGAGATTCGTAAAAAAATCGTCGAAGATGATTTAGTAGAAGGAATTGTAGCCCTTCCAACACAGTTATTTTATAGTGTTACAATTCCTGTTACTTTGTGGTTTATCAGTAAAAATAAGAAACAAAAAGGGAAAACAATTTTTATTGATGCGCGAAAAATGGGATTTATGCTTAACCGAAAACATCGTGATTTTACAGATGAAGATATAAGTATGATTGCTGATACCTTTACAGCGTTTCAAGAAGGAACATCTGAAGATGTAAAAGGCTTCTGCACAGTTGCTACTACGGAAGAAATTGCTAAACAAGATTATATACTTACACCAGGTCGCTATGTTGGAATTGAAGAGCAGGAAGATGATGGAGAACCATTTGAAGAAAAGATGACTCGTCTTACAACAGAACTTTCAGAAATGTTTGCAAAATCTCATGAGTTAGAAGATGAGATTCGACAGAAACTGGGGGCGATTGGGTATGAATTATAAGTTGTCAGATATATGTGATTTTGTAAAATGGAAAATAGAGGTTGTAACACTAAATAGATCTACTTATATTTCGACTGAGAATATGCTTCCGAACCGAGGGGGTATTTGTGAAATAACTAGTTTGCCGACAACACAGCAAGTACAGGCTTATGGATACAATGACACATTAGTTTCGAATATTCGACCTTATTTTAAGAAAATTTGGAAAGCTTGCAACGATGGCGGGTGCTCAAATGATGTTTTGGTTTTTAGAGCAAAAGAAGGGATATCGCCAGATTATCTTTATTATATTTTATCAGATGATAAGTTTTTTGAATATGCGATGGCAACATCAAAAGGTACTAAAATGCCTCGTGGTGACAAAACTGCCATAATGCAGTATTTAATTCCAAAAGCTGATTATGATACACAATGCAAAATAGCCTCAATTCTGAAAAGTATGGATCAGCATATTCAATATAATAAAAAGATAAACGATAATTTAGCTGCCTAAAACTGAATGTCAGAGATATCAAGTTCACCAGACATCAATTTTGGTAGCAATACATCTCTAACTTGCTGCAATCGACAGATTTCATCATAGTTATTACGAATTACTGCATCCATAGGAGCAACGATGCTTTCAAATTCATTAATCTTATCTTTGGCAGGAATAATAATTGGCATTGAATTCAGTGAGTCACGATTGATAGAACCAAAAACCGTTCCTTCACCATTAAAGACATCTAACTGTTTTTTTAACGAAAACATTGTGTATAACACAAATGATTGATAACTATATTTTGATTGTATCGCTCCAAGACCGCGACCAATGCAACAGTCCTCGTGTGCAATGTTGATGTCCCCAACTGGAGCTCGTACACTCATCAAAATATCATTTTTGCAAGCCATACGTTTTGGTTCAGTAGTATACAGACGAACAGAAGGAAATCTATTTCCAAACTCTG
Source organism: uncultured Anaerovorax sp. (assembly GCA_963521065.1). Lineage (GTDB taxonomy): Bacteria > Bacillota > Clostridia > Peptostreptococcales > Anaerovoracaceae > IOR16. The sequence continues at coordinate 19,196 of CAUQTI010000016.1, read as the reverse complement.
CTCTACCTTGAAAGAAAATTGTTCCTATACCATCTTCGTTATAACTACTTCCACTTGGTGATTGTCCCATAGTAATATTAGCAATATCACTTAAAACACCATTAGACCATTCGGATTGAGGATTATCAAGGAACATCTGCTGATATATTGCGATAGCTTGCTGCTCTAAATTATCGTTTATCATACACCCCATACTCTTGTGGGTGGCAGGAGTTAAATCGAGGGGACTACCGCCCCATAGTCGTTCTCTAAGACAAGTTTAAAGGAGAATTAACTATGAAACAGAATTTAGTTACAGATGTTATTCAGGGAATGTTACCACACCTGAATAACGTACAAAGTAAGAGACTGCAAGAAGTTCTGCAATATTCGCTGGCAGCATATGAGGTGAAAGAGAACACGAACAAAGAGAAAACCTTAGAGCAGGATTTTGTTGGGCTGTTCCTATCGGCAAAGCGTATTGAAGGTTGCTCCGAGAAATCTCTCAAATATTACAAGGCGACTATCGTTGCTATGCTTGCTACACTTGAAAAGGATGTAAAATATATTGTAACTGATGATATTCGAGGATACCTGACCGAATATCAGAAAAAAAATAACTCTAGTAAGGTTACAATAGACAATATTCGGCGTATTCTTTCGAGTTTTTTCTCTTGGCTTGAAGATGAGGACTATATTTTGAAAAGCCCGGTTAGACGAATACATAAAGTTAAGACTGGTACAAACATTAAAGAAACATATTCTGATGAAGCTTTAGAGCTGATGAGAGATAACTGCACGGAACTTCGAGATTTGGCCATGATAGACATGTTGGCTTCAACAGGTATGCGTGTAGGTGAAATGGTTTTGCTTAACCGTAATGATATTGATTTTAATGAAAGAGAGTGCATTGTTTTCGGTAAAGGTAATAAGGAACGAGTGGTTTACTTTGATGCACGAACAAAGTTACATCTGCAAAACTATTTAGAAAGCAGAACAGATAGAACCCCTGCGTTGTTTGTATCGCTTAAAGCTCCATATGATAGATTGAAAATCGGGGGTATTGAAGTAAGACTTCGTGAGTTCGGAAAACAATTAGGCTTGAAAAAGGTACATCCGCATAAGTTTAGGCGTACTCTTGCAACTATGGCAATAGATAAAGGAATGCCTATTGAACAACTACAACAGCTCTTAGGGCATAGAAAGATAGATACTACCTTGCAGTATGCAATGGTTAAACAGAGTAATGTTAAGATTGCTCATCGAAAATATATTGGATAGGATGGTAAAAGAAATGGTTGAATGGGAAAAAGTTCGCTTGAGTGACATAGCAAAAACCAATAAAAGGACTTATTCTGCTAAAGAGAACTGGAATTATGTTAATTATTTAGATACTGGAAATATAGTTACGAATACAATTGCAGAAATGCAACATATAGATCTGACAACAGAAAAACTTCCTAGCAGAGCTAAAAGAAAAGTAAGCTATAATAGTATAATGTACTCCACAGTCCGACCTAATCAACTACATTATGGCATAATTAAGGAACAACCAGAAAATTTTTTAGTCTCAACTGGGTTTACTGTTATTGATGTAGATTCAGGCGTTGCGAATGCAGATTTTATCTATTATGTACTTACACAATATAAAGTGACAGAATATCTGCAATCCATTGGGGAACAGAGTGTTTCCGCATATCCTTCTATAAAGCCATCTGATATTGAAAACTTAGAACTGAATTTACCTGAACTTACTGTACAAGAAAAAATTGTAAGTATTCTTGCTTCATTTGATAGAAAGATCAAAAACAATATTTTGATAAACGATAATTTAGAGCAGCAAGCCCAGGCTCTTTTCAAATCGTGGTTTATTGATTTTGAGCCTTTTGGTAATACCAAGCCAAGTAGTTGGAATGTTTCCAATCTTGGACAGGTATCAACAATGGGTGCTGGTGGTGATAAGCCCAAAGTAGTATCTGATACTAAAAGTGAAGTTTGCCCTTATCCTATATTTTCAAATGGGCTAAGTAATGAAGGATTATATGGATATACAAATATTGCCAAGGTATTTGAAGAAAGCATTACCGTTTCAGCGCGTGGTACGATAGGTTATGTTTGTTTACGACATGTTCCATATGTACCTATTGTTCGACTGATAACGTTGATACCTAATACAGAGCTACTTTCGGCAAAATACCTTTACTTATGGTTAAAACAACTTCATATATCTGGAACAGGAACAACGCAACAGCAATTAACCGTTCCTGATTTTCAGAAAACAGAGATTCTACTTCCAACACCAGATGTTATTTTATCATTTACTGATATTGTATCTTCACTCTTTGAAAAAATATGGGCGAATCAAGTCGAAAATAGTACCCTTTCCAATTTACGTGATGCACTATTGCCTAAATTGATGTCAGGCGAGTTAGATGTTTCAGACATAGGTATCTAAGCCGCTAAATTATCGTTTATATTAGTTTTATCACATAGGAGAAATTGATTATGAAAACATTACAACAATGTTATGAGGATATTGCTTCTGACCAAACGAAATGGTCATATTATGAAAATTCTATAGATATTAACAACAAATGGACTGATAATAAAGCGGCATTTGAGTTTATAAAAAAGTATTTTAAATATTATTGGTTTCTAGCTTGTTTATATCATGATGTGGGATATGTTTTTGAAAATAAAGAAGATTTTGAAAAGCTGAATATTGTACAAAAGGATGGGTTAGAGGGGATACAAAAGGTTTGCGGAATTAAATACATTCATGAAAGAGTGTTCAGAACCTATTCAAAAGAACGGATAGAATTGTATCTCAAGAAGAGAAGTGAAACTGAAAATGAGCAGGGAAAATTAGACCATGGAATTGTTGGAGGCTTATTATTATATGATAAGCTAAGAAGACAATTTGAGACTGCATGGAAAAAGCGGACAAACCATAATGATACAAGAGAAAGCTTTTATTTTAAAGACGAATGTAATGATAGAGCTTTACATTTATCAAATAACCATTATGATGCTTATGCTAAGGCAGCTAATGCAATCATTGCACACAATATATGGCAGAGCACATTGCTTAGATATATGGAAATATATCAAGAGTCAAGAAAAAATACCGCTAAAAAGATTAAACGTATTAATATCGAAGATAATTTGTCTTTTATTTTATCTTTAGCCGATACACTTGAGCCATTAAAAAGGAAATTTAGTGATTTAGAGTTGATCTCCATTGGCACAATAGATTATAACCAGGGGATTGAATTGCAGATAAATATTGATACATATAATGAACTCTATCAGAACGTCAAATCATTAAAAGATTGGATGGAAGTAGAAGTAACAATAGAGGAAATAGAAGCTGATATGGTTTCAATAAAAATAGGTTTACCAATTAGTTAAAAATGACATGAGAGGAGATGAATTAAACATATGGCAGCATTTTACACAGAAGCAGATTATGAAAATTCAGTCATAGAGCTTTTTCGAAATATGGACTATGAATATGCTTATGGACCTGAAATAGAAAGAAATTTTAATAGCCCACTTTATGATGAAGTATTGGAGGAAAGTCTGCGCAAAATCAACAAGGGAGCTCCATATGATGCAATTGAAGAAGCATTATTCAAACTGCAAAATTTTGAAAATGGAGAGCTTATTCAGAAAAACGAAATTTTTATGGACTATCTACAGAATGGGATTCCTGTGCGCTATTTATTTAAAGGTGAAGAACGTTCCATGATAATCTATCTGGTAGATTATCAAACACCAGAGAATAATTCTTTCGTTATTGCCAATCAGTGGACATTTATTGAAAATAGTGAAAAACGTCCTGATGTTATTTTGTTTTTGAATGGCTTACCAGTTGTATTAATTGAATTAAAATCTCCCTCACGTGAAGAAACTGATGCTTCTGAAGCGTATTTGCAGCTAAGAAACTATATGCATGAAATCCCTTCCATGTTTATCTATAATGCTATCTGTGTTATGAGTGATCAGCTTACATCAAAAGCTGGAACAATCACATCGGGCGAAGATCGCTTTATGGAATGGAAAACGAAAGATGGAAGCTATGAGAATACACAATATGCTCAATTTGATACATTTTTCGAGGGTATGTTTACAAAAGAACGACTGATCGATATTATTAAGAACTTTAGTTGCTTTTCAAATGATGGATCAACTATGATTAAAATTTTGGCAGGATATCATCAATACTTTGCAGTAAGAAAAGCAATTGAATCTACAAAGAAAGCTACAGTTACAGATGGAAAGGGAGGCGTATTCTGGCATACACAGGGGAGTGGAAAATCATTATCAATGGTGTTCTATGCTCACTTGTTGCAGTATGCTCTGGATTGCCCGACTATTGTTGTACTTACAGATAGAAATGATTTAGATGATCAATTATATGGTCAATTTGCAAAGTGTAAAAACTTTTTGCGCCAAGAGCCGATACAAGCAGAAAGTCGTACCCATTTAACAGATTTACTTGCAGGAAGACAAGCCAATGGAATTATTTTTACTACCATGCAAAAGTTCGAAGAATCCAATGAACCATTGTCTGAGCGTGGCAATATAATCGTTATGGCAGATGAGGCACATCGTGGGCAATATGGCTTAGAAGAAAAAGTGAAAATGGTTACAAATGATGCGGGGGAAGAAGAAGCGAAAGTTGTTATTGGAACAGCACGTATTATTCGTAACAGCTTGCCCAATGCTACATATATAGGGTTTACAGGAACACCGATTTCATCAAAAGATCGGAGTACTCGAGAAGTATTTGGAGATTATATTGATATTTATGATATGACACAGGCTGTGGAAGATGGGGCGACACGTCCTGTCTATTACGAGAGCCGTGTTGTAAAACTAAAATTAGATGCAGACACATTGCAGTTAATCGATAATGAATATGAAATTATGGCTAATAATGCAGATCAAGAAGTTATAGAAAAAAGTAAGCGTGATTTAGGTCAGATGGAAGCAATTCTTGGGGCTGACACGACAATAGAGTCACTTGTAAATGATATTTTAAATCACTATGAGAACTTCCGTGAATGTGAATTAACTGGAAAGGCAATGATTGTTGCTTATTCCAGACCAATTGCAATGAAAATATATCACAAGATTTTAGAACTGCGTCCGAACTGGACAGAAAAAATTGGAGTTGTAATGACTTCCAGTAATAAAGATCCAGAAGAATGGCGTCAGATCATTGGAAATAAATCACATAAAGACGAGCTAGCTAAGAAGTTTAAAGATAATAACAGTCCGATGAAAATAGCAATTGTTGTGGATATGTGGCTTACAGGATTTGACGTTCCTTCTCTTGCGACAATGTATGTATATAAACCGATGAGTGGGCACAATCTCATGCAGGCTATTGCCAGAGTAAATCGAGTATTTAAAGAAAAGGAAGGTGGATTGGTCGTTGATTACGTTGGTATAGCGGCTGCATTAAAACAGGCTATGAATGACTTTACAGCACGAGATAGAAAAAATTATGGGAATACGGATGTAAGTAAGGTTGCTTATCCAAAATTTCTTGAAAAGTTATCAATTTGTCGTGATCTTTTTCATGGATATGATTACTCAAAATTTACGAATGGAACAGATTTGGAAAGAGCGAAAACAATTAGTGGTGCAGTAAACTTTATGATTGGCAGAGAAAAAGATATTGAAAAGGATTCATTTGTTAAGGAAGCACTCATGTTACATCAGGCTTTATCTCTTTGTGCTTCGCTTGTAGAAGAATCATTGCGATTAGAGGCTGCTTTCTTTGAGTCTGTAAGAGTATTCTTAATGCGTCTTTCAAATCAGGGAAATGGTAATAAAATTTCTCTTCCTGAAATGAATGCTCGTGTAAACGAACTTCTAAAACAGAGCATAAAAAGTGATGGAGTAATTAATCTATTTTCTGATGTGAAGCAGGAATTTTCTTTGTTTGATCCGAAATTTCTTGCAGAAGTTGCAAGTATGAAAGAAAGAAATCTGGCTGTAGAATTATTGAAGAAGCTGATCGCAGAACAGATTCAAATATATCGTAGAACAAACGTTGTAAAATCAGAGAAATTCTCTGAAATAATTCAACGAGCTATGAATGCCTATCTGAATGGTTTACTCAGTAATGAAGAAGTGATTGAAGAATTAATGAAGCTTGCAAAACAGATTGCAACTGCAAAAGAAGAGGGAGATTCACTCGGTTTATCGGAAGATGAACTTGCATTTTATGATGCACTTACAAAGCCTCAAGCGATTAAGGATTTTTATGAAAATGCAGAATTGATTGCAATCACAAAAGAATTAACCGATACACTCCGCAAAAATAAAACGATTGACTGGCAAAAGAAAGAATCAGCTCGTGCCAGAATGAGAATGCTTATCAAAAAGCTTTTGAAGAAGCACAAGTATCCACCAGAAGGAATGGAAGATGCAGTTCAGACGGTTATGACACAGTGTGAATTATGGACGGATAAGGTGATGAATGAGGATAAAGTTGTTCCCTTTTCTGGGAGCGTAGCTTATGAGAAGGACAATCAGAATACAATGATGGTTGCAGAAGATGCAGGTGTGTATAACTTAAATAAAGGGGAGTGATAGGCTATGGGTGCAGAGAATAACTTTTTATGGACGGATTGCTATATGGAGTTAGCGGATAAAATTCTGAGTTTTAAAGCAGATCGCAAATCATTGCTGACTTTACTTCAAATCGTGTTTGAAGAAGTAGGTATGAAGTTTTCATATATGGAAGATGATAAAGTAATGGAGGATATTTGTCCTTTTACTGTAATGGGTGCAATTAATAGAGGAATTAAAGATGAAAATCGTGTAGCAATATTAACATCGTTAAAAGCTCATTTGGGAATGAAATCAGAAATTCCTGAAACATTTATTGGAATTCCTGTATTAAACAATATGAAGACTTGGTTTTTTGCATTGAAGAAGGATCAAGGCGATAAAGATATACAAAACTTATGGGATATGTTTGAAGTGGCACTTTCATATGCAGATGAACCTACAAATGATAAAAGAGGAAAATTTATTTCATGTTATGATACAGTTGTAAAACAGATCAATGTTAGATGGAATATTACCATGGGTCTGTACTGGTGTAGGCCGTATACATATATTAATTTGGATGAAAGGAATCGCAAGTTTATATTACAGAGTGGTAACTTGCCATCCTATTTTTCAACAGTCTTTGCAGGTATTGATAAGAAGATGCCGGATGGAAATAAGTATCTTTTTATGTGTGAGCAGTGTACAAATGCCATTAAAAATGGAAACTTCGGATATGAAAATCTTCCGGAATTATCATATATTGCATGGAAGTCCACACAAGAAAGCACTGGTAAAAAGTCTAATGCAGAGTTTTTAAAGTGGTTTGAGCCAATTGTAACAGCTTTAAAAGATCTTGGCGGCAGAGCAAATCCAAAGGACGTGCGTGACAGAATTGCCATTAACTTAAAATTATCCAGGGAAGAAATTCACGAAACACGTGGAAAGACCAAAACAAATAAGTTTGCAAATGAAGTAGCCTTTGCAAGAAATTATTTGGCATATGAAGGAATTATAGATAAATCAGAACGCGGAATATGGGCTTTGACGGAAAAAGGCATGGACTGTGAGATGTCTGAGCAATATGCAAGTGATATTTTCCAAAAATGGGTTGAAATCCTTAAGAATCGAAGAGAAGAACAGAATCCAGACGAAGAAACAAATTCTCAAGTTCATTTTTGGATATGTGCAGCAGGCGAGAATTCAAGATTATGGGAAGACTTTTACCAAGAAGGAATTATGGCTATAGGATGGGATGAAATAGGGAATCTGTCAGATTATGCAGACCGTGATGAAATGATTACAGCTATGCAAGAAAAAATTGCAGATGAAAAGTCCTATAAAAATGACTCCTTGGCTACATGGCAATTTGTAAATACAATGAATATTGGTGACATTGTATATGTGAAGAAGGGCATGAGCAAAGTTGTTGGAAGAGGTGTTGTAAAATCAGATTATATCTATGATCCAAGCCGCGAGGGATATAAAAATACCCGTAAAATAGAGTGGACAAATAAAGGGGAATGGGAGCATCCGGGACAAGCTGTACTTAAGACACTTACGGATGTTACCCAATACACAGATTATGTACTAAAACTGGAGGCAATTTTTACAGAAGATGCAGGACAAGAGCTTGAGACTCAGAAACCAGTAGTATATTCAAAGTATACAGAAGAAGATTTTCTTAATGAAGTATTTATGGAAAAAGAAGAGTATGAGCGATTGGCGAGACTTCTTTTGAAGAAGAAAAACCTTATTCTTCAAGGTGCGCCTGGAGTAGGAAAGACATTTGCGGCAAAAAGATTAGCTTACTCCATTATGCAGGTAAAAGATTCTAGTCGAGTTACCATTATTCAGTTTCACCAAAGCTATAGCTACGAAGATTTTATTATGGGATATCGACCAACGAAAGAAGGATTTGAGTTAGTTCCTGGACCTTTTTATGATTTTTGCAGAAAGGCACAAGATGATGTAGATAGAGAGTATTTCTTTATCATTGATGAGATCAACAGAGGTAATTTGAGTAAAATATTTGGAGAGCTATTAATGTTGATTGAAACAGATAAAAGAGGTGAAAGCCTAAGACTTTTATATAAGAATGAATTGTTCTCCGTTCCTAAAAACGTTCATATCATTGGCATGATGAACACAGCAGACAGAAGTTTGGCAATGATTGATTATGCTCTTAGAAGACGTTTTGCTTTTTACGAATTAAAACCAGCACTTGAAAGCCCGCAGTTTGAAGATATGAAAGCCATTGCGCAAAATGAAAAATATAACAAGTTAATTGAAAAGGTCGTTTCTTTAAACAAGGTAATTCAAGAAGATGAGTCACTGGGAAGTGGATTTGTAATTGGTCATAGTTATTTTTGTGTATCAGAAAAAATTGCGGATAACGATGTATCAGCAATTATAGAATTCGAGCTGATTCCTTTAATTAATGAATACTGGTTTGATGAACAGACAAAAATTTCAGATTGGTCATCTAAATTGCGTGGTGTTATGAATGATTAGAATAAAAAATGTTTACTATATGCTTAGCTATGCATTTCGAATTTTGAACGAAGAGAAATATCATGATATAAAAGCAGAAGAGTTCCAGTATACAGCAGATTTAATGGCTGCAATTCTTCTAAAAGGATTATCAAGTCAGATAAAAAGGGGACTCGGCAGAGATTATATTCAAAAGACAGATATGATTTCTACTCCTCGAGGGAAAATAGATGTTTCCCTTTCTATAAAAGAACAGGCTATATTTTCAAGAAAATTGGTATGCATCTATGACTCTTTTGAAGAAAACACATATATGAATCAGGTATTGAAGAGTACAGCACAAAGATTAATTCAATCTGATGATGTGAAAATGGAACGAAAGAAGGCACTTAAGAAATTACTGCTCTATTTTAATAACGTGGATATTATTGATCTTCGAACCGTAAAATGGAAAGGTTTCCAATACACAAAAAATAATGCGACATACAAGATGTTAATCAATATATGCTTTTTGGTAGCAAAAGGACTTCTGTTAACCGATGAAAAGGGTGACTTGAAAATGTCAAAATATCTTGATGATAGGCAAATGCATAACCTTTATGAGAAGTTCATTTTGGAGTACTATAGGGAACACTACCCGGAATTTAAAGCGACACCATCGCAAGTTGATTGGAATGTAGATGATGGATTTTTGGAATTGCTACCGGCTATGAAATCTGATATTACATTGGAATGCCAAGGTCGAACAACAATTATTGATGCAAAATATTATTCCAGAATGCTTCAATATAATCAGATGTTTAATTCTAAGACGTTGCATTCTAATAATATGTATCAAATATTTACCTATGTAAAGAATAAGGATGTAAAGCAAGATGGAAGCGTTAGTGGAGTTCTGTTATATGCAAAAACAGAGGAAGAAGGGATGCTTGATCAGAGTTATTCAATGAGTGGAAATAAAATCAGTGTGAAATCATTAGATTTAAGGTCTGATTTTGACGAGATCGAAATGACGTTGGATGGAATAGCGGAGAATCTTAAGGTGGGTTTGCTGTAAAACTATTATAGTAAAAATATTGCAAGCGGTGTGATTTTAGATATTTTATGAAGGAAGGAGTTGCCTGTTGAATATAGATGAGGTATTGCAATTTGAAGAGGAACAAATTTTTGATCGTAAAAGTATAAGTATTGAACCTAGAGCATTGGCTATACACATTGTGGCATTTGCAAATGCGGATGGTGGTACGATTGCGATTGGGATATCAGATAAGACTCGTAGAATTGAAGGAGTAGATTTTGAAACATCAAAGTTAAATGAACTTCTGCGTGTCCCATTTGATTTTTGTGTTCCAACGGTTAAGGTGGAAATTGAAACTATTCCATGTATTGATTCAAAAGGGCGAGAGAATCATGTTACTTTAATGCATATTGAACCAAGTGTAGAAGTTCATGCAAACCAAGCAGATGAGGTTTTTATGCGAGTGGGAGATAAGTCAAAGAAATTGACTTTTGAAGAGCGTACGCAGCTAATGTATGACAAAGGAGAACGATTTTTCGAAGACAAGCCTGTTCCAGAAGCAGATATCGAAGATATCGATATGGAATTTGTTAAGGTATACATTCAAAAAATTGGATATTCGAAAAGCCCTATAGAATATCTTAAAGAAAATAAAGGATTTGTAAAAGAGAAGAAGGGAAATATCCAAGTTAGCTCGGCCGCAATTTTATTATTTGGCAAGGATCCGCAATTATATTTTCCAAGAGCTAGAGTACGGTTCATACGATATGAAGGAATTGAAGAAAAGTTTGGTACTGAAATGAATGTCATTAAGGACGTTATTTTTGAAGGAAATATTCTGAAAATGATTAATGATTCCATAGCATTTTTAGATACTCAGATTAAAGAGAAAACATATCTAGGGAAAGATGGAAAGTTTGTTACCGAAGAAGAATATCCTAAATTTGTAAGACAAGAAATTGTAGTTAATGCAGTTACGCATAGAGACTATAGCATTCGCGGAACAGATATACAAATTAAGCTTTTTGATAACCGTATGGTCGTTGAGAGTCCGGGTAGATTACCAGGACTTGTACGGGCAGAAAATATAAGACACACACATTTTTCAAGAAATCCAAAGATTGCAGAATTTTTAAAAATCTATAGTTTTGTAAAAGAGTATGGTGAAGGTGTGGATCGTATGTGTAAGGAACTGGAAGCAGCAGGTCTTCAAGCACCAGAATATTATAGTAATGCCTTTATGTTACAGGCAGTTATTCGTAATTCAAATATTAAAAAACCAGGGATTAGTGACAAAAAGTCGGAGATTAGAAATGAAAAACCGGATATTGATAGTAAAGAGTCGGATATTCAAAATGAAAAGCTGGATTTTGACAAGATAAAATCGGAGATTCAAAAATACAAATACAACGAACCAACAGTTGAAAATATTTTAAGAATATACAATGAAATAGATACTAATCAGGTGTTTGGAGCATCGGATGTGAGAAAAATTTTAAAATGTTCCGATTCAACAGCGTCTGAAATAATGTCTAAATTAAGAGAATTGGAAGTTGTGGTAGCTGTTAAAGGTAAGGGTAAAGGAAAGAGCCGATTTATTAATAAGGATGAGTCATGAAGGAAATAATCAAAACTCCGCTCAGAAAAATGAGTGAAGTTTGACAGAAGCTCTGAGCGAAGATAACAGTCGATCCTTTCCTAAGAGTTATTGTAATGTGTCGCGCTTCTCGTGTCCACTAACTCATATTAACATCACGTTGTTTATTACAGCTATGAGGAATTGAAGACTGAGATCGAAAAATATATAAAGTATTACAACGAACAAAGAATCAAAGAAAAACTAGGATGGATGAGCCCTGTACAATACAGGCGCAATCTCTTGGCTGCATAAAATTAGCGAGGCAGCCGAAGCTATCTCGCTAATAAAGTCTAACTTATTGGGATCACATCAAAAAACTAATCTTTTTTATTACATTTTTATAAAAAGGGTACAATAATTAAAAATAGTAAAAGAAAGGTTGTGATGCTATGGAGAATCGTAAATCCAATCATTTAGTCAATGAAAAATCTCCTTATCTTCTTCAACACGCATATAATCCGGTTGACTGGTATCCGTGGTGCGATGAGGCATTTGAAAAGGCAAGAAAAGAGGATAAGCCTATTTTTTTATCCATTGGGTATTCAACTTGTCATTGGTGCCATGTAATGGCACATGAATCCTTTGAGGATGTAGATGTTGCAGAACTCTTAAATAGAGATTATATTTGCATAAAAGTGGACAAAGAGGAACGGCCGGATGTAGATGCAGTCTATATGACGGTATGTCAGGCATTGACAGGAAGCGGTGGCTGGCCGTTGACGATTGTGATGACGCCGGAGCAAAAGCCATTTTTTGCAGGAACTTATTTTCCAAAGAAACGAAGATACCAGACTATGGGATTGATTGAAATTCTCACGGAATTGACAAAACAATGGGACCTACAGAGAGAAAAAGTAGAGGAAACTGCGCAGCGAATTGTATCTCTTCTGAGAGAAGAGTCACATGGCAGACAGTCAGGCACGAAAAAAAGCCATAGAGATTTGACAGGCGGAGCAACAGAAAATGTAAAAAAGACAAAAGCAATTTTTCGACGCGCAAGAGAACATTTCGTCCAAAATTTTGATGAAACTTACGGAGGATTTGGTCACAGCCCGAAATTTCCTTCGCCGCATAACTTGATGTTTTTGCTGCGCTATTATCGCTATGAAAAAGATGAAAAGGCCTTGCATATGGTGGAAAAAACATTGAAGCAAATGTACTTAGGTGGGATTTTTGATCACATTGGGTATGGATTTGCACGTTATTCAACAGATGATCAATGGCTGGTTCCGCATTTTGAAAAAATGCTGTATGATAACGCTTTACTTGCGATTGCCTATATAGAAGCATATCAAGTATGTAACGTGGATTTGTATCGGCAGGTGGCAGAGAAGATACTGCTTTATATAAGGCGTGAAATGACAAGCGCAGAAGGTGGGTTTTACTCCGCGCAGGATGCCGATAGTGAAGGAATAGAAGGAAAATATTATGTATTTACTCCGGGAGAAATCAGAAAAATTCTAGGTGAGGAGGAAGGGAGCGAATTCAGCCGATTGTTCGCAATTCAGGAAAAACCTAACTTTGAAGAAGGAAATATACCAAATTTGATTCAAAATCCGTTATTTAAAGAAGAGAGCCCTCTTATCGACTGCGAGCTAGAAGCGCAGATACAAAAAATATACCAATACCGTTTCAAACGGATGTCTTTGCATAAGGATGATAAAATCTTAACCTCGTGGAATGCATTGATGTTGATTGCATTTGCAAAGGCATATAACGCATTTGGAAGCGAAGAATATTTAGGAGTGGCGAAAGCCTGTAAAGAATTTATAGAGAAGAATTTAATGCGTGAGGAAGAGCGGTTGCTGATTCGCTATCGAGAAGGACATGCTGTGGGCACCGGAACGGTGGATGAATACGCGTTTTATATTTGGGCACTGGCAGTGCTTTATGAGGTGACCTTTGAAGCAACGTATTTGGAGGAAGCGGTTAAGCTGTGCATTAAAATGATTGATTTATTCTGGGATGAGAAGGAGGGTGGATTTTTCTTGACTGCAAAGGATGCAGAAAGCTTGATTTACAGGCCGAAAGATGCCTATGACGGCGCAATTCCTTCGGGAAATTCTGCAGCTGCTTACGTTCTTGTAAAATTAAAGAAAATGACAAAGAGCAGTGTGATTGAGGAAATCTGCAATCGGCAGTTGTCTTTTTTAAAGGATAAGTTGGATGGATATCCTTCGGGGTATAGTTTTGCGATGATGGCACTGATGATGGACACTTATCCAGAAGGATTCCTCTGTGAAAATGGGACTTGTTCCGGGTAGAAAAATTTTATCGAAGACAGAAGCGAAAAATAACTGTCGTTTTACTCATCTACGAAACGGTAGCCGACGCCCATTTCTGTAAGAAGATAGCGGGGGGCAGCAGTGCTTTTCTCGATTTTTCTCCGAAGATTAGCCATAAAGACGCGAAGAGACTGCGAATCCTCCTGTTCTTCATAGCCCCAGATATTCTTTATAATATAAGCATGAGTCAGGACCTGTCCCGCATGGCAGACAAGCAAATGAAGCAATCGATATTCAATTGGCGTCAGATGTATTTCCTTTTCATCGACAAATACCTTATGCCGCCGGTGATCCAGTTGAAATCCATCCAATCGGAAAATAGGTTCGGAAGGCGTGCGGCTTTTTTTCCGCAGTGCGGCCCTTACCCTTGCGAGAAGCTCCCCGATAAAAAACGGCTTCGTAATATAATCGTCCGCGCCATGATCCAGCGCATTAATTTTATCCGCTTCCTGCTCCCTTGCTGAAACAATAATGACAGGGGTATCATTCTTTTCGCGAATTTGTGATAAAACCTCAAAGCCATCAATATCAGGAAGTCCCAAGTCCAAAAGAACCAAGGCGGGATTTTCAGAAAGAAAAAGTGAAATCCCGGAAATTCCAGTATCAGCACACCTTGTTTTATATCCATTTGTTTGTAAGGAAACGGTAAGAAATCTGGCAATGCTCTTATCATCTTCAATGATAAGAATCGTGTCTGTAAGCGAATGTGTATTGTTGTTTAAAGGATTCATGATGCGTTACCTATAAACGCAGAAATGCGTTATATCTTTTCCTTTCTCTCGAGAGTATTTTTGTAAGGAAGCATAAACCGGAAGGTGGCCCCCCCTCGTTCGTTGTTTAATGCAATTAACGTTCCTCCGTGTGCGTGGACAATGGATTGACAGATTGAGAGCCCTAATCCCATTCCATGGTGGGAATCTGCATCTTTTCCGGGGGTGGTAACAAAGGGATCAAAAATCTTATCCAAAAGGGATTCGTCAATACCTCCGCCGTTGTCTGACACAGAAAATACAATATAATTATTTTCCGGGTATACGGACAGTATAATCTTTGAGCTTGGTGTCGTGTGAATCAATGCATTGTTTAGAAGGTTGACTAAAACCTGTAAAATCAGTCTTCCGTCGAGGCAAAGTGTAATTACCGTATCCGGAATTTCAAGGGCAATTTCATGTCCTTTTTTACTTTTTTGTACACGCTGAACGGCTTCATAAATCAGATCGTCTACCACTTCTTCCTGCTTTGAAAGCTGTATCTTTCCTTCATGAAGTCGAGTAGAGCTGAGCAGGTTTTCTGCCAGCTGATTCAATCGGTTGGCATCGGTGTGAATATCAGAAAGAAGTTCTAAAATTGTTTTTTTATCAAGCTGATCGTAGCTTTCTATCATAAAATTACTGGAGCCTGCAATTCCTGTCAGCGGAGTTCTAAGGTCATGGGAAATCGAGCGGAGAATATTTCCCTGTAACTGCTCCTTTTCCATCTCCATGCGGATTGTTTCCTGATTTTGATGCATCTGCTCCCGTTCCATTGCAAGGGCCATCTGTGATAAAATTGTTTCAATTACAACCATATCTTCACGGCTTAGACCTTTTCTTTCACAGAAAAAGGCAGCGATTCCGAACATAGAATCTGCACTCTTCACAGGAAGATAGGTCCATTTAGAAGTCGGGAAATAAGAAGTGCCAAATCCGCAAGGAACAAGACTTTTTAAGCACCAAAGTGCAATTGTGTTGTTCTCCGGCATGTTTTCAAGGGGAAATGTATCTGAACAGTAAGGACGCTTCAATTCCGAGGTGTTTGTGGCAGGGTAGAGGATGGCTGGGGACTCTAATACCTCGTTCAAATTTCTTACGGTGTAATCAAAGATATCGGCACTGCCTGAAAGATTTAGATAGCCTAAGCTTGTATCGTAAAGCAAGTGCGACTGCCTCTCATTGTAGCGGGAAATTCCCACATGCATTTGGAGGCGGCTTACCAAGGTGCTTGCGATAAAAGAAACGGAAAGAAAGAGGAAGAGACTCAGTATATAATTCGGGTCGGCGACCGCAAAGGTATACTTTGGGTCCGTAAAGAAAAAATTAAATAAAACGACGCTCGAAATACAGGTGAAGGCACCCCAAAAATATCCTTTTGTTTCCATTGTTGTTAATAAAATAGCAATTAGGTAGATTAAAATGAGATTTATTTCGTTCACACCCAGAGATTCCAGTGATAGACACACTGCGGTAGAAAGTAAAAGCGCAAGAAGGCAGGTCAAGAACCCTTTCATTTTACTGTAATATAATTTTTTTTTCATGTTTTTACCCCCTAATCCGGTGTTTTATCTTAGTATAAGCGATTTTTGGTGTGCTAAGCAAATGGATAAAGGAAATGAAAACTACGTAAATTTCCAAACGTCCAATAAACATGCCGCACATTAATATCCAAAGTATGCCCGGCTTAGCATCATAGGAAGTAATGCCACAGGAAAGGCCGACACCGCCCATGGCAGAAGAAATTTCAAACAAAGAATCCTTTAAAGGATAGCCGTATGCACAGAGAAGCAATGTACCGGCGAGCATAATTAAAACGTAAAGAAATAAAAAGCTTCCAATTTCGGCGCGCTGTTTGTCGCCGATGACCTCATCCGTATCCGGTTTTTTTACATAATTGACGCGAACCAGCCTGTCACTGTGAAAAGTATCGCGAAGACTCCAATAGATGCCTTTTAAGAAAACCCATACACGAAACTGTTTTACGCCACCTGCGGTTGAACCAGATTCTCCGCCGATAATCATAAGTAATATCAGAGGAAGAGAAAGGGCGCTTGACCAGACAGAAAAAGAGGGAATTGTCTGAAATCCGGTTGTGCTGAATGCGGATACTGATTGAAATGCGGCAATTCGAAAGCTTTGAAAAAGTGAATAATTTTGCTCTCTGAAAAGGAAAAAGCAAAGTAAGAGGGTGGAAAATAAAAATAAAACAAGTGTAAATTTAAATTCACAGTAACGAAAAAAGTTGTTAAATTTTCTGCGGAAGACGTAAAGGCTTGCCACAAAATTCGTGGAGCCTAAAAGCATGAGTACGATAGAAACAATTTCAATGGGAATGCTGTTGTAATAACCAATGTTCTCAGCTCTGGTGGAGAAGCCGCCAGTCGCGACCGCTGCGATTGCATGATTCAGAGCATCAAACCAATTCATACCAAATACCACATAAAGGATGCTTCCGCCCAGGATATATCCAGTGTAAATTGATAGAATTAAGCGGGAAGATTGAATTAAATTAGGTAAAAGCTTATCGGAATGCCCCTCCGCGTAATACAAGCGCATTCCGGAGGCATCCCGAAGAACAGATACCATAATTAAGACAAGTCCTACACCACCGAAAAACAGCATAAGGCTGCGGTGCATCAGAAAAATATGCGGCGTTTGTGTCACATCAACAACCGATAGCCCTGTCGTGCTCCAACCGCTTGTAGCTTCAAACATTGCCTGGGTAAAGTTATATTTTCCGGTAATCCAAAAAGGCAGGGCTGACGCAAAAATGGCCATAATCCATGAAAAAGTGACGATAAAGGCGCTTTGTGCAGAAGTCAGTGATGCCTTCTTGCGATTTCTTACAAAAAAGCTTAGCAGGTAGCCAACGAGAAAACAGCCTGCCCCCGGAAGAATAAAATACTTTGCATGATACAGTTCCTCTGGATAAAAAAAGAGAGTCAGAAGCGGCAGCAGTACAGAAATGCCAATCAGCACTAAAATAATGCCCAGATAGCCTAATGTAAGGCGAATACCGCAGACTGGAAAATCTGGCTTCATTTGAATTTCCTCCCCGTCATAATTGAAACGATTGTATCTTGTGCAGCAGGTGGTGATAAAAAAATCAGCTTGTCGTTGGGAAGCAGCAACAGTTCCTCTCGAGGAGAAAGCATATCATTTCCGCGAAGCACGCAGCAGATTAAAGTCCGGTTAGGAAGTGGAACTTCATGAAGCTGATGATATTCATACGGGCAGCGTTCATCCATTAAAAGCTCGGTTAAAATTAGTTTATCGTGCTCAACAGAGACAGTGTGGAGCAGAATATCGACCGTCGAGGCTTGTTCAATAATTTGTGTCAGAAGGTAGGTTGCACTTACGGCAGTATTTACTCCAAGCCGTTTAAAAACATCTACATTTTTGGGATTAGATACGATTGCCACTGTTTTTTTTACTTGAAACAGACGCTTTGCTGCCTGGCAGATGACAAGATTATCAGAGTCGTAGGCAGAGAGCGCAATCAGGATATCATAATCCTTAATTTTTGCATCGGAAAGAGTGTAAATTTTACTGGAATCTCCATGAAGAACCGGAATCTTATGCGTTTGCGCAAGGTAATTGCAAAAGGAACGGTCTTCGTTGATTACCATCAAGCTGTGATTTTTTTTTAGAAGCGATCCGATTAAGAAGTCTGCTTTGGTCTTGCCTTCTGCAATTACAATCTTCATAGCAATTCCTCCTCAATTTCGATTGCGCTAAGTCGTTCAAATTCTTGAATCGAAAGCTTTGCAGGAAAGATAGGATGAATGTGAAGGCCATCTAAAATTTTCTGATTTTCCATATCATAAAGGCGTATATAGACCTGTTTTACCTCATAGATTACGCTTCCAATCTGGGAGATCATCAAATTGACGTTATCGCGGTTTGCGGTCGCCATTAGAATGTCGGTGTCGCGAATACCCGCATTTAAAAGGACATCCAAATCAGTGGCATCACCTATAATCTGAAATCCGGAAAAAGAAGGTGGAAGCTTTCGGAAGGCTTCCTTATCATGGTCAATGACCGTTACTTTGTAACCTTGTTCAGACAAAGCTCCTGCGATGCTCCCACCCAGTCGGCCGCATCCCGTAATTAAAATACTTTTATTTTTTACCCCAAACATAAAAGAACCTCTCTTTTCTGTATGTACCTGTTAAAATGACGCTCAGAAAGAAGAAAAACATACTTTGTAAAGTGGATGCTTTCCTCGGGTATAGTATATGTTATTTGGGAGATTTTACACAGTTAGTATTCTGTGAAGCTTTTTCCGTAAGATGTTAAAATTTCGTTAAGATGGGTATTTGCTAATAGTGTTATCTAGTAGTGAGCTGTTTAACAGGATTTAAAATAGTTCATGAGTTTTTTTAACTAGGTTTACAAATTACAGTTGGTGCTAGTATATAAATGTGGACACAAAAAGTTTAACACGTTAAAATATTTTA
>CAUQTI010000015.1:0-72379 GCA_963521065.1 uncultured Anaerovorax sp. | reverse complement strand
TGTTCTCAGAAAGTTTTCTTTAATAATCGTGTCTACTCTATTGACTATGGTCCATCCTTATTAACGTTGATTCATCACTGAAACCTATTTTTGTTTATCTATAGTTTAAACTGTATTTCAAATATAATGAGAATCATATGTTGGTAATTAATTTTATAATTATATCACAAGTATATATCAACACAATGAATATCTTTTAGATAGAATTCGATGATATAAATGCAGTATTTTCATCTATTCTTTATTCGTTTAAATACGTCTAAAATGTAATGTTCTATTTATTATATTAGTTATAATTATTATAACACAAAAATAATCAAAATTAAAATGAATATTTACCGTATTTTTTTCGTTTTAATGGTGCCAGCGCTTTCCCTCCTTCGCAGTGTCGAACCTTGTCGTTTTTTTTGAATTACCGTCATACTCCTTAAATGGTACAATAATACTAGAAAGGAGGTGGATATTATGTCAACTACTGGAGAAAAGCCTGGAAAAGGTACATATGTCTGTACTGTATGTGGACAAGTTGTAGTGCTAGATGACGACAGCGATGCGCTCCCACCTTGCCCAAAATGTAATGCTACAACTTATAGGCCTTAACACGCTTGATCGGTCTAAAAAATGACCTTCAAAAAAATTATGCCATTCAATATGTCTCACCTAATTAAAAAAATAACCACAAAAGTTTAATGGCTTTTGTGGTTATTTTTCGGCTTAATGTACCGCAAGCGCAATACTAAAAAACCTGTAAACTTTTAGATTTACAGGTTTCACTTTGGTGGAGAATAGGAGGTTCGAACTCCTGATCTCTTGACTGCCAGTCAAGCGCGATCCCAGCTTCGCCAATTCCCCGAATATATCTTACTACCATTTAATATAAGAAAAAATTTCTATTTTGTCAATACTTCTCTTATAAGATAACACTTGTTTTATCTTTTGTACTTTTTTTGTACTTTGTCAACCAGTTTTTTGTCGTAATCGTACGAAAGCTATGATAAAATATTGTTGAACAAGTTATATCCCACGAACAATTGTTTGTTGAAAGGAGACATTTCTTGCTTTTTGCACTTACGCTTACTCCATTTATTGTTTCGCTTCTTGTTATGCTGTCACCCTCTTTTATGCGGGCGAAGCTGGGCTGGTTTGTGCTTCCGGTTCCTCTTGTTTTGTTTTTCTTTTACTTAGGAATGCTGCCGCAGATTCTTTCCGGTGAAACGATATCTACACATCTATCCTGGATTCCTTTACTTGACATTGCACTTTCCTTTGAGATGAATGGTCTTTCCTTGTTTTTTACGCTTCTCATCAGCTTTGTCGGAATCTTAGTGATACTGTATTCAATCTATTATCTGTCCCAGCGGGAACGCCTCGTACATTTCTATGCTTTCCTGCTCTTGTTTATGGGCGCGATGCTGGGTGTGGTTACATCGAATAATTTAATTTTGCTCTATCTGTTTTGGGAACTTACAAGTATATCCAGCTTTCTTTTGATTGGCTTTTGGTTTGAAAAGGAAAGCTCCTGCTACGGTGCGCAGAAAGCACTGCTCATTACTGTTTCTGGCGGATTCTGCATGCTCGTCGCCTTTATTCTGCTTGGAACGATAGCTGGTACCTATGAAATAAACGAATTGATGAATTCTTCTGAGTTGATACGGCAAAGCAGCCTCTATCCCGCGATTGTCATTTTACTATTGATAGGTGCATTTACGAAATCAGCACAAGTTCCGTTTCATATTTGGCTTCCCTCTGCAATGGAAGCACCGACACCGATCAGCTGCTACCTGCATTCTGCCACTATGGTAAAGGCCGGTATCTTTCTGATTGCACGCTTCACCCCACTTCTCGGGGACAGTACCTTATGGAATACGACCATCACTTTAGTCGGACTCTCTTCGCTTCTTTTTGGTTCTTTTCTTGCACTACGCCAAAAAGACTTAAAGGCTTTGCTCGCGTATTCCACCATCAGCCAATTGGGGCTTATCCTTTGTCTATTCGGCATTGGTACAAAAGCTGCCATCTTTGCCGGATTTCTGCACCTTCTGAATCATTCTGCCTTTAAGGGTAGTCTCTTTCTGATGACGGGAATTGTAGACCACGAGACAGGTACAAGGGATTTAACGCTGCTTCGCGGACTGGGAAAAACGATGCCTTATACCGGAGCAATTGCTTTTATTGCCTCTTTTTCGATGGCAGGTCTGCCTCCATTCTCAGGATTTCTGAGCAAAGAACTTTTCTTTGAAGCAGCATTGGATGCGCCGTCTCACAGCTTTTCCTATTTGGGTGTTTTCGGGTACCTTATCCCCATAGTCGCTGTCTTAGCAAGCCTTTTTACATTTGTATACTCACTGCATCTTTTCAGCAACGTCTTTCTCGGCAGTGAAGCACTCGCTTGTACTCCGAAAAAACCTCATGAAGCTCCTGTCGGGATGCTTTTTCCAACGATGCTATTAGTTGCTTTAAATATCCTTATCGCCCTGTTCCCCAATATCGCAGCAAAGACCTTCGTTGCTCCTGCTGCTCTTTTTGTGACGGGCCTTCTTCCTGAAATGCATCTGGCATTTTGGCACGGCTTGACACCCCCGCTGCTTCTAACCTTACTCGTTGTCACAGGCGGTGCTGTTGTCTATAGCCACCTTTCTTTCCTAAAGAAAAAACTAGAAAATACAATGCCATCAATTGGTGCAAACGCACTTTATAATACAGGACTTTATGGGCTTCCTAAAATAACAGGACGTCTTACGACCTTTTATATGACAGGCTCACTTACTCACTATTTATCTTATATCATCATTGCATTTCTACTTCTGACAGGTTACCCAATCCTCCGCTATGGATTCGTTACAGCGATTTCAACCGATGACCTTGCACACATTGAGCTGATTGAAATTGTTATGATGGCGGTCACTGCCACAGCCGCAATCCTCGCAGCGAAGATGAAAAAACGAGTCGCTGCAATCCTTTCAATGGGAATTGTCGGCTATATGGTTGCCATGTTCTTCGTGATGTTTGGCGCTCCTGATTTGGCATTGACGCAGCTTTTAGTAGAAACGGTTACATTAATATTATACGTTCTCGTTTTGAGGCAGTTCCCCTCTGGAATGGATCCTCACACGCCAAGCAGACGTATAAAGAAGGCTTCCAATATTATCATCTCTCTGCTTGTCGGTGTCAGTGTTGCTTTTCTCAGCTTTTTCTCTCACTCAAATCGTTTCTATGAATCGATTTCATGGTTTTATACCGCGTTCAGCAAATCGAAGGGTGGAGGCAATAACGTTGTAAATGTGACACTCGTTGACTTCCGTGGCCTAGATACGCTGGGAGAAATTACTGTACTTTGTCTGGCTGCACTGAGTATCTACGTCGTTCTCCATCTCTTTACTGATAAAAACGGAACCGTACAGGCGATTTCTGATGATGCTTATCTTGATGACCCTGCATTTTCTCCAAATGCAGCTACTTCTAAAGGCCTGCCTGATTCCACGCTGATGCAAAAAAGCTGTCAGAAAGACAACGATCTTGTTATTCTGACCTTTTCAAAGCCGGTTTCCTTCATTATTTTGTTCGTCTCCGTATACCTTCTGTTAGCCGGGCACAATGCCCCCGGCGGCGGCTTTATCGCAGGCCTTATGACTTCCTGTGCCCTGCTGCTTATGTATATTACAATCGGAAAGGATTTTATGGCGCACCTTCCTTTTAAGGTAGGCTTCTTTTTACCTTTAGGACTTTCTATCGTGGCGGGCTGCGGTATTTTATCCATTTACTTTCATAAGCCATTTCTGACGCAAACCTTTGGACACGTTACACTTCCTCTATTCGGAGAAATAGAGCTCGCCAGTGCTTTGGTTTTTGATGTCGGTGTTTATTTTGTAGTCCTCGGAACTGTTATGTCGATTCTTTTCAATATCGGCAAGACAGAATCATAGAAAGGAGACTCTGATGGAATTACTCATTGCACTCTTAATCGGCATTCTGTTTTCCTCTGGTACTTACATGATACTTTCAAGGAGGCTTCTTCGCATTGTCTTCGGTACTTCGTTGCTTTCAAACGGAACTTTATTATTTCTTATGACTTCCGGAAAGCTGCAACGAGGTGAATCTCCTATTTTAGGGAAATTACCTACCATTTATACTGACCCTCTTCCGCAGGCAATGATTTTGACTGCGATTGTAATCAGCTTTGCAACGACTGCATTTTGTCTGGTACTCGCGTATCGTACTTACCAGCAGGTAGGAAGCGACGACGTAGATGCACTTTTGGGAAAGGAGCATGATGATGAGCACTAATCTTCCGCTTCTTCCCGTTCTGATTCCTATGGTGAGCGGCATTCTTCTTCTCTTCTTCCGAAAGAATGTTTTAGCGCAGCGTTTTTTTAGTTTTATCAGCTGCGGCATAATGCTTGCGTTTTCTGTATTTTTACTTTACCGAGTCCGCACATCAGGAATGCTTGTTTTCTGCGCAGGAGGATGGGCTCCCCCCTTTGGAATCACCTTCGTTGCGGATCTTTTTTCCTGTATTGTGCTTTCTCTCAGTACCCTGCTTTTTTTTACTGGCCTGCTTTTCAGCTTTGAGAGCATCGGAGAGGAGCGGGAACGCCATGATTTTTATGTTCTTTGGCAATTCTTGATGATGGGCATCAACGGAACCTTTTTAACCGGTGATTTATTTAATCTCTTTGTTTTCTTCGAAATTATGCTTTTATCCTCTTACGCACTTTTAGTCCACGGTGCCTCAAAAGCACAGCTTCGGGAGACCTTTAAATACCTGTTGATTAATATCGTTTCCTCTACAGTTTTTCTAATTTCACTTGGTATTCTTTACGCAATGCTTGGAACGATGAATATGGCGGACGCAGCGCAAAAAGCCGCAGGCATTGAAAATCAAGGTTATCTTACGGTTGTAGCAATGCTTCTCATGGCCGTATTTGGCATCAAAGCCGCTATGTTTCCGTTATATTTTTGGCTTCCAAAGGTGCATACTGTTGCAACCGCATCTGTCAGTTCCATCTTCTCCGGCCTCGTGATTAAAGTCGGTGCTTACGCGATGATTCGTACCTTTACCCTAATCTTTATCGGGGACGTGCCTCTTACGCATTTTATCCTTACGATACTGGCCATTTTATCAATCTTTCTCGGCGTGTTCGGTGCGGTCAGCCAAATGAATTATAAGAGTATACTGGCATACCACAGTATATCGCAAATAGGTTATGTAATACTGGGGCTTGGACTTTTCAGTGTTTCTTCTATCGGTGCGTCTCTCTATTTTCTCTTTCATCACGGTGTAGTAAAGGGCTGTCTTTTTCTGACGGCAGGGGTAACAGAGAAAATTACGGGTACACGCGAATTAAAAAAAATGGGAGGGCTGCTCTCAACACATCCTGCATTGGGCTGGACCTTTTTCATTACAGCAATGTCTCTCGCAGGAGTCCCGCCTTTATCCGGCTTTTTTGCAAAATATATGATAGCTTTTTCTGCGGCAGAGCAGCATAATTACTGGGCGCTTGGCTGTGCGGTCGGCGCTGGCGTCCTCACCTTATTTTCAATGATAAAGTTATTTCTATATGTATTTTGGGGAAAAGCACCGCGCGAGTATACTCCGGCAAAAGGCTTCCACTATAAGAGAGCGTTGATTCCGTGCTTTTTGCTGTCCGGAGTCTCTCTTCTTTTAGGAATTTTTGCGCAGCCAATGCTTTCCCTTTGTATGGAAGCCGCTGAGCAGCTTATGACACCCCAGCTCTATATCGATGTCGTCTTGAATACTGCAGGCAGCAGATAGTAAATAGTAAAAGGAGATGAAATGGCAACTCAAATTGTATTGAACTTAAGCTTGGCAGGCATCTGGCTGTTTCTCAGCGATTTCCCTTCTGCCTCCAGTTTTGTTTTCGGATATCTGCTTGGCGCCTTTTTCCTATCTGTATTTTATTCTCAGGCGCACAAACAGTTTTACCTCGTGAGAATCTGGAAGGCCTTTATCCTTTTCATTGTTTTTTTTAAGGAAGTGATTATTGCTAACCTCTCTGTGCTTCGCTATGTCTGTCTTCCCGTATCTCATTTAAACCCGGGAATCGTGGCACTTGACATCGATTTGCGAAGTAAATTTGAAATCGTACTTTTAGCGAATATGATTACTCTGACGCCTGGCACTCTGACGGTGGAGATTACACCGGAGGGAAATACTCTGTATATTCATATGCTGGACTGCGCAGACGCTCCGAAGGTCCTTGCTCATATTGAAAAAGAGTTTGTAAATCGGATTAAGGAGGTTGTCGGCTATGATTAACTTTTTACACGATTATCCCATTATTAACCTTGTAGTTAATCTCGTCCTTGTATTTATTTCCATCTCACTGGTCATCAATTTGCTTACTATCGTCACCGGGAAAACACTTGCAGACCGCGTTGTCGGTTTAGACGCACTCAGCACGCAGACGCTCGCGCTCATCATTTTATATGCTTTCAAGCACGGTACGGCTTATTATATGGATGCCGTTTTAGTCCTTTCTATTTTAGGATTTGTTGCAATGGTCGTTTGGAGTAAATACATGCAGCAAGGTGATGTTCTCTATCCATTAAAGCAATATCCGAAGGAAGCAGACCCTGCGGACGAGACTGTGTCAAGCAAGAAAGGCAAAGGAGGAGAATCTTAATGCAGCTTTATGATATTTTCTGGCAATTTTCTATTTGTGCATTTTTAATCATTGGTGCGATTTTCTGCTTCGGGGGCAGCGTTGGTCTTTTACGCTTCCCGGATATTTACTGCCGTATGCAAGCCTTATCTAAGCCCGTAACTCTCGGCATTTTCAACTTAATTATTGCATACATCCTTTTTCTGTATTATACCGATTTGGGATTTTCTCTAAAGGGTGTACTTGCAATTATTTTTTTAGTGATTACGGTACCGCTTGGCTCACATATAATGGTGAAAGCTGCATATCGAAGTGGCGTCCCTATGTGGAAAGAAAGCGTAGTAGATGAACTACAAAAAACAAAAAAGCCGTCATCCTTAAAATAAGATGACGGCTTTTTTTCTAAAAATCGGTATTGCCGATTGGTTTCTGACTGCAATAAAATGCTCTGTCCAGTTCTTCCAAAAACTCGATTTGGTCCAACTCAACCAGTCCCAATGCATAGAGTCCTTTTATCGATACGCTTCCTAAAAATAGAGAGGAAAAATAGCTGCTCTTTGCACAGAGTGTCACATCCACCTTTTTCTCATTTTGCCTGAGAACAAGTGCCTTCCCTTCTTTAAACTGCACTATAGTTTTGCTTTTTGTACCATACAGCTCATTTTCAATATAAAAACAGACCGTAAGATTGGTATGATTATAATTTCTATGTGCACACTGCTCAAAGGCTTTCTCTACGTCAAAGATCTTATACATAATGCCCACTGCCTGAAGATTCGTCTCTATATTTCCAAATGGAATATAACTCATATTATCATTGATTGGATTGTCAAATAAATAATGGAAATTTTCATCTTGGGTATTAAAAATCACAAGCTGCACTTGGTCCTCTTGCTTACGCAAAAATCCCAGAAGCTTTCGCAACGTCACCGTGTCTTCATAGACCAATTCTTTCACATTGATATTGTTTTGTGTATAATTTCCTTCTCTCCCATTTTGAAAGCGAAATACCATATAACCGCACAAGGCTCCGCTGTCGTCATAGCAGCCGATGATTCGGTCAAATTCCTCTTCTCTCATATTTCGAATCTCGTCACCGAATTTCATCATCATCCCATGCGTTTTCTCTGCCACACGGCTGTAACAGGCAAAAACAGAGTCCAATTCCTGCTTTTTTATATAGCGCAAATCACTCTTCTCAAAGTAAGCAGGGATTTGGTGTGGTGCAAGGCGATATTGATTCATTTTTGTTCCGATTCCATACCCCATTTTTTTATAGAAATCCGGACGGAACGGCAAGAGGGTTCCAATCGGCAGGCCTTTTTTCTGATAGTGCTCTTCATAAAACGTCACCATGGCCTTTGCTACTTTTTCCTTCTTATGCATTAAGTGGACTCCCAAAAATCCTAAGCCGGAGACTGGAATCACTTTTCCGAAGCAATTCATCTGAAAATCAAATAGCCGCATGACAGCAAGCAGTTCTTCTTCCTCAAACAGTCCGAAAAAAGTAACGTCCGGATCGTTGTCCATAATTTCTGCAACATTTTTTTTATACTTCTCTACAGAATCCTTGCTGAAGTCCTTAAAGCTGGGATATGCATTGTAGGCAATCTCCGTATACTCATCAATTTGTGCTTTTGTCAGTTCTCTTATTTCTCTCATGCTCTTTTCTCCTTCTTTCCGACGCTACTCTAGAAATGAAAATAGAAAGGGAATCAGTCGCATCGCATTCTTAACGGCGAGGGACAATTTCGACCCAGTATCCATCCGGATCTTCGATAAAATATACTCCGAACTTTGGGTTCTCAAAGCAGACTACACCCATTGCTTTGTGTTTTGCCAAAGCCGCTTCATAATCATCTGTTACAAAGCCCATGTGGATTTCATTATCGCCGAGATTATATGGCTCTGTGCGGTCCTTTAGCCAGGTAAGTTCAATCTGATGGGATGCATTTTCATTGGCAATAAAGGACAAGATATAGCTTCCTTCCTCGTCGGTCAGCCGTCTTACTTCCTTCATATCCAAAGCTTGTTCATAAAAATGCATAGAACGCTCCAGATCTAATACATTAATGCAATTGTGTGTCAGTGTAAAATTCATATTCCATTCCTCCTCTGTGATGCCTTTATTCTATACCATTTTAAGAAGTTTTTGCAGCTCTTTTTTATAATAAAGCTTATTCCCATACTTCATTACAAAGGAAATTGCCTCTTCAGCTTCTTCTTTTCTCCCGCTTTGAATCAAAATGACTGCAATGTAATAATGCATCGCTACTTTTTGAAATAAATGCCGCGCCGGATTCATCTCAAAATACTTCTTCACAAAATCAAGGTCTAAGTTCTCTCTATGCCGGTGTAATTCCTCGAGACGCAAGATAACATCCAAATACATCGCATCCTTTTTGCCGCATTTCTGCGCCAATTCCCGAATTTCTTTTGTTAAAGCGCTTCTTTTTTGCTCCCATCCGAACAGGCCGTAAGCATGAAGGAGATTATTATAATAAATCGCCCGATACGCAATCCTCATACGAGAAGGATTTTCAATCCGATTTGAAATAGCAATTGCCTCCTGCGGCTCACCTGCAAGCACCATACATTGCGCCATAGCAATCAGCAATTGATTTTTAGAGTTTCTAGGAAGAATCCTCCAATGCTTTGAATAATATTCAACTACTGTATACTGCAGATAAGGATCACATTTTTCATAAAGGGCAATCTGAAATTTCATTTGATTTTTTCTTACAAAGCGTAAGACAATAAATAGAATTAAAAGCTCCACAAGAAGATAAACCTGTGCGCTGTACAGCTGAACACTGGCAAGAATAGCAACCATCGCCACAATGAGAAGCACAACTTTTTGAAGTATAAATTTTCTGGCGATTAGAATTCCTGCTTTCTCTACGGCTTTTAATTCTCTTTGAATATCTTCATTCATTTTCTATCTTTCCCTCCCCTTATTGTTTCTTTTGTATGAAAAAGTGGCTTCTCCACTCCGCTAGGGAACCCTATGGTTCCCTTCGGCACCCGCTGCGCGAGCTGAGCACCCTCCTTTTTCGGCGAGGGGTGCCCCCTCTGCCCACCTTTTTTTCATCTAATAAAAATCGATGTTTCTCATTAGATGAAAAAAGGCGACCGTAAATACGGCCGCCACATGGAAACAAATTAACGCTTGCTGAACTGGGAAGCTTTTCTTGCTTTCTTCAGTCCATATTTCTTTCTTTCCTTCATTCTTGGGTCTCTTGTTAAAAACCCTGCTGATTTCAAAGCAGGTCTATGCGCGATGTCCAAAACGCAAAGTGCTCTGGAGACACCATGTCTTAACGCACCAGCCTGACCAGTGAATCCGCCGCCTCTTACCGTAGCAATGACGTCAAATTGACCTTCAACACCAGCGATTTCCAACGGTCTTCTTACTTCTCTCTTAACAATTTCCATCCCGAAGTATTCTTCAAGTGGCTTCTTGTTTATTGTAATTGTGCCTTTGCCAGGGACCAATCGAACTCTAGCAACGGATGATTTTCTTCTGCCTGTTCCGCAGTACTGCATTTTTGCCATTTCTGATTCCTCCCTTTATTAATAATTCCAGATTTCTGGTTTCTGTGCTGCATGATTGTGCTCTGGGCCTGCATAAACCTTAAGCTTCTTGTACATTTCACGTCCAAGAGGTCCCTTCGGCATCATGCCCTTCACCGCATGGCGAATAATTTCTTCTGGTTTTCTTGCCTGCAACTTTTCAAAAGTCAATTCACGAAGACCACCCGGGAATCCCGTATGTCTCTTATAAATTTTCTCTTTTCTTTTCTTTCCGGTTACTTCTACCTTCTCTGCATTGATAATGATGACATAGTCACCTGTATCCACATGCGGTGTGTAGATTGGCTTTCTCTTTCCTCTTAATACAGAAGCGACTTCTGTGGCTAAACGTCCGAGAGTTTTTCCCTCAGCATCGATTACATACCACTTTCTTTCCACTTCATGAGGCTTTGCAATAAATGACTTCATTTTTACCTCCATACCTACTGAGATTGCTTTAGCAATCGTGTTCGGTTACACTGCAATAACTTCTTTCGGCCTCGGCCGGTAACCAGCCTGTACCTTATGTTAAAAACCCCCGGTAAAAGGGCTCTTTACACGATCTCTTAGTATTTTTATATAATATTACATTTTGCACATAATGCATGAATATTATATTCTGTTTTTCTAAGTAAGTCAAGCTGATTATTCTAAGTTTGCCGATTACATAAATCGACCTACCGCTTGACATCACTTCCTTCAGATTTTATTTATTGTATCTGTCGGAATATTTTGGTATAATAACACAGCAACAAATGTAAGCGCCAACTGATCCGGCAAAAAGGCTTGCATACTTCGGAATTTTTATGTGTTCTTTACAAATTGCACAATCCCCGAAAGAGCTAGTTTGCTGGAATCACTTATATACTGTGAAGGAGTACTTGTATGAAACGAATCTTGTTTTCAATTGTAGTTTTCACTATTTTATTTACATCGTGTGCCAGTCAAAATTCAGGCGATAACACGGAAAGTCCCGCCCCAGAAGCGGTGCAGACGATTCTCTCTTTTAATAATAATTTTGAGGGGGATTCTGACTCAAAGGCAAGAGAGCAAAAACTTCGTGATACAATTTATCTCTCTTCTTCTCTAGAAGAAAAACAGAAAAAACTGCTTATTAAGGAATACCTTCAAAAAGCGGAAACCTATAAAGAAGCTCCGGACTCTGTAACGTACGATAACGGACGCCCCCTTGTGGAGCATTATTCAGAAGAAGCAAAAGGGAAAATGAGTTTTGTTTTTTACCTTTATGGCAGCCCTTCTGGTATTCAGGTTGAAAATGCAGATGTAACACAGAATGCAATCATCTGTACAACCATAAATTCAAGTGACTTTCAAAACATAGGCTATCTTTCCTACACTTGTGACTCTCAACAACGTACAAGTCACGAGAGCCTGCTCGATACAAAGAAAAATTTGGTCGCTGCAATCGATTATGAGTATCTAAGCAGTCTTCCATTTCCTTTCATTACAAAATATGAAAATACAGGAAATAATAATGGTATTGCTGCGGATGTCCTGAACATAAATCAAAAATTTTGGATTTACAAAGATTATACTGAATTTGATGACGACGGAAAATGGACTGCTTATACTGCTGATTTATACAATAATAATCCCGGACGTGACTTTACATGCACCTATGATACATCCGAAAAGCTTGTGAAAATTGCAGATGCCACAAATAACAAATCTGATATTCTAAACGAGATTAATCTCACCTACCAAAAAAATGGTCTTCTTCGCACCGTAGACTATACACGGTCTGATGAGGTATATGGAACGGCTGACTCCTTTGGCAAAATACATTATGATGATAAAGGACGAATGATTTATAGGGAAAATTATATTACCCACGGAACACAATATACCTTTTATCTTTATGATGGGGAATCAAAAAGACCTTGGCTCTCCATTGCGCTCGACAGTGAGATTTGGGGAAACGTTGCGGATGGTGTTGATTTCGGAAATCCAGTAAATGCCTATCTGTTCCAAGAGAACTAATTTAAAAACAGTTAAACTTTATTTTCTGTACATACGAAAAAGCGCAGTGATTGATTTGTCACCGCGCTTCTTTTTCTATTGTTCCATCATTTACTCTTGCTTTTGTTTGGGTGGGAAGAACTTACTTCCCAAAACAGGCTCCTTGTCCTCATCCTTATTATATAAGAATTTTCGGATTGCAAAAATACCTGCAATCGCAGCAACGGCGAAAAAATTTTCTACCATAGACGTGTGCTCGACAATCATCTGCCGCGCAATCGCAAAAAGCAAGACTTCTAACACCGCTCCATGTGAATGCTCCATGAGCATTTTAATAAACTCCAATCCAATAACCAGCCAAAGGATACTGCCTAGAAGTGAATTAATCTGCCCAGACGCTATATTCTGAAAATCAAGGACATCGAACCGCTCTACCAAAAAAATAGTTTCTATCACGATGACCAGTAAGATAATGATTGAAATAATCCCCTCCAAAAGACTGCATAAGTAAAAGACTAAATTTGCCAGCTTCCCAATTTTTTGTTTGATTTTTTCCATAGATCCACCACCTAACTCCACAGGATATAACCATTTTTATTATTCATTTTTCAAGCTTTCTAACGCACTTAAATTCATCGCACGGCGTGCAGGATGATATCCAGAAAGAACACCAATTGAGGTAGAGAAAATCAACGAGCCTACGGCAACCCACCATGGAATGATGGAAACCGTCGATCCCATTCCTCCGCCTATGCTTCCCAGAACACTGCTCATTGCTCCTAAGAGCACTGTATTCATTAAAAGCGACAAGATATAGCTTAATGCCAATCCAGTAATTCCCCCCAGAAAACCAATCATTGCGGCTTCTAATAAAAACATCCTTTTAATGTCTCGCAAATTTGCACCAATGACCTTCATGACGCCAATTTCCTTCGTTCTCTCATAAATAGACATAATCATAGTGTTCGTAATACCAAGTGCTGCCACTAAAAGGGAAATCGCTCCGATTCCTCCCAAGATGCCTTGAATCATGCGTGCCGTATCCTGCATAGATTTTAGCCAGTCATTCAAACTGTCTGTCTGAAAGCCCATGCCTCTTATCGTTTCACTTACGGCCTCCACGTCGTTAATATTTCCAACGTAAACCATAACCTGCTCGTATCCCTTTGTCTGAAAACCTGTATTCTCTTTCCTTGCTTTTTTCAAATCTTTTTGAATTTGCTCCAGCCCCTCTAAGCTCATATACGCGCTCCACGCGGACTCATCATTAGGATTTGCTAAAATCCCCACGCCTTTTGCCTTGTATTCCGGATATATAATTTTTTCTTCATCGGGAGAGCTTTGTCTTTTCTGCCCGTATTCATAATCTCCCGTAATCATTAGTTTGTTGGTAAGAACATCTACCTGAGGCTCACCACCCCAGCTATAATCCTGCGTTTTCTTGGGGTTGTAAAACCATGTCGGCACTTGATTTCCAAAGACAACAGCGTACTTATCTCCCTGCTGTAAAAGGCGGCCGTCCTCGACATCGTATCCAAACTTCTGCATGACTTCCGGACGAATCCCAATCACTTCTGATTGTGCAATATATTTTCCAATAACAAGAGTTAAATATTCTGAGATCGTTGGAGAAGCCGCATCTACACCTTCAATCCGCTCAATCTCTGAAATTGTTTTATTATCCAGTACTGCGGGCTTCTTATCTCCACTCGCGTTAGAACCCATTCCGCCGCCTCCCGTGCGGACATTCACCAGATGCAGATTCCCATAGCTTTCGATTTGTTCCTGAAAGCTGGCAGACAACCCGAAACCGATGGAGAGCATAACAACAATTGCACAGGTCCCCACAACAACTCCCATAATTGCCAACAGAGTTCTGGTTCGCCTCCGCAGAAGGTTTCTTCCGCATAGACTGATTAAATCCCAATTATTCATCGATTTCCATCTCCTGATGAAGCTTTTTCTGCCTTCTCTTTTTCCAGAAAATAAATCCGCCGATTACAACCAGAGCTGCCGCTCCAATCCCAATTGCCAGCCACGGCTTCTTTTTAACTTCTTCTTCGGGCATCATTTCGGGGTCTTCAAATGGCATTTCTGACATAACCTGAAATTCAAACGGCTTCTCAAAACGCATTTCTTCCCCAGATGCATTTTCATAAATAAAGGTAACGATACCCGTCATTGCACCTTCCTGCCTCGGCGTAAAAGAGAAATCAAAGGAATCGCTCTTTCCGGCCTCCATATTCCCCACGTAGTAGAGGTTGGATTCCATCGTGTCAAAATCGCCGCTCACATCCACACGCAGATTATTTAAAACGGTTTTTCCCATATTGTAAAACTTTAAGGAAGTTCCTGTCTGCATTCCGGCGTAAAGCTCAGAAGGAGCAATAATATCGTCAATCACAAGCCTCGTTTCCTGCATAATCGGAATTGAAATAATATCTTTTGCGGTAAGTGCGTTGCCTTCCCCGTCCTCATAGCTCATATCGACGGTCAAGCTTGAGGTTTTCTGCTCAGAGTCACGTTTTGTCGTCATATGAAGAGAATGTGCAGTTCGCTGCTTCGCCTTTATCTCGTCTACATAGAAGGAATTACTGCTCTGCACAGGGATAAAGGTTCCATCTTCCGAAGTAACGGTGACCTTAATATTTTGTAAATCCTGTGTTTTATTCGTGTTATAAATCCCTAAGTCTAGTATAAATTCATCCCCGGCCTGCACATAAGAACCTCCATAGTTATAAGATTCCACCATAAGCTGCGGCGTCTTTGAATTCCCTGCGACACCCTTTACAAGCGTTCCTGCGAATTGGGAAACGGCGCTGCCTTCTTTTCCGCTCAGCGGCTCTACGCTAATCTTAAAGGAGTAATATTTTTCGGTTGTCTTGTCCGGACACACCATGGTAACGCTATAGTTCTTTGTACTGTTTTTCTCTAATTTCTTTAAAGAAAATACATTTTTCGTTTTATTGACGATCCCCTCCGGCATTTCCACCGATATTTTTAAATCACTTGCATCTGTACTGCCTTGATTCTTTACCGCAAAGGAAAGGGTGAAATCATCCCCGCCAAGCACCTGGTTCGGTATGGATACGTCCGTAACCTCGACGTTGTCTGTGGAATATGTACTGTTCCCTGCAACAACAGGCAGATAAAATACTTTTTTTACACTTTGAGAAGAATTTCTTGTATCCGCTCCGGATATGTTTACTTCAATCGGGTAGTTCTTGCTTTCCATCTTAGAATCGACCGTCAGCGGAAATTTCGCAGTGTAACGGCTGCCGATTGTAATATAACCGGCATTCACAGAAGCTGCAGAATGATAAGGCGTAATTCCCTCCGGCAGAGTCAAGCTGATCTCCGTATTTTTTACATAGGTATTCCCTCTGTTGAAGAGCTCTACCGTTAAAACATTATCGGAACCGGCGAGCAGGCCCTCTGCATGGTTGGTATTACACTCAATGTCAAAGCTGACGATATAGTCCCCTGTATAGCCGCTGCTTGGCACAGAACTTTTATCATATACTTCAAAATCATCACTGAACGACTGGGATGCCACCACCTTGTCATTGTTGTACAGAGTAACTGTCAAATTGCTGTCCCCAACTTCAGCCGAGTTTCGAATACTGGCTTTAAAATTCAAGCTGTAATTTTTCCCTGCAAGCACAGTAATTTTACTGCCGCTAATTTCTTTTGAAGACACCCCATCTCCGGAAAGATACAAGGTAGCTTTATCAAATTCCAGAGAATCAGCAGTTGCATTCTCCACTACCATATTCACCGTTACTTCTTCGCCTTGTGCGCCGGAATAACCTCCCATATGTCGAATATTAATTGAGCCTGCCGCGTAAACAGCATCCGGAAAATTTAAAAAGCCGACTGCTAATAACAGCGCTAAAAAGCCGCTAAAAAATTGTCTCATACGCTTTGATCCTCTCAGCGTTTCTTTTTGATTCACACCATTCATTGTTACGAAATTTCCTCCTTCGTCCCCTCTTATAATTTTTTTTCGTTCTTTTTCAGTTCTATGTTTACAATATCGCCATCTTGAATGGTAACGACCTTATCTGCATAACTTGCAATGCTCCGATCATGTGTTACCAGAATCAGGGTCTGATCGTGCCTTCTTACTTGATTCACAATCAAATCCATCACTTCTTTGGTTGTATTGGTATCCAAATTACCGGTAGGCTCATCCGCAAAAATGATTTTAGGATTGCCTGCGAGTGCTCTTGCGATTCCAACGCGCTGCTGCTGCCCCCCCGACATTTGAGACGGCTTTCGCTTTTCGTAGCCTTTCAGTCCCACCGCTTGAAGCATTTCCTTCGCCACTGCGTTGCGCTTCTTTTTTTCCACTCCACGAAAAATCAGCGGCAAGCTTACATTCTCTACCGCTGTCATCATTGTCATCAGGTGATATGCCTGAAATATAAAACCGATATTTTTCTGACGAAACAAAGTTACATTCGCTTCATTTAGTTTATGAATCGGAATCCCCCCGATAAAAATCTCACCTCTTGTCGGCTTTTCCAAACCGGCTACCATATTGAGAAATGTGGATTTTCCCGATCCCGACGTGCCAAGAAAACACGCAATTTCACCCTTTTCAATTGTAAGATTGATATCGTTTAAAGCGACGACCTTTTCATCGCCCATTCGGTATATTTTCCGTACATGTTTCACTTCAATCAATGGTTTTCTTTCACCACTGGAAGACGGCACCGTCTGATTTCCCATTTTGCAAGTCCCCTTTTACCCATCTTGTATATAATTAGACGCTCTTTATCCCTAAAATGTTTCAAAGAAATTATAAATTTTTTATCTTTTTTCCAAAAACAATGGTAAAAAATATTTTTTATGTTATTACAAATCATTTATTTGTTTTCGACAAAAAAGAACTCCTTTTTTTATTTTATCATAACGGAGTTCCTCTTTCCTTAAGTTTCTATTAACTTTTTATAATATTGAAAAACCTTCCTCCGCCTCGCTCGCATCTCTCATGTTCTTCAAGTCAGCTCTATCAAATGCGAAACAGAATGCCGCTTCAAATCGTCTTGAAGGAAGGTTATTTCAAGTATATGGGGGGCATGTTTTAAATTTATGCCGCTTCCTGCTCTTTTACTTTATCCATAAAATCGTATCTTCCAATTCCAAGAACCATACTGATAAACATGACAGCTAGCATTGCAAAGGAATAGAATACAAATGGCATAATTTGAACTGCGCTAAGCGGTGCATTGCTGTCCGCTGCGAATCCAAGCGTATAAATCATCGCCGGAGTCCAAGGAAGACAATAGCATAAGGTGTTGGATTGTGCATCCATAAGATTTGCAGTCCGGTAAGGGCTGATCCCATGCTGCTTTGCCATTGGTTTTGCAAAGGAAGCTCCGACCGCCAAAATCGCAGGTGCATTGAGCCCCATCAGTGCGGAAAGTATAATAACCATTAACGAAATTGTGACCTCTGCTGAAAATGGAGTCTTTGCTACTTTCCCCAGTGCATTCAGTAATTGAATATCGCCTTGCCCTTTTCTCATGATTGAAATGGAGCCGAACAACAGAAGTGCTAAAATACAGACTTGCAGCATACTCGCAATGCCGGTATAAATAACCCCGTCAACCGTACGATCCAGTCCTTCGCCATGTACTGAAATAACTGCCGGAACCGTAGGATTCACTGCATCAATCTGAACAAAGTCGAAAAGACCAAATGCACAGGCCGTCACGATTCCAATCAGAGAACCGATTGTGGTTGCGATAATAATATCTCCTGTTTTAATTGCTACATAGATTGTAATCACAACTGGTATAAACATCATTAATGTCTTTGGATCATACGCATAAGAGCTTACAACACCGGCACTCCCTCCGCTGATCATTCCATAGATCAAAATACTTACAATGGTAATTGCTCCTGCTGCCAAAGCATACTTTAGTCTGGAACGCACAACACCCGGCACGTCAACACCTTGCGAAGTCGCTGAGCAAATAGTAGTATCTGATACAGGTGCAAGGTTGTCCCCGAATGCAGCTCCGGATATGATGGCACCCGCTAACAGACCCGGATTTCCTCCAAGCGCAACACCGGCCGGATAAAGAACTCCCATTCCGGCTGCAATGGTACCGAAACCAGTTCCCGATGCCGTTGCAAAGACTGCGGATGCAATGAAGGTAATCACTGCGAACAAAGTACTGTTTACCCCTAATCCGGCTGCAACACCCGCAACACCAGATGCAAGGCCAGACATGCGTAAAATTCTTGAGAATACGCCTGCAAAAATCCAGCAGACTACAGGAATAATGGCTTCTTTGCTTGCCATCCCTTCAATGACCGCATCCGCGTAATCTTTCTTATTCTTTGCGAGGAAGAAAGGAATTGCCAGCGCCGCAAATGCAGGAACCCACAAGGCGCCGTCTGAAATAGATGCCCAATGAAAGGTCGTCAAGACAATCAACGTCAAAAACACGATAAACGGCAGAAAAGACATCCATACGCCGCCATAAAATTCCAAACGCTTTGTTTCTTTTTTCATAAATTACCTCCTATTAAAAATATCTTGTAACTATAATTTCACTTTTATAATATAGCAAGCCTTATGCCAACATACAGCTCCCATAGTAGGGTAGAGATTTTTTTAATTTTTTCATTTTCTTGTTCGCTTTTTATACAGCGAAAAATCTTTTATCCCTTCCAAATCAAGCATTTTCAATCTGATATTTTTTTCTGAAGAGGAATTTGTCCAACTTAAAGAAATTCTATGTATTTTATTATTTGCAGTTTCAATTTATGCATAAAAAAATACCGTGCAATAAAATTCATAGTGGAAATTTTTTGCATGGTATTTTTTTTCCGTTCTTCTCTATTTTTCACCGGTATCAATCTTATATTCTGCAATTTTATTAAAGAGCTGCCTCCTGCTCATTCCCATTTTCTCTGCGGTTTTTGTAATATTGTTCCCGCAGGCGGAAAGTGCCTCTTTAATATATTTTTTTTCGAACTCTTGTTTTGCTGCTTTATAAGAAAGTAGTCCTTCCTGTTCTAATGAAGAAGTATTTTTTTCAAAAGTCTCTATCTGTACAGATTGATTCATTTTCAAAGTGCCGTCATTACTTAAAATAACCAGGCGCTCTACAATATTTTTCAGTTCTCTCACATTTCCCGGGTAATCGTAATTTAATAAGAATTCCTTTGTCTTTGCTTCTACTTCTAAGATCACTTTTCCGGTTTCCCTGCTGAAGCGATGGATAAAAAATAAAATAAAGTCTTCTAAATCCTCGCGCCGTTTTCTGAGCGGAGGAATGTAAATCTCAATGGTGTTGATACGGTAGAGAAAATCTTCGCGGAAGCTTCCCTGCTTTACTTTCTCATATACATTTTTATTTGTGGCTGAAACGAGGCGAAAATCCACATTAATCAAACGGTTCGAACCGATTCTCTCAATCTGCCTTGTTTCCAATACGCGCAGAAGCTTTACCTGAGTTCCCAAGTCCATATCTCCAATTTCATCAAGAAATATAGTACCGCCGCTCGTTTCTTCAAGTTTCCCTACTCGTTTGGTCAAAGCACCCGTAAATGCGCCTTTTTCATGGCCGAACAGCTCCGATTCAATCAGATTCTGTGGATAATGCTGACAATTCAATGGGATGAACGGCCGTTTTCCTCTCCCGCTGATTTGATGCAGCCTTTTTGCCACAATTTCTTTCCCAACACCGGATTCTCCCATAATCAATATGCTGGCTTTCGATGCAGCAACTTGCTGTATAAGATCCCACAGCTCCTGCATTTCCTTATTCTTGCTTCCAAATAGTGCATCTTTCTCAATCTGCATTTCATTGCTGCTTTTCAGGTTTGTAAGCTCTGCCAGCTTTTCTACTTTTTGTATCTCCATAACCATTTCTTCCGGATCATGGCTTTTTATAAAGTAACCGAATGCCCCCATCTTCATTGTCTGTACCGCGGTCTCAATGCTCCCGTATCCGGTTACCATAATCACTTCAATCGCATTGTTGTAAATACTTTTTATCTGTCTTAAAAATTCAATTCCGTCAATGCCGGGCATAAGGATATCTGTAATCACCAAAGGAAAATATTCTTCCTCTAAAATCGCAAGTGCTTCCTTCGCAGACGCTGCCGTAACAATTTCATAGCCTTTACTGCAAAGTAGCATCTGATACGTTTCGCGATAATCCGCATCATCATCCACAATGAGAATTTTAAAATTATTTTCCGGTATCATCCCTTTTCCTCCTCTTCCTGCGGAATTACAATTGTAAATTTCGTGCCTTTTCCAATTTTGCTGTCAACGGCAATCGTTCCATTTAACCTCTGCACCTCAGAATATACAATAAAAAGTCCTAGGCCCGTTCCTTTTCCCGGTTCCTTTGTCGTAAAAAATGGATTAAACAAATTCTCCAGATGCTTTTCATCAATACCGCTTCCATTATCCTCGCAAATAATGCAAAAGGAGGCTTCGCGTCGTTCTCCTGAAATTCGGAGCAAGCCGCCTTCGTGAAGTGCATCAATGGCATTTGCGGTTAAATTCAACAGGATATGCTTCAAGGTTTCTATACTGCAATCGACCCAAATATCCACATCGCACTCAAGGGAGATCGTGATTTTTTTCTTCTTTGTCTCTTCACTATGAAGGGTTATCATATCCTCCATACTTTCTCTCAGGTTTAGGCGTTCGGCCTGATCATCAGAAACTCTCCAGAACTTCATCACATTATCAATGATTCCCCCTGCGCGCTTGATGTTTGCATCAATGAAGTCTAATGACTTATTCGCCGTCTCTGATAAACGTTCACCGCTTCGCAATAGATAACTCTGGGTTCTTATGATTCCGAGCGGGTTTCGGATTTCATGCGCCATTCCCGCGGCGAGCTGTCCAATCGCAATCATCTTTGAGGATTGCAAAAGCTGGTTACGCCGTATCTTTTCAAGGGAAATGTTTCGCAATGTGATTAAAACTCCACTTTGAGTGTCCGCAAGTCCATAAACAGCCATTTCATACATTTCACTCTCGATTGCGATTTCTCTCTTAACAGTTCCCCCAGTGGCCATACATTCATCAATCGGGCAACAATTGCAATCCTTGCAAAGCGTAAAGAACAGACTTTTGCAGCCCTTCCCAAAAACCTCTTCCTGATTTTTATGCAGACAGTTCATCAATCCTTGATTGGCATTTAGGATGCTTTTCTCTTTACTGATTACTGCAATATATTCTGTAATACCGTCAAAAATCATCTGCAGCTCGTTGCGGCTGTCTTCAAGCTCCGCAGTGCGTTCCTTTACTTGTCGTTTCAATGCGTGATTGTTAAAGAGAATAAGGATTAAGATAGCGAGTGCGACTCCCATAGGAATCCCTATAAATTTGAAAAAATCTCTGCCTGAATTACTTTTTAAAAGGGGTGTCGAGATTCCAAACCACTTCTGCTGTATCTTCTCAAGCTGTCCTTTATTTCGAATCGTTGCAATGGCATCGTTCAAAATAGGAATTAAATCGGCCTTTTCTTTGTTGAGCGCCAGTACCACATCCTCTTCGTATAACGCGGTATTGATTAATTTAAAGGTACTGTAAGCCTTGTCATGGCTCATCGTGTAGTAGACAACAGGCTCATCACCGATCACCGCATCCACTTTATCCTGCGCCAAAAGCTCCATTGCCGAGGGTACATCTGCCACATAAACCAAGGAGGCGTTTGGATAGTGCTTTTTTAAATATGCGTTTGCATAGTCCCCTTTTTGCGTTGCAATGCGCATCCGGTTAATATCTCGAAGTGTAAAATCTGCATCACCTTGAATGGCAAGAACCGTTCGAAGGTTATAAATGGGCTTTGTCGCCGCATATTTTGTGCTGCGTTCGCTGTCCATAAACATATCGCAAATATCTGTATCCCCTGTTTCCAACGCGGTTAACGCATCCTCCCACAAATAGGGAACCGTTTTGATCTCTACCCCCATCTCCAGAGAAAGCTGATTCATAAAATCAATTACGACCCCTTTATATACACCGTCTTCATCTAAAAAGCGTAAAGGTGGCGCATTTTGATCGGCACCGTAAATCAGGGCACCGTCTTGTGTAAGCCGGCTCAAAATTTCTTTTTTATATTGCTGATCCATGTACGCTTTCACACCCGGCACCGCTGCCATGAGCAAAGCAAGCAGTAAAAAGACTGCAAATCCAATTTTTTGCCGGTGCTTCATTTTCATACATACAATTCCTTTCTAAAAAAGCAGCAATTGCAAAGAAACCGCCATCGAAAACCCGTAAAATAACTTTTACAGTTTTTCAAGGCGGTACTCTGTTTTTAAATTTAAACCAACTCTACTCTATGGAAGGTTTTCTTCCCTTTTTTTATCAGAATGGCATTGTCCTTAAACATTTCCTTTGTCAAAATAAGCTTTTTATCTGTTACTTTAACGTCGTCAATGCTTAATCCACCCTGCTCAATTGTGCGGAATCCCTCTGTGTTACTTGGAACAAGTCCGATCTCCTTGATGAGAGAAACAACACCTACACCGTCACCCTCAAAGCGAGAAGCATCCATCTGTGTCGTCGGCACATGATCCATTGCACCGCCGCCGGCAAACAAAGCTCTTGCGGCAGACTGCGCTTTTTCTGCTTCTTCCTCGCCGTGGACCAGTTTCGTTATCTCATAAGCCAAAATTTCTTTTGCTTTATTAATCTCTGCTCCTTCCAAGGAAGACAAGCGTTCTACTTCTTCCATCGGCAGGAAGGTCAGCATGGAAAGACAGGTATGCACGTCGGCATCCTCAACATTTCTCCAATATTGATAAAACTCATACGGACTCGTCTTTTCCGGATTCAGCCACAGTGCGCCTTTCTGCGTTTTCCCCATCTTTACACCTTCGCTTGTGGTCAGAAGAGAGAAGGTCATACCATATACCTGCTCACTAAGTTCCCTTCGAACTAAGTCCACTCCGCCCAAGATATTGGACCATTGGTCGTCTCCGCCGAACTGCATCTTACAGCCATGTCTTTTTTTCAATTCTAAAAAATCATAGGACTGCATCAGCATGTAATTAAACTCCAGAAAAG
This sequence comes from uncultured Anaerovorax sp., assembly GCA_963521065.1. Classification (GTDB taxonomy): domain Bacteria; phylum Bacillota; class Clostridia; order Peptostreptococcales; family Anaerovoracaceae; genus IOR16. The sequence goes on along the minus strand of CAUQTI010000015.1, from coordinate 49,144 downwards.
AAAGGCCTGTTTCCAAACGCTTTTTAAAGCATTCTGCACGCAGCATGTTATTTACTGAAAAATGTCTGCCGATGTCGCGGATAAAGTCAATATAGTTTAAATCCCAAAGCCAGTCGGCATTATTCACTGCAATCGCCTTTTCATCGGAAAAATCAATGAATTGATTAAACAAGCTTGTGAAGTGATTACAGTTTGCCATAACGGTTTCTCTTGTCATCATCTGACGCATGTCCGTTCTTCCGGACGGGTCACCAATCATTCCCGTACCGCCTCCAACCAAAACGATAGGAGTATGGCCATACTTCTGCATATACATCATAATAATAATCTGCATGAAATGTCCTACGTGCAAGCTGTCTGCCGTCGGATCGAAGCCAATATAAAACTTGATTTTTTCCTTACCTAAAAGCTCGCGGATTTCATCTTCATGTGTTGTCTGCTTTATAAATCCTCTTTCTTTTAAGACGTCAAATACATTCGTATGTTTACTTACATTATCGTCAATCTTATACATATCTATCACCTATCCTTACATCCTTCGATGTTGTTATTATTATCCGGACCGGTCAAATAAAATCAAAAATTGGTTTTATTTTGTACCATATAACCGATCCCCTGCATCTCCAAGACCGGGAACAATATAGGCATGTTCATTCAAATGGCTATCCTTTGCCGCTACAAAAATATCGACATCCGGATGGTCCTCTTCAATGACTGCAATCCCTTCCGGCGCAGAAATCAGACACATCAGGGTAATCTTCTTTGCACCCTTTTCCTTTAGCAGGCTGATTGCCGCACTTGCGGAGCCCCCGGTTGCCAGCATCGGGTCTACAACAAACAAATGGCGCTTGTCAATATCCTCCGGAAGTTTGCAGTAATATTCCACCGGCTGTTTGGTCTCCGGATCACGGAACATTCCAATGTGGCCGACTCTTGCATTTGGTACAAGGGAAAGAAATCCATCCACCATGCCAAGTCCAGCCCGAAGAATTGGAATAATCGCGAGGGATTCTCCTGCAAGCATCTTCATTGTTGCTCTGCAAATCGGTGTTTCCACTTCCACTTCTTCTAGCGGCAAGTCTCTTGTCGCCTCATAAGCCATCAGTGTGGCAATCTCCCTTACCAGTTCTCTGAAGTCCTTTGTCGAGGTTTCCTTATCTCTCATAATTGCCAGCTTGTGTTGTATCAGCGGATGATCGAATACATATACTTTTCCCATTTTCTTCTCCTTTGTCTTTACATCTCGTTCAGCATGTCCACACGTCTCTGATGGCGTCCGCCCTCAAATTCTGTATCCAGCCAGGTGTCAACTATTTTTATCGCTTCTTCTGGATTCAGAACACGTCCGCCTAAGGCTAATATATTGGCGTCATTGTGTTTCTTCGTCATCTCTGCCATATATTCATTGGTTGCAATCGCACATCGAATGCCATGAACCTTATTTGCCGCTATACTGATACCAATGCCGGTGCCGCAGCACACAATACCCAGGTCTGCTTTTTCTGATGCCACCGCTTCACCGCATATTCTTCCGAAAAGGGGATAATCCACTGATTCCTCGGAGTTTGTTCCCAAATCAAGTAACTCAATTTCTCTTTTTTTCAAATTCTCTTTTATCTTCTCTTTTAATGCAAAACCGCCATGGTCGCTTGCAAGTGCAATTTTCATACGTTTCCTCCTAAACATGGATGATGTGATATCCCGCTGATTTCCACATCCGGTTCATCACTGCAAATCCGATTGAATTTTCATCGCTCAATGCACCGGCCAAAATAAGATCGACCTGTGCTCCGTCCATCTCTCGCAGCTTGGAAAAAAAGTCATGTGCTGCTTGTTCAAAGTCATTTTCTTCGAATAAAATGATGCCTACTTTCTTTCCCTGCATTTCCATTTCTTGTGCAATATGCTTCATCTTTTCTTTTATGCGGTCAGATTCTCCCTGCAAGATCATCATTTCCGCTTTCGGTGCATAATGCTTATATTTCATACCGGGTGCCTTAGGAGGAGGTGCTCCCTCTCCGCTGACATCTCGCGGTCTGTGGACTAACAAAGCCGGATCTAAAATGACCTTTCCGCCGGTTACTTTACTGATTTGCTCCGGCGTCAAAATGCCCGGACGCAACACCATCGGAACCTCTCCGGTCATATCAAGTACGGTCGATTCAATCCCTACCCTGCAAGGGCCTCCCTTTACAATCATATCGACAGCTCCGTTTAAATCTTGATACACATGCTCCCATTCCGTCGGACTGGGCCTTCCTGAAAGATTTGCGCTCGGTGCCGCAATCGGACAACCTGACTCACAGATTAAGGCAAGTGCAACAGGATGATCCGGCATCCGCACCGCCACGGTATCCAATCCTCCCGTCGTTTTATACGGCACGTCCTCCCTTTTTCGAAAGATCATCGTCAAAGGGCCCGGCCAGAAATGCTGCATCAGCTTCCTCGCGGCATCCGGTACCGCGTCGGTTAGCTTCCCCAGCTCTTCCTCTTTTGCGATATGAACGATGAGGGGATTATCGGAAGGCCTGCCTTTTGCTGCATAAATTTTTTCCGCTGCCTCCGGGTTCATGGCATCGGCTCCAAGTCCGTACACAGTCTCTGTCGGAAAAGCCACCAAACCGCCGGTACGCAAAAGGGATGCGGCTTCTTTCAGCTGCACTTCTGCCTTTTTCAAATCGGTTGCATCAATCAGTTTGGTTTCCATGTTTGCTCCATTTCTATGTTTGCCTGTTCAAATTAATAATTCTTCATTTTTTCTGCCTGCTCTGTCGTTACAAGTCCGTCAACAATCTCGTCGATATCTCCGTCAAGGAAATTATCCAAACGATAAATTGTCATACCAATCCGGTGATCAGAAACCCGCCCCTGTGGGAAATTATAGGTTCGAATTCGTTCGCTTCGGTCACCGCTCCCAACTTGACTCTTTCGGGCAGCTGCTTCCTGCGCCTGCTTTGCTTTTACTTCCATATCGTAAAGTCTTGCCTTTAAAACCTTGAAGGCTTTGTCTTTATTTTTTATCTGGGATTTTTCATCCTGGCACGTCACGACCAGCCCGCTTGGAATATGTGTCAAACGAACTGCAGAATCCGTAGTATTTACGCACTGCCCCCCGTTTCCGGAGGAACGGTATACGTCAACACGAACGTCATTTGGATTAATCTCCACTTCAACGTCATCGACTTCGGGCAGCACGGCAACGGTTGCCGCTGAGGTGTGGACTCTGCCGCTTGACTCCGTTTCAGGAACACGCTGCACACGGTGTACCCCGCTTTCGTACTTCAAGCGAGAATAAGCGCCTTTTCCTTTTATAATGACTACGGCTTCTTTTATGCCCCCAATATCGGTATCATTCAAGTCCATCAACTCGGTTTTCCAACCGCGTCGTTCTGCATACCGTGTATACATTCGAAGAAGGTCTGCACCAAAAAGGGCTGCTTCATCGCCGCCAGTTCCTGCACGCACTTCTAAGATAACGTTTTTTTCATCATTTGGATCCTTCGGCAACAGAAGAACACGAAGCGCATCGCTGATGCTCTCCTTTTGATCTTCTAAATCAGACAGCTCCATTTTAGCCATTTCCCGCATCTCTTCATCCAATCCATTTTCGGATAAAAGCTCTTTCGTGGCCTGCAAATCATCACTGACTTTTTTGTATTCTTTATATTTATTGACAATCGGCTCCATTTCGCTCATCTCTTTGATGTGCTTCTGCCAAACCACCTGATTGTTGATTACATCAGGATCGGAAACCTTAAGGCTGAGCTCCTCGTATTTTTCCTCAATAAATTTTAATTTATCGTACATGAATCTATTCACTCCCGCATAAAAATATTTTTTCGGTTTTTCTCACTATATCTGAACTATTTTACCACAAAAGGGCTTAAAAAAAAACCTGAAATCTATATTTCCAGGTTTTTTTGTTGCTATTCGATATTGAACTTTTTCTTGAACTTTTCTACACGTCCGCCTCGATTAATGAACTTCTGCTGTCCTGTAAAGAACGGATGGCAAGCAGAACATACGTCTAATCTCAACTCTTCTTTTGTTGATTTTGTAACAAATGTGTTTCCACATGCACATGTAACTTTGCATTCTTTGTAATCTGGATGAATTCCCTCTTTCATGTTTTTCACCTCTTTCCTGGTATTTCCACATATCGTGAAAATAATATTATCTATCTGCCATATCTGTCTTAGATACGAATCCCTATACACGATAGCTCTTATATATTAGCACAAGCTCTGATTTGCCGCAAGTATTTTTTTGCTTTTATTTTATCCAAGCAGCGATGTTTTTCATCTTATTATGCACTTTATTCCACTTTCGCCCATATGATACGGTCTTTCCCCGCTAAATCCTGTTTTGTTTCAATCGTCTCAAAGAAAGCGCTTTCTCTTAAAAGTTCAGTCACGGCTTCTGCCTGGTCATGCCCGATTTCAAGAAGCAAGAGTCCGTCTTTTTTCAAATAATTTCCGGCTTCTGCCGCAATCCGTCTGTAAAAATCTAATCCATCCGTACCACCGTCTAATGCCATCTTAGGTTCAAAGCAGGAAACCTCTCTCTGCAAGGTTGGAATAATCTCGCTCGGTATGTAAGGCGGGTTTGAAACAATAAGATCAAACGGCCGCTTTGCTTTGCCTTTTTTATTTTTAGGGAACGCATCAAATAAATCGCTTTTTACAAAGGTAATTCCCTTTGCCGGGCGATAGCCTGAGGCGTTCTCCTTTGCCACGAGGAGTGCCTTTTCACTATAATCAGAAGCCGTAATTTTTACTTTAACCGCTTCTAAATAATAGGCCAGGCTGATACCGATTGCTCCGCTCCCGCAACACAGGTCAAGAATTTCAAAGCCGCCTGTTGTTGCTTTTTTTTCCTTTAAATATTGTAATGCTGTTTCTACGAGGGTTTCTGTATCCTGTCTGGGAATCAATACATCTTCATTGACCTTGAGACGCAGTCCCATAAACTCCTGATTGCCCAAAATGTGCTGTAACGGTTTTCCGCTTGCTCGCACATCAATTACTTCAAAATAAAATTCACACCGCCGATCATCCAAATCATCTCCAATATGGGTAAAGAGAAAACTGCGCTCTCTTTTCAGCAAATCGCAGAGTAAAAGCTCGGCATCCAGCCGGGGATCCATGCAGGAGGCAGCCGAAAGTCTTCTTTCAGCAATTGCCAGCAACTCTTTTATCATTAACCCCATACGCTAGTCCTCACCTCGGTCTGTCGTTTCTTTATCCTGCTTTTCTTGTTCTATTTCTTCACTTTCTGCAATCTCAGCTTCAAAGATTTCTTTAAAAATGCCGTCCGGCCCGCATTCCGCAACATAGGAACGCGGCTCATCTTCTTTTAAAACTTCCTTCATCGCCGCAATCGCAATCGCAAGCTGATCTTCATCCGGCCGCTTTGTCGTCAGCATCTGAAGAAGAAGTCCCGGCACACTCAGCACTTTTACAATCCATGAGTCACTTCTCCCTGCCCATTGCAGAAGCTCATACGAAAGCCCTGCAACAACGGGAATTAAAAGTAAGCGGGAGCCAATCCGAATCCACAGATTGGGCCATCCCAACAGAGAAAACAGCAGTAAGCTGATTACCATCACAAACATCAAAAAACTTGTTCCGCATCTAGGATGGAGGGTTTCAAATTGCTGTGCATTCTCTGGCGTCAGTTCCAGCTTATTCTCATAGCAGTGGATTGTCTTGTGCTCTGCTCCATGGTATTGGAATACTTTTTTAATATCCTCCATTTTTGAAATCACACTAATGTACACGACGAACATCAAGATTCGAAGTATGCCTTCAATCAAATTCAATACGATGTGATTTTCTGTGATATATTTTGCGGCACTGACCAACGCCGTCGGCAAAATAATAAAAATCCCAACGGTAAAGAGAACTGCGAGCACAACGGAAAAGTAAAGCATAGCACTAAATGCGCCTTTTTCTCCAAAATGCTTTTCCAGCCATATTGTCATTTTATCTTTTTCATAGACGGTTTCCGTGTCAAATTGCTCGAGCATTTCTGCGGAATAAAGAAGAATGCCGGTTCCCGTCACCAAAGAGTCCACAAAAGCAACAACACCGCGCACAATCGGTATTTTTTTCCACTTACTAGGTTTTTTCAGCGGATCCACTTTCATATGCATTCCACCATCCGGTTTTCTAAGGACGGTTGCGATACGGTCCTTTCCTCGCATCATGATTCCTTCCAGAATCGCTTGGCCTCCCACTTTCGTTGGGGAAGCGCTTTTTATAAATATTTTACTGAAATCCATAGTCTTCCTCTTAACGGTCTCTGCCGTTTGCTTGGTTTTGATTCTCCTCTAAATGAATTTTCTTCAAAACCTGTATGAAATCTTCATTGTTCTTTGTATGCATCAGTTGGTCAATAATTTTTTCTGTGACCTCCTGCGTTCCGACATTTGCCATGGCACGCCGCATAATCCAAACCACTTCCATTTCCTCCTGTGACATTAGGAGGTCTTCTCTTCTTGTTCCTGATTTATTTAAATTGATTGCCGGGAAGATTCTCTTTTCAGAAAGCTTTCGGTCTAAATGCAGCTCCATATTGCCGGTTCCCTTAAATTCTTCAAAAATTACATCATCCATCCGGCTTCCCGTCTCTACAAGCGCTGTGGCTAAAACGGTAATGCTTCCGCCTTCCTCCATATTACGAGCGGCTCCAAAAAACTTTTTAGGCTTGTGCAGGGCACCCGGGTCAAGTCCACCCGACAGGGTTCTGCCCGAAGCCGGAACAACGAGATTGTATGCTCTGGCGAGACGGGTAATACTATCTAAAAGAATTACGACATCTTTCCCGTGCTCTACCAGTCGCTGCGCGCGAGCCAAAACCATTTCCGCAACCTTCACATGGTTTGCAGGCAATTCATCAAAGGTAGAATAAATAACCTCTCCTTTTATGGAACGCTGCATATCCGTAACTTCCTCCGGGCGCTCGTCCACCAAAAGAACAATCAATTCAACCTCCGGATATTTTTTCTCAATATTGTTCGCTACTTTTTTCAAAAGTACAGTTTTACCTGCTTTCGGCGGCGCAACAATCAATCCTCTTTGGCCCTTTCCAATTGGTGCAACCAAATCAATCAGCCGCATGGAAAGGTCTCTTCCATCTTCAAGAGTCATCCTCTTGTTTGGAAAAATCGGAGTCAGCTCATCAAAATCAGGTCTGCGAATCGCTACGCCCGGCTCGTCTCCATTTACTTGTTTTACATAAAGTAAAGCTCCAAACTTTTCTCCTTCATTGGGCTTTCTTGTAATCCCCCGGATTTTATCTCCCTTTTTTAAGTTAAAGCGGCGAATTTGTGAGGGAGATACATAAACATCTCGATCGCTGGTTAAAAAATTATGAAAACGCAGAAAACCGAATCCACCCTCTGCAATATCTAAAATACCTTCTACTTCCGGCCGCTCCTCCTGCGAATAAGTACGCTCTCTTTTGACTGCCGGTTCCTCTTTGGGTGGCTCAAGTTTCGCTGTTTCCGGGATTGCTGCCGGTTCCGCCGGAGCGTCCTGCAGCGTTTTTTCTGCCGGTTGGGCTTTTTCCTGCGGTGTGATTGGCTTTGTTACGTTAAGTGAGCTTTGGCCTTCTTTGCACGCTTCCTCTTTCTCCTCTTCTGCCGGAGAACTAGATTCCTCAGAATGTGTGATTTTCTCCAGAAGTTCTGATTTCTTCATTTTTTCAAATCCGGAGAGGTTCATATGCCGCGCAATCTCACGCAGCTCCGCCACCTTCTTCGTTCGAAGGAGCATCAAGTCCATTTTTTCACTCATCTTTACTCTCCCGGTGCCGCATATACATCTGCATAGGCACTCTTTTTATCCATGTTATGAATCGCTTCAATATAACGAACGGTTCCGGTCTCACCCCGCATAACCACAGAATGGGTTTTCACCCGACTCCCGGAAAGATAACGGACTCCTCTTAGCATATCACCGTCAGAAACACCGGTTGCCACGAAGATAACCTCGTTCGATTTTACCAGTTCATCAATCGTTAATACACGATCGAAGTCTTCTTTTGGTGCTTTCAGCTTTTCTTCCTGTGTCATTGGAAAGAGCCTGCCTTGAATTTCTCCGCCCAGACATCGCATGGCAGCCGCGGCCAGCACGCCTTCCGGCGCACCTCCGATTCCTACCATAATATCAATCCCGCTGTCTTCTATGCAGGTTGCGATTGCCATTCCGACGTCTCCGTCCCGAAACAGCTTAATCCGGCAGCCAAGCTCACGACATTGTTTTATATACCCATTGTGGCGGTCACGCTCCTGTATCGTCACTGTCAAATCCTCAATATTTTTACCTAACGCATCCGCTACTGCCAGCAGATTGTCTTTCAATGACTTATTCAGGTCGATACAGCCCTTCGCTTCCGGTCCTACCGCTATTTTCTCCATATAATATACTTCGGTATTATACAAGGTTCCTTTTGGTGCTACCGCGATGACAGAAATCGCATTAGAGAGGCCTTTTGCCGTGGAGGTCGTTCCGTCCAAAGGATCTACCGCAATGTCTACCATCGGCGCATGTGCACTGGCTTTTCCAATTTGCTCCCCTATGTAAAGCATCGGTGCTTCGTCCTTTTCTCCTTCTCCGATCACAACAGTTCCATCAATGTCAATGGTATCAAACATGCGGCGCATGCCATTTACAGCTGCCTGATCCGCAGAATTTTTATCGCCCCGCCCCATCCATTTGCCGCACTCAATGGCAGCGATTTCTGTAACACGCGCAAGACTTAATCCCAGGTTTCGGTTCATGGAATTCATTTAAAATATCCTCCTTTAATAACGACGAACGTTTCTTTGTATTTATTTTTATAGTTATCTTTTGCTGCTTTATCCGACTTGGTTGAAATGAAAATGATAAAAAGTTTTAAAGAAGTGCCAAACGGATTTTCCCATTTGGCACGGATAGAAAACAAATCGTTTTTGTTACAGTCCACCGCTGTCTAACACCTTTTTGCCGTCTTTGCTCTCGCCATCAGACTCTGTTCCGGAGTCTTCCGGTGCTTCAATTGAATAAATTTCAGTGAGCATCTTTCCAATTTCTTCGGACTGTGGATATACATAATAAGGTGGGTCCGGATCCGGCTTATTCGGAATCATATACGTTTCAATGCTATCCGGTGACATCCCCAGCGCCTTTTGCGCAATCTTCAGTGACATCCCCAAGGTAATGTCTGAATCTACATTATTAAAAATTTCTTTTACGATTTTAGGGAGCTCGAATCCCATCATCTGCTTAAACGCAGATTTCATAAACTCCTGCTGTGCCTTGACACGGCCAAGGTCACCTTCTGGATAGCTTTTATATCCTGATCCCCTGTTTGCATGACGAAAGCGCAGAAACTGCACCGCATGCTCCCCGTCCAAAAGCTGCTGCCCTTTCGGTATATAAATCTTAAGCGGCGGCTTATCATATGGATCGTTATACTTCATCGTAAACGGGATATCCATAGGCACACCACCCATCGCATCTACGATGTTCGCAACGCCATCATAGGTGATGACAACATAGTAGTGAACGGGCATTCCCAGTAAAATATCACTCACTGCCCGTGCTGTATTGATCGGCTCTTTCTGATAGGCGGCATTGATTTTCATCTGTCCCGGAAAGTCATAGCCGGGCCGTTTATAGTAAGTGTCGCGTGGAATGGAAATCAAATCAACATGCTTTGCCTCCATATCAAAGCTTGCGAGCATAATCGTATCCGTCAAGCCTGTATTTACACCAAGAAGCAATACATTGACACGCTGCTTGTCCTCAAACGCTTCAAAAAAAGGACTGTTTGCGTTATACAGCGGAGACATTTCATCCATTAAATTCGATTCCGGTGTACCAAAAACTGGTGCCTTCGCGACAGAGCGAAAAGTCCAATGAAACGGTACTCCAATTGCGATGAACATGATAAGTGCAATAAAAAATATCTTTATAAACTGCTTTGTGCCTGTTCCCCTTTTCAGACTTCCCTTCCCCAATGTCATCTCCCTTTCTATTTCATGAAATAAGTAATCGTAATTATTTTATCCCTTTTTTCAAAAAAAAGAAATAGGGAATCTAAGATTCCCTATATTTTTTTCTGATATTACTCTTCTTTTTCCGCATTTTCTGTATTTTGCTCCCCTTCGCCTGCTGTTTCATCACTAATGGAATAAATTTCTTCAACCATTTCTTTTACTTTTTCATCATCAGCAATCCAGTAGGAAGCTCCATTACGCGTTTCAGGCACACCCGGTGTCAAATAGGTCTGAATATTCTCTTTCGATAATCCCATTGCTTTGGTTGCAATTTTAACAGCAATCCCTATATCAAGATCAGAATCTACATTTTGAATTACCGTTTTGGCGACATTCGGCAGATTAAAGCCAAGTGCCTGACGAAAAGCGGACTGCATAAATTCCTGCTGTGCCTTAATTCGTCCGATGTCTCCCTCAGGGTAGCTCTTATAACCGGATCCAGCGTTTGCATGACGAAAACGCAGGAACTGAATCGCGGTATCCTTGGTTAGCACCTGCTCGCCCTCTGGAATATCAATCCGCAAAGGAGGTTTGTCATATGGATCATAATATTTCATATGAAACGGGATATTCATCGGTACGCCGCCCAATGCCTCCACAATGTTTCCTACACCCTTATAATCAATCACTGCATAGTAATGAATCGGCATCCCCAAAAGTACATTGCTGACAGCTGTTGCAGTTCCGACCGCACCGCCGTCCTTGCTGCTGTGATAAATGGAATTAATTTTCTTTGCAGCTGGACTTGTTACGCCTTTTCTCGGATAGTAGGTATCTCTTGGTACAGAAATCACGTCCACATGCTGGCTTTTCATATCGTAGCTTCCGAGCATAATCGTATCCGTCATTCCGTCGTTTACTCCAAGAACCAAAACATTGACTCTCTGGCTATTTTGAAAGGCTTCAAAAAATGGACTGTTTGGATCAATTAAAACCTGCATGTCATCCATAAGGTTTTCTTCCCCTGAAAAAATGCGGACCTCACTGACGCGGTTCAGCATAAATTGCACTGGCATCATAATCACTGTAAAGACTACAAATGCGATTATAAATTGCTTAAAAAATACTTTCATATCATTAACTCTCTTATTCCCTTTTTATCTTTTCATGTTTTATCACATATTTTTCGTTATACACCGTAATATTTTACACTGATTTGGCAAAAATGCAAGAAAAAAATAATTTTCTGTCTTTCAAGCAAAGAAAATGACATTTTCTAAATAAAAAGCCCCTTTACAAGGAATGTAAAAGGGCTTAACATTTTCTAATAAAATCCGTTCAATTTTTTCTTCTTACTTGCTGTAGTCGAAGAAGCCTACGCCGCTCTTTCTCCCAAGCTTTCCTGCACGAACCATCTTCTTAAGAAGAACGTGTGCTCTGTATTTTGGATCGCCATATTCGCTGTAAAGAACATCCATGATTGCCAAGCAAACATCCAGACCAATCAAGTCTCCTAAAGCAAGAGGGCCCATAGGGTGGTTTGCACCAAGCTTCATTGCAGTATCAATGTCTTCTGCCTTTGCCACGCCGTCAGCTAAGATACCAACTGCTTCGTTAATCATAGGAATCAAGACTCTATTTACAACAAATCCAGGAGCTTCTTCTACTTCTACCGGAGTCTTTCCTAATTTTTCAGAAAGCTCTAAAATTGTCGATTTTGTCTCTTCGGAAGTCGCAAGACCTTTAATGATTTCCACTAACTTCATCGCAGGTACCGGATTGAAGAAATGCATCCCGATAATTTTGTCCGGTCTGTTTGTTGCAGAAGCAATTTCAGTGATAGAAAGGGAGGATGTATTGGTTGCTAATATGGTACCCGGCTTGCAAAGTTCATCTAATTCTTTAAATAAAGCTTTTTTAGCCTCCATATCTTCTGTTGCTGCTTCGATAATCAAATCTGCGTCAGCTACAATCGAAATCTCAGTTGAGCCATGAACTCTTGCTAAAATCTCATCTTTATCTGCGGCTGTAATTTTTTCTTTTGCAACCATTTTCTCTAAGTTTTTCGTTACAGTTGCAAGTCCTTTGTCAACGGAAGTCTGTCTTCTTGCTCTGAGAACAACTTCATAACCGTTTTGAGCCAATACCTGAATGATTCCTGCACCCATTGTGCCTGTTCCTAATACACCAATCTTTTTCATGTTAAACTCCTCCATTTTCGGTTGGGTCCTACACCCATTCTCGTTTGACTATGTATTTGTTTGTTACATTTTTAACAAGGCTTCTACTATAAGAGTAATCCATAACCGCATAAATTGCAATAGTGAAAAGATATTTCCGTTAAAAATAACGAATTTTTCTTATTTCCCTTTAAATTCTGCTTTTCTCTTCTCCAAAAATGCGTTCATTCCTTCTTTTTGGTCTTCTGTGGCAAAACACTGTCCGAAAAGCTCTGTTTCAAGTGCAATTGCCTCTGTCATAGGAAGCTCAACGCCTGCTTGAATCGCTTTCTTAGAAGCATGCACAGCAAAAGGTGCGTTCTTTGTAATCTTCGCAGCAAGGCCCATCGCTTCGTCCATTAAGCTTTCCGGTGCGACCACTTTGTTTACAAGCCCAATTTCGGCTGCCTGCGATGCCGTAATAATATCGCCCGTCAAAATCAGTTCCATTGCCTTTGCTTTTCCGACAATCCTTGGAAGCCTCTGTGTACCTGCATAGCCCGGTGTAATTCCAAGACCTACTTCCGGCTGTCCAAACTTTGCTTTTTCACTCGCAATACGCATATCACAGCTCATTGCAAGCTCACATCCACCACCTAGAGCAAAGCCGTTAACTGCTGCAATGGATGGTTTTTCGAGCGTCTCAATCTTGCGAAATACGGCAGAGCCAAATGCTCCGAACTCATTTCCTGCTTTTTCATCCATTACACTCATCGCCGCAATATCGGCTCCGGCAACAAAGGCCTTTCCTTCTCCTGTAAAGAGAAGCACTTCTACCTCTGCATCAGAAGCAGCCGCGTCCACCGCATCAGAGATTGCCTGAAGCACATCTCCATTCAGTGAATTCATCGCCTCTGGCCGGTTGATCTTAATGATTGCAACCTTGTCTTTTTTTTCTGTTACCACTACACTCATTTCTTTTTCCTCCATTTGTTTAATCGTTATTTTACTAACGTTAAATTGTGGGTTCTTGATCTTCATGCAAAGATCGTTTTCATTTATTTAGTGAGCGCTTCGCGCATCTCTAACTTGTAGCTTTCCACCCCCGGCTGGTCGAATGGGTTAACCCCAAGCAAGCAGCCGCTTAAGGCGCAGGCGGTCTCAAAAAAATACACCATCTGACCAAAATGATAGGCGTTCAGAGCAGGAATGTCAACCTTAATCATGGGAATCCCTTCCTTTTGATGTGCTTTCATTACTCCGGTCAATGCGGCATAGTTAATAGAATTTAAACTGCGTCCGGCAAAAAATTCTCCGGCGCTTTCTGGTACAGTCATATCTTTTTTCGGTTCTTCTACATGGAGTATAGTTTCAAAGAAAATTTGACTGCCCTGCTGTAAAAATTGACCCATTGAATGCAGGTCTGCACTAAACTGCAGTGCTGCAGGAAAAATTCCCTTTCCTTCTTTCCCCTCACTTTCTCCAAAGAGTTGTTTCAGCCACTCTGTGAAAAATTGCAGCTTAGGTTCATAATATTCAAATACTTCAATCGCTTTTCCCTGACGATATAAGTCATTTCGCATTGCGGCGAGCTCGCCTGCACTGCCTCCTGTTGTACTTTGTGTTAAAACGGCGGCGATATCGTATGCCCCTTCCAGTATTTCAAGAACATCAATACCGGCGACTGCAATCGGCAAAAGGCCTACTGCGCTCAAAACAGAATATCTTCCACCGATGTTTTCCGGTACAACAAAACTCGGATAGCCTTTCGCCTCCGCCTCCTGACGTAATACCCCTTTGCTGCGATCTGTAATAGCATAGATGCGCTCACGGCAACCGGCTTCCCCGTATTTCTTTGTTAAAAACTCTTTGAGCAAGGCAAATGCTACGCTCGGTTCGGTTGTAGTCCCTGATTTTGAAATGATACAAACACAGACTTCCTTGTCTTCCAATTCCTCCAAAAGTTCACGATGATAGGTGCCGCTCAAGTTATTTCCTGCAAAATATACTTTTGGCACTCCTTCCGCCATTCTTTTTTTCTCCGTAGGGTAAGCCAAAAGCTCAATTGCGGCTCTTGCTCCCAAATAGGAGCCTCCAATCCCGATGACAACAAATGCTTGGCATTGCTGCTGTATCCGCTTGGCCGTTTTTTGTATGGCTTTCAGCTCTTCTTTTTCGTAATGAAAAGGCAAGCCAACCCATCCGGTAAAGGGTTCTGTCCCGTTTTGCAGCTTTTCCCAGCTCTTTTTTAATACGGCTTCGTATTCTTTCAAAGCAGCTGTCTTTACTGCCTCTGAAACATCAACTGACAGCATTTCTTCCCTGCGCATCCATTTCACTCTCCTCATCTGACAAACTTCCCTCTTCTCGGCTGTGAAGAAGGGTCGGTTCTTTTCGCACTCTTTTTCCTGTTTGAGTTATGTAATTAGGAACAAGTTTGCTCAGCCAAACTTTTACTTCTTCCTTATTTTTCATCAATATTCGTTCCGCTTCACGCGCAAGCTCATCCTCTCCTTTGTTTAGAAGTTCCTCAATCAGAGGAGACGGTGAGATATAGTGCGCTACATAAATTTTATTGTGCGACGTTTTCTGAATGTCCTCTTCTTTCAGCAAAAGCTCTTCAAACAGCTTCTCGCCTGGTCTTAAACCGACGATGCTGATATCAATGTCAACGTAAGGAATGTATCCGGATAAGCGAATAACGTTCTCCGCCAGTTCCAAAATCCGAATTGGTTTTCCCATGTCCAAAATAAAAATTTCACTTCCCTCTGCCATAGCTCCTGCTTGGATTACAAGCTGTACCGCTTCGGGTATCGTCATAAAATAACGTGTGATCTCAGGATGGGTTACAGTAACCGGTCCTCCCTGTGCAATCTGTTTTCTAAACACCGGAATTACGCTTCCGTTGCTCCCGAGGACATTTCCAAACCGTACTGCAGAAAAGCAGGTACGGGATTTCAAGCCCTTATCTTGTATAATCATCTCTGCCACACGCTTTGTGGCTCCCATTACATTCGTTGGGTTCACTGCCTTGTCCGTAGAAATTAACACAAACTTTTCAACCGCATACTTGTCTGACAAATCCACAATATTCTTTGTCCCCAATATATTATTTACAATTGCTTCCTTTGGATTTTCCTCCATGAGAGGAACATGCTTGTGTGCTGCTGCATGAAATACCACATGCGGCTTATATTTCTCAAAAACTTCTTCCAAACGCAGCGGATCTCTCACGGAACAAATCACAATATCAAATTCAAGGTATGGATTTACCTTTTTTATTTCGTTTGCCAATTCAAAAATCGTATTTTCATAGATATCCAATGCCACGAGCCGCCTCGGACGAAAGGTTGCTATCTGACGGCAAAGTTCTGAGCCAATCGAGCCGCCTGCTCCGGTGACAAGGACGATCTTTCCTTCCAAATATCTGCTGATTTCTTTCAAGTTGACCTGAACAGCCTCTCTGCCGAGCAAATCTTCAATGTCTACATCCCGCAGCTTACTGATGCTTACTTTTTCATTAATTAAGTCAAGCAGTGAAGGAAGAATCTTCATATTGCAACGCGTCTTATTGCATTGCTCCACGATTTCCTGAATATCCTTTTGTGCCGCGGAAGGAATCGCTATAATGATTTCATCCACGCCGTACTTCCAGACCATTCTTTTAATATCCTTGCGTGTTCCGGCGATTTTAACGCCTGCAATGCGTTTATTTCTCTTCTCCGGATCATCATCAATCACAACCACGACCTTCTTGTTATACTCGGGATGGTTGCGCATTTCCCGTATAATATTAGCTCCGGCGCTTCCCCCGCCCACGACCATCACTTTGTTAAGTCCGGCAGTCTTTCCGGTAATTTTTTCTATGATGCTAACCTTATTCCAATCCCAATAGGTATTAAATGCATCCGGGGTGCGAAAATTCCTCACAGAGCGGTAGAGAAGACGTATCCCTGCCAAAAAAAGGATATCTAAGTTGCAGCTGATGACATACACGCTGCGCGGAAAAAACTGCTGCACAAATTCCAAATACGCAATGGCTGCCAAGGCTGCAAAGATAGAGGCCATCGCAACCTTCGACAGCTCTTCCGCTCCCGCATATTTCCAAAGGCTGCTGTAAAGGCCAAAAAGCCATAAAATCAATAATTTTAACACAGTCAGCCAAATAAAATTGCTTGCATATACCGCGAGGTATCCTTCAAAAACATCACTGCTTACACTAAATTCAAAGCGCAACAAAAAAGCGATTATATATGCTAAATTAATACAAAATGCATCTGCTAATACGAGAAACAGGATTCTCGAGTATTTTACCATTCTTTTTTCCTCTGATTTCATAGTTTCATATGTCTTATTCTACGCCAATCTACGTCGTTTTGCAACTAAATGGCCGTCTGCTGTAAAAGCAGAGCCGCAAAGTTTGGCGTTAGCTTCTCTGCTCCTCTGAAATTCAAGTGGCGGCGGTCATAAAAGTCTTCATCCAGATTTAAATCCAGCTCTTCATATTTTTGATTATAATCCACATAGAAAATCCCTCTTTCCCTTGCAAATTGCCATGCGGCATTGTAAAAACGCTGTTCTTTTACTGTCGCGTTAGAAGGGGTTTTTAAGAACACAAGAGTAATTTTTTCTTTTTTTGCCAATTCATAAATTTTTTCCAGATACTCCATTGTTTTTGGTAGAGGCGCTCTCATCTCTGCAATAGAAGAAACATCCGCACGCCCTTCAATCGGAGTGACCGTTTCTAATTTCACATATCCATGGTACGGGTCTCGCTTCTTCACATAGGTTCTTTTATAGTCCTCAAGGCTGACTTCTTCCCATCTGTCGTGATATTTCATAATATTAAAAATATAATTTCTTCTTTCTCCTTGTGGAACTGACGCAAAAACCATATCCATCTTATTTTTTGACAAAGGAATGGGGTCCATCGCGGAATACAGCGTTCCCTCCTTCGGGAATTCTTTTTCTTCTGTCATCATATTGATTTCCAGTACCATTATTTTCGGTTTTTGTGTCTTGAGTGCCTCTTTCATATAGTAGTAGCTCACCCAGACCGGCTGCTCCTGTGTCGCTAAGATATAAGAGCGCAGTCCCGTTTCTTTCTCTACGAGAGCCGGATCTATGGAGCAATACATGTGGCTTGATCCAAAGTACATCACATCAAAGCTATTTTTCGGTTCATTATAAAATCCACCGATTTTTACAGACATATCCCACGGCTTCGTTAAGCTTTTACGCGCTAAAACGGCACTGGCTTGTGTAAATAAAAGTGTTAAAATCAGAAGAAAGCAGAGGATTCGAATCATTCTCGCTATCATTTTAAAATTTTGCTTCATTTTGGTCCCCAATTCCGTTTAAAATTGAAAATAAATAAACTGGCTTTCGCTGTAGCCCGGTCCGTAAATCCCGAAAATAACAATCGAAAAAATGAGAAGCAGGTATACACTCCAGCGAAATAAAAATCCCTGCTCCAATGTCTTTTTTCGCCAATCCAAGCCGCAGTATTCTGCAATACTCATGCATCCCATCACAAAAATCGCAGCGAGAAGCAAGAGGAAGTTTTGCTGATTTAGACCAAGCTTCCATAACGTTCCATCCACAAAAACAATCGGATTCCACTTGAGAAACATCTGATGAATTACGCCAAACGCATCCTCCATGCGAGAAGCACGAAAGAAAATCCATGCAAAGTTTACAAGAAAAAAGGTAAGGATACCTTGTCCTAATTGATAGCTGAAATTCTTCCGGTTGATTCCCAAAAAATCAGTCAATGTGTTCTTTAAAGGTCGAAGCAGCTGCCCAACAATTTGAAATGCGCCGTGAAGAAATCCCCACATGACAAAGGTCCAGTTTGCTCCGTGCCAAAGACCGCTCACTAAAAATACAATCATTATGTTTATATACTTTCGGAATTTCCCCTTTTTGTTTCCGCCGAGCGGAATATATAGATAATCTCGAAACCAGGTGCTTAATGAAATATGCCACCGCTGCCAAAATTCCTGTATGCTGCGCGAAAAATAGGGTTGTCTGAAATTATCCATTAAACGAAATCCCATTACTTCAGCCGCACCCTTTGCAATGAGAGAATAGGAGCTGAAATCGCAATAAATCTGTATCCCAAAAAGGAGCGTTGCCACAACAACCTGAAGCCCCAAATAATATGTGTACTGCCCATAGACCTGATTGACTAAGATCGCGGCACGGTCTGCAATCACCAGCTTTAAAAACAGTCCCCAAAGCATCAGCAAAAGTCCGGATTTTGCCCTCTCATACTCAAAAAAATGGCGTTCGTTAATCTGCACCAACAGGTTCTTCGAGCGTTCAATGGGCCCCGCAACGAGCTGTGGAAAAAAAGAAACAAAGAGTGCGTATTTCAACAGATTGCGCTCCACATAAATATCCCCTCTATAAACATCCATCGTATAGCTTAACGCTTGAAAGGTATAGAAAGAAATTCCAACCGGCAAGATTACATCAAATTCCGGTTGAAGGAGGGAGACCCCCAGCTTCATAAAAATGAGATTTAAATTCTCAATTGCAAAATCAAAATATTTGAAGAAAAATAATATGCTGAGATTGGAAAGAAAACTTATACTAACCCAAAGACGCTTTTCCGACAGTTTCTTTCTCTTATCTGCTCTCGCAATCAAAATTCCGCTGGCGTAAGTAATTCCTGTTGAAGTCGCCATAAGCAAGGCATATTTGGGATTCCAGCACATATAAAAATAGTAGCTTGCAAAAAGCAGCCACAAGTAACGAAGTCGATGTGGTATCAAGTAATAGATTCCCGTCACAAGCGGGAAAAAAAGTAAAAAGCTAAATGAGTTAAATAACATCAGAGAAATTTCCTTCCAAATCTGATTTTTATCGCTTCTATTATTCTAAATTAAAACTATAAAGAGAGCAAGGGGGAATCCTATGCGCAACCACCGAATTGCAATGAAACGCAATGCAGGAAATCAGAAAATCGGCATTTCACTGTCAGGCGGCGGCATTCGTGCCGCCATCTTTCATTTGGGTGTGCTGAAATGGCTTGCAGAAAGTAATGAACTGGAAAATATCCGGCACATCTCTTCTGTTTCCGGTGCGAGCTTAGCAATTGGGCTGATTTATGCTAAAAACAATGATCGATGGCCAGGCAGCCAGGTTTTTCTGAAAGAAACGCTGCCAGAAGTTCAGCGCACGATATTAGAAAATAACATCCAGCAGGATTCTATTTTTTCTCTCATAGAAAAGCCGTGGAACTGGAATCAAAAGGTAAATGTTTTAGCTGATATTATTGAAAAAAAATGGGAAATTCACGGGCAAGTCTGCGATCTTCCTGAGACACCGCTTTGGTCGATTAACTGTACCGCCTTTGAAACGGGAAATAATTTTCGTATCAGTCAACAGCAAATGGGTGATTATAAAATCGGGTATGTATACCACCCCAAAATGTCTATTTCCGATGCAATCTCCGCTTCTGCAGGTTTCCCTGTCTTAATTGGCGCTTACAAGCTTTTAATTGATGATTATAACTGGGTAAGATTTCCGAAAAAAACAGACCTTCAAACGGCCGGACTTCCCTCTCCGGCCTTGCAAGATTGGAAAATTCTTCATCTATGGGACGGTGGAGTATACGATAATTTAGGCTTAGAGGCCCTTTATAAAATCTCGGATGGCGGTCATTTGACAGGTGATTTGGATTTTTTAATTGTCAGCAACGCCTCTGCACCTTCCTCTTATCGAAAATGGAATAACCTATTTTCTTTGCGTAATCTTCGTCAACTCCTGGACATTAATATGAATGAGGTTGTTTCTCTGCGAAGCCGCGACGTCATTGATTATTTCTTGCGAACGCAAAAAGGCTATTATGTACAAATTGGAAGCAAAAAAAAGCATATTTTTGCATTTTCCTATAACCCTTTATCCGCTTTTAAAAACGGAGAAGTGTCCATGTTGAGTGAAAAGGAAATCGAATATGTCAAACACTATCCGACGACGCTTAAGTCACCCTCTAAGGAAGATTTTGAACTGATCCTTCGCCACGGTTATGAGACTGCAAAATATACGGAGCTTTGCTACTATTCACCTTACCTTGAAAATCAATTAAAAATCTGAACGCAAATTCTATGCTTTTTTATTTTTTAACTATCTTTTTGTGTTCGGACCCAGTCCGGCCTTTTTCGAATTATGTCCTAAATTCTGATGGGGAAGCGCATTTGGAATGCATTCCTCATCTGCGAGTTCCTTTGCAAACTCTACAGTAAGGGCTTCCTGTGCCTTCATTGACTGCTCCCCTTTTTCCACCATCGCGCGAGTCAAATTTCCGTTCTGCCTTGAGGTCATCTCACCTCGATCAATACCGTCGTTGTAATTCTTACTCATTTATTTCACCTCCTGCCGGTAGTGTAACCAAAAGGAGGGAGGAATATAGATCTAAATTATCCTATACATATATTTGTTTTATATAAAGCTAACGTAGAAACTTCTTAACAAAAACACGTCTCCGGCTACCAGATGGTAATATAAAATCCAATATCTTTTTCTTAGTAAGAATTTTGTTATTTAATTCAAAATCTACTCTAGGCACTTCTAGCCTTCTAACATCTTTATTTTTGCTCAACCATAGATAATATACTCCAAACAGGCGTTCAGAAAGGTAGCCATCTACCCGCTCAGGCTTTGTTATCCCTCTACACTTATCCCATTCATTTAAAACAGGAAATAGCCACTGGCAATAACTATGAAAAATTTCTTTTTTCATTATATACATGTTACAAAAATAGGACCTTGTACTATAAAGATACTCATTTGCTTCTTTTTCCATATGCGGATAAAGCTCCTTACAGATAGAAAAAGCAAGCTCCAAATCTTTAATATCATGATTATCGGCATCTTTATAATAATCATACACCGATTCATGCATTTCAACTGCCATTGGAACAATAATATCATATTGCAAAATTATTTTCCTCAAATTCATCTCATCATAACCATACTGTTCTAAAAAGGCTTGATTTGGATAATTTAATACAATGCAAGGCTTTACAGTATTATCTCCTGCAAAGGAGAAATATCTGCGATAATGAAAAAAGCCGTAATAATCGGCTTCTTCATTTTTCCACGCCCAATACTGCCCTGTTAGTTCACAATAATACCGATTCTCCCCTGATATATGCTCCGCCCCCTCATTATCATGAAGAATTCCTTTTATCTGCGTTTCTCTCAACGACGTTCCGACTTCCAGCGGGTACAACAGTGCATGATCTGGCACAAAGGAAGGTCTATGGCAGGATACATAAATTTTGATGTTCGGCTCCATTTTATTATTCTCCCAGCTTATCTGCTAAAAGTATCGCTCTTTCAATCACTTGATCCATATTATAATATTTATACTCCGCTAATCGACCACATAAATAAATATTTGAAAAGCCTTTTAAAAGTTCTTTATATTGATGATATTTATCTAAATTTTTTTGGTTTATTATCGGATAATAAGGTGTATTACCTTTCTTTGCATAAGGATCATAATTCATTGGATATTCTTTTAAAATAGCAGTTTTTCCTTCTAGCTTCTGTCCTGTAATATGCTTAAATTCCGTAATTCGTGTAAACTCTTCTTCATTCGGATAATTGACAACGGCCCCTGGCTGATAAAAATCGGCATTACATTGCTCAAAAACTAAGTCTAAAGAACGGTAAGGAAGATAGCCTATTCTATAATTCATTAATTCATCGACCGCACCAGTATAAATAATTGGACCATTCCATTCAGTTCCATCAAGATAGACTCTATGCTCTTCATAATCTATCTGCAAGCGTTTTCTACTATTAAAGTTCAATTTTACCTTAATATTAGGATGATTTAATAAATTCTCAAATATTTCATTATATCCATCTTTCGGTATATATTGATGCTTGTCACTAAAGTAACGGTCGTCATAGCTAAGCACAACCGGAATCCGATTAATGACAGATACATCTACCTTTTCAATTGGCTGCTGCCACTGCTTTGCCGTATAATGAACAAACACTTTTTCAAAAACATATTTTCCGAAATCTGAGATTAGGGAGTCCTCCGTTTGCATTAGATCCATAATGGATATTTTTTCTTGATTTGGGTATTCCTCTAGTATCCTGTTCTTTAAGATATTTGTAGGTTTTATGGAAAATAGCATATCCATGGATTTAAAATTAAATGGAATCGGTACAAGTTTTCCGTCAATCTTCCCTAAAACGCGGTGCGTATATGGTTTCCACAAGCCAAATCTCTTTAAATATTCAAACACCATATCCGAATTGGTATGAAAAAGATGAGGGCCATATTTATGTACGCGTATTCCGTTTTCAACTTCTGCTTCAAACATATTCCCGCCAATATGACTGCGTTTTTCTACTACCAAAACTTTTCTGTTATATTTTTCTGCCAGTTGGCGAGCAGCTACGGCACCAGCAAAGCCGGAACCGAGAATTAAAATGGCTTGCATGATAACTCCTTCAATTCTTTTATATATTCGTTCATACATTTATTCCATTGGTCATACTGTTTATCCTGAAGATGATTCTCTATTTTATAATTTTCGTTGATAAATTTACTAAGATGTCCTGTCACTTCTTGTGCTCCATTATAATTACAATGAATTTTATCAGACATATTATTTGTATAATCAAAATCTTTCAATATAAGATTATAATTTAAAAATGTGATCCCTATATCATTGCAATATGCTCCTAATGCATTTATTCTCTGTTGATAATCTTCCATAAATAGCGGTTGATAATATAACATTGGTGTTACTATGACAATTACCTGCATTCCTGCTTTTTTAGCTAATTCTACATTCTTGTTAAAATATTTTAAATCTTTTTCCGATAATGGTGTAATACTATCAATCCATGTCTCAGAATCCTGTGTCTCTTTCGAAAAATCTAATTTTATACCCTTAAACCCCATATATTTTTTGTTATTTGCATCCTCTAATTTAAAATTTTCTCCCGTTACGCTTTTCCAACGATCATGACAATTGATGAGTGGAACAAAATATTTACTAGCTGTACTTACTGGCAACAAATCAAAAACCGTTTTTCCTTTTTCTAAAGAAAAAGGAATTCTATCAAAATTATCATAGAAAGTACCTTCTGCCAATATACAGTCATTCCAAGTCGTTCTCATTCCAATTACAGATCCATCCAAGACTAACAATTTGGGTGACTGCGTTTGTAAAGCTTCTAATACAGACAGATATGATGCCGCATAAGGTTGTGCATTCCCCCCTAAAATAAATGCCGAATATCCACTATCTTCCCAAAGCCTCATCGTATCTATGCCTGTAAATATTCGGCTACTCCCTGTCAATAAAATATCCACTGTATTTGAATGCAGTGAATGATACTCTTTATACCCATACTTATACGGTTTAAGTACCAAGTTTAAAGAAATTATTAACAAAACAAGTATTATTATAAAAATTATACATTTCCATTTTTCTATATTACGCAACATGTATACCTCAAAATTGAAAATAAATAAACTGCTCACTATTATAGCTTATACCGTACACGCCAAAAATTATAATTGAAAGAATCAATACATAATACATTGTCCATCTAAACCAAATATTCTGCTCAGAAAGCCATTCTAACACATCCAGCCTCTCACTCATACAATCAATCACAATTAGCAATAATATCCCTAAAATCATAATTTTAAAATCATAGCCATCCAATCCAATGGGGTATGAAACATGATCAAAAATACTAGCAAAACTAAAATTTCCAAAAATTATTTTAAGCATCATGCACCCATTTCTGAATCCATCGGCTCTAAAAAATAACCAGGAAAAATCAATTAAAATAAAAGTAGAAATTTTACATAGTAGGCGATAACTAAAGCATTCTTTTCTAACGTTTAATTTGTCGCTAACTGTTTGCCTCAAAGGTTTAATAAAATCTCCTATAACTTGATAGCTTCCATTCATTCCACCCCATACTACATAGTTCCAACTTGCTCCATGCCAAAGTCCACTTATTAAAAATGTAACCATTAAATTAAAATATTTTCGCAATTTTGAACAACGATTTCCGCCTAATGGTATATACAAATAGTCCCTAAACCAGGTACTTAAAGAAATATGCCACCTTCTCCAAAAATCTCCTACAGACCTTGCAAAATAGGGCCTTTTAAAATTATCCATTAATGAAAATCCCATTACTCTCGCTGCACCTATGGCAATATTGCTATATCCAGCAAAATCACAATAAATTTGAAATGCAAATAAAATAGTTGCAAACATTAAATAAACGCCTGTATATTGTTCATAGTTATCATAAATTTGATTCACTACTATTGCAATGTGATCCGCAATAACCATTTTTTGAAATAAACCCCAAATCATTAAAAGCAAACCATTTTTAACTCGATTATATTCGAAATGATTTTCTTTATTAATCTGATTTAGAAGATTTTTAGATCTTTCAATTGGTCCTGCTACTAATTGCGGGAAAAAAGATACAAAAAGAGCATATTTTAAAAGACTTTTTTCAGCTGGTATTTCTTGTCTATAAACATCTATTGTATACCCTAAAGCCTGAAAAGTATAGAAAGATATTCCTACCGGTAAAAGAATATCAAATGTTGGTATATTAAATGATATATTGAAAATACTTAATCCAGCATTTAAATTATTAATTGCAAATGGAAAATATTTAAAGAAAAAGAGGATGCTTAAATTACTGACTATACTAAGTATAACAACTATTTTCTTACCATGTTGCTTCTTTTTTTGCGAATTAATCGATTCAACTTTTTCAATAAGAATTCCACTATAATATGTAATTAATGTAGACGTTGCAATAAGGATTACATATTTAGGATTCCAACACATATAAAAGAAATAGCTCATTATTAAAAGCCATAAACTTTTTATTTTTTGTGGAATCGTAAAATATATTATCGAAACTATAGGAAAAAATATTAGAAACTTTATTGAATTAAACAACATAAAAAATCTCCATCTTATACTAATGCTACCACGCGCGACAACATGCCAATCAAATCGTATCCGTCCCAGATAATACCAATATCTACTGCTTTTCCAATTGGAACTATTCGATCAATTCCATTGAGCCCATTATTTATTACAAATTCTCTAAGTAACTGACGATTTATCCCAAAGCATGTAACGGTTTGATATTTATTAGAAACAAACTTTTTTAATTCACTCCAATCATTCAGTGAGTATTCATAAAACATTCCGCATACACCTCGTAATTGTTGTGTCGATAGATTTATAGTTTCTAAATCCATGCGATATAACAAATTCCCAAACCTTTGACTAGTCTTTATTCCTATCCCATCTATCGCATTCTCACACAGCCTGGTATATTTATCTACACATACAGCTTCTTGCAATGTGTATCTTTTTTTTGCACAATCATATACTGCATTCCAAAATCGCTCACGCCCAAATAAATCATCTTCATACCACAAAACTAGTTGTGGTGAGGAACACGCATTTTGATCAACTAAGTAAGTATCATTATAAAATTGCTCTGCCAATCGAATAAGTTCACTATCACTTAATGATAGTATCTCTTTCCCACTAATCATTGCTACTGAATAGCGATCAACAAAACATATATCTAAGCATTGTGGTTTTGTCTTTTCCATCTTTAATAAACTTACTGTTTCGTCTCCGCCCCAAACCATACGAACATCCGACTGCATGGAAAGTGCAGCCGTTACTTCTTGATTATGCCCATACCGAATTATCCTTACTTTATTCGCTAAATTAGGATGATTTAAAAGAACTTCATTCATCACTCTGCATATCAAATCTACCTGAGGAAATTTTTTGCTGCTAACTCTGACAATATTGTTATTTCCGGCTAATAATGAAAATGCTAATGAGAATGCAAAATTTACCGGAACATTGGATGGAGTAATATGAAATACCATTCCACGTCCCAATCGGCCATATGATGCACTTTCTTTCAATTTTAATAAATTAGCTTTTCTACACCAATACGCAAAAGAAAGTACATCTGGATAAAGCTTTGCCTCTCTTATTAACCGACCAGATAACTCTTGTAAAAAGTTGCATACGATATCGCTATATGGGGGTAATACTGTTTTATCTAAAGGAGCTTCTTTTCCTACCAAAAATTCAACGTCTTTCATGTGTATCACTACACCCCCTTATTTCTGCACCTTTAACTCGTCCATATATTTTAAAATACTTTCCTTTTCTTCCGCAGGGACAATTATCAATTCCTAGTATTTCTCCTTCGTCTTCTGTGAGTATAGCATGTCCCGGATAACTTATAGGCAAAGCTGAAACCAACTCAATTAATCCTCGTTCTTTTATATCAGCTACGCTAAAGTCTTTCGCTCTTCGAATGATAATGTCTGAATAATTTGAACAATGCATATGCCCATGTTCACATTCAACAAAAACAGAGCCTAATTGCTCTGCCATACCATAATAATTATATACTTGAACATCACCAAAACAACCACATACACGTCTGTTATACGCCAAAGTATCTACTGCTTGATCTTTTAATTTTTTCCATCCTCCAATGTGAAATAGAATACCTTTTGTTTTTAATGAGATCCCTAATCTCTCCAATTCCAAAACGATATACTGCCATATCATATATGTATACCCAAACATAAGGATTGTCTCATTTTTATATTTTTCAATAAATCCTATAACTTTATCCACATCTAACTGCATTTTCTCATCTAGTGCATAACAAATATCTCTTCCAAAAGTTGTGAATCCGATTATTCCAGCACCTCGTGCAGAAAACATATTCCTATCTTTTTTCACAAGTTCTGTATCCAAAATAAGCAAAGGCAATCTTTTTTTACCTATAAATGAAGATATAATTTGCGCCAATGTTTTTGTCTGAGAACGGATATTCTCTTTGCTAAGATAAATTTTAGATACTGATTGTCCACTCGTTCCAGAAGAAGTCATAACCTTTGCAATGTCATCTTTGGAAACACTAAGTAATTCATAGTTCTTAAAAAGTCTAACTGGAATAAATGGAATCTCTTCAATCTCATATGTTTTGTCTAAATTAACCTCCAGTGTTTTTAATATTTTATGGTATTCCTTGCAATTCTCGTAATGACAAGAGGTTAACTCATTTAATCTAGATCCTAAAAGCTTTTCTTTTTCAGTTTGCATTAGACCATAAGGTTGTATTTCATGAAATTTCTCTAGATTATTTCTCATTCATTACCTCCTTTAAAAAAATATCTCTTGGATTAGAAAAAGATGCTCCCAAATAGGAATATAAGTTCAATACGGGGATATTAAAACTTGAAATTGTACCCTCCATTGTAAGACAATTATTTTCTTTGCATAATTTAGCAAGATATGAATATAGTGTAAGTGCCGCTCCGGTTCTCCTATAGTTCTCATCTACTGCTGCTAAATGTACAAACATATGCTTATCATCCTTATATTGTAAAGAAGCAAATCCTATCGGTAATTCCCTATAATAGCAAACATATATATCTTCTAATTTCTCTAGCCAGTCATCAATTACCTGACATGCTATATTATTGTTACAAACTGGGGAAAAATGAAATCTCCGATCATTCGGAAAGCTTTTTAATGCAATCTCGCGAACCTGTGCCGATACCCTATTTTCTTTTACAACTTTTAGTCGTATAAGTTTATCAAAATCTATTTGTGACCTTACTAAATTAATTGAAACATCATATGTACGATCTACAAATAAATATCCATTACGTTGCATATTAACCAAATTCATCGTGTTTACCGGTAAATTAACCTTTATATTAGTAGCTTGTGCATAGTTCCAATCTTCAATAGAATCACTCTTAATATCTGCTAAGATATATTCCCCATAATTTATAATAGTTATCAAAATCTCTCACCTTTCCAATGCCGCATACAAAATCTTTCCTGCTTCATTTCGAGGGATAGCTTTGATATGGCTAACAGTCAGCGCATTAGGATGTATCCCTGTTAGTTTGGACAATGTACTACGAACCATTACTATATCTTCGTGCAAAGTAAAAATCTTCATATGGTCATCCTCTCCCACACAAACAGATTCCATTCCAGCATTTTTAAGCAATATTTCTACTTCTTCAAGATTAACACGGCTGCCAAAGATCTTTAAGAATCTTTTTTTTCTCCCTACAATATAATAATAACCGTCTTCATCAAATTTTCCTATGTCTCCAGTAAATAGGATGCCCTTTCGTTCATCACCTTTTTCTAAATCTTCACCGGACTCTGCATAACCTAAAGTTACATTTTGTCCAGTATAAACCATTTCTCCTATCACTTCGTTGGAAGTAATTTCCTTTCCATCCGAATCGATAAGTTTGAATGTTCCCCCCGGTATAGCTATACCAATACTTCCGGATTTTTTTATTGCCATTTCACTTGGCACGTAACTCATCCTAGCTGTAGCTTCTGCCTGTCCATACATAACAATAAAATTTATTTCTTTCTGTTCACACCATGATGCAAATTCATAATGTAATTCCGTTCCAAGTTTACCCCCAGCTTGTGTAATATATCGAATACTAGGTAGATCCATCCTAGAAAATTTTAATTTTTTAAGAATTTCATATGTATAAGGGACCCCACCAAAAGTAGTTGCCTCTTCATTTCTTAACAAATTCCAGAACTCTTTATCAACCAAACTTCTTTCAGTAAATATCGTTCTTGCACCTACGGAAAGATGTGTTTGAATGATAGATAAACCATAGGTGTAATGCATAGGAAGTGTTGTTATGGCACGGTCATCTTCTCTAATCTTTAAATATTGCACAATAGATTTTGTATTACTAAGAATATTTTGATATGACTGTCGTACAAATTTAGGACTCCCTGTACTTCCAGACGTAGTTAGCATTAATGCAAGATCTTCGTGAATATTATATCCCCTATTATATCCTGTTTGATATAATCCATATTTATAAGCCTCAAATACGCAGTCTAATCCCCGAACAGCATCCGACATTTGAGGGGCCCAAATATACTGAGGTTTATATTTTTTTATAAGTTCATGAAGTAAATTTAAATCTAATTTTGAATCAATCAATGCTGGAACCACATAATTTGACAACAAAGCAACATATCCTGCAAATGATCCAATCGTATTTGTTGTCAAATGAAAAATTAACACTCTTCTTTCTTTGAGCACCTCTGCTATTTTTATTGAAAAATTACTTAGTTCACCATAAGTAATACTTGTTTTACCCTCTTCTATAGCCGCGATTCGATTGCGATCCACGTTTTCAATATTAAATATCAATTTACTCTTCCTCTCTTGTCTGTAATATCTTCTTCACTATATGTTCTGCAGTTAAACCACAATTTTCTAATAGATAATTATACTCGCCGGCATGTGGGAATTTATCATCCAGACCAATGATAATGTGTCTTGGTTTTTTTTCTCTTCCAGCGTAAAATTCTGCAACAGCACTCCCTAATCCACCAATTTTCCCATGTTCTTCAACCGTTACAATTGTCTTAATCCCTTGAATGCTATCCAGAAATTCTTTATCCAACGGTTTAATTGTATGCATATTAACTACCATTGTATCTATGCCATACTCCTGTAAAAGTTCGGCTGCTTTTTTCGCTTGATATACTACTGTCCCCGTTGCTATAATTGCAAGTTCTTCACCTTCACATAACTTTATAGCTTTTCCAATTACAAAACTATAATCTTCATTATATATAACAGGAACATTAGTCGCTCCTGTTAATCTCAAATAAACAGGCCCATCCCACTCTGCACATGCTTTAACACACTTTATTATTTCTGAACAGTCTGCAGGTGAAACAACTGTCATATTAGGAATGCTCCTCATATTTGAAATATCCTCTAACGAGATATGCGTGGGACCTAAAATACCAACAGATAAACCTGATGCTAAGCCTACAACTTTCACATTTTGATTCATATATCCTAAATTAACTCTAATTTGTTCACAAGCTCTAGAACTTGCAAACGTAGCATATGTTGTAACAAATGGCACTAAACCTTCTTTAGCCATAGCCCCTGCAACAGTTATCATGTTCTGCTCAGCAATCCCCAAGTTATAAAATCTTTGAGGATACTTTTCTTTAAAACGATCTAAGCCAGAAAAATTACATAGATCTGCGGTAAGCATTACAATATTGCTATCTTCCAATTCTAATGCTGCTAGTCCAAAAGTTCCTGCACTTCCCAGCATAGACCATGTCCTTATTTCTCTTCTATTAAATTCCATGTACTCTACCCCAACTCTTTCATAGCTGTATCATATTGTGATTGTGATAAACGTGAACTATGCCACTTTGGGTTACCCTCCATAAAAGATATGCCTTTTCCTTTTACCGTATTAGCAATGATAGCTTTTGGTTTTTCTGAAATTTCTCCTAAAGACTCACATAGCGAACCTATATTGTGTCCATCTATTTCATTTGTATAAAAACCAAAACTTCTAAATTTCTCAACTAAATTTCCTAGATTCATAACATTTTCTGTCATGCCATCATACTGCAATCCATTTTTATCAACAATAACCGTTAGTCGGTTTAACTTGAAATGAGCCGCAGACATCAAGGCTTCCCAGACAGAACCTTCATTACATTCACCATCGCCAACGATGACATAGACGCTTGAATTGTGATTTTCCTTTGCACGTAGTGCCAAAGCAGTGCCTACTCCTAAAGAAACACCTTGCCCAAGACTTCCACTAGAAAATTCTATCCCTCTTTCCATATTTAAAGATGGATGTCCATATAAAAAGGTTTCATTTGATTTATATGAGGCCAACTCATTCTTATCAAAATACCCAACTTCTGCTAAAGCTGAATAATATGCCAACGCTCCATGACCTTTACTAAATATCAAGCGATCTCTCTCTTCCCAATAAGGGTTTTCAATCTTTTTTCTCATTTGGTAACCATATAAAGCTGTTAAAATCTCAACACAAGATAATGCCCCTCCTAAATGAGCACCTTGCGCACCTGCTGCCAATGCCATATTTAGTATATCTTTTCGTATTTCTTTAGCTAATAAGTTTAAATCTTGCCTTTTCATCACAATGGCTCCCATCAAATCTCTTTATAATTTTTTTCAATCTTCTCCGTAATTTTGCTAACACTAAGCCCTGTTTTCTCTAATAAGTTTTTATAAGTATCCGCATCGGGATATATACCATTAACACCAATTTTAAGAATTGGCAGTCGATTAGACTTAATCGAGAAATATTCTGAAACAGCTCCCCCTAATCCTCCATAAACTGAATGTTCTTCAACAGTTACAAGCATTTTATGAGTGTCTGCCAATAAATCTAATGTATCGATATCCAATGGCCAGATTGTATGCATGTCTATCACACTGCAGCTAATTTTCTGCTCTTCTAACTCTTTAGCTACACTTATAGACTGCGCTACCATACTACCAGAAGCTATAATAGCAATATCACTCCCACTCTGTAGCGTGATAGAATGTCCTATCTTAAATTCATAGTCTTCCTTATATACTATCGGTGAACTTAATCCTCCTGTTAGCCTAATATACATTGGTTGCTGAATCTCATTGGCAGCTTCGAAAATTTTCATTGCTTCAGTACAATCCGCAGGGGATACAATAATAATATTTGGAATGGAACGTAACATCGAAATGTCTTCCAATGCCATATGAGTAGCGCTCATTTCTCCCTCTGCTAATCCAGCACTTACACCAATTAATTTAATGGGTAGTCCCATTAGTCCCATGTTTACACGCACTTGATCCAATACTCTTCCCGTAGCGAAAGTAGCATAGGTTGCTGTAAATACATGAAATCCTTCTTTTGCCATTGCTGCTGCAACACCTATCATATTCTGTTCTGCAATTCCTACGTTAATTAGTTTATTACTATGTTTTTCTTTAAACTTATTTATAGCATAATATCGTCCAACATCAGCAGTAACAAAGGTAAACTTTTCATCTTGATCTGCCAGTTCTGATATCGCAACACCAATTACTCTCCGCGTACCCAGCATAGACCAAATTCTGGTATTTATTTTAGAATATGTAATCAACTCAGTTCCTCCAATGCCTGTTCATATAACTGCTTAGTTAAAGTAGACGCATGCCATTCTACTACATTTTCTGCAAAAGAAACACCTTTCCCCTTAACCGTATTCGCTAATATTGCGAGCGGGCTCTCTTGATACTGTGTTGAAAAAGCCTCTTCTAATTCTGTTAAACTGTGACCATCAACAGTACAAGTTATAAAACCAAATGATTTCCACCTTAATTCTAAACTACCTTTATCTAAAATTTGATCGGTTGTTCCATCATTTTGTAAACGATTACAATCTACTATAACAACCAAGTTATTCAGTTTTCTATGCCCAGCTAATGCTGCCGCCTCCCATATTGATCCTTCATCACACTCACCATCACCTACTAATACGTATACTTTTGAATGTATTAATCCTTTTCTTTTTAACGCAATCGCAGTTCCTACGCCAAGTGACAACCCTTGGCCTAAACTCCCCCCAGAAAATTCAATACCATACGTAATGTTCATCTTTGGATGTTTTAGTAATATAGACCCAGATGTCATCGCATGATCTAAATCATCATCAGAAAGAAAACCAATCTGTCTTAATGCCGCATACTGTGCCATAACGGCATGTGCTTTACTCATAATAAACCGATCTCGTTCTTCCCAATAAGGATTTTCTTTATCCATTCTTAAAAACTTAGAGTAAAGAACAGCCAATATTTCAACACAAGACATACTACCGCCTAAATGTGCTCCCATATTTCCACAGTTATATGACATTTTTAGTATATTTAAACGCATTTCTCTAGAAATTAAAGTAAGCTTATTATTCATAAAATTCCTCTTTATCTCACCAATTTGCTCTAGGTGGATTACATCCTCCGTCTACACGAATTTCTTGAGCCGTTATATATGTTGACAAATCAGAGGCAAGAAATAGTGCTGCATTAGCAATTTCTTGTGGTTTGGCAAAACGCCCAAGCATAATTGCAGGAATAATGCTGTTCAACATTTCCTTTTTCCCCTGGTTTAGCATCTCAGTCTCAGTTATACCAGGCGCTATATGATTGACCCTAATTCCAAACATTCCTAGCTCTCTTGCTTGCTGTACAGTCGCTCCCATAATGGCAGCCTTACTAGCCACATAATCACAGCTTGCAAAAAAACCATCAGTACCTGCAATACTTGATAAATGGATAATACTCCCATTCCGCTGTTGAATCATCATTCTTGAGATTAGTTGTGTAAGCTCCAGATGCCCTAAAAAATTACTCTGAAGAAGATGTTTATAATTATCCATAGTTATCATTTGAAAGCGACGATACTCAGAATTCACTCCAGCTGCAGTCACTAAGGTATTTATAGGTTTCTTCTCTTTCCTTATTTCTTTTACTGCAGCTCTTATCTCTTCACTTTTATTTAAATCAAAATAGATAGGTTGTATCTTTGTATTGCACTCCAATGCAAGGCTTTCCATTTCTTCTTCAAATTGAGAATTATATTGTCGGGCACAAGCCCAAATATTGGCACCCTGTTTCGCAAAAGTCTTAACAATTGCATTTCCAATTCCACGATTTGATCCAGTTATTATTACATTTTTACCCTCTAACATTTATACACCTATATCACTACATCATACTTCGCTAAAATTTCTTTCCCAATATCGAATGATGCTAAATCAATAATATCATCCGTATCTAGCATAATGTCAAATGCTTCTTCTAGCATCGCCACTAAAGTCATATGCCCCACAGAGTCCCATTCTGAGATATCTTGAAACTTCAGAGCCACAGCTTGACTTTCGTTGATGCCAAAGGCCTCCTTAAATATATTCGTGTACTTTTCTAAATTTGTCATTTTTTATTCCTCCATTGTCTAAATATAACGTCTTTTAAATAAAATTGAATTCCATGTCCCGGAAAAACTAAGATATTTTTCCTAAATTTTTTCAAAAGTGGAATTGTTATCTCTTCTAAAAGCTTATCATTACCTCCTGGAAATTTAGTAATAGTGAATTTATCACTCAATAAAGTATCCCCAACAAATAAATACGCTTTATCAACCAACATACAACTGCTCCCCATTGAATGGCCTGGGGTTTCAAAGAAAATAAGATTGTGATTCTCCCAAATAAATGCAGTTTCTCCTTGAAATACAATATCTGCATTAAAATTATTTAATGGATCTAAGCTTAAAGACTTCTTCATGCTCATTTTTAGTAATATATCACACTCCCGATGTAGTCTAGTTTTATCTCTTATTATGACTTGCTCACATAATCTACTGCATACAATTTGACTCCCATATATTTTCTTAAATGACTCAACTCCACTTGTATGATCAAAATGCTCATGAGTTAAAAAGATATAGTCAACATTTTTAACTTGAGTTTCTACCCACTTAAGGCTTTCTTGCGAAAAATATGGATCAACAATAATTCCGTGTTCCCTGCTTGCAATAACATACATATTTGACCCTATCAATGGTGTTAGAAATGATTTTATCTTCAACTTTTACTCACCCTTATAAAACTCTATAACCGTACTTCCAACTTATCCAATTTTAAGCATCCATCAAAGGCAGCACTGCCAATTCCCTTAATGCTCTTTGTTAGAAGTACTTTCTCTAAGTCCCTACATTCTTGAAACATATAAGTTCCTACATTCCTTATTCCCTCGCGAAATTCAACACAATTCAATGATTTACATCCTGCAAATGCCTTCATACCTATTCCACGCAGTGTACTTGGTAATCTTATATTCTTTATATTTTCACACTCTGAAAATGCGTAATCCCCTATAGCTTTCAGTCCTTCATTAAGCTTTATTTCTTTCAAATTGAGACATCTATAAAATGCATATCCACAAATCTCACTCATATTATCAGAACAAATGAGCTGTTCCAAGGATTCGCAATATGAGAACGCCCATTTTTGAATTTTCTTCATGCTAGTCGGCAAGTTTACTATACGTAAAGCAGTACAATTACCAAAAACACTATTACCAATTTCAATAATACCATTTTCAATTTCTAAAATTTTTAACTTGTCACAATTAAAAAATGCTCTGTCATCTATTTTTTTTATGGCATGTCCGTTAACAAATGCAGGTATTTTAATATAACTTCCTATATTGCTTTTATCCCTTGGAAAAATTTTATAATCATCCATGCCTTCTTTACAAATCACCCACATATTATCTTCATAATACAACTGTTGCTCCTCCTACATACTCATGACAACTTTCTTATTATACCGTTACGCTCCAACTTTTCTGCTATAACTATCAATTCATCCATAGGTACATTTATAATATCACTCATCTGTATTAAGTCTTGATTTCCATCAGCATATGCAATAAAGTTTGTTAATGCTTTAACCTTATCATAAATACCTCTTTTACTTACACTTGGGTATAACCCACGCTTTCCAAGTTGAGGTTCGCATAAATACACATTCGTATAAACGAAATTGTTTTCCAAAGCCATTAGTATTTTCCAATACACCTCAAAAGCCCCCGCCAAACCACCTGCGGAAATAAGCGTAAGATCATCCCTTGAAGTATGATACTCTGGATATTCACCATATTTTGATCTGCATATACCACATAAAGGTAAATCAATACCTGGTGCACAATATTGACGTTCATCCGAGCCTCTCTCTAAAAAAGAATATTCTTTATATTCAGGGTAATGAAATTTTAAAACATTTTTTGCCGCTCTATCTGCTAACGTATTACCGTATCTTGACGCAATGTAAGAATAAGTTCTATCATCACCAACACAAGATATATTGAAACCTGCTACAGTACGCTGTCTCATCTCTAAATAATTTTTGCTTAAATATGTAATTGATCCAATAGTTTCTGGTATAAAAATAATTCTGTAACTATAACGCCTATGTATAAGCTTTTTTAATTCTTTTGCCAAGTAAATAGCTAAACACGGTCCCGATAATTCATTATTGGCCATTGAAGGGTGACAAACATATGTTGATAAAAACACTTCTTGCTCAGATTCTCCAGGAATTTTAATTTCTCCGTATGTTAGATATCCATTTTTCATTTCACTTTTAATGACAATATGGTACTTATCCTCTTTTAAATTCTCCTTTTGCCTCTTACTCATACAAAATCCATAACGTTCCTTATAGTAAGATGTCACATATGGTATAGCATCTACTAGTTTATCATCAACATAAATAATAGAATAAAGTTCTTCTCTTGAAATGATTTTATCAACTGGTAGCGAATATCCTACTACATGTAAATTGCTTTGCTTAAAGTCAATTACTCTTTCTCCAGCTAATGTCTCTATATATGCTTCTGTTATATTCCATTCTTTAGGTACAGTCCAGTCAAAAACTTCCGTTCCTGACGGTACTTCAATTACTTCCATTTCACAAATATCGTTTAATATCCTTAAACTTTCTCTTACGCCATTTCCGGTTATGCTTCTACAAATTGGATATAATCTTGTTGCTAAATGATACATTTGTTGGCCAACATCAAGAAAATCTTCCATATTACCTATTCCTCCTGTCCAATATAGCTAACTAAATTCCTACTTCGATTTTCTCGTATATCTGCACTTACAATCTTATAGATTTCAAAAAAATTCAAAATCTTAAATTCTGTTTTATAAAAATATAATTTTTGTCGTACAATGTTCTCCATAAATGATTCAACCGCATCCAGTTGTAGCATATTCATATCAAGATTCCTTACATACATAGAGTATGTTTTTTCCATACAACTTCCAAACCGATCCACATACTCTCCAGTAAAATTTTTATGATAACGATATGGTACGTTTATTTGCTCTTCAACATAATGTACAAAAGAAAGACTTTTTATGAAAGGAACTCCTATAAAAAGATTTTTACCATTTTTTTTATGCATATAACCAAATGGCGAATCCTCTCCAAACGAGCTAATATTATCCATACTATACAATAGATCCTTATCCTTTCCCCAAGCAGCAAAAGAGTAAATAGGATGTCTCGTTCGAATAAACCCTTCCATTCCTAATGCAATTTTTCCAAGTCCCCCTGTCATAGGGGCTGTTTTATAATAATTAAAACCTTTTCCATGACAAAAATCCCAACTATATGTAGGAAATAAAACGGTTCCTTCTTGTGTAACTTTATTTAATATGCTTCGAATTAAATCTTCTGGTGAAAACGAACCATGAGCTCTTCTATATTCCGCCCATAATCTAACAATATCTGAAGCAACCATTACAATATCTCCAGCTTCTATCTGTAATTGTTCTATAATATCATCCATCAAAATGTTTGCATTCATGATTCATGTCCTCCGTTTCCAATTTATCTTTAAGACGTTTTGCCAATTCTAGCGCACCCTCTCCTCCTGCAACTAACCTTCTACCTTTTTCTCTCAACGTATTTCTTAATACTAGCGATTGCAACATATGAATAGCATCTATAATATTATCTATACAAGTCTCGTGTTCTTCTCTAAAATCACCGCAATCTATCATAATATTCTTTTTCCCGAAAATAGTCCTTGGCAAAATTTGATTGTCTGCAAAGCTAAAGGTTATTGTAGGAACACCACAAGCGCATAGTTCATATAATGTCGACCCTGCAGCAGAAATTGCCACGTCACATTTACTCATAATTGTACTTATAGATTCTACATTTTTATATAAATACACATTTTCATTTTCTTCTTTAATAAGTTGCAACTGTTCTATTTTTTGAAAATATTTACCTATAATAAGATGGTACCGTAGTTTCCTAGTATCTTCTCTTCTCAAAGCTATATTTAAAAATTGCACTGCAAAATTATATAAATCAGTACTTCCCGTTGAGATAAATATATCATTTACTTCAAATCTTAATGGATTTATTTTTATGTTGCGAAACTCTTTTCTTAAAGGTACATAATAAGGTCCTACTAAAATCTTTTTTTCTTTATAATTCCGCTTATACCATTGCTCCGATGCTGAAACATTATAATTTATTATAATATCAGTAGGCCATATCTGATTTGCAAAATCATCAATATATGCAATCGTTGTATATTGTATCATCTTATCCAAATAATTTTTCGTTACTTGGTAACTATCAATTACCAATAATGATATTTGCTTAGCCCTAATAACATCAACTATTTGTGCAACTTCTCCATCTAGATTGTCCCACTTAGAATTAAGCTGTAAAGAATTAATATTGAAACTATCCAAATAAACTTTTGAACTTAAATCAGAAGTCACAAAAATAACCTGAGCACCCAATTCTTTTAATTCCTGTGCAATAGCAACACTTCTCATTAAATGCCCCATCCCAACCTTATCATTAGCATCTACCCTAAACGCTATCATAAAAGCCCCCTTACTTTTAATTTGTCATTTAATTACACCGTTTATTAAATCAAATGAAATGGGTTCACCACGTTTTATATCTTTTGAAGCATTCATTCCCTTAATAGTTTCGTAATATTTAGGTTTTATTCCATAACCTGGTCGTATCACTCTAATATTTTTTTCAGTAAAAATGTCCCCAGCTTTTATATCTTTCACAGCAAAAATAGATTTTCTAAATATCAGACTTGCCTTCTCTGCTTCACTTAGCTCACATTTTCTTAATCCAACAATCTTTTTAGCATCTCTTACTTGCTTAACCATCTCTTTGAATTCATCAAATTCCATGGAAAATTTACTGTCTGGATTTTCAATATCTCTAGTTATGCAAAAATGTTTCTCAATAACCCTCGCTCCTAACGCTACTGCTATAACATCTGCTATGTATCCCATAGAGTGATCTGATAAACCAATCGGTAACCCAAAAATTTCGGCCATATACGGGATGGTAGCTAAATTCATATCATCATAATTTGCAGGATACTCACTGCAGCACTTTAATAAAATTATTTCGTCATTGCCTTCACTACGAGCTGCTTCAACTGCCTCATTAATCTCCGTTTCGTTAGCCATCCCGCAAGACATTATAATAGGTTTTTTCTTTTTTGCTACATAACGTATAAGAGGAATATCAACTAGTTCAAAAGAAGCAATTTTATAAAATTCGACTCCAAGTTCTTCCAAAAAATCAACCGCTGTGTTGTCAAAAGGGGTAGATAAAAAGTCCAATCCAACTTTTTCGCACTCCATTTTAATCTCTTTATGCCATTCCCAAGGAGTATATGCTTTTTCATAAAGATGATACAAAGAACTTCCATCCCAAAGTCCACCTTTTATTTTAAAATACTCATTCTCACAAGGAATCGTTAAAGTGTCAGGAGTATATGTCTGTATTTTCAAACAATCTGCACCCGCCTCTTTTGCAGCCCTGACAATTTCTAACGCATGCTGAAGCATACCAGCATGATTAGCTGACATCTCTGCAATTATATAAACTTTTTTACTTAATATTTCTTCAAATTTTCTCATGTTCTTACTTCTCAAAATACGATAAAACTTTTTTAACTGCTAAAACAACATCAAAAATATCATCATCAGTCATCTGATAATGTAAAGGAAGTGTAATTGCGCCTTCATAAAACTTCTCTGCATTAGGGCACAACCCTTTCTCATAACCCAACCTCTGATAGTCGGGCAACCAATAAACGGGTATATAGTGAACATTTACACCTATGTTCTCAGCTCTTAATGCATTGAATATTGTTTTTCTATCAGCTGTTAGCCTTTTTAAATCAATCCAAATCATGTATAAATGTCGAACTGTATCTGAATCTTCTATTTCTAGTGGAATCTGAACACCTGGCATCGACTGAAATTGTTCATTGTACATTGAAACTAATTTCTTTCGTCTCTCTGCAAATATTTCTAATTTTTTTAATTGACTACAACAAAGCGCTGCTTGTAAATCAGTGATGCGATAATTATACCCTAAGAATTTTTGTTCATAGTACCAATCACCTTCCTGCCTATATTCCATTCGATTTTTATCACGAGTAATTCCATGACTTCTAGCTTCTAAAACTTTTAAATACATTTTTTCATCATTTGTTAAAACTGCACCACCTTCACCAGCAGTAATTGTTTTTACTGGATGAAAACTGAATGTAGTGAGATCAGCAATGTCCCCTACCATTTTACCACAGTACTTTGTACCAATAGAGTGTGCTGCATCCTCTATCAGTATTAATCCATATTTTCTGCAAATTTTAGAAATCTCATTTAATTTAACAGCTTGGCCCATAAAATCCACTGCTATTACGGCTTTTGTTTTAGTTGTAATCTTTTCTTCAATACATTGTGGAGAAATTTCCCATGATTTAGAATCTATATCAGCAAAAACAGGCTTTCCACCGCAATATCTAATACTATTAGCAGATGCAGCAAATGTAATAGGAGATACAATAACTTCATCGCCAGAGCATATTTCAGCTGCCATACAAGCCAAGTGTAGTGCGGCAGTTCCATTAGAAACCGCCACTGTATGGTTAGCACCTGTAATATTACAAAGTGAGTCCTCCATTTCTTTGACCTTAGGCCCACATGTCAAAAATTCACTTTTTAAAACTTCTGTAACAGCAGTAATATCTTCCTCATCAATATATTGCTTCCCATAATTCAAATATTCATCCCGGACTGGTTTACCTCCATATAGTGCGAGTTTCTCCATTTGAAATCACCTATCTTTCCTCACTATATCATTTATCATTAATTGATATTTCAATTCTGCTATTTCCCAATCTTCTTCTGTATCAATATCTTGAACCTCTAATTCAGGCACTATCATGGGTATGGTTCTACTTGGAATTAATGAATGACTATTATTGAAAGCATCCATCCTGATGCAATAAAATTGACCACTGTCGTGATACCAAGAATCCAAATCCTGAGAACGTGCATCCTTATTCTCCGGCCAATAATACTGTGCACACCCCTTCTCATTAATAATAAACGCCCGTTGAGGCGGAAAGGAATATTTCACAACGGGTAGCACAGCGTTCCCTTTCTCTAATAACTTCATTCCCTTTCTCAGTTTCAAAGGCGAAACAAAAGGTGCCGTTGGATATATGCAACAAATTTGATCAAAGTCTTTCCCAAGTGCATGATAACATGATAGCACCTCCGCTATAACCTGCGCTGTAGTTGCATAGTCATCAGATAACTCTCTACTTCTGAAAAAAGGTACTTTCGCTCCATTTTCCTTAGCTATTTCTGAAATCTCTTCATCATCTGTAGAAACCATGACTTCATCAAAGATTTCTGCTTCCAATGCAGCTTTTATCGAATATTCAATTATAGGACGTCCACAAAATAGTCTTACATTTTTTCTTGGAATTCTTTTACTCCCACCTCTAGCTGTTATTATCGCGATACTAGATTTTTGTTCCATTTAAAATCTCCCAATATTTAGCATTTCTCTCATTTAAAAATTCATTAAATTTAATCTTTTTTGTAAGTCTTCAACACTTAGCCACCAATTATTCTTTCCTGAACTATATTCAAACTCATCTATAACGGCAATCCCTCCATTACAATTTCTTTGCCCCTGATTTTCCCACTTTATTTGAGGATAAATAACAAAATGGTTATCAAATTCCAATGTATTTGGAGCATCTTCTCTTGTTACCATAATTTCATGTAATTTCTCACCTTCACGTATACCTACTTCCTGCATTTTACATCCTGGAAGCATTGCTTGCGCGAGATCAGTAATTTTAAAAGAAGGAATTTTTGATATAAACGTTTCTCCACCTTGAGCCTCATCAAGAGCCTTTATGACTAAATCAACACCTTGATCCAAATTAATCCAAAATCTACTCATCCGATAATCGGTAATTGGTAAACTCGTTTTCCCTTGTTCTATTAAGTGTTTAAAAAATGGTATTACAGATCCCCTGCTACCAGCTACATTTCCATATCGTACGACAGAAAAAATTGTTCCATTCATTCCAGCATAAGAATTCGCTGCGACAAACAATTTATCAGATACTAACTTTGTCCCCCCATATAAATTTATAGGATTTACTGCTTTATCTGTTGATAATGCTACAACTTTCTTTACACCACAATCTAATGCACAATCAATTACATTTGTTGCACCAACTATATTTGTCTTAATTGCTTCAATAGGATTATATTCACATGCGGGCACTTGCTTCATTGCCGCTGCATGAATAACATAATCCACCCCATTAAAAGCTCTTTTCATCCTCTCTTTGTCACGTACATCTCCAATAAAATACCTCATAACTTCTGAATATTCTTTTAGTGAATCGGATAATTGCCATTGTTTAAATTCATCCCTAGAGTAAACAATAATTTTCTTGGGTTTATAATCACGCAAAGCTGTGCGAATAAAATTTTTACCAAAAGATCCGGTTCCGCCAGTAATCAGTATAGTTTTTCCATTTAACATAGTAACCTCACATAATTTCTTTACTTATATATTTCAGCAATTCTATTTACAATGCTTCTTATACGTCTTCCTAATAATTTATCTTCCTCTGTTAACTCTAAGTCAAACCGAACATGACTATTATTATAGGCATTTTCCAGTGCTCTGAAGCTCTTCCTCTTATATAGCATTATTTTACTAAGTCTTACATGGGTCGCTGCATAAAATCCCATATATCTCCATTTCCAATATTCTTTACTGCAAAAAAGTACTTTTATAAATTTTCCATTTCCCACTTCCGGTATTGATTTTTGCATGATTTTTTCAACGAAATCACAAATCTTTAAATAAGCAGGATATACACGCTGTTTTTCAATCGCATAGTATTGCTGAACTTTCTTATGATTAATAGGAAATTGATTTTCATTAAACTCCCGTTCACTTTGAGAAACCTTGAACTCATGAAATGTTCTTAATGCAGAACATCCATCTAAAACGATTGGTACAATCATTGAATCCAATTCAATTGGCTGAATAATATTGCAAGCTTTTTTTGCAGAATAAATTTCTGTTACTGCCGTACTAGTCCAAACATCAATAGTTTCACAAACCTTAATCCACTGTTGTACCGACTCTTCTCGAATTACATAAAATTTTTCCGAAAATTTATGTTTCAATCGTTTAATTGCTTCATTTTCCTTCTCACCTGGGTGCGGCCTATATATAAATACAATATCATTTTCATCTAGATATTTCTCCACCCAATCTAAAGTAATTTTTCTTGACTGAATGCAAACATTTCTTGCATTAATAATCCGTTCGCAGTCAATCTCCTCTCCCTCTTTTTTATTAATCTCATGCTGCCATAAAACTGTACTTTCAGACTGACTAGCCCATAAAAATCCTGATATGTACAATATCCACTTTTTCTTTTCATCAAGTTTATAACGTTTAGATATTTCTTCCTTATTCAAATAATATCCATCCATATAATCTTGTAAAAAATCTAAATGAGTTGCTCCTGAAACAACAATCTTGTCTTCCTTTATACCATACTTTATAAGTTGTTCTTTTCGCTTTTCTCCCCAACAGACATAATGAATGCTATCTATATAATTTGAATCTAAAATAATTCCATATTGTTCATTTCCATCTCTAAACACCTGTTCCATCTGTAAATTTAGAAAAAATGGTGCCCTTCCTCTTCGCATATCAACCATATTATCATAAAAAGTATATCGCGGGACAATCTCATGCAAGCTAGCTGCACTCCCTATGACAATTTTCGGTTTAGCAAACATTTGGTATAACCATTTATAATGAAAATTCAAGTGACAAATTCCGACTGAATATCCTCTTCTCTTCAGTTCCTCACTCAATAATACACAACTCGGATAATCTCGTACTTTATGTTCATACACAATTAATATTTCTGGCATGTTTCCTACTACTCCTCGAATACAATCTCCTTAATTATACTTTTTATTTGTTGTTCTGAATCATTTAGTTCGCACTCTTCTCTATAGCGTTCATCATAAATTTTCTCAGCACGTATAAAATCTTTTTTTCTGAAAGGTAAAACATAACTAAACTTAACATTAAACTTTGCATATATAGACGTATAAAGTTCATAAATAAAAGCTCTACTAAAAATTCTTGAGAAGCTAAACTTACCCCTCACTCTCTTCCAATGT
Source organism: uncultured Anaerovorax sp. (assembly GCA_963521065.1). GTDB lineage: Bacteria > Bacillota > Clostridia > Peptostreptococcales > Anaerovoracaceae > IOR16. Next base: position 4,935 of record CAUQTI010000015.1, on the reverse strand, counting down.
TTTCTTTCTAATAGTCGTTGAGTTAAATCGCAAACTCTTTTATATGCAGGTATGTCATCACTATAATAATAAGCATCTAAAGCTTTTGGGGAAATGGGAAATTTGTCTTTATTAAATACTGTCTGATTCTGAGCTTCTATAAATTCTTCATATGTTGAAATAGGTATACAAATATCATAGATTGGCGCTTTTAAACGATTAGGAACCATAAATGGTTGTACCACGTTACACATCTTACCTGCAGCATACACTTCTGCAATTGCAGTGCTGACCCATACATTTATAACTTCACTAACACATATCCATTGTTGAATTGAAAGCTCTGATATATAAAAGAATTTTTGGGGGTATTTCTTTAGTAAGTTACAAATTTTTTCAGACTTTTTTTCACCCGGATGAGGCCTATAAATAAAAACTACATCTGCACTGGATAAATAAGTTTCTATCCATTCTAAAGTAGTCTCCTGAGATCTTATAGATATTTCTCTTAAAGTACGTAGCTCCTCAATAGAAGTCGCTACCCCGCTCCTATTCATTACTCCTAACGCCCATTTTAAAGTTTTTTCATCATAGGAAACATACGGATAACTTGAAATAAACAAATTCCATGGTTTAGAAATATTCAAATCATATCTTTTTCCAACTTCATGCTTATCTAAGTAAATTTTATTTAATGGAGATTTCAAAAAATCTAAATGCAAAGCACCTGCTAAAACTATATAATCTTCATTGATACCTAAATTCAGTAACTGCCTTCTTCTGTGCTCACCCCAACAAATATAATATAAACCTTCCACATTCTCATCGTTTAATATAACATTATATGCCGCATGTTCATCACGAAAAAGTTGTTCCACCTGCAAATTAATAAAGTAAGGGGATCTTCCCCTAAGAAAATCACGGTGCTGATTAATTACAGCCCAATTATCTTGCAACTCAACAGTCAGCCCGCATAATGAAATAACTACTTTCGGTCTGGCAAGTAATTTATATAATACAATCTTGCCAAAGGAATGATGACAAACTTTTACATGGTACCCTCTTTTCTCTAATTCATATTTCAAAAGATAGCAATACTGAATCTCTCTTACTTTGTGTTCATAAATAATAATTACCTCTGGCAAATGCATTCTTTATCCCTCAGTTCTCGATCTAATCTACTGTATATGTTGACTTCTTATGCTTGTCCCAATATTCTAAGTTATCTATATCACAAATATCTTGCAATATAGATCCTTGCAACAACATACTTTTCAACATTCTTAAGTAAACTACACTAGACCCATGAAATCCATCAATGAAATATTCGTCACTACATCCTAGCGAACTAACATTGGAAAAATTATAATATTCATACCCATAAAAATCAAATATGTCTTTCAGTGTTGGAGATAGTTCAAAAAAATATTTATATTTTTCTTGACGATACTTAATTTCACCTAGCGCAACTGACGAAATTGGTGGCAAAAATCCTATAACAATAATCTCATTTTCCTTACAATATTGTAAAAATGATTTTAAATAAATCAATGCATCAGGATTAATCTCTTCACCATATTCATATCGTCTTGTTCCAGTTCTAATTCGTTCCAGTGTATCTTCAATTGCAGGTCTAACTTTACTGCTATTTTCTATTGCAGCGGCATAACTAGCCGCATAATAATAAGACCCATCTTTTCTAAATCCGTCATTTCTTACTTTAGCTACAATACCAATTTTATTTTTATCCTTTATTAAATCTGAAATATTTAATTTATCGCATTTATAGTCCATCCATATTTCACGAAATAAAGTGTTAATCGATTTTCTCTTTGGATATTTCAGAAAAAAAGAACTATTAATATTTTTTAGTTTCCCCGACCAATTTTCATTAAAATAATATTCATCTAAAGAAACAAGAAGATATTTTGGCAATCTTTCTTTATCTAAGGACTTTAAAAAAGGTTCAAATTCATTGATCCCTGCACAAGCACCACCAGCATTATAAAACGAATCTTCAAAAAAAATATCTTTAAATTGCATAACTCTAGAAGATCCTAATGCACAAATAGAAACGTCTCTGTTCTTTAATGACTCAAGCTTATAATAACGGTTTAAATCCTCGTAAGCTAATCCATAAGTAACTTGATTTTTACTTGTTATCTGTTTACTCACCACATATTTAATTGGATATAACTCCCCACAGAACAATAGGGGGGATAATATGACAACTAAACCACTTATGAAAATTGAAATTTTTATAATGCATCTTATATTTTTAATCTTCATAACATTCAATACTTCTTCCGTTTTTACTTATTCTTTCTATTTGCATTAACTTCTAAGTAATTGTCATTCAACAAACTTTCCTGTAATTTAAAATACTTTTTATTAAATATCCAATCTATCTAATAATTTCTAACCTAAACAGCCCTTATACATATTAAAAATAAATACATTGCATTTCCAAACTCTTAAAAAATTACTTTCTATCTCCTACTATTATATTCCTGTCACTTGAGAGTTCTCATTTATGTTCAGTGTACACATTATCTAAAACAATAATATTGAATCTTCACGACAGCTCCTATATGTCCGACACCACCAGTTACTAAAATTTACTGCTTCTTATTTAAAAAATTTTGATATTGATCACAAATTTTATTTGTTTCACCAAAAGCAATTTGTTTTCCTTTATCTAGCCATAATACCTTATCACACATTCTCCGAACTTGTGCCAGTGAATGTGATACTAAAAATGTCGTTGCACCGCCATTAATAATTTCCTTCATTTTAGTCTCACTTTTTTCTTGAAAAGCCCCATCTCCAACAGATAATACTTCATCTAAAATTAAAATTTCAGGGTTAACCAAACATGCAATTGAAAAGGCAATTCTAGATTTCATACCAGAAGAAAGTTGTTTAAACGGTCTGTCCTGAAACTCTTCAAGCTCTGCAAAAGCAATAATTTCATCATATTTTTCATTCATAAATTCTCTTGTATATCCAAGCATAGCCCCACGAAGATAAGCATTTTCTCGTACGGTTAAATCACCGTCAAAGCCACTGGCAAGTTCTAAAAGTGCAGCCACAGTTCCTTCCACTTTAACTGTTCCTCTTGTAGGTATCATTATGCCTGAAATCACCTTTAAAAGAGTAGATTTTCCAGCTCCATTTCCTCCAACAATCCCAAGCATTTCTCCTTTTTTCAATGAAAAGCTCACATTATCCACAGCCCAAAATTCCCGTACCTCATAATCTCTCTTAATTCGACGAACTACATATTCTTTTATTCCAATATCCTTAAAATCTCCGAAGATATAACGTACGGACACGTCCTTTAACTCAACCATAACATACTCCCCTATACATAATATAAGAATTTATAGTTGTACTTCTTATAAATAAATCCACCTGTAATTATTGCAGTCAATGCATAAACCGCACAGAGGAAGTGAAGCTTCCATCCAGGTATATATGAATTAATAACAATTTCTCTAAAGTAGTTGATATACACATACAATGGATTAAAATAAAATAAATGCTGCACCTCAATAGGAAAAGTATCAATGCGATAAAATACCGCCGAAAAGTACATAATCATTTGTAAAAAAATTGAGTATAGATATTGAATATCTTTGAAAACAACAAACATCGCTGAAAGTATTAAGCCTACGCCAAAATTAAAAATAACCATACAAACTATTGGGTATAATAACAAAATAAATTTCCATGTAAAAGGTAAGTAATCCAGTGCAACAAATATAAAAAATACCAGTAATGTAAGCCCAAAATTTATCAAAGACGATACATTCTTAGAAAGCAAAAACATATATTTGGGCACATTAACCTTTGTAAAAATACCTGCATTAGCTACCAAGGAAGACATTCCACTATTTGTTGATTCTGAATAAAATGAATATACAATTTGACCTGCAAATAAATAAATTGTATAATGCGGTGTATTCCTACCAAAAAAATTTGTAAATACAATGCTCATAACAAGCAACATCATTAATGGAGATAATACACTCCAGAACATTCCCAAAACAGTTCTTTTATATTTTTTTTTAAAATCACGCTTGACAAGTTCTTCAAATAAAAATTGTTGTTTTTTCAACTGCGTATATAACTTTTTCCACATGAATTAATTTCTCTCCAAATTTAGTTTTTTACATGCATATTTATTATATCATAATATCTATTAAATGTCGTATTTTATTGTTTTTTGATATAGATTTATACTTTTATCTAGCTGTTCAATATAACCTGCATTAATAAAATTCTTTCTTGACGCTAAATTTTCCTCCTTAACATAACCATGTATGTACTTTACAGGTATATTATCCTTTAAAATCTTAGCCTCTAGTACAAATAACATCTTATAGCCTATATGATTTCCCCGCCACATAGAATCCACACTATAACTTACAGTTGCAATATATTTTTCAATATCAATTCTAATAACTCCCTTATCCCTACCTGCCTCATGATAAATATACATAAAACAATTTGGATCTTTTATTTTAGAAAAGAACCAGTTCTTATGTTCATCTATTAAAATTTTTTTATTAGAAAATGAATTATTTCTAACTTCTGTATCATTCGTCCATAAAAACAGTAACTCCAAATCTTTTATTTCTACTGATCTTAATTCCCCCATATCACATCCTATCTCCATAAAATTCCTCCTACATTTTTATACTCAAATCATACATCCTAGTAATTATAAAACTAGTAATAAATTATATTTTTTACCTTATGAACGGTTTTTCTCGTTATGATTTATTCATTTTATCATAAAATTAAGCCAATTCCTATCACTTCATTATATAGTAACTAATATTCTTTGTAGGATTATATTATATGTGCTGCAATAAATTAAAAAATTAAATACAGAAAATGGTGCTAGTATATAAATGTGGACACAAAAAGTTTAACACGTTAAAATATTTT
>CAUQTI010000014.1:0-72612 GCA_963521065.1 uncultured Anaerovorax sp. | reverse complement strand
TAGCGCTGATGGTACTTGGCGGGAAGCTGCCTGGGAGAGTAGGACGTTGCCAGTTTTACAAAAACACACTATTTCATAGTGTGTTTTTTATTATGGATTTAAAGTAAAACTGGACAGCGAAGCGAGTGAAGTGAGCGTAGGAGAGAGCCGGAGGCGAACGTTGCCAGTTTTAAAAGAGAAGTTATCTTTGGATAGCTTCTTTTTTTTATGTAAGAAAGCCTTATTACTAAGATAGAGTAAGTATGCTGCTTGATATTCTTAATTTCTCTCAGTGCAATTTTTTAATACCGTGAAGTTAATTCAAAAGAATAGATCTATACTTTTCACAGCTCTAGGTAATTGATAGGGTACATTTTGTATCCATCTTGAAAAATTACAAATAAAAAAAGAACTAATTGATGCATTAATATTGACGAATTACATATAATAAAGTACTATTGTATTACAAAGAGGTGATACAATAAATCCGCACTATAATCAAAACTACACAAGAGAGCAGATCGACACTATTCTCGATAAAATAAAAGATTGTATAGTAAATAACAAATATACGATTGCATTAAACGAAAACAGACAGGAAAATGTAGACTTTATCAACGAATATAACATCCGAAGCGACAAACAAAAATCAATATTATTACAGATAAGAATAGAAGATTTTTGCCATACCTTACAAAATACTAAAATTGATTTTGAATATGAAGTTCTTTATGTTTTTGTTTCGCAGATTCAATTGTTTAATGCATATGGAGAAGAAGAAAGGGTAGATATTTACACCAAATTTAACGTGATAGATATGTCTAACGGAAGTCGTACAGTTGTAATATCTTTCCATAAACTAAATAAGCCGATTGATTACCTATTTAGATAAGTCCGAAATTGAAAGGAGGTATTGTTATGAATGAAAGAAAAGTATTTTGCGAAGAATGTAGAAATGATGTTACTTTTGCGATTAATGAAAGAAAAATGGAAGGTACTATTAAAGGCGAAAAATATTTTTATATTGGAAAAGAAGCACATTGTGTAGAATGCGGCTCTAAAATTTATGTTACAGAGGTAAATGATTTTAATTTGAAAGTATTATATGATGCATATCGAGAAAAGAATGATATCGTATCGCTTGAAGTGATTTTAGCAATTCCAGAAAAATATGAAATTGGAAAACGTCCCCTTTCCCTTTTACTTGGGTGGGGAGAACAGACATTTTCCAGATATTTCAATGGAGATATGCCAACAAAGCAGTATTCTGAAATTCTACGAAAGCTTTATGATGATCCTGCCTATTATGCAGAAATTTTAGAAACCAATAAAGAAAATCTGAAAACTACGACATCTTATGAGAAGAGTAAAAGAGCAGTAAATGAACTCCTCGGAAGAACTCAGAGCACAAAAACAAAGATAGATTTAACAATTGAATATTTGCTGAGTCAATGTGAAGACATCACGCCGTTAGCATTGCAGAAGGCTTTGTATTATATTCAGGGATTTTATTATGCTTTCCACAAAGCATTTCTCTTTTCTGAGGAATGTGAAGCTTGGGTGCATGGCCCTGTCTATCGAGATATATACTTTAGGTATCGTGATTATAGATTTGACCCTATTGAAGGAAGTGAAGAATTTGATAATTCGGTATTCTCTTCGTCTGAAAAAATAATTTTGGATAGCGTGATAAAGAATATTTGTTGCTACAGTGGGAAAGTGCTTGAAGGCTTTACGCATTCAGAAACTCCGTGGTTGTCCGCTAGAGCAGAACTTTCACCGACTACATCATCAGATCGAATAATTGAGAAAGAACTGATTGGAGCTTATTTTAGTGCTGTTAAAGAAAAGTATAATATGATTAATGTAAATGATATTAAAGCTTATACGCAAACTATGTTTGAGCAGATGTGAAACTTTTTGATAACCTTTATCTATCAACGGCGAAATAAGTTATTTGATTTATTGACTTTCTTGTTAATTTTAATATTGAGATATAATAACCCACCTATCTCTGTGTATTCAATTCTAATATTGACAAAGAATAAAAGGAAGAATATAATAGTTGAATGATAATACAACTATTCAACTTAATTGAGGTGATTTTATGGCTGGATATGAACCAGAGATTGACAGATGTGATTGTAATACAATACACGAAGATGTTGTAAATGATGCCCGAGAGCATATGCCAGATGAGGATATCCTTCTTGATTTAGCAGATCTCTTTAAGGTATTTAGTGATTCTACCCGAGTGAAAATTCTTTGTGCGTTATTTCGAACGGAGATGTGTGTCTGTGATATTGCTGTTTTGTTAGGTAGTACTAAATCTTCTATTTCACACCAATTAAGAATATTGAAGCAATCTAAATTAGTGAAATATAGAAAAGATGGACGCGTGGTTTATTATTCTCTCGCAGATGAGCACGTTAAGAGTATTTTTAACCAAGGGCTGATGCATGTTTGTGAGTAATTTTATTTTACCGAAAATTTTTCTCTGCGCTTAGGAAGTGATTCACTTTTTAAGCGCAGCATGAGCATTTATTAATAGAAAGGAGGCGTTTAAATTGCAATCTGATATTTTTACAATAATAGGGATTTTGATTGGTATATCTGTAGCTGGAGCAGGGATTTTCTATTGGAAGAAAGAAAAAGATGATCGTGATTCCGTTAAAATTTATAGCATTGTTACGATGATTGGTCTGTTTCTTACAATTGGGCTGGCCATTAAAATCGGGGTCTTAGGACTTTAATTATATTTTTTTCACCAAATAGTTGAATAGTTGTACAACAATCTCTTGGTAAATAGAGCATATTATTTGTGTAGTCATAATTTTAAATATAAAAAGAGAAATGAAACAGTAAATGAATCATTTTTTAAGAGTCGTTACCTATAAAGTAACGGCTTTTTTAATTTTAACATAAATTGGGAACAAAATTATCCGAATTAAATACAAATCATGCCATTAATGAAGTAAAATATTGTATAGTCATATATAAAATATTGTAGAAATTTGTAGAATAAAGAAGGCATAGAAAGGATTTGAGAAAACGTGGGAAACAAATTCGAATCATATAATATGACGGAAAAAATGGTTGATTATAAGCTGAAAGAGTTAATTTTTGCATCGAAAATATGTACCTGTGAGAGATGCACCGCCGATGTGCGTGCATTGGCTTTAAACGAGCTGCCTCCTAAATATACGGTAAGCCGCATCGGGGAGATTGTAACGGAGTTTGAATTGCTAAGCATTCAGGAACAGGCAAATATTATCATGGCAATTATGTATGGTATTAATATCGTTGCGCAAAGCCCACATCATGATAAAGAAGGGGTGAAAAGGATTTAAAAGAAATACTATTTATGTAGCTTCTGATGGACAAGCATTTGAGAGGAGAATTAGTAGAATATGATAGAACAAATTGATGAATTTGTATCTAAGCTGGCGAGTCAAAGCACGATTCGGAGCCTTAGCAGAGGGTTATTATATATGATGCCTTTTATTTTAATGGGGTCCGTTGTCATCGCGCTTCTCAACTTACCAATACCGTTCTATCAAAATTTTTTACTGCACGAATTTGGAGGGAGTTGGAAGGCATTTGCAGATTTAATACATAAAGCGACACTTCAAATAATGGCAATTACCTCTTTGATTGCGGTAAGCTATGCATTTGCGGAGGAAAAAGAGCTTATAAAATCGGGAGAGATTAGTGCAATTGTGATTGTAATAACTGCATTTGCCTCTTTTATTGCATTTAATGCCAGCTCAACAATGCTTATCAGCGTTGAAGAAGTTGGATCGTCTGGTATGTTTAAAGCCATTGTTACAGCATTGATCTCCTGTGAATGTTTTTGCTTCTTTTATAAATGGAGTGAAAAAATAACATCCTCAGAGATTATTGATTATAGCGGGAATATGGCAGTCCGCGTATCCTTTAAGGCTTTTTTGCCTGCATTTTTAACGATCTGTATCTTTGCTGAGATGAAAATGCTGATTGGCATGAGTGGGTGGAGCAATGAGATTCTTCTATCCAAGATATCTGAAACATGGATGAATGGACAAAATTATATTTCGGCATTAATTATTATTTTAACGACGCATATTCTATGGTTTTTGGGCATCCATGGAGGAAATGTTATTATGGATGCAATGTCAAGCGCCAGCCCTCTTTTATCGACGACCTCAACAGTCAGTATTTTTACAAAGGAATTTTTTGATATCTACGTTTATTTAGGCGGGGCAGGTGCAACGATGGGACTCTTGCTTGCACTTCTCTTAGTGGGAAAGAAAAGCAGTGAGAACCGCTTGGCAAAAGTATCAATTCTTCCTGCAATTTTTAATATTAACGAGGTGTTAATATTCGGGCTTCCGATTATATTTAACCCATATTATTTTATTCCTTTTATTTGCGCGCCTGTGGTATTAAGCTTGACCGCATGGATTAGTGTCCGTACCGGTCTTGCGCCACCAGTAATACACCCGGTGGAATGGACAACTCCAATCTTTTTATCGGGTTATGTGAGCACGGGAAGTCTTTCAGGGAGCATACTCCAAGCTGTGAATTTGATTTTAGCAACTCTGATTTATATACCGTTCGTACGTCGTCAAGAGAAGCATCAGCGGCGCGTATATATTGAGATTTTTCAGAAATTGGGCAGAGAAATTCAATATATTCAAATGAAACAAAGCAGAGAAATTTTAAAGCGGCATGATGAAGTCGGAACGCTCGCTCGTGCCTTGAGTGAAGAATTAAAGCGAGGATTGAAAAATAACACACTGCCAGTGCATTTAGAATATCAACCAAAAGTAAACTGCGTAGGTAAGGTGATGGGAGCGGAAGCACTTCTTCGATGGGAACACCCTGCTTACGGCTATGTTTCACCCCTTATTATACTTACCATATGCGATGAAGCAAACATGACAAATGCTTTGGGAAAATGGATTATGGAACATGCTTTTTACGATTTGCGTCGTTGGCATGAAATGGGGTATCCGATATCGCTGTCTGTAAACCTTAGCCCCTTACAGCTACAGCAGGATGAGGATTTGATACAGACGGTGGAGTCTTGCATTGCTAAGGTGGGGGTTCCTCCAGATTATATGGAGCTGGAACTCACGGAAAACGCTGCAGTTGATCCCAGTGAGTCGACGCGAAAAAAATTGAAAAAAATAGAAGAATTAGGTATCCGTCTATCAATTGATGACTTTGGAATGGGACATAGTTCACTGTTATATCTGTGCGATTTTTTTGTGAGCATTGTAAAAATCGATGCGGCCTTGGTGAAAACAATTGTCATTGATGAGAATCGACAGAAAATAGTAAAAAGTATTCTTTCTCTCTGTGCACAAATGCATGTCAAAACAATCGCAGAAGGAGTGGAAACGAAGGAACAGGTTCAGCTGCTCCAAGGATTTGGATGTGAATTCTACCAAGGATTTTATTTTAGTAAATCGCTAAAATTTGAAAGCTTTATTGAATATATAAATCAAAACGGATTGATGGAAAGTAAATAAAAAATTAGAAAGGGAGAGCTAAAAACAAGGTTCTCCCTTTCTAAATAAGAAATCATGCATTATTTTTTTTTTGATTTTTGCACCAATACATTTTTTGGTCGGCAAGTTGCAATAGATTATTTGCATCGTGGACGAAGTCAGTACAATTTGAAAAAGGGACTACTCCGTGACTGAACGACAAGGTGTAAGGTTTTTGGTCTATAAGGTTGATAGCACCTAATTTTTCGTGCATGCGAGAAATAATTTTATCGGCGGTTATTTCAGAACAATTTTCAAAAATAACAAGAAATTCATCACCGCCGTATCGGCAGATGATATCGGTATCCCGAACAGAGGAAAGCAGAACATTTGCAATGCTTTTTATCGTGTAATCCCCTTCGCTATGCCCATAAAAATCGTTTATTGACTTTAAACCGTCTATGTCGATAAATGCAATACAATGCTTCTTCTTAGATGTACGCTGAGATAGAAGCTTCTCCAATATTTCCATTCCGGATTTGCGGTTATAGGTACCGGTCATTGCATCCATACTTGCACAGATGCGCAGCTGGTGTTCATTTATCTTCCATTCGCTGATATCTTCAATCGCATTAAAATAAAAGGCTTGACCAGTGGGCAGGAGAAATCGGTCAGCAGTGATACGGTACCATGTACTACTCTCTTTTTCGTAAATCTCTTGTGAGGGGAGTGGCGAATTTTCAGATTTTCCGATTGTAATATTCTTCGCGATCGACTTGAGTACATCACTTTCTGAAAACGCAGAGACATAGTTTATATCACCAAATCTTTCTTTTGCGGAGCGGTTCATAAAAACAATGTGCCCGTTGTCATCTGCTTCTAAGACAGATACATGAAGCAAATCAAGCGTTTGAAGAATCTGATGATAGCGCCAGCTATTAAATGTGACGGAAGGCTTTTCTTTTTCATTGCAGGACCGTTGAATAGAAAATTCTGCGATAGAATCGACAAGCTCATTATATAGAGAAAAAAGCTTGCCGGTGCCGTCCAATTTACCGACAACGTAGCCAGATTTAAGCTGCTGGCAGTTACAAATTAATGCAGATAATTGGGAGTGGAGTTGTTTTAACGGGCTGGCTATATAGTTATGGCGGCAGGGAAGAGGGCCGTCTAAGTTCCCTTGAGAGATGTCAGTTATAAAATGCTTCATTTCACTCAAATTTTCTGAAAGTTGATTGAGCTGTACGGCAATTGGTTCCAATTCAGGTGTCAATGATTCTGTCTCGATTTTTTTTGCATCATTTCCGGATAAGAGTGTTTCCAATACATCTTGAATCTCTTTAAGTACTGCTTCCTTTTTTAAATTCATACATATGGTCCTCCATCCTTAAAGAAAGTTTGCATTACGACTGTTCCGAGTCGGCGTAAAATCGACAAATTCTTCCGCCGGTAGCCCAACAGTCAATTTCATTTACATTGAACTTATGTCCGCTGTAAGCTTCTAAGATTCCGGCGATAAATCCTTCGTCATAATCACAAACCGTTTGGCCGCTGATTGGGAGTCCGGAGCAATCGAGATCCTCTTCAACCGTTAAAGTAAAAGAAAGCTTGCTCAAATCGGCTTTTTCAATGCGAAGGTAGCCAACTTTTAATTCGCGGAGCGTATTCGTCAGGTTCGCAACAAAATAATCAAAGTCACCGGAGAGATTAAGCATATTTTTTGCAAACTCCATACCTGCTAAATGTCCTGCTGAGCGGAATAAGAAAGCTGCCGCTGCATCATCGTATTTACAAACTAAAACATCTTTCAACGAATACTGAAATAAACGGTAAAGGAGTACTGGCATATCCGATCCAATTGTTTCTCTTCCTTTTTCAATATCTCCAAGCCCCTCCCACGTAAACGCAGATGGTTTATCTGTTGTATGCTGCATTATTTTTGTCCTCCTTGAATCTTAAAAACAGAATTACTATTTTAAAAGTGATATATGTACACGAAAGTATAACGCTTTCGAACAGAGCGGTGCAGAAGTATGTGCTTAATTTGCCTTTTATTGTTCCGAATTTGGAGCGTACAGAGATTGTATTTTTTTATAAGGGAGGGTATTGGGAACATAAAAACGGGAATTCGGGACAAGGAGGCATTTCCTGCGATCGCTTTCTTGTATCATTTATTAAACGGCAGAAGGAAGGGAGTCTACGTTCTAACGGCACCCCTATTACTTACCGGATAAATGTACAAAGTACCTGGACTTCCTTTTTGATGCCGCTTACAAGAAAATAGGATGTATGAGAGTCTTACAGTTCTACGGATTTGATAGATTAGATTCGCAGGAAGGGGTGCTTCTAAGCGAAAAAATAAGGTACTGCGCTAAAAAATGGTATTCTTTTCAAAAGGGGTTTTATATCTGTGTGCAATTGGGGTGCAATCTGTATGCAACGAAGATAAAAAATAATACCTGAAAGTGTGTATTTTTACAAAAGCTTAAAAAGATCAAAAACAAGAAAACCGTTGAAACTTCAATTTGTTTTGAAATTCCAACGGTCTTTTTTATTAGAGAAAACCTTTAGACATTAAAGAGGAAGTGCATTACATCGCCGTCTTTGACGATATATTCTTTTCCTTCCGATCGGATAAGGCCTTTTTCTTTTGCAGTAGCCAGATTGCCGCCGCATTCAATCAGCTTTTCATACGCAATGGTTTCTGCGCGGATAAAGCCTTTTTCAAAATCGGTATGAATCCTTCCTGCTGCCTGCGGTGCTTTGCTGCCTCTCTTGATTGTCCAGGCGCGTACCTCCGGTTCTCCGGCAGTTAAGAAAGAAATCAAATCAAGAAGCTGATAAGAGGCCTTGACCAGCTTATCAAGTCCGGATTCTGTAATGCCTAAATCTTCAAAGAAGGCTAGCTTTTCTTCTTCATCAAGTTCCGCAATTTCAGCTTCCAGCTTTGCACAGACCACTACCACTTCAGAGCCTTCTGTCGCTGCAAATTCTCGAACTTTTGTGACAAAAGCATTGTCTTCACCGTCCGCGATTTCCTCTTCGGATACATTGGCTGCATAGATGACAGGCTTAAAGGAAAGAAGGTCTAAATCCCTCACAAATTCGGCCTCATCATCATCTAATTCCAATGTACGTGCGGAGGCTCCCTGCTCTAGCACTTCCAATATTTTCCTCAATAAATCAATTTCTTTTTGGAGGCTTTTATCCCCTTTGAGGTTTTTCTGTGTTTTTTGAAGGCGGCGCTCCAAAAGCTCCATATCGGATAAAATCAACTCCATATTAATGGTTTCAATATCCGAAAGCGGATTGATTTTTCCATCGACGTGAACGATGTTAGGGTCTTCAAAGCAACGTACTACATGAACGATAGCAGCAACTTCTCGGATATGCCCGAGGAACTTGTTCCCTAAGCCTTCACCTTTTGAGGCACCCTTTACCAAACCGGCAATGTCATAAAATTCAATTGCAGTGAAAACGGTCTTTTTCGAGTGATACATTTCGTGCAAAACCTTTAGGCGTTCGTCCGGAACTGTCACTACGCCGACATTCGGCTCAATTGTGCAAAATGGGTAATTTGCCGCTTCTGCGCCGGCTTTCGTGATGGCATTAAATAAAGTGCTTTTACCAACGTTGGGAAGACCAACAATACCTAATTTCATTATAAAAAATCTCCTTGTCCTTTGTTGAATTATTTATGAATCAGTAAAAAATACGTCCTTTTTTACTGTTCTTATTTGAAAGGGAAATATATGCAACAAGAAATACAATAAAAATTGCTGCGCTGAATACCTGTGCTTGACGGAAAGGGCCAACCATGAGGCTGTCCGTTCGAAGGTGTTCAATGAAGAATCGCTCGAATGAGTACAACATTCCATAGAGCAAAAAGGTTTGTCCTTCAAATTTACGATTATGGTCTATTACACTTAAGAAGAGAAAGAGTAATAAACACCAAATGGACTCGTAAAGAAAAGTAGGATGCACCATTTCGCCGCCGACTTCTATCGCCCAGGGCAGGTTTGTCGGTGTACCGTGTGCTTCTTGATTAAAATAGTTGCCCCACCGCCCGATTGATTGTGCAAGTGCTATGGCAGGTGCAACCAAATCCATTGCGTTGAGGGGACGAATTTTCCATAACCGGCAAAGTAGAAACCCAATCAGAAGACCAGCAATTAAACCGCCGTGAATCGCAAGGCCACCTAAACGGGTGTTAATCATCTTATAAAAGTCTCCTTGGTAATATTCCCAGTTAAAGAGAACATAGTAAGCTCTTGCACCTACAATTGCAAAGGGGATACAAATCATAACAAGGTCAAACATTCGTTCTGGTTCGATGCCATGACGGGGAGCTCTTTTATATACAATGAGGATGGCAAGCAATATGCCGATTGCAATCAGAACGCCGTACCACATAACATCAATTCCAAAGAGAGTAACCGCGATTGGATTGGGAATGGGTAGCATAATAACCTCCTACAGTCGTCTGAATTTCTTTGTTCCTTTTATACAAAGTTCGCATCTATTATACACCATTTTTGATAAAATTGATAGGTGAAGTTAGGAAAAGCTCTTCTTAATAAAAAATTAATAAAAAAGAAAGAAATGGGAAAAAAGAATATGTTTTAATGAATGTTGAGTAATTGTAAGAAAATTGTAAAGAAGTTTCAGGCAAATTATGCTATACTTCTAAATAGCCAAATAGCTGAAAATGACGAATTTTGTTTTATTAAAACTAGGGGGTAATGGTAGATGTTTCGAAAAAAGAACAAAGAAAACTCCGCTGAAAACGTGGGAGAAAGCAATGCAGCAGGACAGGAAGCTCTTACAGAGTCAACCCAGACTGGGGCAGAAAGTGTGAAAAAGAAACGGAAGAAAAAAGGTAAGAAAAAGTTTATTATTCTGGGGATTGTATTAATTGTAGTCGTTGTTGCCGCAATCAAAATGACCTCCGGAGGCAAAGAGATGAAACCGATTGTATCGACTGCATCCTTGGAGAGAACAGATTTGGAGCAGACGGTTTCCATTAAGGGGTATGTGCAGGGCTCAGAAACTGCAAATGTGACTTCATCGGAAAGCAAGGAAGTCGTTTCTATTCTTGTAAAAGAAGGGGATACAGTAACGAAAGGGCAGCTTTTGGCGACGCTGAAAAGCTCCGGAGAAGATGCAGAGACACAGTTGGCTTATGATAAAGAAGAAGCGAGGCGTAATTTAGAGCTTGCAAAATTCGACTATGAAACAAGCAAGGAGCTTTACGAATCAGGAGGAATTCCTAAGCAGGATTTCTTAAAAGCAGAAGCGGCATATGAAAACAGCAAAACTGCGTTAAATAGCTTAAACAGTAAGAATCTATCAGAGAAAAACCGGATTATTTGTCCGATTAATGGAACAGTAACTCGCGTGAACGCAACGCTGGGACTCCAGGCGAATGAAACACAAAACAACAGCCCCTTATTCGTAATTGAAAATTTGCAGCAGCTTGAAATGAATGTGAAAGTAAGCGAATACGATATCGGAAAGATTAAGGCAGGGCAAGCTGTGGCAATCAGTGCGGAAGTATTAGGTGAAGAAACCGTCGCTGGTGTTGTGCAGCAGATTGCACCGACCGGTGAGGAGAAGGAAGCTGGCAATAAGGAGATGGTAATACCCGTCACAATTTTGATTACAGAAAGAGACCCTCGTTTAATTGCCGGAGTATCCGCAAAAGCAATCATCAAAGTAGGAGAAGCAAAAGGTGTTTTAGCACTTCCTCTTGATGCGGTCGTGGATGACCAAATGAGCGGCGAATCTTACGTTTTCATTCTGGAAAAAGGAAAATTAAAGAAGGAAATAATAACAAAAGGAATGGAAAGCGATTTTTATGTGGAATTGGCTTCCGGTGATTTAAAAGAAGGAGATCAGCTTGTTTTAACTCCGTCATTAGACCTGACCGATGGTATGGAAGTAGATACTATGCCTGGGGAGGAATGAGATGCGAGAAATCATTAAAATAGAAAATTTAGTTAAGCGATATCAAAATGGTGATATTGAAGTGGAAGCCTTAAAATCCTTAAATCTGACAGTAGATCAAGGAGAATATATCGCAATTATGGGAACTTCGGGTTCTGGTAAATCAACACTGATGAACATATTAGGGTGCTTAGACCGCCCAACCTCTGGTCATTATTATCTGGATGGGATGGACATTGCAGAAAAAAGCGACAATGAGTTGTCTGACATTCGAAATCAAAAGATTGGATTTGTATTTCAGTCCTTTAATTTGATTCCGCGGACAAGTACACTGAAAAATGTGGAGCTTCCGATGGTATATGCAAAGATTCCGCCGCAGGAGCGTGAAGAACGGGCAATGATGCTTCTTGACAGAGTTGGAATCGGACAGAGGGCAGACCACATGCCAAATGAAATTTCGGGGGGACAGAAACAAAGAGTTGCAATTGCAAGAGCACTTGCGAACCGGCCTCCAATTATTTTGGCGGATGAGCCGACTGGAAACTTGGACAGTAAGTCTTCTATCGAGATTATGGATATTTTTACGGATTTGAATCGCAAAGAGGGAAATACCGTAATCATTGTTACACACGAGCCGGATATTGCGGAATTTACAGACAGAGTCATTACTTTTAAAGACGGCTGCATTATCTCCGATGAGAAAAAGAAGCGGGGAATGCCTCTTCCTGAAGGAGAGAAGGGAAGTGGTGAGGTATGCTGATTTTTGAGAACATTCTATTGGCTCTTTCATCGATTCGAACAAACAAGATGCGTTCGTTTCTGACAATGCTGGGTATTATCATTGGAATCAGCTCAGTAATTGCGATTACTGCGATTGGATCCAGCATTCAAGGTGTTGTAGATAAAGAATTTGAGAGCATCGGAAAAAATGCGATGTACATCTATCCAAACTGGGAAATGGTAGAAGACTATATCCCGTCAGAAGCACTTTTTAGTATGGATGACCTCGAAATGGTAAAAGAAAAATTTCCGGATGAAATTCGCTATATTGACCCGTCACCGTCAGAAAGCAGTGCGGTTCGTGTGGGGAAAATAGAGGGGAAAATTAATTTAACTGGATGCGCTCCGGGACTTGACCGGATTATGAATTTAAATATCACGCATGGAAGAATGATCAATCAGTCCGATTTAGACGGAAAGAAAAATAGATTGGTATTAGAAGGCAGTGCAGCAAGGAAGCTGTTTGGAACGGAAAATGCAGTCGGGCAGGAATTGTCTTTGACGGTAGAAGGGGACAGCCAAGATTTTATTATTGTTGGAATTTACAAAGTAGAAGAATCTATTTTCAGCAGTATGAGCAGAAATGACAATTTCAGTGGCTATGTTCCGTACTCGGTAATGGAGCAGCAGGCAGATTCTTCATACAGCTTTCTTCTTTATTCTTATGATGGTGTAGAGCAACAGGAATTTGGAGATAAAGTCACTTCTTTCTTAGCGAGAGCAAAAGGAATGAATGACAACTATTATGTCTTTGAATCCTCAGCAGCGCAGCAGAATAAGGTCAACGAGATTCTAGGAATGCTTTCTATGGCAATCGGTGTTATTGCAGGGATTTCCTTGCTTGTCGGTGGTATAGGAATCATGAACATCATGCTTGTTTCGGTTACTGAGCGTACAAGGGAAATTGGGATTCGAAAATCGCTTGGGGCGAAGACAAAGGATATTTTATTTCAATTTTTAATTGAATCGATGATTATATCGGCAATTGGTGGAATGATCGGCACCTTGCTGGGAATCAGCATTGCGGCACTCGGAATGAAGATAGCAAATGTCAGCTTTGTCATCAATCCGATGGTCATTGTAATTGCCGTTGGCTTTGCTACCTTAGTTGGTATGTTCTTTGGAATCTATCCGGCAAAGCGTGCGGCTAAGCTAGATCCAATTGAAGCATTGCGCTATGAGTAAAAAGAATAGAATGGTTTGTCGATTAAATGCCGATATCTGTTGGCAGTTTAATAAGAGTTGAAGAACCATTTAAAGAATTTTATAAAAAACAAAAGACAGCACTCATCTTGGTTACGAAGAACCAATTTGAGGCTGCCTTTTTATTTACTCGTAAAACGCCCTATTTACGAAATGCTACATGTCGATGTGTTCCAATATTAGCAAAGCTTGATTATCTAAAGTATAAATGTCGTATAATATAAAGTCACCATGATCGGAAAAGCCGCCGTTGTTTTTGTAATCCTCGGTGATGGCAGTAAAGAAATCATCTGTTGAAAGTATCTCAGCAGAGTCACTGTCTTGCGTAGAAAGCCGGGTGCAGTATGCATGGGGCGGCAATGTATATTGCTGGTTACTTGCATAGCTTGTGATACGATATCCGCTCTCTTCTTTCTCATCAGGAATGAGTTCTTTTGGATGGACCGTAAGTATGATTTCATCCTTTTCATTTTTAGACAATTCAATGGAACCGATTATTTTTTCAGCGCCGTCGGTAAGCAGCTGTTCTTGATAGCCATGATATAAGTAGTCCGTCGTAATTTCAGGTGCATCCTTATCGGTTGCAGTTCTACATCCACTTAAAGTAATCGGAAGTATCAGCAAGGCAGCGAATAAGAAGCACAAAAAATGAATTCTGAATTTTCTCTCCATTTTTCCCCCTTTGTGGTCGTGATGTATGTGATTCGTAACCATTTTATGGGGAATTTACAGGAAAATCAATACTTGCGACGAATATTACAAAAATGTAATATATATCATAATTTTATAAAGAATAAATCATGATGTTCCGCTTATTTTCAACGGCAGGAAAGTTGATTTTCTGTTCCCAGATGGAGACGAGATCTACTTTTATTTTTTGGACATAAATTTCTCCCAAAAAATTTGTGCAGTGAAATTCCAAAGTCAAAGATAAAACGGAGCTTTCTGGGACAATTCCAGAATCCTTATAGGCTTCTTCTAATACCTCTTTTAGAGAAATCCCACCTATAATAAACGGAATGGTACTTTGATAAGGAACTTTATTATTTAATGAAATGGTCAGAGTTTTGTAAGGAATAATAATTGATTTTTTGCCGGAATGCTTTACCTTTATTGTAAGGTGGCACAATTCAATATTAATGATATCTGTACGGCTTACATTTGTCATAGTAAGAAGCAGAACAAGGTCAGAAGATTCACTTGAAATCTCCATATCTTCCGTTATTTTTACGAAGGTGTCATCTAGATTAATACAGAAAACATCCTTCAAAATAAAATCTCTCAGCTCATCGGGACTCATGCAGTTAATATCAATCGTAGGGATATAATTGTTTTCTTCAATTTTAATCAGGCGCTTATTCATGTCATTTGCTTGCTGGCTCAAATAAATGGCGGCAACGCCTAATACAATCGTCCCTAAAAAGGTAAAAAAAGCAGCATAAAAATTTAGAAGATCATCCTTATGAAAGGAGCTTTCTGAAAGCCAGCTGCCGGGGTGGTCAAAATAGCTTAAGATTTGAGGCATAAGGGCACAAGGCAAAATAAGAAAAAAAACAAGCAAAAAAATGGGAAGCCACCATTTCTGGTAAGTTTTATTCAATATTGACCCTCCTTTTGTGATATACTTTCTAAAAGCCTGTTTATAGTGTTACCTAAAGCGGTAAAAATATTGGAGAATGAGGAAAAAACAAAGAAATAAAAAAGTAGAAATAAGAGGAAAAGAAGAGATTGAAAAATCTTTTTAAAATATAGTACAATAAATGAGAAGCTTTGTTTAAGATAAGAATCGGAAAGGAAGCACTATGCCGAATGATAAAAGATTTGCAGTTTTGATTGATGCAGACAATATTTCAGAAAAATACATTAAAGTAATCTTGGATGAGATATCCAATGATGGAATTGCAACGTATAAGAGAATTTATGGGGATTGGACAAAACCCGCGTTTGCGCAGTGGAAAAAAGCCTTGCTAGAGCATTCCATAACGCCGATGCAGCAGTACGGTTATACAACAGGAAAGAATGCAACGGATTCAGCAATGATTATTGATGCGATGGATATATTATATTCACGGCATGTAGAAGGATTTTGCCTCGTCTCTAGCGACAGTGATTTTACACGACTTGCCTCCCGCTTGAGAGAGTCAGGGATGGATGTTGTAGGCATGGGAGAACAGAAGACGCCGAAGGCATTTATCTCTGCCTGCAATAAATTTAAGTATTTGGATATTTTAGCAGGACAAGCAGCACCTAAGCATGAGGGTGCCGGTGAAACTGAGAAAGCAGCTTCGAAAAAAACATCAAAAGCATTAAAGAATATAAAAGGGTCAAAGCAAGAACGAGCGGAAGCGGAGAAGAATATTGAGAAAGAGGACACTGCGGCAGAAAAAGCAGCCGAAGAGCAAATGACCAGTTTGGAGACCATTCGAAGAGCTATTGCTACGATTGTAGAAGAGAATTCGGATGAAGATGAATGGGTGTTCATTGGTGATATCGGGAATCGGCTGACGAAGCGGTATCCTGACTTTGATGTTAGAAATTATGGATTTAATAAATTGACACCATTTATAAAGTCACTTGATTTGTTCGAAATTCGTTCTGTCGCAAGCGGCAGCTCAAACAATAAGCTGGTGTATGTGAAAGAAAAAGCGTAATCAAAAGAAAGAGCAAAAGTACCTGCTTCTTTCGCATGGATAGAATTAAAAATACGCCCGTAGATTCATTCTGGAATCTACAGGCGTTTAAACATCCTTTAAAATATACACTGCAATTGCCAGTCAGAAATTATTGCAGAGGGGTTTTGGGGAAGAATCTTGCTAAAGAATTTCGATATTACGCCCAACGCTTTGTTCTATTGCCTTATGGTAAATAAAAAGCGAGGTATTAATATCTTGTACAGATAAACCGGTCGCGTCAAATATTGTAATTTCATTCGCATCTATGCGCCCACATTTTTCTCCAAGTAATATTTCACCTATTTCTGCATGGATGTCTTGATCTGTTATAATACCAGCATTAAAAGCGTGTTGAGTATCTCCTCTTTTTTTGCACTCACTTTTGTTGTCATTTACAATTTTAGCGTTTTTAAACAGGTAGGGATCAAGCTCCTGCTTTCCTTCCATATCACATCCAATCGCATTAATGTGAGTACCGGGTTTAACCCATTCTTCCTTTATGAGAGCAGTATGGCTTGCGGTTGCCGTGATGATAATATCTGCACTTTCAGCCGCTTCCTGTGCGCTAGAAAGCTGGAAGTTTACAAAAGGCAAGATTTGTTTCATTTCTTCGATATAGCTTTCTGCACCGTTTCTGCCAGATACTTTGACATTTTTTATTTTGAAGTACTTTGAGATAGCGAGAAGCTGCAGTCTTGCTTGCATTCCGGTACCGAATACGGAAATATTCTCAGAATTTTTTCTGGCAAGCAGCATTGCTCCGATTGCACCTGCCGCGGCAGTTCGATAACCAGTGATCAGCGTTCCGTCTAATATGCACATGGGTGTACCATTGCGTGCATCAAACAAACATATCATAGCAATCCCGGAAGGAAGAGCGTATTTTTTTGGATTGTCCCAATACCCGCCGGCCATCTTAATTCCAATAATACTTTCTGGCTTGGAATAGCCCATTTTAAAATCCATTTCTCCATTATATTCACTGGCAATCAGTGATACTACGGGAGGCATAGAAACCATACCTTGGTTATAAGCAATGTATCCAGATTTTACAGCGGCCACCGTTTCCTCAATGGAGAGCAGCGCTTCAACTTCCTTACCATTCAACAGAAGAGTTTTCATGTTATGCTTCCTCCATGTATTTATTTACGATAGATTTTACACGATGCGTGTCAAAATTGCTTCCGGTAACGACGATACCAACTTTTTTTCCTTTTATATCTAGCTTGTCTGATAAAAGAGCGGCGATCCCTACGGCTCCCGAGCCTTCCACAATTTGATGATGCTTATCAATGAAGTAATAGATTGCCTGCTGTATGGACTCTTCATCAACAAGAAGCATCTCGTCAACCACGGCATTAAAATCGTTTATCATAGCAGGGCTGATATCACCAGTAAGACCATCGGCCCAAGAATCTCCGAAACTTTCTTTTACATATTTCTTCTGATGGAATGCTTCATACCATGGTTTCGATACG
This sequence comes from uncultured Anaerovorax sp., assembly GCA_963521065.1. GTDB lineage: Bacteria > Bacillota > Clostridia > Peptostreptococcales > Anaerovoracaceae > IOR16. Next base: position 55,080 of record CAUQTI010000014.1, on the reverse strand, counting down.
GCAGGTTGTATGCCAACTACAGAGATATTTGGATTAACACCTTTTATTGCAGAGGCAACGCCTGTCATAAGACCGCCTCCGCCTACGGGGACAAGTACCATGTCGAGATCACTGATTTCTTGAAGCATTTCCAAGCCAACTGTACCCTGTCCGGCGATAATCATAGGATCATCAAATGCATGTATATAAATCCTGCCACTTTCTTTTTCCAGTTCGTGTGCAATACGTTCAGAATCATCATAGTCGGTTCCGCGGACAACAACCTGTACGCCGTAGCGGCGTGTATTTTCAATTTTAGTCATTGGTGCACTTTCTGGGATTACGATTACGGTATCAATGCCCAGCTTATTTGCAATGAACGCCACTCCTTGTGCATGATTTCCTGCTGATGCGGTAATAATCCCTCTTGCTTTTTCTTCATTTGTGAGTTGAAGTATCTTGTTGGTAGCACCTCGAAGTTTAAAGGAACCTGTTGCTTGGCAGGATTCCAGTTTCAGATATATTTGCGCTTCTTTTTCCTCAGAAATAACTGGCGAATAGACAAAAGGTGTTTCTCTGATGTACTTCTCTATCCTGTTTTCTGCTGAAAGAATATCTTTTAGTTGAACTGACATATGTTTTCCTCCTTTGTATGATAGGCTAATAGCCAACACAAAATTCGAAATATTGCATTGTAATGGGTTTCATTATATACTAAATGCAATGGAAATCCACATCACAAAAGATTTTATATACCCAACCATAAATTGAGGTGAAAGAGATGATATTTGAAGGCTGGAAACCGGACGACAAAAGCGTAACCCCCTTGTATTTACAAATATATGAGCGCATAAAGCAAGAAATTTTTTCGGGAAAGCTCCCGATTGGAGCTTTATTGCCTACCCAAAGGCTTATGGCGATAGAATTCGGGGTAAATCGAAGCACTATAGTAACCGCAATTGAACTGCTTGTATCGGATGACCTTATCCATTCAAATGGAAAAGCGGGCACATTCGTTAAAAACAATGCTTCTTCATTAAATTCGCCAGCGCCGCCTAATTGGGCAGGCTATATTCAATTGGGCAGTCATAAGCCTAATAACAGTATAGCGCGCATTATTAATGATAACGAACATCGAAACGATATATTTGCCCTTACAAGACCAGATTTATCAAAGGATTTGTATCTGCCGGAACTGTTTAATGAGGTAAATTCCATAGACATATTTAATTCTCTCAGTTATGAAGAGCCTAAAGGGAATTTAGAGCTACGGGAAAGCTTATGCTGTTATTATTCTGGCATTGGGGTGAAAGTTAATCCAGATCAAATATTGATAACCTCTGGAGCTTTGCAGGCGTTATATCTTATTGCGATTGGAATTCTTTATGAAGGGTCAACAATATTAACGGAAACACAGTCCTATATTTATAGTGTCAACACCTTCCAATCAGCGAATATGCGACTTTTTGGAGTGAATGCTGATGCTAGAGGAATACTGCCTGAATCTCTAGAAAAAGCACATATTCGTACGAAAGCCGCGATTCTTTACAGCATTCCTAATTTTAATAATCCAACGGGGACTCTCATGGATGAGGAACGGAAAAAGAAAATATACCAGCTGTGCCAATTACGAAAACTTCCTATCATAGAAGATGATACTTATCGGGAATTGTATCTGACTGAAAATAGACCTTTTCCGCTTAAATCGCTGGATACAAATGAGCTTATACTTTTAGTTGGAAGCTGCTCTAAGGTGTTATTTCCCGGGTTTCGGCTTGGGTGGGTATTGGGAACAAAAGCAATCATTGACAGACTTGCTGATATTAAAACGCAGACTGATCTAGGAACAAGCTCTTTGTCCCAAAATACATTCTGTTACATGCTGAAGAATGGCTTGTATACCAAACATCTAAGTTATGTTCGAAAAGGGCTAAAGGAGCGGCGAAATTTTGTATTAGATATATTAAAGCAGAATTTTTCAGGTTTATGTAAATGGAATATTCCAAACGGCAGTGTGTACATTATGCTAGAATTTGACAGCAAGGTATCGGTGCAGAAACTTTTTCATGAATGCTTAAATAAGGGACTTCTTATTTGTACGGGTGATCTGTATACAAGCCGCTCCAGCCAAGCGATTCGCATATCCTATTCCTATCTTTCTATGACAGAACTTGAGAAGAGTTTAAAAATTTTAAAGATGTGCTTGTTAGAGTGCAAACGCAGGGGCCTATAGCGAGATAAACATGTGGTGGAAACGATACCACTGAGAATATAAAGGTTAGAAGTCGATAGGCATTATAAATTAACTTTGTTTTTATGTTTGGCAGAATAGCAAGTAAAATCAAGAGATAATCATTTTGCTCCTTTATAATGAAGGCAGAGTGGTTGAAACGAGGTGGTAAATAAGTGTACGAGTGGGAGAAGCAAATCCAGATAATTGTTGATGAAATTGACAGATGTATTAAAAATTATAATGATGAAGCATTGACACTGTGTTTTCTTTCTTGTAGGCTGGGTTATTCTGAATTTTATACAACAAGAAAATTTAAAGAAATATCGAATATGCAATTTAGAAATTATCTGCGCTATAGAAAATTAGCGTTTGCATTAAAAGAAGTACGGGACAGCGAAAAAAGTCTTTTAGAAATTGCTGTTGATTATGGTTTTTCATCGCATGAAGCATTTACCAGGGCTTTTAAAAAAGCTTATGGTATAACTCCAAGTAAATATCGAAAAAAGCCTACACCTGTCATTCTTCGTACAAAAATAAACCCTTTTGACCGCTACTGTTTAGGATTAGGAGAGATTGGTATGATTAAATCAACAGAGGATGTTAAAATTTATTTTGTAACGATTCCCACTCATAAATTTTTACACATTAAAAATTATGAGAGTAATGGATATTGGGATTTTTGGCAAAAGCAAAATCTTATTCCAGGGCAGGACTGTGAAACCATTTGCGGCTTGCTGGATAGTATTAAGGGGAAATTGGATGACGGCGGCGGGAGTGAAATTAACAGTGGCAGCGGTCAAATTATGGGTTACATCAATGACGCGGAGGGGAGGCTTTGCGATTGGGGTATTCCTCGTACGGAGTGTTATGGCGTACGACTTCCTATTGATTATAAAGGCGAAATACCATCACAAATGCTTATGCTTGATATTCCTGAAGCGGAGTATATTGTCTTTGAGCATGGACCGTTCGATTATAATCAAGAGAACCGTAGCGTGGAGAATAAAATAGAAGCAGCAATGGCAACCTTTAATTTTTCAGAGACAGAGTATTGCTTTGATACCTCTGACGGGAGAATTGTTTATATGTATCATGATCCAAAGCGATTTTTCAAGTATATCAGACCAGTGCGCAAGAAATAGGATTGACTGCACAAGCATCGTTAGAAAGATTTGTACGCTGCGATGGGATATGAACGGTAATTATAATAAAATTTAAAAAAGTATCACTTTTTATGGGCGGATTTTCCGCTCATTTTTTATTATTCTACACGCTATGCGTGTGGAGTAATAAAGTGATGACTTATAATTTCACGAAATGAATCAGGTAATCCATTTTTATATGTAAGAAAGAAGAGTAAGCGAGGATGTCCATATTTTTTTGAGGATATAAAGTCGTGTTTTCGAACGCTTTATTATACTAAGGAATATTATACAGTCTATGAAGAGAGATTTGAGAGCGTGTAAAATATGGAACATGATTAAGCGTGTTCTAAAAAGATGGTGAAATAACGGAGAGGTATTTATGAGTTATTATAGCGATAAAACGCATTGTGGAAATCAAGAGAGCTTGTGTTGCTGTAGTGGCAATTCTGTTTTAATGGGTCCGCCGGGTCCCAGAGGAATAAGAGGATTGAGCGGACCAACAGGCCCAACCGGTCCGCAAGGATTGCTGGGAGACACAGGTCCAACGGGACCGACCGGTCCAGCAGGTGCTGTTAGTGATACAGGTCCAACGGGGCCAACCGGTCCGCAAGGATTGTTGGGAGATACCGGCCCGACAGGCCCGACCGGTTCGCAAGGATTGCTGGGAGATACAGGTCCAACGGGGCCAACCGGTCCAGCAGGTGCTGTTAGTGATACCGGCCCAACGGGGCCAACCGGTCCTACAGGCGCGGATGCTATGGGGGTTTATGGCGGTGCCTATGCACTTAACCAAACGCCACTAAGTGTTTCTTCAACAAGCTTTAACTATTTAGATATGGAGCAAAGTATGCCGGCCAATGGAGTAACTTATAGCACATCTGGCTTGACCATTGAAGAGACCGGCACGTATCTGATCACCTATAATGTTGCTATGGCAGCACAAGCTTCCGCAGAGACAGTAGATTTTGCTGTAGTAGATGTCAGTAACACACAAGGGCCGACCAGCCTTTTGGAGGTTGTAGAATTGTCTACAACTACAGGAACTGATGTGTCTGTCACAGGCCTTGCAACTTTTAATGCAGGGCAGACTATTAATCTCGGATTTTCTTCAACGAATGCCTTCACTCTGGATTTTGCCTCTGTTGGAAAATCCTATTCAATAACTGCAGTCAAGGTCAGCTCGTAAAATAAAAGAGTATTTTAACAGGCCCCTATGTTTTTAACACAGGGGCCTGTGTATTGTAAAAAAGAAAAGAAGCGAAATTACTACAGTTCGTTGTTTTTCGAGGTAGGATGATATTAAAAAACTTGTATGGATCTTGTATGAATATGGATATTTTTTTGGTTAAATAATATTTGTAGTAAAGCATTTATTTTCAATATCTATCCATCCTGTGCTCACATTACAATTAAGCTCGTACTGAAGTAGATTGCTCAACTCGTTTTGTGCAGAAAGCATATTATTTTTATTAAGTTGAGAAAACCCGTCTATTGGGAAAAAAATATTTTTAGACTGTGTTGTAATTTTTCCTTCTTCGCTTTGCCGCCATGTCCATCTCCTCGTTCTTACAGAGCTACCGGTGGCATACACAATTTCATTTTTATCAACGGCTTCTTTCTCTATACTGCCAAATGGAATGAAATAATCGTTTTCCATAGAAAAGCGCAGTGTTATACTTTCAGCGATCGCATCAATGTCATGTGCGCCAATTGGAAGCTTATATTTAAGTGATACTGCATTTCCTAGGTCAACTGCAGTATTAATACTTGGCATATCTTTGCCTTTGGATACTCTCGTCAATAATGCTTCGATGGAACACATATATTTGTTTGGGTTTACGTTAAGTTCACGGAACGCTTCCCTGTAAGATAATACAGATTCGAGTTCTTTTATATTTACCCCATCCAGTGAAGAGCGGCAAGAAAGTGTGTTTTCCTGCAAAAGCTTTTGAATACTTGGATTCTCTTCTCGATTATCTATATTATGTGCGATTACTATGGCAAAACAAGCAGTGTTGAATATTTGAAAAAACTTATCATCCACTGAAAAAATCATAAAAACCTCCTTAAAGTAAGTGAATAAGTAAAAACCATACTAGCGGGATTAACAAAGAGGGCAATAAATTCAATGACTTCAATGATTTTATTTTTAAGATTGATAGACCGGAGGCTAAAATTAAAAAGCCGCCAACAATAGAAATTTCCGTCATGAACGCAGAGGTAAGTAAGGGTTCTACTTGATGTGCAAGAAGAAAGATGCTTCCTTGCCAGATAAATAATACCAACGCCGATAAAGCAATACCGATTCCATAAGTTGAAGCTAGTACGATAGAAGTAACGAGATCTAAGGTAGCATTCGTAAATAAATAAGTGTGGTTCTGATTCAAGGCACTTTCAATGGGCCCTAGAATCGATAATGTGCCGAGGCAGAAAAGCATAACAGCTGTTGACAGACCTTGTCCGAGGTTCGTTGTAGAATATCGATCTACAAGCTTATTAAATTTGCCGTCCAAATCGCTAGCAGTCCCTAAAATGCCGCCGATGGCAAGGCTTATTATGAACAAAACAGGGTAGGTGCTGTCGGACATATTTGTCGTGACAGTATGTATGCCTAATCCCATTGCGGCTAACCCCATCGTATCGTAAAGGATATTCTGATATTTTTCATTAAGCCCTTTTCTTATTACACTGCCAACTATACTTCCAACAAGGATAGCAGCGGTATTTACAAATGTTCCTATCATGATTATTTTCCTTTCAAAAAATATTTATAAAAAGTATAAACTCTCTAGCTAGTAGAGAGTCAAGTGCTTTTATATGATATGTGCTGTGAAAATATTGATTGAACAGGTAGGATAAGCTAGAATATAGGAACAGCAAGGATAACGAATAAGTTTACATATTATTATGATTGGGGAGGTGAAACCACGATGACACATAACAATGATAAAACGAAAGACGATAAGATACTTTTTAGCATTGGAGAGATGGCGAAGCTCTTTGGAATCAATATCCGTACACTTCGGTATTACGATGAGATCGGCATTTTAAAACCAGAATATATCAACAAAGAAACAAACTACAGATACTATTCTACGAATCAGTTTGAACGTCTAAATACCATTAAATATTTGCGTGCTTTAGGTGTACCATTAAAAAAAATAATTGCTTTTTTTGATGAAAAAGAGGTTAAAACTATTTTGTCTATTTTTGAGGAGCAGCGGGAAACTGTTAAAAAGAAGCAAGAAGAGCTTATACAGATTCAAAAGAAAATTACAAATCGGATTGAACAAATAAAGACTGCATTATCCGCATCCTATGGAGAAGTTGTAGTGAAGTTCTTTCCGCAAAGAGAAATCGTTTTGTTAGAACAGAATTTTACGACTGCTGATGACTTAGAACCGCTCATCCGGGATCTAAGTAAAGCTCACTGCTTAAACGATGCTATTTTTCTTGGAAAGGTTGGAATATCTATTAATAAGGAAAATTTAATACAAGAGAAATTCACATATTTTTCTTCTGTTTTTATTGTTCTTGAAGAGGAAGATGATTTTATAAATAAAGCGCATATGCTGCCTGAGAGTGATTATGTAACCGTACAGTACCGGGGGACTCATGAGGATGCCTCACCCTATTATAGGTTACTGCTAAATTATATTAAAGCATCTGGATTTCAAGTGAGCGGAGATTCAGTAGAAATCACTATTATCGATACAGGATTGACAAATGATCGGAATAAATTTGTGACAGAATTACAAATACCATTTCAACAGCGGGAATGCTAGTGGCCGAGAGTAGAATTAGTATATAAACTGTAGTAAAAGACAAAAGATGATAGGACGGCGCTTATGTGGAAGGGCAGAATTAGGACTAGAAATTTTGCATTTCTTGACAAAAAACTACATTTTGAATATAATAATTAAGCGTTGAGTTAATTAAGTGTATTCTTAATTAAAGAAAAGGAGATATCGGCTATGGATAAAATAGAAATCCTTCATATACTAACGGAATCCACAAGGTTTCGATTGATAGAGCTTCTTTTTGAACACCATTATTGTGTACAGGCTTTATCAAAAAAGCTGAATATCTCAGAATCAGCAGTATCACAGCATATGCGGGTACTTAAAAAATATGGAATTGTTTTTGGAATAAAAAAAGGTTATCAAATGCATTATCGGGTGGATAAGGACCAAATAACTTCTATCCTGGGAGAGGTACTGCAGCAAATGGCACAATATACTGCCGGGATGGAATTGAAGGAAGAGTGCTCTTGTGAATACGTTTCAGAGTGCATTAAAAGAGATACAAAAATATCGGAGGGGTCAAAACGTGGGAAATGATTATTTATTGCAGAAAAAACCGCTAAATGCGTTAATTATATTTTCTTTGCCAATCATTGTAGGTAATTTTTTTCAACAGGCCTATACAATGGCGGATTCTGCGATTGTAGGAAGATTTGTGAGTGAGAAGGCATTGGCAGCAGTGGGAGCCTCCTATTCTTTGACAAATATTTTTATTTGTATCGCACTTGGCGGTGGGATTGGTTCATCCGTTATTATAAGCAGATATTTTGGTGCAAAAGATTTCAAGAGAATGAAGCTGGCTATCTTTACGGCGCTGATTTCCTTTTTATTTGTAAGCATTCTTCTAGGCGGCTTTGGATTATTTTTCAGTACAAGTATTATGACGTTGCTGAATACGCCTAGTGACATTATGGAAATGACAGTGGAGTATTTGAATATTTATTTTCTTGGACTTCCGTTTTTATTTATGTATAACATATTGGCATCCATATACAATGCGCTCGGAAAATCCAGGATACCTCTATATTTCTTGATTTTTTCATCCATTTTTAATGTTGCTTTGGATATTGTCCTGGTGACAAAATTTCAAATGGGTGTCGCTGGTGTTGCATGGGCAACCTTGATTGCACAAGGCATTTCCGCAGTTTTGTCCTTTATTGTTTTGATGAGGGCGATGAATACAATGAAAAGTGAGCCCGTAAAAGTTTTCAGTAAATCGGAATTGCTCTCTATGACAAGAATTGCGCTGCCGTCCATCTTACAGCAATCTACCGTTTCGATTGGAATGATGTTGGTACAATCAGTTGTAAATAGCTTTGGATCGGAAGCTCTAGCTGGATTTTCTGCTGCTATGCGCATTGAATCGATTTGCATTGTACCGATGATTGGGATTGGAAATGCAATTTCCTCCTACACTGCACAAAATATTGGAGCACAGCAGTATGATCGTGTGGTGGAAGGCTACCATGTAGCCAACAAGATGGTATTCGCTTGCGCAGCTGTTACTTGTTTGCTATTAGAGCTTTTTTACCAGCCGATTATTTCTCTGTTTCTTGGAACGGAGGGGACCCTCGTTGCGCTTTCTACCGGGAGGAGCTATTTGGTTTTTATGGGTTGGTTTTTCTGCCTGATAGGATTTAAAATGGCCGTTGACGGATTATTGCGGGGAGCTGGAGATATGAAAATGTTTACAGTTGCAAATTTAGTAAACCTTTTTATCCGTGTAATGCTTGCAGTCCTTTTTGCGCCTAAGTTTGGAATCGCCATGGTTTGGTATGCTGTACCGATTGGATGGCTTTCAAATTGGATTATCTCTTATTTACAATATCGTACAGGTAGATGGAAAAATATGATAAAATATACAAAGGGAGCGCCTCAAGTGGAGAGCAGTGATTAGGAAGTCGAGTAGGTCACGGCTCTTAGAAACGGAAATAATAGTAAGATTTTATATAGAGGAGAAAAACAAAACCCCTTGCAGACAGCATGAAGAATGCGGTTTCGCAAGGGGTTTTACTATGGACAGAACCAGCACCGTAGGGTGCTGGTTCTGCAGGTAAGAAACATCTTTTCTGAATTAGGTTCAGAGAAGAAGAGAGAGACTACCAGCTACAGCCATTATAGCCGTTAAAACTGCCTGCTCTTCTCGGAGTGGAACAAGAGGTAGCCTGCTGGCTTCCAACTCTGTTTCCACAGCCACAACCGGTATTTCGTCCAGCGCTGCATCCGCAGCTGTTGTTCCACTGACCACAGCCACAGCCTGTGCCGCAGGTGGTAGATATTGGGAATAATTCATCGTCGTCATCGCAATCACAGCTTTGTATGCCTGCAACGTTAGAAGAATTACCGCAGGAACAATCGGACTGGAACGGGCTTACGCACTCTTCGTCTTCTGCTGCGCTTACGGAGCCATCACAAGGGATTAAAGCTTCGCATGCGTTGGTGCAGAATAACGTCTGGCGTACGACCTCGATATGCACGGTTGGTTCAATTGCTACTTTTGAAGTGAGCGTTAATGTCGGACTGTTATTATTGTTATTGTTGTTATTGTTGTTATTTCCGCAATTGTGGCGTAAGGAATCTACGATTCTGTCACATTCTGGCTCACATTCGTCACAGCAGCAGCCCGGCTTCGGGCGTCTTCCGCCGCGGCTCAGTGTTAAGGTAGGATTTACCAGCTCGACTCCTGCATCGAATTGGAATCGAATATCCGGAGCTATGCCGTTGATACTACAAGGCAAACTGAGGTCCGGAATTGCAAAGCTCGATCCGCAGGACGGCGGGAGCTGGGTATTTGCCGTACCGTTCGCATTTGAAATCTCACAGCGGAAGCAGGAAGTTCTTCCACCAGAATTTACAGTACCTTCTAATACATATTTTGCTCGAATGTCCCAAGGGCCCACATTATTGATTAAAAAGAAGGTCTTTGTCGGAAGACCTGCATCCATGCAGCGCTCTCTTTGGAGCATCGAAACGATGCCGGCTGTTTTAGCAAGGTACTGACCGTTCGAATAAGATACCGCATCAACTGGGTATCCATCGAGAGAAACCTGGTTTGCAGAAACGTTTCCTGGCGGTCTAGTGTTGAAGTACTCGACAACAACAAAGGATTTTTCAATGTTAAATACTGCATTTTCTTCTAGATTACACGGCATACAGCAGCAATTCTGCGGTTCTAATGTCAGCTCTGTAACGAAACGGTTTCGATTTGCTCCCCCCGTATTCAAGTTAAACATCAGCGGACAGCTGGTTGCGTCCGTAAAGCAAAATACCTTATCCATGTATACTAAATTTGATCTTTCATTCGTAAAATCAATGCCTTCCGTATCGATGTTAGTGCCGCAGACACTGCCTAAACAACGGCTTCCGCAGCGTGGAAGACAAGAATTACTTCTATTTCTTGGCATGATTTATACCTCTCTTTTATATTAGAATTAAAAGTACATATTGAATGTAATTAGTTCTCAATATGTATGAAAAGAGAGAAGAGTACTATGAAGTGAATCCTTTGCTGTTGATATAGTATATGGAAAAACAAAAATCTTGTCACATAGGAAAGCATGTATTTGTTTAAAAATTTATATACTTTTTGCGTAAAAAGAAAGAAGAGAAAAAAAGGAGAGGGGAAAAAATCCTCCACCGATTTAAAAACGATATTTTGGAGATTAAACAGATTCAAGCACAATATCTTGTGTTAATAAACTGTTAATAATTTATAAAGAAAAAAATTGAAGATAAAATTAATCATTTTGGAACAGTTTTTGGTTTCCTGTGGTTGCGAAGTGGAGTGAAGTGGAGTATAGTGGAAGTAGTTAAAAAATATAGTGGGGTAATTGTGTCATGTTGATGGGCGAATATCAAAACTCTATAGACAGCAAAGGCCGAATTATTGTGCCTGCGAAGTTTCGCGAAGAGCTGGAATATAAGTGCGTTTTGACGAAGGGACTGGACAATTGCCTTTATATTTATCCAATGAGCGAGTGGGCGAAGTTTCACGAGAAATTGGATAAGCTTCCGATATCGGATCCAAAAGCCAGAGCGTTTGTTCGTTATTTTTATGCAAGTGCAGTAGAAGGGGAAATGGACAAGCAGGGGAGGCTCACGATTCCGCAGAGCTTGAGAAATTATGCAAAGATTGAAAAAGACTTGGTAACCATTGGTGTATTGAGCAAGATAGAAATTTGGAGCAAAGAAGCTTATGAAAATGCGGAGAATGGAGAAAAATTGGATGCCGGTGAATTCGCGGAGCAAATGGAGATTTATGGGATATAGGAGGGGTGAATGGAATTTAAACATGTATCGGTTTTGTTTTCTGAGTCAATAAAAAACCTGAACATAAGACCGGAAGGCGTTTATGTAGATGGAACACTCGGGGGCGGCGGACATGCAGGCGGGATTTGTGAAAAACTAAATTCAAAAGGGACTCTAATTGGCATTGATCGCGATCAGGATGCCCTGCGTGCTGCTTCTTCAAATTTAGAGAAATATGACTGCCAAAAAATATTTGTACAAAGCAATTATTCTGATATTAAAGATGTATTAAAAAAGCAGCAGATTTCTTCGATTGATGGTGCTCTTCTTGACTTGGGAGTCTCTTCGTTTCAGCTGGATAATGAAGAACGGGGTTTTTCTTATATGAAAGATGCACCGTTAGACATGCGGATGAATGCAGAGGATTCCTTGACAGCAGAGACTGTGGTCAATACCTATACGGAAGAAGAATTGACGAAAATGATTCGCAAATATGGAGAAGAACGATGGGCTTCAAGAATCAGTCAATTTATTGTGAAATACAGAAAGAAATCACCGATTACCACAACAGGGGAGCTTGTAGAAATTATTAAGGCGGCAATTCCGGCTTCGGCAAGGAGAGACGGCCCTCATCCGGCAAAAAGAACCTTTCAGGCAATTCGTATTGAAGTAAACGACGAGCTTGGGCAGTTGGAAAAAGCAGTGGATGCTTTCTTGGATGTTCTTGCTGATGGTGGACGCTTGTGTATCATAACGTTTCATTCGTTAGAAGATCGTATTGTGAAAGAAAGATTTCATCAAAGACTGAACCCCTGCATGTGTCCGAAAGAATTTCCGATCTGTGCGTGCGGGAAAAAAACAGATGTGAAGAAAGTATTCGGCAAACCGATTCTTCCATCAGAACAAGAATTGATCTTAAACCCTAGAGCTAGAAGTGCAAAGCTAAGAGTAATTGAAAAGTGGGAGAGATGATATGATAGCAGCAGAAAAATGGTATGAACATCAAGAGAACTATCACAAATATGGCTTGGATATGAGACCTACGAAGAAAAAAAATACAAAGGTCGAAAAAACAAGCACGTCGCCGTCTATTACACTGCGCGAGAAATGTCAAATTATGATTTTAGCGGTAGTCGTTGCCGTGCTGTCGGTGGGGTTGATTGCAAGTACGGCGTATTCTGCAAAGATTAAATATAATATTAATAAGCTTGTCAAGGAATCTGCCGTCATTGAAGGTGAAATTGAGAACTTGAACGTAAAAATAAAAAGCCAGTCTCATATTCAAATAATAGAGGAAAAGGCAAAAGTGCAGTTAGGAATGGTATATCCGGCCTTAAACCAGTATGTCTACATTGATAAAGAAGAAGTGCCAATCAAGGATTTTGCATTAGCATTAAAGCAAGAGGCATACAATTAAAAGGTGTTTTGTATAATAGAGTAAGGTGGAGCCATGAAAATAATTTCATAAAGAAGATCAAAACCGGATAATTTCATATCATAAGGGAATTCCGGTTTTTTATCTAGCAGGGAGTATTGTTTCCTGTGACAGTGTTTTGTGACAGAGAAGATGAGAGGAGACCTTTATGCCTTTGGAGGATGAAAAATGATCGTAACCAATAATAAAAACAGGAAAAGGCTGATTTTTATTTTTGCCTGTACCTGCATCGTTTGTACCCTGCTTGTATTTCGAGTTGGATGGATTCAAGTGGTGGCAAGTGAGCGATATGCAAAAATGGCAGTGGAACAGCAAACAAATGATGTGCCCATTCCAGCTAAAAGGGGCGTCATCTTAGACCGTAACGGGAAAGAATTGGCGATTAGTGCTGTAACCAACACCATATGGGTAAGACCGAAGGATGTTGCGGCATCCGCAAAGACAAAAGAAGAGAAAGAATTAAAAATTGATAAAACAGCAAAAGCTTTATCCGAAATTTTAGGTATGGAGGAGGCGGCTGTCAGAGAAACGATTACAAAGAGTAAGCTTCTTGTACGGGTTGCAAAATATGTGGAAAAAGACAAGGCGGATCAAATACGAAATGCCAAGCTTTCAGGGATATCCATTGCAGAGGATGTAAAACGCTATTACCCTCTGGGCGCCTTTGCTTCGCATGTTCTTGGGAGTACGACGGATGATAACAGAGGCCTTTCGGGAGTAGAGCTGAAATATGACAAATATTTGAGCGGCGTGCCGGGGAGGTGGATTAAGGATACTGACTTAAAGGGAGATGGGCTGTCTTATGGAATGGAAAAATACTTTCAAGCAGAAGACGGCTTAAATGTGGTACTGACGATTGATGAAGTAATACAGCATTATGTAGAGAAAGCATTGGATCAAGTCCAGGCAGATACACAGGCTACACAGGTATGGTGTCTTGTTATGGATCCGAAAACCGGAGAGATTTTAGCAATGGCAATGACGCCTGATTACGATCCGAATAATTCGAGAGTTCCTCTTGATGCGCAGAAGGCTGCTTATGTAGAGAGTCTTTCCGATCAGGAAAAGCAGCTATACTGGAACCAGATGTGGAGAAATCCAATGATTAGTGATACTTATGATCCAGGTTCCACCTTTAAGCTAATCACAACTTCAATCGCACTGGAAGAAGGTGTAACTTCCCCGACTGATAAATTTGTTTGTAAATACAATTATGAGGTTGCAGGAACGATGCTGCACTGTTGGAGAAAAGGCAATCCACATGGAGAAGAAACATTGGCGCAGGCAGTACAAAACTCCTGTAATCCAGTTTTTATTCAGCTTGCTCAGCGTGTTGGACTGGAACGCTATTATGAATATTTGGATTTGTTTGGACTGACAGAAAAGACGGGCATTGATTATCCTGGAGAAGGGAACAATATTTTACAGAGAAAAGATACTGCCGGACCGGTTGGTCTTGCTACGATGTCTTACGGGCAGGGAATCGCGGTGACACCAATCAGCTTAATCACGGCAATTTCGGCGATCGGAAATGACGGGAAACTCATGGAACCTCATTTGGTGAAGGAAATGCGTGATTCAGACGGAAATGTTGTGCAGAAGATTGAACCAAAGGTTGTGCGTCAGGTGATTTCAAAGCAGACCGCGGAAGAAATGCGTACCATTATGGAGTCGGTTGTATCCATTGGTGGCGGCGGAACTGCAAAAATAGCAGGCTATCGAATCGGAGGGAAAACCGGTACTGCAAACAAGGTAATCAATGGAGCGTACAGTGATAATTTAGTCTGCTCCTCCTTTGTAGGTATGGCGCCGATGGAAGATCCGCAGCTGGCAATTCTACTCGTTGTTGATGAACCGCAGGGTGTTCATTTCGGAAGTCAGACTGCCGCTCCGGGTGTTAAGATGATTTTAGAAGAAACACTTCGTTATTTAAATATTACTCCGCAGTACAGCGAAGAAGAGCAAAAAGAAATTGACAGCCAAATGACGATTGTTCCGAATGTAAGCGGAACAAGTTTCAGTGATGCAATCGGTGTTCTTGGCGGAAAATCACTGCAATACACTGTTTCGCCGGCAAAAGGCGACAGCAACGATTTTACAATTGTGGATCAGTATCCAAAAGCGGGAGAGAAAGTACCGCTGAACACGAATGTATATTTATATTCTCAATAAATGAAGTAAGGAGCATGGCATGAAACTTTTAGACCTGTTGTACGAAACGGGGATAAAATGTCCGATGGATATGCAAGATACAGAAATTACGGGAATCGCCATTGATTCTCGCAAAGTGAAAAAAGGCAATTTATTTGTCTGTATGAAAGGGTACCAGACCGACGGTCATATTTATGCCGTCGAAGCCGCATTTCATGGAGCGGCTGCAGTAATTACACAAGATAAGTTTGCTGTGGAACTAAAAAAGATACCAGTTTTGGAAACAAGTGACACGCGAAAAGCACTTTCGCAGATTGCGAAAAACTTTTACAGAGATCCATCCGAAGAGATGACGGTTTTTGCTGTGACTGGAACAAACGGAAAAACGACAACAACGTATATGTTAAAAGAAATACTGGAAGAAGCAGGCTGCTCTTGCGGAGTGATTGGAACAGTTGCCTATCGATTTGCAGATAAAGAGTATGAATCTGCACGAACGACTCCGGAATCCTTCGACTTGCAGCATATGTTTTCTGAAATGAAGGAAAAAGGGATAAAATGCTGCACGATGGAGGTGTCTTCTCACGGCTTGGCACTTCACCGAGTGGATGATATTCACTTTTCCTATACTGCTTTTACAAATTTAACACAGGATCATATGGACTTTCACAGCTCAGAAGAAGAGTATTATCAAGCGAAAAAAACTTTGTTTTTCATAGGTGACAGCATAAGCCTTATCAATATAGACGACGCTTATGGAGGCCGCTTATACGAAGAACTGAAGCAGGAAGGGAAAAAAGCGTACAGCTATTCATTGCAAGATGAAAATGCAGACTTTTATGGGAAGGTAATAAAAAATGATGCAGAGGGGTGCGGGCTTTGTTTCTTTAAAAATAGGGAAGAAGTTGGTGAATTATTCCTAAAGACACCGGGTTTATTTACCTTGTATAATACTCTATGCGCAGCTGGCTTGGCGAGCCTGAGTGGAATTGCATTTCCTTTCATACAATCAGCATTGAATCATCTGCAAGGTGTGCCGGGAAGGTTTGAAGTTGTTCCAAATCAAAAAGGGATGACAGCCATCGTAGATTATGCGCATACACCAGAGGCACTTCGCATGGTTTTAAAAACGGCAAAGAATTTCACAAAGGGAAGATTGATTTGTGTATTTGGCTGCGGCGGTGACCGAGATCGGGGAAAGCGTCCGATTATGGGAGAGATTGCAGGTATTTTCAGCGATTACTGCATTATCACCAGTGATAATCCGCGAACAGAAGATCAAAGATGTATTGCTGAAGAGATTGAGAAAGGGATGCTCAAAACCGGATGCAGCTATATCGTCATAGACAACCGCATGGAAGCAATCCGCAGGGCAGTTCTTTTTTACGAAAAGGACGATGTTATCATCATCGCAGGAAAGGGACACGAGTGCTATCAGATTATCGGAAGTGCGAAGAATTATTTTAATGATAAAGAAATTACGCAAAGAATGATACAAGAGCTTTAAATAAATCCGATAAACGTAGTTCCAGATGAAAGAGAGGAAAAGTACCTTATGAAAAAAATTACTGTTTCAGAGATACAAAACGCAACAAAAGGTGTATTGTTTTGCGGTACCGCAGATACTATGATTGAAGGCATTGCGATTGATTCAAGAAAGGTTTTGCAAAAAGATGCATTCTTTGCAATTGTCGGAGAAGAAAAAGACGGCCATATTTATGCAATGAAAGCTGCAGAACAAGGCTGTGGCGTACTTGTTCTGCACAGCAGACAGATTGCTGACGAAATAAAAAAAAGTTTGCCGGATGTCACGGTTCTTTTGGTTGAGGATACCACAAAAGCTCTGCAGGATTTGGCTGAATGGTATCTCTCCTTATTTCCAATCAAAAAAATTGGCGTTACCGGAAGCACTGGAAAGACAACGACAAAAGAGATGCTTTATGCCGTCCTTTCTCAAAAATATAAAACGCTTAGAAATTCAGGAAACTATAATAACCATATTGGACTTCCACTTACGATCTTTGAATTAAACGATGGAATTGAAGTGGGAATCTTTGAGATGGGGATGAGCGAATTCGGTGAAATCCACCGTCTGGCAGATATTGTAAGACCAGATTTGGCCGTGATTACAAATATAGGAACCTCTCATATTGAATATTTAAAGACGAGAGAAAATATACTAGAAGCAAAAATGGAAATTACAGATTTCTTTTTAAAGCAAAATATACTTTTTGTAAATGAAGACAACGACTTGTTGAAAAGAGAAGTACTGCTTCAATGTATGCATAAAAAGAAAGAAAAGCAAGAGCCTTACTGTGAAGATTTTCGGATTGTAACAGCAGGAGAGCAGAAGTCTGCTGATTTTCGGCTTGAGAATCAAGAAGATTTAGGAGAGCAAGGGATTCGCTTTACGATTACCAATGAAATGCAAAGTCAGGATTTTTCACTGCCTCTTCTGGGTAGTCATAATGGATGGAATGCAATGCTTGCAGTTTCTGTTGGAGCTGAACTGGGTGTTTCTTTGAAAGAGGCAGCGAAAGGCCTGGCCGAGATGGAAGGAACGAACCGCAGGTTGAACATAGAGGAAAAGAATGGTATAAAGCTGATAGACGATACGTATAATGCTAGTCCCGATTCGATGAAGGCGGCACTCGATGTGCTGGTGAGTGTGTCGGGAACGCGTAAAATCGCGATTCTTGCCGATATTTTAGAGATGGGGGAAGCTGCTGCAAAATACCATTATCAGGTCGGCGAATATGCTTCCCAACGAGAAATAGATGTGGTAATATCAGTAGGTAAAAATGCAGGCTTTATTGCAGAAGGCGCGAAGGCTGCTTCAAAAAAGACAGAAGTTTTCTACTATGAAGAGAGAGAAACACTGATGAACCGTTTGCAAGAATTTTTAAAGCAGGGCGACGTAGTTTTGGTAAAAGGGTCAAACGGTATGAAAATGACGGAGATTGTGAACAAGATAAGGAGCTTATAAATGGAATATATGCAGATATGGATAAAACTAGCGGTAGCCTTTCTTATTGCTGTAATTGGAACCCCGCTGTTTATCCCAGTATTGAAAAAAATCAAGGCAGGTCAGAGCATCCGCGAGGAGGGGCCGCAGTCTCATATGGCAAAGACCGGCACACCGACGATGGGTGGTATTATCATTCTCTTTGCTGTGTTGGTTACTTGTCTCAGCTCTGGTATTTTAAATACGGATATGTGGATTTTATTAGGCTCCTTCGTTGCATTTGGACTCATAGGCTTTATCGATGATTTTGTAAAGGTTGCGATGAAACGTAATCTGGGATTGACCGCACTACAAAAATTACTTTTGCAGATTGCCATTGCAGTCGGACTGGCTTTTTATCAGTCCAGTGTTTCGATTTATAAAACTACAGTATTTATTCCTTTTATCAATGAATATTGGGACTTCGGCGTTTTGTATATTCCGTTTATCGCTTTCGTTGTAGTGTCTATGGTAAACAGTGTAAATCTGACAGACGGATTAGATGGTTTGGCCTCAGGAGTAACGAGCATTGTTGCCGTATTTTTTGCTTTGGTAGGCATGAACTTTTTTGGAATGAGTGCGGCAACCGTGTTCTGCGCTGCGCTTGCGGGAGGCTGTCTTGGGTTTTTAATGTATAATAAGTACCCTGCAAAACTATTTATGGGAGACACCGGTTCTCTGGCATTAGGCGGTGGCCTTGCAGCGGCCGCGATTCTAATGAATATAGAGCTGATTCTGCCAATTGCCGGAGGTGTGTACGTTGCAGAAGCACTGTCTGTAATTATTCAAGTCGTGAGTTATAAATTGCGAAACGGAAAGCGTGTGTTTCGTATGGCGCCCCTGCACCACCATTTTGAGCTTGGGGGTTGGAAAGAAACAAAAGTTGTTGTTGTATTTTGGATGGTAACCTTGTTGCTATGTATCATAAGTTTAAAGGTTTTTGATGCAAAAGTATTCTAAAAGTTGTTCGATACGAGGGAAGAAGGGAAAAGTATGAATCAAGCAAAAAAATATCTGGTAGTCGGTCTTGGAAAATCCGGAGTATCCGCAGCCGAAGCGTTGCTTCGTCACGGAGCGGAAGTGTCTGTATACGATAAAAAAACGCAGGAAGAAATGGAAGCGCCTCTTGTAAACTATCTTAAGGCACAGAATGTGACCTGTTATTTAGGAGTAGATCCTTTAGAATTAGAACGTTATGACGCGATTGTAGTCAGTCCCGGCGTCCCTTTGGAACTCCCTTTTCTTCAGAAAGCGCAAACACTTAATGTAGAAATTATCGGAGAATTAGAGCTTGCTTATCGGCTAGGTAAGGGCAATTACATTGCGATTACCGGAACAAATGGAAAAACGACAACGACGACTTTAGTCGGTGAAATTTTAAAAAATGCCGGAAGAAAAACCGCGGTAGTCGGCAATATAGGAGTTGCGGTTACTTCGACTGCATTGACCGCAGAAGAGGATTCCTGGCTGGTTACGGAATGCAGCAGCTTTCAGCTGGAAACGACGGAGACCTTTCATCCAGTTATTTGTGCACTTTTAAATATTACCCCTGACCATTTAGATCGGCATAAAACATTAGAAAATTATGCGAAAGCAAAAGCGAAAATTTTCAAGAACCAAACGAAAGACGATTACTTTGTGGTAAATTATGATGACCCTATGTCTTGCGAACTAATGCACGAATGCCAAAGTGTCGTAGTGCCTTTCAGTCGAAACGTTGTTTTAGACAGAGGGGTGTTTGTACAAAATAATAGAATCATAGTAAAAGAGCAAGCGGAGAATACAATTGATATTTGCGGTGTGGAGGAGCTTGCGATTCCCGGAATGCATAATTTGGAGAATGCGTTAGCTGCATGTGGAATTGCCTATTTTTGTGGCATATCCAAAGAAATCATCGCGAAAACACTGCGGGAATTTCAGGGGGTTGAGCACCGCTTGGAATTTTGCGGCGAAGTCGGAGGCGTGCGCTTTGTGAATGATTCGAAGGGTACAAATCCAGATGCTTCCATCAAGGCAATTGAAGCAATGAAAGGCAATGTTATATTAATTGCAGGAGGCTATGATAAAAATTCAAAATTTGAAGAGTTTATTTCTGCTTTTAACGGAAAAGTAAAGGCGTTGGTTTTATTAGGAGCAACGGCACCGAAAATAAGAGAGACAGCGGAAATGTTGGGATATCATGCAATTTTTGATGAGAAGGATATGGGTGAATGCGTAAAGAAGAGCTTTTCCTTGTCTGCACCGGGAGATACGGTACTGCTTTCCCCAGCCTGTGCAAGCTGGGATATGTACAGCAGTTATGAGCAGAGGGGGAGGCACTTTAAAAGCTGCGTTCAGGAATTGGAGAGATAAATGGCAAAAAAACAAAGAGGAAATGAGAAAATCAAAATGAAAACCGGTGATTTTGTATTGACTATACTCATGATGGGGCTCGTTTTGTTTGGTATCATTATGGTATTCAGTGCCAGCTATTATGTGGCCATCAGTGATTACGGAAACCCATATTATTATTTAATCCGTGACGCCATATGGGCATTTTTAGGAACCATTCTTTTTGTTTTTTGTATGCTGTTTCCTTATAAATATTATAAAAAAATGGCATTTCCATTAATGGTTACCAGCTTTATCCTCTTACTTTTGCTGTTTACACCTTTGGGTAAGGATGTAAACGGTGCGACTCGCTGGCTTAAGCTGGGGAGTGACAGCTTAACCATTATGCCAGGTGAGATTGCGAAAATCTGCGCGATTTTATTTGTTGCCAAATATCTAAGTGATAAACCAAAACGGATTTTATCTTTTACAGAAGGCATTCTGCCGTTAGTACTTCTTTGCGGTGCTTACTTTGGGTTGATTATTAAACAGCCTAATATGTCGACGGCAATTACTGTGGTTGCCATTGTTGTAGGTATGATGTTTGTGGCGGGACTGAACCTGAAATATCTCTTTGGAATTGGAATTGCCGGCTGCGCGGGGATTGTGGTTTTGATTCTTGCAGAGCCTTACCGAATGAAGCGCATGTTCAGCTTTATTGATCCCTTTCAAGACCCGCTTGGAACCGGATGGCAGGTCACTCAGTCGCTCTTGGCTTTAGGCTCGGGCGGACTTTTTGGCGTTGGATTAGGAAAAAGTATTCAGAAAACGCTTTACCTTCCGGAGCCACAAAATGATTTTATATTTGCGATTATCGGGGAAGAACTTGGATATATCGGATGCCTTTTGCTGATTGCGGTATACCTTGTATTAATATGGAGATGTGCACATATTTCACTGAATGCTCCAGATTTATTTGGAATGCTCATCGCATCAGGAATTACAATTATGCTTGCCGTTCAGGTTGTTTTAAACATTGCAGTTGTAACTTCCTCCATGCCGCCGACCGGGATTATATTACCGTTTATCAGCTTTGGAGGAAATGCGTTACTGTTATTTATGGGGTCTATGGGAATCATGCTGAACATATCAAGGCATTCTGCAAAATAAGGAGGGAGAGCCATGAGAGTAATTATGACCGGCGGAGGTACCGGAGGACATATTTATCCGGCAATTGCGATTGCGGATAAGATAAAAAGGAGGAATCCCGATGCGGAGATTCTTTTCGTAGGGACTCGCCGCGGAATGGAAAAAGAGCTTGTTCCAAAGAGCGGGTATGAAATTCGCTTTATTACGGTCAGCGGATTCCACAGAAAAAAAATATGGAAAAATGTCAGAACCGTTCTTGATTTAATGAAAGGAAACAATGAGGCAAAACAAATTTTAAAGGAGTTCAAGCCGGATGTTGTAATCGGGACGGGTGGTTATGTCTGTGGACCGATTGTGCGTGCAGCGCATAAATACGGCATCAAATCCTATATCCATGAGCAAAATGCATTCCCCGGGGTTACGAATAAATTATTGGAAAACTATGTGGACAAGGTGTTTATCAGTTTTCCGGAAGCGCAAGAATACTTTAAAAAAAAGGAAAAGCTGATTGTGACGGGAAACCCAATCCGAAAGAGCTTCCTGACCAGCACGATGCAGAATTTCCGTGATAAACTGGAAATTGCAGATCGAGAATTTGTCATTCTTTGCTTTGGCGGAAGCCTGGGGGCTGGGAAAATTAACAGTGTTATGATAAAAGCTGCGGAGAGCCTGAATGCTCTTTCAGATATAAAAGTATTTTTTATTACGGGCAAATTACATTATCCTCTGATTGAAGAAGAGCTGAGCCAACAGAAAATCAATAAAGATAAGATAAAGTTGCTTCCTTATGTAGACAATATGCATGAATATCTATCTGCGGCAGATCTAATTATAAGCCGCTCCGGCGCGTTGACTGTATCAGAAATTACGGCCTGCGGGAAGGCGTCTATATTAATTCCTTCTCCAAACGTAACAGGAAACCATCAGTACTTTAACGCCAAGGTTCCGGCGGATAAAGGCGGTGCTGTTTTGATTGAGGAAAAGGATTTAACGGCTGAAAAATTGATGGATACGATTCTTCGATTAAAAAATAATAAAGAGATACTGAATGCAATGGGAAAAGCCAGTGCTTCGGTAGGACGCTTTGATGCGGTTGATATTATTTATGAGAATCTGGAGTTTTAAAGAAAAGGTACAGCCTGTGCTGTAACACAATTTGCAGAGCTTCATAGTATGGTTTATAGGTATCAAAATAAGACTATGACTTTCTGCGGAGGTGTTTTTTTTTGGACAGTTATCATATAATTGGCGGGAACCGTATTTCTGGAAGCCATAAATTAACCGGAGCAAAAAATGGAGTGCTGCCTATATTGGCTGCTTCATTGGTAACGGGGGATGTATGTACGATTCATAATTGCCCGGATTTGCTGGATGTCAGTACGATGCTGACAATACTCAATGAACTGGGCTGCATAACTCAACGGGAAGGGAATACGATTACGGTCGATTCCAGCCAGCTGACACAATCTTACATACCGAAAGTTTTGGGAAAGGAAATGCGCTCATCCGTGTTTCTGCTTGGGCCGATGCTGGCACGCTGCGGAACTGTAGAGATGAGTCATCCGGGTGGATGTGCAATAGGCGCACGTCCGATTGATCTACATTTAAAAGCACTCCAGAAAATGGGGGCGGAGATTGAAGAGGAAAATGGAAGACTGCTTTGCCGCGCTTCCAATTTGCAGGGAACAACAATCCGGCTTGATTTTCCAAGTGTGGGGGCGACAGAAAATATTATGATGGCTGCGCTTTCGGCAAACGGTGAAACTCGTATCGTTCACCCTGCAAAAGAACCAGAAATTGAAGATTTGCAAAATTTTTTAAATGCTTGCGGGGCAAGTATCACAGGTGCAGGGAGCGGCGAAATTGTGATTTCGGGAGGGAAGCTTCTCCACGGAGCCGAACATAAGGTGATTCCAGACCGTATAGAAGCAGGAACTTTTTTAGCAGCGGCAGCTGTGACAAAAGGAGAAATCCTGCTTGAAAATGCCGCGCCGTCACAAATGGCGAGTACATTGGCAAAGTTTCGTGAAATGGGATGCTCTTTGCGAACGGAGCAAAACCGTATTTATTTAAAAGCACCTGAACGTCTCAAGGCAGTTCGCGAAATAAAAACGCTTCCGTACCCTGGATTCCCAACTGATATGCAATCGCAATTTCTTATATTAATGATGCTTGCTGACGGACAGAGCAAAATGACAGAAACTATTTTTGAAAACCGGTTTAAGCAAGTTGATTTTTTACGTAAAATGGGTGCAGAGATTGAGCTTTGTGCAAGCACGGCAAAAGTAACCGGTGTCGAAGGCCTTAGGGGGAGCCGCGTCGAAGCGAAAGACCTCAGGGGCGGAGCTGCAATGGTGCTTGCGGGGCTTGCAGCATCAGGGGAAACAATCGTAGAAAATATTTGCCATATTGACAGAGGATATGGTAAATTTGAAGTAGCATTAAAGAAACTGGGAGCTAGAATAGAGAGAATACAAGAAGATGAAAGAGAATTTAAAGAATTCAAATGTGAAGAAGCCTAGAAAAAAGAAAAAAAGAAAGAAAAAGCGTTATTTGTTAAAAACATTAATATTATTTGTTATAATAATAGGGATGTACTATTTTTTAACATCTAGTCTTTTTGATATACAGAAAATAAAAGTAAAAGAAAATAACTATTACACCGCAGAACAGATTATCAGCCTGTCTAAAATTAAGACTGGAAAAAATATTTTTAAAACCTCGCTGGGGAATGCGTCAGACCGCGTCCGCAAGGACCCTTATATCAAAAACATAAAAATATCAAGGAGTCTGCCCTCCACCGTAGTTATCAAAGTAGAAGAACGGAAAGAATATGCGGCGTTGCCTTACGGAGAAGCGTATCTTCTTATGGATGAAGATGGACTGATTTTGCGTAAGACAGAGACGGCTCCGGCATTGCCGCTTCTTATGGGAATGACTGTGAAGAAAATGGACCCCGGATTTCCGTTAGAGGTTGAAGAAAATTCTGTTTTGACAGATACTTTAAAAATGCTTTCTGCGATGGAAGAGAATGAAATTTATTTTAAAAAAATAGATATTTCAAAAGTGGTAATTAAGGCTTACATTTACGATTATTTATATTGCGAAGGAACGCCGGAAAATATCCGTGAAAACATGGATGCATTGAAGAGCGTTTTGTATAAATTATATACGCAGGGGATTGAACGGGGAGTGATAAAGATGGGAAGTGACGGGTACTTTTCATTCAGCCCTGAAATCGAATAGAGTCAAGAGAGGTAAAACAAATGAAGAAGTACAGTGGGATTATTATGGTAGGGCTTTTGGCTTTGCTCATTGGTTTAATCATATCTGTTCAGGTAAATACGACACAAGGCTCTGACCCTGGCGGCTTGATACCACTTGCAAAAGCGCAGGGGCTGGAAGCCGAAATGAAAAAGGTGAGAGCGGAAAAAGAGGCGGCAACGCAGCGTCTAATCGAGCTTGAGGGTCTTATGGATGATATCCAGAAGAAAAAAGCAGAAGAAGACAGCACCCTGAAATCCATATTAAAAGAACAGGAAAAGTATAAGATGGCGGCGGGACTGGTGGAAGTGAAAGGCTCCGGTGTGATCATTACTTTGGACGACCCTGTCCCGGATGAATTCAGTGATGGGTACAGCTATCTTATGACAAACTATGAGCAGCTGCTGAACTTGGTGAATAAACTCAAGGACGCTGGCGCGGAGGCCATTTCAATTAATGGACAACGTATCATTGCGACGACTGAAGTGAGCTTAGCCGGGGACAATGTCAATATCAATACCATTCCGACGGCGCCGCCATATCAGATTAAGGCAATTGGAAATCCAGATACCATTGAGGCAACGATTACCATTCGGTACGGAATTATTGAGAACTTGAAAAAATCAGGCGTTCGTGTGGATATTGTAAAGCAAGGTGAAATTAATATCCCTAGATATAATGGAATTTTAAAGTTCCGCTACGCACAGCAGGTAGCGGAAGATGAAAAAGAATAGGAGGGAGCTCCTATGAGCCGACTGGCAAAAGTTTTAACGGTGTGTTTTTGCTTGGCGATTGGTTTTTTTATCGCAGCGCAGACACAAATTTCAAAAGGACAGAAGCTCTATGTTTCACCTAAAATTATGGATGAATACAGAGTAGCGATTGAAAGTGAGAAGCAGAGTATCCTCCAAATTGAGGAACGTATTTTAGAGACAGAAACAAAATTGGAAGAATATGAAAAGCTCGCAGCAGAGGACAAAAATGCAGATCTTTTAGCGGAAATGCAAAAGAAGCTGAATGAGTATAAGTTGGTAAGCCATTTTACAGCAGTAAAGGGTGAAGGTGTCTCTATTTATCTCGATGATGCAACAAGAGATTTAATGGAAGAAGAACCGGTCGGAAACGTTTTGGTGCATGACAGCGATTTGCTGACAATCTTAAATGACCTTTTTGGGGCAGGTGCAGAGGCTGTTTCGGTAAATGGACACCGCATTGCGAATGCAAGTGCGATTTCATGCTCAGGATATACGGTACGTATCAACGGACAATTTGAAGCCAGACCGTTTCGAATTAAAGCCATTGGAGCTTCAGACCGTTTGGCATCTGCCTTGTTGGGGCCGGATGGGTATGGGACTCTTTTAAGAGATGGTTATGGACTTGTGTTCAAACTGAAAACAGAAGAAGGACTGGAGATTCCGGCTTATCCGGAGGAACACAGCTTTCGGTATATGACGACTACGAAAGAGGGGGAAGGAAATTGATTTTAATTGCAATGTCAATTGGGCTGATTGGAGGCTTGATTTTAGGATTTGGGCTGGATATCACCTATCCTGCGGAGTTTTCCTTTTACATCACAATGGCACTTTTAGCATCGCTGGATTCCATTTTAGGGGCGGCGCGTTCACAATTTGAAGATAAGTACAACGGCGTTATTTTTGTAACCGGATTTGTCACAAATGCTGTTTTGGCAGCGGCATTGACCTATTTAGGGGATTTGCTCGGAGTGCCTCTTTATTATGCTGCTATTTTTGTATTTGGCGGGAGATTATTTAATAATTTAGCCGTGATTCGACGGATTGTGGTGGAGAAATATGTCTTAAAAAAAGATACGAATCCCGATAAGAAATAGGTGCACCAGTTGTACTCTTATGTTATAATTAGTATTATTACAGTAACAGGAGGTTACTTTTTATGTTGCAGTTTGAAGTAAACGAGGACAAGAACGCCCAAATTAAGGTAATTGGAATTGGCGGCGGCGGAAGTAACGCTGTCAATCGTATGATAGATGCAGGTTTAAACGGAATCACTTTTATGGCAGTAAATACGGACAAGCAGGCGCTTGCCGGATCCAAAGCGGAAACGAAGATTCAAATCGGTGAAAAGCTGACTAGGGGGCTTGGTGCAGGCGCAAACCCTGAGGTGGGTCAGAAAGCAGCAGAAGAGAATATAGATGATTTGGAAAAATTTATTTCCGGTGCGGACATGGTATTTATTACAGCAGGTATGGGAGGCGGAACAGGAACTGGTGCCGCACCTATTATCGCAAAAGCAGCGAAAGATCAAGGAATCCTAACTGTTGGTGTCGTAACAAAGCCTTTCACGTTTGAAGGAAAGAAACGAAGAGAACACGCAGAACTGGGAATTAAGTTCTTAAAGAAATATGTTGATTCTTTGGTCGTTGTACCAAATGATAAATTGCTGCAGATTGCAGAAAAGAATACAACCATGATACAGGCATTTGCAATGGCCGATGAGGTTTTGAAGCAAGGAGTGCAAGGAATTTCCGATTTGATTGCAGAAGCCGGCTTGATTAATCTGGACTTTGCGGATGTTAAGACGGTTATGAGCGACAGAGGAATTGCACATATGGGGGTTGGACGCGGAAGCGGCGACTCCAGAGTATCGGATGCAGTAAAGGATGCAATCGAAAGCCCGCTTCTTGAAACATCAATTAACGGAGCGAAAGCAATCTTACTTAATATCATGGGTGGTTATGACTTGGGTATGCTTGAAGTGAATGAAGCTGCTGACCAAATTGAGAAAGCGGCGGATAAAGATGCGATTGTAATTTTCGGAGCATCTGTAAAGGAAGACCTAAAGGATGAAATTATCATCACAGTAATCGCAACTGGGTTTGAGGATCGCAACGTTGATATTTTGACACCGTCAAATAAAGATAAAACAGAGGCTGGAGAACACGAAGAGCATGAGTCGGGAGCAGAAAATGCGCGGGACGGAAATGTACAGCACCATAATTTGTCCGATGACGATAGAGCGTTTCGGGAAAAATTAACAAATTCGTTTGCAATACCGTCTTTCCTAAACAAAGATAAAATGGGGAACTTTTAAAAGTGTATCATCGAAGCCGGTAAATGAACCGGCTTCTTTTTCTGTATTATGCCATAAATAATAAATTGAATGAGGCTAGGGAAAATATGGTAAAAAATATCCAATCCGCAGACAATGTACTCTTTAAAGAAACATTGGGGCTGCAACAAAAAAAACAGAGGGAGAAGCTTTCTCAATATCTGATTGAGGGACCCAACCTGCTGCGAGAGGCCTTGGATAATCAGGCCGACCTTAGGCGAGTTTTTATGAGGGCTGATTTAGAAGAGCAGTCATTTGAGCTAAAGGACTTATTCAGTAAATTTCAGAAGCGCGGGATTGATGTTTGCCTCCTTTCCGACAAGCTGTTTGAAAAGCTAGGGGAAACGATGACACCGCAGGGAGTTTTAGGTGTTGTAAAAAAACCTCAGTATTCTGAAACGGATTTCTTTTGTCCAAAGAACGATTCGGTGAGTGGAAACCTGCTGGTATTAGATCGCTTGCAAGATCCAGGAAATTTAGGAACTATTTTGCGCACTGCGGATGCGGCAAAATTTCAGGGAGCAATTCTATGCAAAGGAACGGGAGATATTTTTTCTCCGAAGGTGGTACGGTCGGCAGCGGGGGCGCTGTTTCGGCTGCCTGTATTTTTTACGGACACGCCAGAGGAAAGCATTTATTATCTTCGTAAGTATAAAAAACGCATTCTTGCTGCGGTAATGCAAGCCGACAGCATCTACTATAGAGCAAATTTTCGTGAAGAAGCTGCTTTGGTAATCGGAAATGAAGGAAACGGTATTTGTGAAGAATTTATCCGTGCAGCGGATGAAACCGTCTGTATTCCTATGAACGACCGAGCAGAATCATTAAATGCTGCGGTAGCAGCCGGTATATTGATGTATGAAACGGTTCGCCAAAGAGCAATGAAGCAAAGTGAACAATGAAATGGAGGATAAACAGCATGCAAAATCAGCTTAAAGCCATACTGGAAGAAGCGAGAGAACAATTGGATAAGGCTTCCGATTTGGGGCAAACAGAAGATGTAAGAATTAAGTTTTTAGGTAAGAAGGGAAAGCTTACAGAGATTTTGAGAGGAATGGGAGGCTTGACTCCGGAAGACCGTAAGGCACTTGGCCAGGTTGCCAACAACACCCGTTCTCAGATTGAAGCAATACTTGAAGAAAAATTTGCAAAGATGAAAGAAGTACAAAAATCTGCAAAATTAAAAAGTGAAAAAATTGATGTGACAGAACCGGGAAAACTGATTGAGCTTGGTGTAAAGCATCCGATTTCCATTACAATTGATGAAATCTCGAAGGTGTTTATGAGCATGGGATTTCGTATTACGGAAGGGCCGGAGATCGAGACGGTTTTTAATAATTTTGACGCACTAAATGCGGGACCGAATCATCCGGCAAGAGATTTTACGGATACCTTCTACATCACAGAAGATGTACTGCTCCGGACACAGACTTCACCGGTACAGGTTCGTACCTTGATGAAGGACAATCCACCGATTAAGGTTCTTTCACCGGGACGCTGCTTCCGCTGCGATACACCTGACGCAACGCATTCACCGATGTTCCATCAAGTGGAGGGACTGGTTGTCGATGAAGGGATCTCAATGGCTGATTTAAAGGGTACTTTGGATTCTTTTGCAAAGCAGATGTTCGGGTCAAGTGCCAAGACGAAATTCCGTCCGCATCATTTTCCGTTCACAGAGCCATCCGCAGAGATGGACGTTTCTTGCTTTAAATGTGGGGGAAAAGGCTGTAAAGTATGCAAAGGAAGCGGTTGGATTGAAATTTTAGGCTGCGGAATGGTACATCCAAATGTACTGGCAGTAGGCCATGTGGATACAGAAAAATATACTGGATTCGCATTTGGAATGGGTGTCGAACGAATCGCTATGTTGAAATATGGGGTGGAAGATATCCGTTTATTCTATGAAAATGATATGCGTTTCATCCAGCAGTTCAAATAATAAAAACGGAGGGATAATATGTTAGTACCTGTTCAATGGTTAAAAGAATATACAAAAATCGATGTGGATACAGAACAGTTCTGTGATCGTATGATTATGTCCGGCTCCAATCTGGAAACAGTGGAGATGTTTGGAGAGAACATTGAGAAAGTAGTTGTAGGAAAAATTCTATCCATCGAGAAGCACCCGGATGCAGACAAGCTAGTGATTACAAAGATTGATACGGGAAATGAAGAACCGGTTCAGATTGTAACGGGAGCCTCTAATATTGCGGTAGGTGACTATGTTCCGGTTGCACTGCATGGAAGCCGGATTCCGGGACCTCTTCACGGACAACCGAAAAAACCGGAGGGTGTTACAATCAAAAAAGGAAAGCTTCGAGGCGTAGAATCCTTTGGAATGCTTTGCTCGGCAAGTGAACTGGGCTTTGAAGACAAGGTGATTCCTGTAGCGCACAGGGACGGAATTTGGATTTTAGATCAGGAGTACCCATTAGGTGTTGAAATCGCAGAGGCTTTGCAGTTAAAAGGCGAAGTGGTGGATTTTGAAATTACACCAAACCGTCCGGATTGCTTATCCATGATTGGCATGGCAAGAGAAACAGCCGCTACTTTTGATACAGACTTTTCTTATCCAGACACGCGCTGTGAGGAAAAGGGAGAAGGAAAAAGCAAAGAGCATATAGAAGTAGAAATAAAGTCTCCGGAGCTTTGCAGCCGTTATGTAGCGAGAGTTGTAACGGATGTAAAAATAGAGCAGTCGCCATGGTGGCTGCAGCAGCGTCTTATGTATGCAGGTATGCGCCCGATTAACAATATTGTTGATATTACGAATTACGTTATGCTTGAATACGGGCAGCCGATGCATGCATTTGATATCCGCAATATTAAAGGCGGAAAAATTTGCGTAGATACAGCGCAAGATGGTGAGATCTTTGTTACGCTGGACGGAACAGAGCGTAAACTCTCAAAAGAAATGCTTCTGATTAAGGATGAACAGAGAGCGGTTGCGATTGCCGGTGTAATGGGTGGTCAAAATTCGGAAATCATGGAGGATACAAAGACCATCTTGATTGAAGGTGCAAATTTTAATGCAGACAGCATTCGGAGCACCTCAAAAAAATTGGGGCTTCGAACCGAAGCTTCCTCACGCTTTGAAAAAGGAATTGATTCAAATTTAGCGGAAGAAGCTTGTGATCGTGTTTGCCGCTTGATTGAAATTTTAGGTGCGGGAAAAGTCCTAAAAGGTGCAGTTGATGTATATCCCGTTGAAAAAGAAGCAGAAGCAGTCAAGGTTAGAGTGGACAGAGTAAACCAGATGCTAGGGGTAGAATTATCTGCAAAAGAGATGACGGAGATTTTCCGTCGTTTGGAAATGAAAACAGTACACTTTGGAAATACAATCACGGTAACTCCGCCTACAGTGCGTTTGGATTTGGAAGCCGAAATCGACTTTGTAGAGGAAGTTGCAAGAATTTATGGCTATGACCGTTTACCTTTGACTTTACCGCGCGGAAATTCCGAGGCAGGTAAATCTGAAAAGCGGTCTTTGAGAGATTTGTCAAAAGAAGCCCTGACTGCACTGGGAGCTTGTGAGATTCAAACTTACTCTTTTGTAAGTCCAAAGGGATTAGATTCTATTCGGATGAAAGAAGATGCAGAAGGCAGAAAGTTGATTAAGCTCCTAAATCCGCTGGGAGAAGACACCAGTGTAATGCGGACCACACTGCTTCCGAATATGCTGGATGTTTTAACGAGAAATTACAGCAGAAATAATGAAACAGCAGTTGCCTTTGAAATCGGAACGATTTTCTTGAACAACCATAATGGCGGCAATCCGCTTCCAGAGGAAAAAGAATCTGTTTGCATTGGCACTTATGGCCCGGGGAAAGATTTCTTTGTATTAAAAGGTATGGTAACCGAATTTTTGAATAAATTAGGAATAGGTGAATGCCGCTATGTTCCTGAAGCAAAGATTGATACGTTTCATCCTGGGCGCTGTGCATCAATTGTATATGACTGCGTGGAAATCGGCATTATTGGGGAAATTCATCCGGACGTTCTTGAAAAATATGGAATCGGAGCAAGAGCTGTCTGCTGTGAATTGAATTTTGACCTGCTCGCACAAAAAGCAAATACAGAAAAATTTTACCGGCCGCTTCCGAAATATCCGGCGATGACACGCGATCTTGCTTTGACGGTTGAAGAAGAAAATTGCGTGTGTGATTTAGAATCCATCATTAAAGCACATGGTGGAGATTTACTGGAAAAGGTCGCTTTGTTTGATGTGTACAGAGGGAAACAGCTGGCTTCTGGAACGAAAAGCGTGGCCTTCACCCTGACTTATCGTGCAGCAGACCGAACCTTGACAGAGGAAGAAGTCACAAAGGTCAACAATAAGATATTGACTGCATTAAAAGAAGAATGCCACGCAGTGCTGCGTGAAATGTAATAGACAGAAAGGCGGACATTTTCTATGGAAGACAAGAATAAGGTGACTGTCAGAATTTATGGCCAGGAATATATCATTTCAGGCGATATGCCAAGAGAGCACATTATGAAGGTTGCGGATCATGTAGACCGCAGGATGAATGAAATCGCTGCGGTTTTACCCACGACTTCAACGTCATCCTTAGCAGTGCTTTCTGCTGTAAATGTGGCTGACGATTATTTCAGCGCGCTTGAAGAAATCCAGTCTCTAAGACAGAAAAATGTCCAGCTGGACAAGGATACCAAGCATTATGTAGAACTTTGGGATGAAGCAAAGAAGAATTTTTTACAGTACAAAGAGGATGCGCAAAGCAGCATGGAACATAGGGATCAGCTGCAGCTGCTCTTTAATGAAAAAACAGCGGAAGCGAGTCAGTTATCTGCAAAATTAAAAACGCTGCAGGAGCAGTGCGAGACACTTACTCGAAAAAATGAAACGCTGATAGAACGTATGAAAGCACAAGAAGAAAATAAAATGTCAAATTCTTCTATCGTAAAAGAACTGGAAGCAAAATGCAGAGATGTCGAGAGCAGCTTTTTTGACCTGCAAATGGAAAACATTCAGTTAAAAGGAGAATTGGATCGCTATAAAAAAATGATGGAGTAATATACATGAATCAAAAGGCATATCGGGTATTAGAATATAATAAAATCATAGAGAGATTATCAGCCCAGGCAGCTTCCTCCCTTACGAAGAAAATGATTGAGGAATTAAAGCCTTCTATTGATGTGTATCAAATTCAGGAACAGTTAACGGAAACCACGGAGGCGGTTTCCGTTATTATGCATAAGGGACCCCTCCCTTTAGGTGGATTTTATGATATAAAAGATACCGTTTATTTTGCCTATAAGGGCGGAACTCTGACAATGCGTCAGCTGCTTGAGATTTTGTACAACTTGCAGGCTGCGAGAAGCGCCGCTGTCTTTCTAAAGAGTGATTTGCCTAATTTGCCGCGTATGCAAGGCTTTTCCGAGGCAATATTCGTGGATAAACGCTTAGAAGATGAAATTGACCGCTGTATTTTATCTGAGGATGAGATGGCAGATAGCGCAAGTGCAGAATTGAAGCGGATACGTCGCACGATTCTAAGACATAATGATGCGATTAAGGCAAAGATGACCAGCATTTTAAATGCATCGGAGAACCGCACATTTTTACAGGATGCGATTGTGACGATGCGGCAGGGAAGATACGTTGTGCCTGTAAAACAGGAACATAGAAGCAAATTTTCCGGTATTATTCACGATCAATCTTCGACCGGAGCGACGCTGTTTATTGAGCCGCAGGCCATTGTAAACCTCAATAATGAGCTGCGAGAGATGGAGCTAGCCGAAAAAAAAGAGATACAGCGTATTTTAGAAGCGTTTTCACAAAGGATTGGGCAAATTTATCAAGAACTTTTAAATAATCAGAAGCTTTTAGTTCAAATGGACTTTATTTTTTCGAAAGGGAAGCTATCAGTATCGCAAAAAGCAATGGAGCCAAAGATGAACACAAAAGGGATTCTCCGAATAAAAAATGGGAGACATCCTCTGATCGATTTGAAGAAAGCTGTGCCGATTAACATAGCACTCGGAAAAGAATATGACACCCTGATTATTACCGGGCCGAATACGGGCGGAAAGACAGTAACT
Source organism: uncultured Anaerovorax sp. (assembly GCA_963521065.1). Classification (GTDB taxonomy): domain Bacteria; phylum Bacillota; class Clostridia; order Peptostreptococcales; family Anaerovoracaceae; genus IOR16. The sequence goes on along the minus strand of CAUQTI010000014.1, from coordinate 21,206 downwards.
TTAAAAACAGTTGGAATTTTTATACTGATGGCACAATCTGGCCTTCACGTCCCTGCGTCAGATGGGACGGAGCTTCCTGTTTTGGAACAAGTTTTTGCAGACATTGGTGATGAACAGAGCATTGAGCAGAGCTTGAGCACTTTTTCCTCACATATGAACAACATTGTGCAGATTGTGGAGGAAAGCCGGCAGAATACACTGGTGCTATTAGATGAACTAGGGGCAGGAACCGATCCGACAGAAGGCGCGGCACTGGCAATTTCAATTTTAGAAAATCTCTATGGAAAAGGCGCAAAAACGATTGCGACGACACACTATACAGAATTGAAAAAATATGCCCTGTCTTCTTACAGAGTACAGAATGCATCTATGGAATTTAATGTAGAGACTTTGAGCCCGACGTATCGGCTTTCTATCGGGGTACCGGGAAAGTCAAACGCGTTTGAAATATCAAGAAAGCTTGGATTGCCGGATGGAATCATCGAGCATGCGAAGAGCCTGTTGGAAGAGGGAGACATTGAGTTTGAAGAAGTCATCACAACCATTGAGAAAGATAAAATCGCAGCAGAAGAAGAACGTGACGAAGCACTTGCCTTAAAATTAGAGATGAAGCGTAAAAAGGAAGAGCTTGAGCTTAAGGAAGAACGATTCAAAGCGCAGAAAGAAAAGATTCTTCAAAATGCGAGAGAAGAAGCGCGCGAAATGGTCCGTGAGGCGAAGGAATTTTCTGATCAGGTACAAAAAGAGCTAAGAGAGCTGCAGAAAATAAAGGATCCTTCTGAGCAAAACCGGAGGCAGGAGCAGGCAAGGAGCAGGCTGCGCAGTGCAGGAGAACGCTATAAAGACCATTATGTGACACCTGAAAATAACAGCCCTGTCAGGGCCGGTGAGCTGAAACTTGGGGATCGGGTACGGCTGCTTTCTCTGGATCAAAAAGGAAACGTGCTCACACTTCCGGATGATAAAGGAGATTTGCAGGTACAGGTCGGTCTATTGAAGATTACTGTCAATTTAAAGCAGATTTCTAAGATTCAAGAAAATGTGACAAAAAAAGAAAAGGCAAAGGCAAGATACGGTGCACTTTACCGAAGCAAGGCACAGTCCATTTCTATCAGTATGAATGTAATCGGAAAGAATTTGGATGATGCCTCGATGGAGGTTGATAAATATTTGGATGATGCATTTATGGCAGGATTAAAAGAAGTGACTGTAATTCATGGACGCGGAACCGGGATTTTAAGAGATGGGCTCGCTCAGCTTTTCCGTCGCCATAAGCATGTGGAAAAATACCGAAAAGGGGAGTACAATGAAGGAGGAGACGGCGTTACTGTTGTCACCTTAAAGTAAGCGGAGGAAAAAGAATGTATATTGTAAGTGCATGCCTGTTAGGGCAGTGCTGCCGCTATAATGGAGTAAGCCAAGCATCTGAGGAAACAAAATTTTTTTTGGATGGGAAATCATATATCGCTGTTTGTCCCGAAGTAGACGGCGGGTTGAGCGTGCCGAGGGCACCTTCCGAAGTGATAGGAAAAACAGTAAGAAATCAAAAGGGCGAGGATGTAACCGAAGCCTTTGAAAAAGGGGCACATCTAGCGTATGATGCAGCACTAAAAGAGGCGCTTCGATTGGGAGAAGTGATTGATATGGCAATATTGAAAGCAAAAAGCCCTTCTTGCGGAAGCAATGAAATTTACGATGGAACCTTTCAAGGACGACTGGTTCCGGGAGCGGGGCTTTTTACAAAATTGCTGAGGGAAAAAGGAATCAAGGTTATTTCCGAAGAGGATTTAATCAAGCGATAAGATAAAGTTGTATAGAAGCAGGGAGGAAAAACAGATGCTGAATATGAAAGCACAGATTGCGGAGTGCCTAACGCCTCATATTGAGGGGTTGAGTAAAGAAGAAATTGAAAAGATGATAGAAATACCATCCGATACAAAGATGGGTGATTATGCATTTCCATGTTTTCGGCTTGCGAAAACGATGCGTAAAGCGCCGGCTATGATTGCAAGCGCAATTTGCGAAAAGCTCGAGGGCAATTCTCTTTTTCTTAAGGTAGAGCAGGTGAATGCTTATGTAAATCTTTTTCTGAATCGGGAAGAATTTACAAAAGAGCTCTTGAGTTTCGTTGTCGAACAGAAAGAAAATTACGGTGCATCAGATTTGGGAAAAGGAAAAACTGTAATTGTGGAATTTTCTTCTCCGAATATTGCAAAGCCATTCCATATTGGCCATATTCGCAGTACTGTAATCGGTAACTCCCTTTACAAGATTCATGATTTTCTAGGTTACGATACGGTGCGTATTAACCACTTAGGAGACTATGGAACGCAATTTGGGAAAATGATTGTTGCTTATCGGCATTGGGGAAATAAAGAAGATGTTACGAATGAACCAATTAAAACTTTGCTTGGATATTACGTAAAATTTCACGAGGAAGTAGAAAATGACCCGACTTTGGACGATGAAGCGCGTGCTACTTTTACCAAGCTCGAACAGGGTGCGGAAGAGGAAACTGCATTATGGCAGTGGTTCCGTGATGAGAGCTTAAAAGAATTTGCTCGTGTGTATAAAATGTTAGGCATTGAATTTGATTCCTATGCAGGTGAAAGCTTCTATTCTGATAAGATGGGACGTGTTTTGGACGAGCTGAAAGAAAAAGAACTTTTAAAGCAGTCGGAAGGCGCACAGATTGTTGATTTAGAAGAATACAACTTATCTCCGGCATTGATTACGAAAAGCGATGGGTCTACGCTGTACATTACGAGAGACATTGCCGCTGCGATTTATCGAAAGGAAACCTATCACTTCTATAAAAACCTCTATATTGTCGCCTCCCAGCAAAATCTGCATTTTCAGCAGTGGTTTAAAGTCGTGGAATTGATGGGCTATGAATGGGCAAAGGACTGCGTTCATATTCCGTTTGGCCTTGTAAGCCTTGAGGAAGGTACTATGTCTACAAGACATGGCCGCGTAGTATTCTTGGAAGAGGTATTAAGCCGTGCTGTTGAGCAGACAAAGAAAGTCATTTTAGAAAAGAATGTAAATACAGAAAATGTGGAAGAAACTGCACGTCAGGTCGGAATCGGTGCTGTTATTTTCCAGGAGCTTTCCAATGGAAGAATCAAAGATTACGTATTTTCATGGGATAAGGTATTGAACTTTGAAGGAGAAACGGGACCGTATGTACAGTACACTCACGCAAGAGCTGCAAGCGTCCTGAGAAATGCAAAAGAAGATACTGATAAAGCTCTGCTGCATGTAAATGATTTAGATTTGACGCACATTGCGGGAGACAGTGCATATCAGCTTGCAAAATTGATTTATCGCTTCCCTCAGGTGATTGCGGATGCTGCTGATAAATATGAACCTTCTGTTGTTACGAGACACATAGTAGATATTGCACAGAGCTTTAATAAATTTTATCATGATGAGCATATTTTGGTGGACAATGAAGCAGAAAAACATGCAAAGCTGGTATTGACTTATGCGGCAAAGCAAACGATAAAAAATGGTCTGGCATTGCTTGGCATGCAGGCCCCGGAAAAGATGTAATTCACCGAAAATCAGAAATAAAAGGGGAAAAATACCATGCGATATGAAGGAAGTGTATACCGCCCACCCAGTGAGGCCTACAGCTTGATTGTGCAGGTCACAATTGGCTGTGCACACAATAAATGTACTTTTTGCAGTATGTTTAAGGATAAGAAGTTTCGAATTCGGAAACAGGAGGAAGTGTTAGAAGATTTAGAAATGGCGCGGAAGCATTACTCTTTTGTAGAGAAAATTTTTCTTGCAGATGGCGATGCACTTGTTCTTTCAAACCAAGCATTAACGGTGATTTTGAGACGTATCCGCGAATTATTTCCTGAGTGCAAGCGAGTTGGGGTATATGGTTCCCCACAGGATGTGCTTCGGAAAAAACCGGAAGAATTAAAAGAATTGAAAGAACATGGAGTCGGTATTATTTATATCGGTGCAGAGTCTGGGAGTGACCGGGTGCTTTCTGCGATTCAAAAGGGTGCGACCCGCAGTGAACTGATTGAAGCGGTTAGAAAGATTGAGAATTCCGGAATTGCATCTTCTGTGACCTTCATCTCAGGCATGGCAGGGCAAGCCGGTTGGAAAGAGCATGCGATTGAAAGCGGTACAATGATCAGTGAAATGCAGCCTTCTTACGTCAGTCTGTTGACATTGATGCTTGACCCAATGGCTCCGATTTACAAAGACGTTATGGATGGGCATTTCGAATGTCTTACCAAAGAACAGGTTATGGAGGAAGCGGAGCTTCTCTTAGAAAATATAAATGTAAAGAAGAACTGTATTTTCCGAAGCAATCACGCTTCGAACTACCTTTCTTTAAAAGGAGATTTGCCGCGGGATAAAGAGCAGATGCTGGCACAGATTCGCTTGGCAAAGGAAAATACAGGAATGCTAAAGGATGAGCGGTTTCGCATGCTGTAACGGAGCAAATTATGAAGGTTTTATTAACAACTTTAAATTCAAAATACATTCATTCCAATTTGGCATTGAAGTATTTGTACGTCGTTTCACAAGAAAAAAAACAGACAGTATCCATAAAAGAATTTACGATTAATAATGAAGATGATTATATTTTTTCAGAATTGGTGCGTGAGGATTATGATATTATTTGCTTTTCCTGCTATATTTGGAATCGGGAGCGCATTTTATATCTTGCTGAGAATCTAAAAAAGGCAAAACCGCAGGTTCATATTTTATTAGGCGGGCCAGAGGTAAGCTTTGATCCGGAGCAGACGATGAAGGAAAACGAGTTTATTGATTTCCTGATCAAAGGAGAGGGGGAAGAGATATTCCCGTTATTCTTGGATGAACTTTCGGAAAAAATGTCTGATTTTTCTGGGATTTTAGGATTGAGTTACCGCGAAAACGGAAAAATTGTGACAAATCCACCAGCACCGCTGGTACAATTTGATTTAGTACCGTTTCCATATCTGTTTCTAATGGAGGAAACGGATAAGGTTTTATATTATGAATCTTCGAGGGGGTGTCCGTTTTCCTGCAGTTACTGCCTGTCCTCTATCGACAAAAAGATTCGCTCACTGCCCTTAGAACGTGTAAAAACAGACTTAAGCTATTTCATCTATAAAAAAGTGAAGCAGGTGAAATTTATTGATCGCACGTTTAACTATGATAGAGCTCGCTGTGTTGAAATCTTGCGCTACTTAATGGAAAACGACAATGGAATCACAAATTTCCATTTTGAATTATGCGGTGATTTGATTGATGATGCGTTACTGGGGCTGATGGAAAATGTAAGACCCGGACTCTTTCAATTTGAAATTGGTGTGCAGAGTACGAATGAAGAGGTATTGCAAAGCTGTAATCGAAGCAGTAATTTCAGCCATCTGGGAAGAAGTGTAAAGCAGCTGCGCGAATATGGAACCGTGCATCTGCACCTTGATTTAATTGCAGGATTACCGAATGAAAATTACACTTCGTTTCGCAACTCCTTTAATGAAGTCTATGTGTTAAATGCACATCAGCTGCAGCTGGGGTTCTTAAAGCTTTTAAAAGGAACGGCAATCCGTGAGGATGCAAAAGAGCATGATTACATATTTCGAAATAAGGCACCATACGAGGTGATTTCAAACCGTTATCTCAGCGCGTCAAGCCTCGTTCAGCTTAAAATGATTGAAAAGGTATTGGATTTATATTTTAATCGGGGAGGATTCGAGGATAGCCTTGATTTTGCAGTGAGAGAATTTTCGGATTGTCCGTTCGACTTTTACGAAGAATTTTCACATTTTTATTATTTAAAAGGATACCAGCACCGGTCGCATAAAAAAGAGGATTTATACCGCATTTTTTATGCGTATGGGTTATGGAAGGAAAAAACGATAGCAGGGATTGCAGAAAAACTAAAAAACCTGTTAGAGTGGGATATGCACCGGACGTTAAACCCTGATGCAGTAAAGAAATTCAAGAAAAAAGGGTGGGATATCGCTTTATGAAAAAAGGAGCAGGCTTAGAAAATCAAGAGTTTGACTTTATAAGGAAAACAGACCGTGTAGGGCAATATTTTGAAAAATATTTGCAGGATTTTGTATTTGATGAATTTTCAGAGGCACACCTAAAAAGAGAGGGCATTGCTGCGATTATGAGTGGAGTGCCAATTCCCCTCAGGCATCAAGACGTCGTAGATTTTCACGGAAAAAAGGGACTTTCTCAGATGCACATTGCAGAAAATATGGCATGGATTATGGGTGTTAATCCACAGTTTCAATATGTGCCACAGTATGTAAGCTATTTGAAAAAATACTTTAATGAAAAGATTACAGATGCCTTGGTAAAGGAGGGAAGAGATGATGCGGAAGCCGGAAAGATGGATTCCGCTGTGATTCATTTTCGCGCAGCGCTTGTGATTTCGCCGGACAATCTTCATGCAATGTACAGCTACGCACGGGGGTGTCGTGAACTGTACGAAGCAGGTTCGGAACGTGAGGATGTAGAATATGTCGGACGTTTTAAAGCGGAGTCCATGGAATATTTTGAACTGACCTCGATTGCGCACCCCGATTTTGCACAGTCCTACTATTTCCTAGGCTATGCCTATTTGAACATGGGGCTTTACATAAAAGCCACATTGACATGGAAGGAATTTTTGAAAAAGAGCAAGAACAAGGAAGACAGAAAAGAAATCCAGGAGCGTTTAGAGCAGCTTTTGCAGCCGACGGAGATTGAGACCGGATGCAATCATATCCTAGCAGGTCGTTTTGCGGAGGGAATCGAAGTTTTGACACCGTTTGTAACAACGCAGTATGAAACGTGGTGGCCGTTACACTATTATCTAGGGGTGGGACTTTCACGCACGGGACAGGCGGAGAGCGCACTTGCTTCTTTCAAGCGTGCTTTAGAATTAAATCCTTCCCATATTGAAAGTATGAAAGAATTAGTGGCATTCTATGAAGAGCAAGGAGAAGCTGATCTAGCTGATAAATATCGTAAGAAGATACAAGTAATCATCCAGTGAGAAGGCATCAAAGCGAGCTTTGATTCTCGTATCTCAAAATAGAAGAAAGGAAAAGGAGAGAAAATGAAACAAAAACATCTAATGACCGGCAATGAAGCCGTTGCGCGGGGCGCTTACGAAGCAGGATTAAATTTTGCTTCTGCTTATCCCGGAACACCCAGCACAGAAATCTTGGAGAATCTAGTGTTATATAAGGATTCTTTATATTGTGAATGGGCTCCGAATGAAAAAGTGGCGCTTGAAGCTGCAATTGGTGCATCCATTGCAGGTGTTCGTTCTCTTGCTACCATGAAGCATGTGGGTGTAAATGTAGCGGCGGATCCTTTGTTTACTTTCGCTTATACGGGAGTGGGAGGAGGCTGTATTCTGGTATCAGCAGATGACCCGGGAATGCACAGTTCACAAAATGAACAGGATAACCGAAACTATGCAACCGCAGCAAGACTCTTGATGCTGGAGCCTTCAAACAGCCAGGAGGCAAAAGATTTTACGAAATTAGGATTTGAGTTGTCTGAAAAATTCGATACGCCGGTATTGCTTCGCATGACAACGCGTGTCTGTCATAGTAAAAGTGCGGTTACCTTTGAAGAAAGAATAGAGAAGCAAGCAAAGCCTTACGAAAAGAATATCAAGAAATATGTAGCAACTCCGGCAAACGGCAAGGTGATGCGTCGAAACTTAGTAGGGCGCCTGGCTGAAATGGAGAAATATTCAAACGAAACGGAAATGAATAGAGAAGAAATTAACGGAGATGAAATCGGAGTCATCAGCGCAGGAGTCGCCTACCAGTATGCGAGAGAGGTATTTGGAGAGGAAGCTTCCTATCTAAAGCTTGGAATGACATTCCCGATGCCGATGGAAAAAGTAAAAGCGTTTGCAAAAAAAGTAAAGAAGCTGTATGTCATAGAAGAAATGGACCCATACATGGAGCGGCAGCTGAAAGAAGCTGGAATCGAATGTATTGGAAAGTCCGTGATTCCGGAATATGATGAGCTGAATACAGACATTGTCAGAAAAGGAGTTTTTGGAATTGACTCACCTACTTTAAAGTCTGATTTAGAGGCGGTAGTTCGTCCTCCGGCAATGTGTGCAGGATGTCCGCACAGAGGTTTCTTTTATGCCTTGAGCAAGAAAAAGAATGTGATGATAACGGGAGATATCGGCTGTTATACACTGGGATCTGCCCCTCCTTTAAATGCGATGGATACCTGTATTTGCATGGGTGGCAGCATCAGTACCGGCCATGGGGCATCCAAAGCCTTTTCGATTACCGGCGCGGATACGAAGGTTGTATCGGTAATTGGCGATTCTACATTCTTCCACTCTGGAATCAACAGTCTAATGGATGTAGCTTATAATAAAGGAACGAATGTAACTGTTATTTTAGATAATCGTATAACAGGGATGACAGGACATCAGCAGAATCCCGGAACGGGATATACTCTGATGGGAGAGACAACCGGGGAAGTGGATATTCCATTGCTATGTCAGGCGATTGGGATAAAAAAAGAGAATATCTACATAGTTAACCCATTGAAGCTGAATGAAGTGGACCCGGCATTGGAGGCAGCTCTAAACAAAGAGGAACCTTGCGTCATTATTACAAAATGGCCATGTATTCTAAAGAAATTCTCTCAACAGGATAAAAATGAATTCGATTTAAAACCAAAGAAATGCAGAGTGGATCAAGAAAAATGCAGAAAATGTAAATTGTGTGCAAAGACAGGATGTCCGGCGATTTATGTGGGAGAAAGTATCACAATCAATGCGGATTCCTGTACGGGATGCAGTGTTTGTGCACAGGTTTGCCCATTTGATGCAATTTCGGAGGTGAAATAAATGAAAGAAGTAAAGAACATATTATTGGTTGGTGTCGGCGGACAGGGAACTATTTTAGCCAGTAAGATTTTATCTATGGGATTGTTGGAAGCGGGTTATGATGTAAAAATGTCAGAAATCCACGGAATGTCTCAAAGAGGGGGAAACGTCAGTACACAGATTCGTTTTGGAGAAAAAGTATATTCACCGATTATTGGAAAAGGTGAGGCAGATGTAATTGTAGCCTTCGAAAAAATGGAAGCCTTGCGTTGGATTGAATATCTGCGAGCTGGGGGAAAGATGGTAATCAATGATTTTGAGATACCGTCTGTTCCAATTCTTATGGGAGCAGTGAAATATCCGCAGGGTATTTTGGAAGAATTAGAGGAAAAAGCGGACGTATCTATCTTTGAAGCTTCGAAAATTGCAGAAGAAATCGGAAATAGTAAAACGATGAATATTGTACTTTTGGGAGCACTTATAAAAGCGATGAACATTCCTGGAATCGAATGGGAAAGCGTAATTAAGGCAAATGTAAAGAAGGGTTTTGAAGAAATTAATATAAAAGCATTTAACGAAGGAATGAAGCAGGTTTAATACCTGCTTCTTCTCTATCGTTATTTTAAGACTGTGGGGTTTGTATGACGAACAATAAAGTGAAAGCAATGGTATATGTAATCCTTCGGATTTCTGTAATTGTGGTTATGATCGCGCAGATTTTCAACCATAATTGGAATAATGTATTCTTGTGTATATTGACGCTGATTCTTTTTATGGTGCCGAGCTTCATTGATAAGCGCCTGCATATAGAACTGCCGAATACGCTGGAAATCATTATTTTAATTTTTATCTTTGCAGCGGAAATTTTGGGAGAGATTCATGAATACTATTTGCTTTTTCCGAGATGGGACAGCATACTCCATACGATGAATGGATTTTTATGCGCTGCAATCGGCTTTTCATTGATTGATATTTTAAATGAAAATGAGCGTATTTCCATTCATTTATCTCCGGTTTTTGTGGCACTGGTTTCTTTCTGCTTTTCTATGACCATCGGCGTTCTATGGGAATTCTTTGAATTTGCGATGGATTATTTTCTGCATACAGACATGCAAAAAGATACGATTTTAACCTCAATATCATCGGTACTGCTGCATCCTGGTAATGAAAATATTCCAGTCACGATACCGATTAAAAGCGTGATGATTAACAATCAGGTATGGGATTATGGCGGATACATTGATATTGGATTATATGATACGATGAGTGATTTATTGGTAAATTTTATAGGGGCAGTATCCTTTTGTATTTTAGGCCCGTTTTATATAAAGGGACGGAGCAATGGTTCCTTTGCTAAGAGGTTTATTCCGCGGCGCAAAAAATAAAAAACGGCATCGCTTTGACCAGAGGAAAATAGGAGTGAAAGCATACGCCGAATTGAGAAATATGTATTTATCGCATCATTTGGATCAGAAATTCAAATAAAATATCACAGGTTGTTTCGACTGTTGGGATTACAGCGTATTCGTCTGCGCCATGCATGTTTCCGCCGTCTGGTCCAATAATAAGGGCCGGCGGCTGGCTGCCATCGCGTGTGTTCAGACGGGTACCAAAGTAATTGAAATTTCCAATGCTGTCAAGGTAGTCAATGGATGCCGGTTTTCCGCATACTGTTTCAACTGCAAAATTCATAACATCCGCATAGATGTCGTCTTTACAAATCGTATAAGGTTTGTAGTAGCGGCTCTCCGGGGATGGTGCAGGGCGAAGATTGATCTTATAGTCACATTTTACTCCGGCATTTTTCAGAAGGCTTTCTGCTTCCCGTAGTACGGATTCTTCATTTTCCTTTGTGACGATGTGCCTGTGTACGATGACTTTCGCAAAATCAGGAACACTGCAAGGAGTACCGCCTGTTTCTATATCTAAAATATACAGAGAACCGGAACCGAGAACTTCATCGCTTTCCAGTTGCAGCTTTTCACATTCTAAAACAAATTTTGCAGCTTCGACTGCCGCATTAATCCCTTTGGGAGAAGACGGGTGAGCCGCTTTTCCGCGAAATTCAACCTGATAAATAAATCCGCCTTTTGCGCCGAGGCAAAGCACAGGAAAATCAGCATGGCTGAATCCGGCGCTTGGTTCGGCTGTAATGGAGCAGTCGATCCGGTCGACAAAACCTTCTTCGATGAGTGCATTTGCACCGAGGCTGAAAGGGCCTTCTTGATCTGATGTGAGGGCTAAAATTAGAGTTCCCTTCCACGGGAGCACACTCTCTTTTAAACGTTTAAAAACGGTCATAAGGGCGGCACACCCCGCTTTCATATCCGCTGCACCAAGGCCGTAAATGCGGTCTCCTTCGATGTGAGGCGTATAGGGGTCGTAAGACCATCCGTCACAGAGCGGAACCGTGTCGAGATGACCGTTTAAACAGATGGTGGGGCCGCCTGGTTGTCCTTGTAAGGTGCAGATTAAATTTTCTCCGTCGAATTTTACTGCGTTTGCCTCACTGTAGCGGTGGATATTTGGAGAGAAGCCTTCGTTTTCAAGCCACCGGAAGCAGTGCCTTATAATAGCAGCTTCTTGATAGTAAGGGCTTTCAATGGAAATGAGTTCTTTTAGTAGTTCAATGACTTTGCTCTGCTTCATTGAGTCTTCCTTCTTTCCTTGTTTATCTGTCTGCGGGCAGGCTTATAATACCTTGTCCAATATCGTATTCGTCTGAGATCGAGCAGGTCGCTTTTGTAGCGGTTACTAAACATATATGGATTAAATTGAAAAAAATTATAAAAATATGCTTTGGGATTGCTTTTTAAGAACTTTTATGTTATCATTAATAATACATTCATTATAACATGTGATGCAGTAAGAGTGAAACAAAAATAGGAACTTGAATTTATTAAAAAAAAAATGAATAAAAACGGCAAAAATAGCAATAATTATATTGACACACTATAACAAGATGTTGTATAATAATCCTTGTCGTCAACGATAATATTTGTTCCAAGGTAGCTCAATGGTGGAGCACTCGGCTGTTAACCGATAGGCTGTGGGTTCGAGCCCCACCCTTGGAGCCAATCGTGCCGGGGTGGCGGAATTGGCAGACGCACAGGACTTAAAATCCTGCGATCCTTACCGATCGTACCGGTTCGACCCCGGTTCCCGGCACCATTTACTGGTAGCACAATAATTTAATATCGCGGGATGGAGCAGTTGGTAGCTCGTCGGGCTCATAACCCGAAGGTCAGAGGTTCAAGTCCTCTTCCCGCAACCATGTAAACTACTTGCAATTGAAACAGTTGCAAGTTTTTTTATTTTTGGGGGTTGAGGGGCGAATTTCAAGGAGTGTAATTATTAGCCATTAAAACTAGTTGAAATTTGTTTTCGGTGCTGTAGATTAAGGGAAGAAGAGGCATTGAGGATTACTGCATTGCACAAACTGATATAAAGACAAGCAGTTTATATTAGAATATCTAGTATCCATTAAAAGTATCAAATGTCCTATTTCAGGGTAAATTACATATAATTTTAAGTGAAATTAACCGTGAAAAGCTGGATTTAATTAAACAATTTTAATACTTCGTTTTGAGCGCGCTCTACTCTCAATTATAATCAGACAATCGAAAATATTTTGAGGAAGTGTGTTTGAATCTGAGGATGTTTATAGTATAATTTTAAGATAGGGAATTGCAGTATATAGAAAGGGGAAGCTATGTCTAAGGCGTTAAGGAACCAGATTAATTATATTGTGGTATGTGTAAATGAATTTGCACGAAAAAAGAGTATACACCCCCGAGAAGCATTTCTGTATTTAAATACCCATAAGGGAATTTCGTTTTTACAGGAAAATTATGATATTGAGCATACACTCCCATTAGATGATGCCCTGAATGATTTAGAGCTAATTTGCAGAAATAATGGGGGTGAGTTACATTGAAATTATATCATGGCTCAAACATGGAAATTATAGATATCAATTTTGAAAAATGTAGACCTTATAAAGATTTTGGACAGGGATTTTACCTTACAGCGATAAAAGAGCAAGCTGCTAAGATGGCAATTCGGGTGGCTCGTATTTATGGTGGCAGTCCTTGTATAATAGAATATGATTTTAATGATGCTGCTTTAACAAAAACTGATATCAAGAGCAGAGTGTTTGAAAAACCAGGTAAAGAATGGGCTTTATTTGTAATGAACAATCGCAATAGAGAATTTAAGAATATTACGAATTTAGAATGTAACCATGATAAAAAATATGATCTGGTAGTAGGACCTATTGCAGATGACGATTTAGCCTTACTATTTCGCCAGTTCTCTAATAAGATGATTACAATAGATATTCTAATAAAAGAAATGCAATTTAAACAATTAACCAATCAGTATTCATTTCATACTGAAACGGCAATTAGATACCTTGAGAAGGCAGGCGTTCAATATGAATAAGAAAGAACAATTAATGGAATATAATACACAGGATATCGTTGCTTTTTTGGTTGAAGATTATGATTTGAACGTAGATGAGGCTATGCATAAATTTTACACCTCTGAGACATATGAAAAGCTCACAGATGAAGAAACAGGGCTCTATTTGCAAGGGGCAGCCTACATTTACGATATTTTTAAACAGGAATTGGGAGAAGGGCAAATTGCACAAGCTGAATATTAAATAAGGTGGGAAGAACACTGCTTTAATAAGCATCTTAAAAAGTAATTATAAAGCAATCAATGGCTATAAGAACATAAAATTCAATAACCCGAAGGTCAGAGGTTCAAGTCCTCTTCCCGCAACCATGTAAACTACTTGCAATTGAAACGGTTGCAAGTTTTTTTATTTTTTGAATTGGGGGAATGCCTGTGCCGGTGGGGGGAATGCCTGTGCCGGTGGGGGGAGAGCCGGTAAGGTGTGGTATAGTGAAGTTGTAATGCACTTGTCTAAGAATATGGCTTTGGCACAAGCAGATTTGCAGCCATTTTCGCCTGTAAGGATTCTGTGTATATTTGTTATGTAAGCCTAAATAATCTTAATACTATAAATTTTTTAGATTTGTCCTTGTATTTTTAAAGATTCCAAGATATAATATGTACTTGGAAAAACTTGGTGGTTAGAACAATCGAACAAATGAAAAAGCATATTTTTTTTGATGGTGAGTTAGCATATGCTAACTTTGATTTTTTCCTTGTAAATCAATGCTTTAGGATAGATATTGTTTGGAAATTTACATGGATTTATAGGCCCTCTTAATCATTTGTTAGAATAAATAAACTTTCTGTGGAGGGTTCGGTATTATAAAGCTCTGTTGCTGTTGTTACATCCATCAAAACGATTATAGAAAGAAGCCGTGCGTTTCTGGTTTGCAGTCTGCTGTTATTTTAGACTAACTCCACTGCGTTTTATCTGGCTCCTGAAAGGAGGCGTATAGCAATCATCGAAAGTTTTAGCAGCGCTAGTTGAAGCACCGTGTTCTTCTTTTTACTATTATGAAGCAGTCCTGTGGGCGGTGGAAAAAGGAATTACATCCGGCACCAGTGCCACTACCTTCAGCCCCGATGAAATGGTTAATCGAGCGCAGCTTGTCACATTTCAGTGGCGTGCAGCAGATTCCCCGACGGTGAAAGCTGCCAATTCATTTTCTGATGCGGATTCGGAGGATTACTATGGCACCGCTATGTTATGGGCAATTGAGAATAGCATTACTGCCGGAACCGGGAGAACAACGTTTAGTCCTGAAGCAATTTGTACCAGAGCACAGCTTGTCACATTTCTATACAGGCAAGCAGCTTGACGTTTTGATTCGGTGGACATAAACATCACAAATGGAATATTTAATCCGAAAACTGCATTGCCACAATCCATTAACAGCAACACGGTTTCCGGTCCTTAAAGGGGGTGGTTTTGGGTTTACTAAGTCGTAATTTAACATGTAATTTGAATAGAAGGAGGAAAGCAAATGAAAAGATCAGGCAGGAATAAGCTTCTGAGCTTGGTATTATTGGTCGCCATGCTGTTTGGCAGCGTGCTTCCGGGCTATGCTTTGGAGACAGAGCCGGCGGATGCCGGGGCTGTGGTTGCAGACTATGCTTTGGAGGGAGAGCTGGAAGATATGGAGTCTGCGGCTCCATCCGAATTGGTTGCACTGGACAAGGCACTTAAGAATGGCGATTATGAGGGCACAGGCAAAGGGAAAAATGGAAACATTACGCTAACGGTTACCGTTGCGGATGGAAGCATTTCAAAAATCACAGTGCTTAGTCATAAAGAAACTGCTGGTTTTTGGGAAAATGCCACTCAAATGTTTAATAGACTAATCGGCAAGTATTCTGCGGAGGAGGTAGCGGCTGTCGACACGGTAACCGGTGCAACGGACAGTTCTAAGGGCATTAGAGCTGCTGTTGTAGATGCCTTGAGCAAGGCATCTACAGGCGAGCCGGAACCTGAGCCGGGTGACTCTGTATTTGCATCAGGAAAGGGAACAAAAAAGGACCCTTATCTTATCAAAGACGAGACTCAGCTTATTGCATTTGCGGCTTCCGTTAACAATGGAACCAGCTACGAGGATGAGTATGTGCGGCTGGACGCCGAATTGAATATTTCAGATGCATCGTGGACACCGATTGGGCGCTACGAGGGGGAGACACCGATTCCGTTCAGTGGGAATTTCGATGGCTGTGGATATCGTATTGACGGCCTGACCATTGGTTCAAAAACTGAGCCTGCAAGTCTTGAGGTAGCCGGGCTGTTTGGTGTGCTGGGCGACGGTGGTGTTATCCGAAATCTTGGAGTAACTGATGTTGCGATTTACAACAATCAGCTTGATGCTGATATTGATCCAAGAGTTGGTGCATTGGCGGCGGATATTGGGGAATCCAGCGTCATTGAAGGCTGTTGGGCGACGGGTCTTATAAGCAGTGATGCAAAAAGTCCCTTCTATTCTTATGTCGGAGGATTGGTTGGCGGAAATGGAATAAAAAGCCTGATTTGCAATAGCTGGTCTGATGTGGATATTTCAGCTAAGGGCAGCAGCAGCAACTTTGTCGGTGGAATTATCGGCATGACCATGAATAATTCCGCGGTTGTTAATTGCGCCGCTTTCGGCGATGCAGAAGATTTTGGATATGGTGCGAGTACCGCGGTTGGCGGCATTGTTGGTTCCTCACCCGGTGTGGTATATGCCAGTTATACCATTGGAGATATCCATAGTGATGTGAGTGATTGGGGCGATGGATTTCTCGCCTTAGGCGGGGTCGTGGGCGCGGCGACTTATGAGCACGCAGCCTATAACTGTTATTTTAATACGGATGCCAAGCAAAGCTCGTATTCTGATGATGTAACGCCGCCGAATGGTGCTGGCGGAGATTCCATGACTGCGGCAACAGGCGACAATACCTATTGCTTTGGAAAAACCGAAGCGCAGTTGGCTTCTGATGAATTTGTTGCAACGCTTAATGCGGCACTGACGCCAGCCGAGCTTGAAAAAGCATACACTTACTTTACACAGCCTGGGTATGTCGTAATGGATCGTACCTTTGATAAATTTGCTGAATTCACTGAAAACGGATGGTACGCATGGGAAAAAGGTGCAAATGGTTATCCTGTCCCTGTAGCGGGAGAACCGATTGTCGAACCCGACCCTATCTTTGCTTCTGGTGAGGGTACCAAGGAAAGGCCCTATCTGATTCAGACTGAATCTCAGCTTCGTGCGTTTGCCGCGTCTACAGCGGAGGGAGCAACAAGCTATCAAGGCGAATACGTTGCATTGGATGAGGATATCACGTTGACAAGCGAATGGGTTCCTGTGCATCTGTTTGCTGGTTATTTTGATGGCAGAAATCATACCGTTTCCGGTCTGTATATCGGGACAGAGGCAACACCTTCAAACTTAAGTAGTGCCGGCTTCTTTGATGTACTGGCTGATAATGCCGAGGTTAGAAACCTAAATTTGACCGGTGTTTCAATTTACATCAGTGTTCCGACAGAGAGACAAGCTGGCTTTGCAGGTGGAATTGTAGGCGGTAAAACGGCTAGCGGGCGCAACATTGTGATAGATAATTGTGCGGTCAGTGGAAGTGGAATTTTTGTCTCCGCGGATGGCTATGCTTATGGCGGCGGTTTGGCGGGTCTTTTAACGACAGATACGCTTGTCTCCAACTGCTGGGCCAACATTCCAGTTACAGTAAACTCCAGTGAAACGCCTAGTATGGCTGGAGGGCTAATTGCCGGAAATGGCAGATCCAGTGCGATTATAAACAGTGCCGCACTTGGCAATGTCACGGCGAATGGAAATAATTTTACGATGGCATCAAGCATTTATGCCGGAGGGCTTGTAGGGCAGTCAACTAATCTGATTCAAAACTGCTATGCGTCAGGAAATGTTTCTTTGACAAATAAAATAGCGGCTACGACTCCCTTTGCAGGCGGCTTAGTCGGTCAGATGTCTGCAGCTGTCATGGTCAGCTCTTCTTTTGATAAAAATGCCAGCTGTACCGTAAATGACACGACAAAGACAATGCTCGCCGTTGGCGGCAATACAAATAGCGAAACAAAGTATGTCTCTGCGGAGGATACAAAAACAGGTGCTTTTGTAAACACCATAAACAGTGGCCTTTCCGCTGCCGGTTTGGCAAAGGCGGATGCCTATTTAACAAGTGAAGACATCGGCTTTACGAGAGAAGAGCTTGAGGGAATACGAAGTGTTATTCCTGCATGGTACGGTTGGACGCTTCAGGACGGCAAAGCCCTTTTGGGTGACAAGCCCTATAAGGAGGCGGTTGATCCCAGCAGTATTTTTGAACGCGGCAAAGGCAGCAAGGAAGAGCCGTGGATTATTAAGAGCGAAGAGCAGCTCTTAGCTTTTTCAGAATCCTTTAGCGACAATAATTATATGGGAAAATACGTCGCTTTGGATCAAGATTTAGATTTATCTGAAAGAATATGGACGCCGATTGGACACACTAAAACTGGCGTTCAGACGTTCCAAGGCAACTTCGACGGACAGAACCACACGATCAGTGGTATAAGCATCGGAAGTGTAGCGGAACCTGTTAAAGATACAAAATATAGCATCTATTATGGTCTTTTCGCAGGGCTTGAGAACGGTGCGTGTGTGCAGAACCTTGGAGTGATAAATGCTAAGATTTATGTCACAAGTGACACCACTGTTATGGCAGGTCCTCTGGCAGGCTATACCGATGACGCGACTATAAATAATTGCTGGGCAACCGGCGAGGTTTCCGTAAAAACGACAGACGGCAGCTTTGAATATAACAGCTTTGCGGGCGGGCTCGTCGGCTATAGCCAGCGAAGCAATATTCTAAACAGCTGGACAAATACAAACACGGATGCTTTCTGTAAAACTGCCAATGCAGAAGCGGGCGGCATAGCAGGTAATGCTTCTTTTGGTATGATTGTGAACTGCTATACGCTTGGCACAATATCTGGTGAGACTGACCGCACGGTGGATGATGGCGGAGTGGCCTATCTCGGCGGTATCGCGGGATGCTCGGCTGGTATTATTGCAAATTGCTATACAACAAGCACCATTACAGCCCGCTCTTGGACACAATATGTGGGCGCTGTTGCAGGTATGGCAACCGCTATCAGCAGTAGCTTTGACAGCTATTACAATGAATCAGCGGTAATCACGATCGGAGGGGAAGTCCTTAACCCTATTGTTGCACTTGGACGAGTTGTTCCTGCCGGGTACAACGATGAAGGGAAATTTATGGACGGTGGGCTTGTCCGCGGGCTTGAGGCATTGCCGATTGCGGCCTTCTCCAGTCAGGAATTGGCGGATAAATTAAACGCAAACTTTGCAAAATTCCCAGTCGATCCTAAGAGTATCTCAGGAGACACACCAATTAAGCGTTGGATTCTTCAATCCAAGCTCGTAACGCCCGGACTGGAAGATGCCAGCTTGGTTTATGTTAAGGTTGAGCAACCGGCTGCAGAGCTTGCATACAAGGACGGTACCTACTATGGCCGTGACAGCGGGAAGCGCGTTATCGTACGCGTCAATATAAAGGATACTAAGGTTATCACCGCAGAGATTGTCAGCCCAGAGGGGTTTGATGCAGCGAACGCAGAACGCATTTTGGCAGACGTGCTCAAGAACCAGACCATTGAAGCCGGAAGCGGTGCAACTGCAGATGACAAGGCTCTCACTTCCGCATTGAGTATCGCTCTGAACAAAGGACTGCTCGGTGACACAACAACTTATGATCCTGCCGATCCTTCTAAAATTTTTGCAGGAGGCAAAGGCACTAAAGCAGAGCCATATTTGATTGAAACAGCAGCTCAGCTCCGTGCATTTGCAGCAGCGGTCAATGAAGACGAACATTTCGAAGGCGAGTATATCGCATTAACCGCAGATATTGATTTGACAGGTACTCAGTGGATTCCTGCCGGAGGAGGAGGCGCACACTACTTCAGTGGTGTTTTTGATGGACAGAAGCATGTGATTCGCGGTCTGCAGATTGGCACACAGAGCAAGCCTGTAGATTATGTAGCGACAGGTTTGTTCTCATCCGTGGACGGTGCCGTTATTCAGAATCTTGCCGTGGAGAACGCAGGGATCTATGCGTACAGGAATGATCTTGCGGCAACCTATGCCGGAATCATTTCTGGTATTGTGGACAACAGCAAAACCGGGGGCGGAACACTGATTAGCAATTGCGCCGTTTCCGGTATCGTACACAATGGTTCACAGGGGCAAAGCTATTGCGGCGGCGTTGCCGGATACAGCTGGCACAGCGTAATTGCTAACACCAGCGCTGATGTAAACCTGACGGTTTCCTCCACTGGAAATACTGCATATGCAGGTGGTATTATTGCGCTAGATGCGTTTTCAATCCTGCTGAACAATTTTGCAAAGGGCAGTATTTATGCGGATGCTGGCATCAACTCGGCAGCCATCGGTGGAATTGCTGGTATGCAGGCTGGTGTGGCAGGCAACAACTATTCCGATATGACGTTGCGTACAAAGAATACCACTGGTGATATTGGCGGTATTGCAGGACGCAATACTGGAATCGGATTAATCGACTATGGATATTTCAACAGTGAAAAGCTCATGCAGACGGGTAAAACAACGGTTCCTCCGAAGGCGGTGGGTGTCAATGTTTCCATGCTTACTACCGGTATTGTGAAGAATATCGCTGGTAAGACTGCTGCTGAGCTACAAAGCGAGGAATTCTGCGCACTTCTAAATGAGAATCTTTGCGAAGATGCTGATTTGCGCGATGAGTTAGCGCAAGGCATCGAAAGCTTTAAAATTTTGTTAAGAGCAGAAAAGATTCCTGTAGATGAGTGGATTTTGGACACGGACAGTGTTGTAAGACCTACAAATACGCCGGCGCTAGGTTCTGTGGCACCGGAAGCAGCAGCTGCACCGGTAATCAGTCCCAATGGAGGAACTTTTACGGGGTCGCAAAGCGTCACAATTAGCAGCGACACCCCGAATGCGATCATTTATTACACCACTGATGGCAGTATACCGACGGTAAGAAGCAGCAAGTACAGCGGTGAGTTTACGCTAAGCAGCTCAGCTACAGTTAAGGCTATCGCAATGAGGGAGGGCATGGCTGACAGCGCTGTGACTTCTGCTACGTTCACAAAGAACTCTGGCGGCAGCGGTGGCAGTGGCGGTGGTGGTGGTGGCACTACGACTGCTACGAAACCTACGGTTCCTACAACGCCTACAACTCCTACGACTTCGACAAACGCTTCCAAGGAATTGCCGTTTACGGACATTAAGGCCAACGATTGGTATTATGATTCTGTAAAATACATCTATGATAGCGGATTGATGAAGGGAACGGATGAAGCTTCCTTCTCACCTAAAATGACAACTAGCCGCGGGATGATTGTTACCATCCTATATCGCCTTGCAGGCAGTCCGGCAGTTGAAGGGGGCGGGGCTTCCGATGCTTATTATGCAGATGCTGTCGCGTGGGCGAGTGCCAGTGATATTGTATCCGGCTATGGCGCAGGTCAGTTTGGTGCAGATGATGCGGTCACTCGAGAGCAATTGGCCACAATTCTGTATCGCTATGCGGCATTTAAGGGGTACGATGTCAAGAAGCAGTCGAATCTCACTGGATATACCGATGCCGGGGAAATCAGCAGCTATGCGCTGGAAGCTCTGCAGTGGGCCAATGCAGCCGGATTGATAACCGGTACCAGTGCTACAAGACTTTCTCCTAAAGATAGTGCAACGCGCGCGCAGATCGCTTCCATATTAAAGCGGTTTTCTGAAAATATCGAAAAATAAGTGAGGTAGCATTCTTTAATTTACCTTGATGAGAAGCGGGGGCAAAAAATTTTTTTGCTGCCGCTTCTGTGAGTATTTTTTTTTAAAAAAAAATTAAGATAATATGTTAA
>CAUQTI010000013.1:0-97124 GCA_963521065.1 uncultured Anaerovorax sp. | reverse complement strand
TTCTCAGAAAGTTTTCTTTAATAATCGTGTCTACTCTATTGACTATGGTCCAGTAGTTCCTCCTTTGAATAAAACATATAATTTCTCATAGTGAATTACCTTGATTTTCCTTTAGTAATTCGCTTTTATTATACTCGTTTCTTTTTTGTTCATCAAGCGATATTACGCGTTTTTTTAGCAAAAAACTGTATAATAATCGAAAAATTTACGGTTTTATCTCTTTCATTTAACTGATACCCATTATACCCATTCTTGCGTTTCTTTATGCTTTTTCCTCTTTTTCTTCCTGTTCTCTCATTTTTTTCTATTTATCTTCATCTTCATTTAAAATCAACTTATGGGCTGCTGTCACCTTCTCATCATAGCATGCGAAGGTTTCTTCTAAAAATTCAGCGGACAATTTAGGCGTTACCAAACTGACAATCGGTACAATCAAAAGCGAAAGTAACATGGAGCCTGCACCCGCAATAACCGGGGTTGTAAAATGTAAAAACAAATTCGAGATATTAATGCCGATTCCCAAAAAGAACGCTGTAAACACAGCTGCCTTCGTGCTGCCTTTCCAGA
This sequence comes from uncultured Anaerovorax sp., assembly GCA_963521065.1. Classification (GTDB taxonomy): domain Bacteria; phylum Bacillota; class Clostridia; order Peptostreptococcales; family Anaerovoracaceae; genus IOR16. The sequence goes on along the minus strand of CAUQTI010000013.1, from coordinate 96,557 downwards.
ACAAGCCGAAAATAAACGGTCCTAAAAAACATCCTGCAAGCGTTCCCCAGGACAAGGACATCAATGAAGTGATCAACTGATTTGGACGCAAGGCAATCACTACAGACAGCAGCACGAACAAGCCGCAAAGTATCCGGATTAATAAAATCTGCTTTTTCGCATCCAGGTTCTTAAAAAACAGAGGCTTTAAAAAATCTAAAGCAAAGGTTGAGCTGGACGCAATTACCAAAGAGGAAAGCGTCGACATCGAAGCGGAAAGGACTAAAATAACGACCACACCAATCAGTACGTCCGGCAAATTTGTTCCTACCATAGCCGGAACAATGTCATCAAAGGCAACACTTCCGTCTGCATTTGCACTGATAAAAAGTCTGCCGAAGGAGCCATGGAAATAAGAGCCTCCTGCCACTACCAAAGCAAACAAGGTCGAAATTACGGTTCCCGTTTTTATCGCTTGCTCATTTTTAATCGTATAAAATTTATGCACCATTTGAGGAAGTCCCCAGGTTCCTAAGCTTGTCAGCAAGACCACAGAAAGAAGTCCAATTGGATCCGGTCCGAAAAAGGAAGTGTATGATCCCAAAAATTCGGGGTTGGACGGGTTTTCAACCTTTGACATCTCCACCATTGCATTCATCAAACCGCCCTGACCGCGAAGTGTCATCCAAATAACCGCCGCAATGCCCACCAGCATAATCGTTCCTTGTATTAAATCATTTAATGCCGCAGCCATATAGCCGCCAACCATGACATAAACCGCAGTCAAAACAGCCATCCCAATCATGCAATATGCAAAATTAATTCCAAATGCCATAGAGAATAAACCGGAAAGTCCTTTGTATACAGACGCAGAATATGGCACCAAAAATACAAAGATAATGACTGATACGATAATGCGTAATGGCTCAGATTGGTACCTTTTCGCAAAAAAATCAGGCATTGTCGCCGAATCAAAATGCTTTGTCATTATGCGTGTCCGTCTGCCAAGTACCACCCAAGCAAGCAAGCTTCCAATCAGCGCGTTACCGATTCCAATCCAAGTGGCAGAAAGCCCATATGCCCATCCGAATTGTCCTGCATATCCAACGAAGATGACCGCAGAAAAATAAGAAGTTCCATAAGCAAAGGCGGTAACCCATGGACCGACGTTTCTTCCTCCCAGTACAAAATCCCCTACACTTTCTGTATGCTTCCTACAAAAAATACCAACTCCCACCGTCACGGCAAAAAATAATACCAGCAATAAAATTTTAATCATCATTTTTTTTTTACTCCTCTTCCTACAAACCTACATTCCTACTTTTTTCTTTCAAGGGCTCTCTTCTTGCACTGACATCAATGCAACAAAAAAAACCCATCTTCTGAATTCACTTCAGAGGACGGGCTGCTCCCGTGGTACCACCTCAATTTACATAACCCTTACAAGTTATGCCTTGTCGAGTACAAACATACTCCAGCACGATAACGGGTGCTTCCGTCTCAATCTACTCGGATTTCCTTTTGATGAGCAACTCGCAGAATGTATTCACCTTATGTCTTCCCTGCGCCTCTCACCGTCCGGCAACTCTCTGTTGATATCCCATAAGCTTACTTGTTTCTGGTCCACGTTTTTATTTTTTAATTAGAATTAATTTATCATTTTAAAAAAAAATTGTCAAGGCATTTTTCATAGGGAGAGAGAAAGAAAAAACTACCTTCCCCTCTCTGCCTTTCCTTTTTGTTGCATCGCGGTTTCTTCAAATCTCTCTTTCTCTTATATTTCTCTTATAAAAGATTTTTTAGGCTCTCTTCATATGGCGGATATGCAATCCCTTTTTCCGTAATCACTGCTGTAATATACTTTGCATCCGTTACGTCAAAAGCCGGATTGTATGTCTGAATACCCGCTGGTGCCATCTCCTTTTCATACCACATCTGGACGATTTCCTTTCCGTCTCGCAATTCAATTTGAATTTCTGCGCCAGTCGGTGTCGCAAGATCAATGGTAGAGGTTGGCACACACATATAAAACGGGATTCCATATTCCTTCGCAAGGATTGCAACGCCAGAGGTGCCGATTTTATTTGCACCGTCACCATTTGCTGCCATGCGGTCGCAGCCTACCAATATCGCATCAATCCATCCATTTTTCATGACGGTTGCCGCCATATTATCACAGATTAGTGTAACGGGAATACCGGACTGCTGCAGCTCCCACGCGGTCAAACGTGCCCCCTGCAAAAGCGGCCTCGTCTCATCTGCGAAAACATTGAACGAAAACCCCTGTTCTTTTCCTACATAAAGCGGTGCCAGCGCAGTGCCATACTTCGAGGTCGCAAGAATACCCGCATTGCAATGGGTTAGAATCCCCATTCCCGATTTCAAAAGAGAAAGCCCGTGCTCTCCCATTGCTCTGCATGCCGCTTCTTCTTCTCTTTGAATCTGCACCGCTTCTTCAAGCATTCCGGCTTTTATTTCCTCAATCGGTCGCCCTTTATTTTCCACTACACAGTGTTCCATGCGCAATAATGCCCAAGAAAGGTTCACAGCTGTCGGTCTCGCAGAGTTCAGGTATTCCTTCGTCAGACAAAGCTCTGCATAAAACCCCTCATATTCTGTCTCGCGGCTCTCCCTAAGAGAAACATACATTCCGTAGGCGGCAGCAATCCCAATTGCCGGTGCCCCGCGGACGCGAAGCTTATGGATGGCATCCCAAACCTCCTCTTTTGTACGCAATTCGAGGTACTCTGTCGCGATTGGCAGTCTCGTTTGATCTAAAATTAAAAGCATTCCATCTTGAAATTGAATGGGTGAAAACTCCGGATGGCTCATCTTTTTCTCCTTTTCTTTTTTAAGCTTCTTTTTTCTGCTATTCTATCGAATCTTATCACAACCTTCGAGTGAAGAAAAGAATAAATCCATTTAAGTCTACCTTTTCGGTAATCACTTACTCATTAAATTCAATCCTTCCATTCAAAATACGATGAATGCTCATTGCCAAAGCCTCCCAATCAGCGATAAATTCCTGCAGCTCTTCTTTCCCCTTTGCAGTCAATCTGTAATATTTTCGAGAAGGTCCAAGCGCAGACTTGCGAGAGAAGCTTTCAATGGCTCTATTTTTCTCCAAACGCGTGTAAAGCGGATACAGTGTCCCTTCCGCGATATCTGCAAATCCATTCTCCCTCAGAAGCTTTGCAATTTCATATCCGTAAGTTTCTCCTTTTGCTTCAATAATCTTTAATACACAGCCTTCTAAGCTTCCTTTTAATAATTGTGATTTGTTATTCATATCCTGCTTCTCCTAATTCATCTTTTCCGACGCGTAACACATCAAGCGGTCTAAAATCACACACACCAAAAGAAATACGAGAAAGTTCACATGGAATACGATTTGATTGAGGTAAAATATGCTCAGAACAAAGATTCCAATGATAAGAGCATTCCCTCCCCAGAGTAAAAAGAGCCATTTTCTTTTCTGCGCCTTTTTCAGCTCTTCCCAGGAAAGGATCCACCGATCCATAAAATGTAAAACAAGAGATACAACCCCAATGGCGAGAATACTGTTTGTCACTAAAGAAAGCGGTACTCCCACATCGAAGGTGAATTTACGATACTCTATCCAAGATGGAATCAAGAGATTTAGCAGCATTCCAAACAGACCTGTAAATAGGAAAAGAATTTCCGGAATATAATAAAGCTTCAATAAAAGCTTTTTGGGCAGGCTGTAAGCTCCATATACCTGTTCAATGTAATCTGCACAAAAATCGTCAAGATCATCGGTACCCAAAACCGTTTTTACCGGAACGCCTTCTTTTTCCGCCTGCAAAAACAAATTCAGGCAATGATGACTGAATCCTTCGGCATCGGTTTCACTGAGGCGGGAATATCGAATTGTCAGCAAAATTTTCTCAAATAATTTCTGATTTTCTGCTGTCAGTTTCTCACTATAGTAAGCTGTCTCTTTTATCAATTTTCTTCGTTTCATATCAAAACACCCCTTTTTTAGTATTATGCATTACCAAGTAGCATCTATACTGTAATGCATAGTAGCTTGGGTGTCAAGGAGAATAAGTCACAATTTATAATTACACACTTCCAGACAAATGTAGACTGTGGCTAAGAGCCTATACATGCCTTACAAAAACGGCTGATTTCAAATAAATTTAAAACCCGCCGTCTCGTATTTTCTATTTTTTTATAATACATCCAATATCGTTACGGTATTGCATCCCTTCAAAATGAATTCTTTTTACATTCTCAAACGCTTTCGATCTCGCTTCCTCATGTGTTTTTCCGATTGCGGTCACACCCAAAACACGGCCTCCGCTTGTTAAGATCGGCAGCTCTCCATTTTCATCGAGCCCACTCCCAAACGCAGTCCCTGCATGAAACACCATGACATCAGCATCCACCTTTTTCAATCCGGCGATTCGCTTCCCTTTTGGATAATTTCCCGGGTATCCTTCCGACGCGAGCACAACGCAGACTGCCTTGTCGCCGCTCCATTTGATTTCCTGCTCCGCAAGTGTTCCGTCAATCACAGCTTCGAAGATACTCAGCAAATCCGAGTCCATGCGAGCTAGCACCGACTGCGTTTCCGGGTCTCCAAAACGATTATTGAATTCAATGACCTTCGGTCCGTCATCTCCAATCATTAAGCCAATAAACAGCACTCCTTTAAAGTTTAATCCGTCCTTCTTAAAGCCGCGTAAGGTCGGCTCTAAAATGCTTTCCCGAATCTGCTGCTCCAATTCCTCGTTAAAAAGTAAGCTTGGTGAATACGTCCCCATACCGCCTGTATTCGGCCCCTTGTCTCCATCAAAAATACGCTTGTAATCCTGCGCCGATTCCATCGGTACAATCACACTTCCATCGACAAAGCACAACATAGAGGCTTCAATCCCCGTGAGAAATTCTTCAACAACAATTTTTTCTCCGGCGCTTCCAAAGATTTTGTCTCCCATCATTTCTTCAATTGCCTTTTGCGCTTCCGCTTGATTTTCCGCGATAACAACGCCTTTTCCAGCTGCAAGCCCGTCTGCTTTCAGCACCATCGGATAACCAAAGAGCCCTACCGCTTTTTTCAGCTCCTCCTTATCCGTAAATTCACGATACCCCGCGGTAGGGATAGCATGGCGTGCTAGGAAGGCTTTTGTAAATGCCTTGCTTCCTTCCAGCTGCGCGCAGTTTTTATCCGGCCCAAATGCCTTGATGCCTTCTTTCGTCAATGCATCCACGATTCCCATCGAAAGCGGAACCTCCGGCCCTACTACTACCATATCTATATTTTCTTTCTTCGCAAAGGAACAAATGCCGTCTATGTTTTCTGCTTCCAGTGCAATGCATTCTGCCTGCTCTGCAATTCCCGCATTTCCAGGTGCACAATACAATTTCGTCACACGGGGACTTTTCCTCAATTTCCATGCAATCGCGTGCTCTCTTCCGCCGCTTCCCACAATCAAAATCTTCATTTCATTTCCTCATTTCCCGGTTTGTTTCTCTAAAGGGGCATCCCCTGTTTGAAACAGCAATACGGCCTTTTACAGCATCAGTGCTTAAAATGACGCGCTCCCGTAAAGACCATTGCAATCCCAAGCTCGTTTGCTTTTTGAATCGACTCTTCATCGCGAATCGACCCTCCCGGCTGTATGATTGCGGTAATCCCTGCCGCAGCTGCTGCCTGCACACAGTCATCAAACGGAAAAAATGCATCAGAAGCAAGTACAGCACCCTTCGCATCTCCGGTCGCTTGCTTTACCGAATTTTCAACTGCCCAGATTCGATTAACCTGCCCCGGCCCGATTCCCAGCGTCCGTTTATCCTTTGCAACGACAATCCCGTTGGATTTAATGTGCTTTACAACCCTCATCGCAAAGCGCATATCCTCCATCTCTTGTTCATTCGGTGCACGCTTCGTCACTACCTTTAAATCGCCTTCTTCAAAGAGAATCGTGTCAGCTTCCTGTACTAAAAGGCCTCCCGTCACTTTCTTTAAAGTCAAAGTCCCCTCTGCAATTGCTTCTGAAATCGCAGGCAGCTTTAGAAGACGCAGGTTTTTTTTCTGCATCAATACGGCAAGCGCTTCTTCTGTAAAGTCGGGCGCGATGATAATCTCCACAAAAATTTTACTGATTTCTAACGCAGTCTTTTCATCAATCGCGCGGTTCGCTGCGACAATTCCTCCGTAAATAGAAACAGGGTCTGCTTCATATGCCTTAAGGTATGCCTCATAGAGGTCTGCACCGATTCCTACACCACATGGGTTTGCATGCTTTACTGCAACGACAGCCGGTTCTTGAAATTCTTTTAACGCTTCGAGCGCACCATTTGTATCGTTGATGTTGTTGAAGGAAAGCTCCTTCCCATGAAGCTGGACGGCATTGACGAGGTCTCCCTTCTGCGGAGTAATCTCTTTATAATACCATGCTTTCTGATGTGGATTTTCCCCATAACGCAGCTCCTGCGCCTTCTCAAACGTCAGCGTGAGCTGCTCCGGCAATTCCCCTTGAATCTGCTTTCTAAGATACTCTGAAATCAACGCATCATATGCCGCGGTATGCTGAAATACTTTTAATGCCAGTCTATATTTTGTATCGTAGGAAACCGTTCCGCTGCCGCTTAGCTCTTCGGCGACTGCTTCATAATCTGCCGGATCGCAGACAACCACAACATCCCTGTGATTTTTTGCCGCGGAACGAAGCATCGTCGGCCCTCCGATGTCAATGTTTTCAATTGCTTCCTCTAAAGAAGCGTCTTCTTTTAAAATTGTCTGTTTAAAAGGATATAAATTAATTGCCACAATATCAATCGTTTCAATATTCAGCTCTTTTATCTGTTGCATATGCGCTGGATTTTCCCGCATTGCCAAAATTCCGCCATGCACTGCAGGATGCAACGTCTTCACCCGTCCATCCAAGCATTCCGGAAAACCGGTTACTTCGGAGATTCCCATTACCGAGACCCCCTCTTCCTTCAAGCGGCTTGCCGTGCCTCCGGTCGAAATAATTTGCACGCCAAGCGACTCCAATTTTTTTGCAAATTCGATGACGCCCGTCTTATCTGAAACGCTGATTAATGCTCTCATGTTTTACTCCTTTCCATTCCAGCAATAGGTGCAGAGCTTACACGGCTCAACGCCTACTGCGGCAAGCGTGTCTTCAAGCTCATGGTACTTTAAGCTTGTAAACCCTAGTTCTTCTTTAATCATTTCTATCATTTTAGCATGTTTTTCTGTGGAAGCATCCACATATTCCTGCAACACCGCTTCACTTGCGTCATCGCCTTCCAGCTCTCGAATTACACGACGTGTAATCAAATCCATGTCACTTACGGATCTTGAGAAATTGAGGTATTTGCATCCGTACATGATTGGAGGGCAGGCAGATCGAACATGAATTTCCTTCGCACCGTTCTCATAAAGATATTTCACCGTCCCATACAGCTGTGTGCCGCGCACGATGGAATCGTCAATCAAAACGAATTTCTTTCCACTGATGATTTCATGCACCGGCACCAGCTTCATTTTTGCAATGAGATCTCTGGCTTTCTGGTTCTGCGGCATAAAGCTTCTCGGCCAAGTCGGCGTGTACTTAATCAAAGGGCGAGCATACGGAATACAAGACTGATTGGCATAGCCAAGTGCATGTGCTGTCCCACTGTCCGGCACACCGGCTACAAAGTCTACATCCATTTTTTCATCGCGGCTTGCAATGCTGGCACCATTTCGATAACGCATCTGCTCTACATTTTTGCCCTCGTACGAGGACGGTGTGTAGCCAAAGTAGGTCCAAAGAAAGGTACAGATTCGCATTTTTTCCTTCGGTGCGCTGACCGTCTTGGCTTCATCGGCTGTGATCCGGACAATTTCTCCTGCTCCAAGCTCACGAAGCGGCTTATAGCCCAAATTATAAAATGCAAAGGACTCGGAGGCTGCGCAAATACCGTCTCTTTTCTTCCCAAGTATCATAGGCGTTCTCCCGTAAAGATCACGGGCGGCATACATACAGTCCTCCGTCAAAATTAAAATCGTAATAGAGCCTTCTATCTTTTTCTGTGCAAACTCAATCCCTTCTACGATGTTATTGCTTGTTGAAATCAAGGCTGCAACGAGCTCTGTATTATTAATTGTTCCGCCGCTCATTTCTAAAAATTGGTTGCTTCCCATGCGTATCAGCTCTTGTACGATTTCTTCTTTATTGTTAATACGACCTACGGTCCCGATGGAATAATGGCCTTGTCTGCTGAAGACAGTCAAGGGCTGCGGCTCACCGTCGCTGATGCTGCCGATTCCCTTTGTTCCGACCATAATCGTCGTTTCTTTTTCAAACTTTGTCCGGAACGGAGCATTCTCTATGCTGTGAATCGCACGCTCAAATCCATTTTCTCCATGCACACACATTCCGCCGCGCTTGGTCCCCAAATGTGAATGATAATCTGTCCCGAAGAACAAATCCATTACACAGTCTTTTTTAGAAACCACTCCAAATAATCCGCCCATTACCTGCCTCCTCTTTTCTCGTCTTGCAGCAATTTTTTTATCGCTTGAATCAATATTTTATGTTCTGTAACCAGCACTCTTGCAGCCAGGGTATCCGCACTATCCGTTTCCAATACCGGAACACATTCCTGTAAAATAATTTCACCAGTATCCACACCCTCATCTACAAAGTGAACGGTCGCGCCGCTCTGCGTCTCTCCGGCAGCGAGCACCGCCTGATGCACTCGCTTTCCGTAATAGCCTTTTCCGCAATATTTGGGAATTAAGGATGGGTGAATGTTAATTATCTTTCCTTCATATTCCTGAATGAGCGAAGCGGGGAGCACACTCATATACCCGGCTAATACGACCAGGTCGGTCTCCTTTTCTTTTATTTTTTTTAGCAGTGCTATGCTTCGTTTTTCTGCATCAGGATAATTTTCCTTTCCGATTACACTTGCAGAAATGCCGTGTTTTTCTGCGCGCTCCAAGGAAAACGCTTCTTTCTTGCTGGAAATGATCTGCACAATCTTGGCATCCTCAATTTCGTTTGCTTCTATGGCATCAATCACCGCTTGTAAATTAGTCCCGCCGCCGGAAACCAATACTGTTATTTTGTGCATAGGGCGACACCCTGTCCTTTTACAATACTTCCGATGATGTCTGCTTTTTCTCCAGCTTCTCTCAATGCATGCATGACTGTTTTCGCGTCCTCTTCTTTTACAATCATAATCATACCGACACCCATATTAAAGGTCGCAAACATTTCTGCTTCTTCAATGTCGCCACATTTTTGTAAATAGCGGAAAATTGGGGGTACTTCCCAGCTTCCTAACTGAATTTCCACACCCAATCCTTCCGGAATAATTCTTGGAATATTTTCAAAGAATCCGCCCCCAGTAATGTGTATGATCCCGTTTACCTCTGCCGCTTTTCGCGCTGCTTTGCAGGCTGCCGTATATATTTTAGTCGGACGGAGAAGGGCTTCTCCAACGGTTTCTCCAAGCTCTTCTACATAATCCATTACATCCATCTTTTCTTTTTCAAACACAATCTTGCGAACCAGAGAATACCCGTTACTGTGAATGCCGCTTGAGGGGATTCCAATCAATACATTTCCCTCTTGAATGGCGGAACCGTCAATTACTTTTTCCCGGTCCACAACGCCGACCGCAAAGCCTGCCATGTCATACTCACCATTTCCGTAAAAATCGGGCATTTCCGCAGTTTCGCCGCCTACCAGTGCACATTCCCCAAGAACACAGCCATCCGCGATACCCTTAACAATTTCCGCAACCTTCTCCGCGTGGACTTTTCCGGTTGCAATATAATCTAAAAAGAACAGAGGGGTTGCCCCTTGACATAGTACATCGTTGATACACATTGCAACACAATCCTGTCCTACCGTATCGTGCTTTTCCATGAGAAATGCAATTTTCAGCTTCGTTCCTACTCCATCGGTTCCCGCAACCAATACAGGCTCCTTCATCTCTTTTATATCCAGCTTAAACAAGCTTCCGAAGCTTCCGAGTCCGGTAAGCACATTCGGTGTGAACGTTCTTTTTACATGATCCTTCATCAGCCGAACGGCTCTTTCTCCTTCCTTTGTATCAACACCCGCTTCTTTGTAGGTAAGCTTCTCTTCTTTCATTTCGATTCCTGATCCTTTCACTGCGCATTTGCGTTTTTTGTTTTTCGTGTTTGCTTTTATAGGCTGCTTTTTTACTTCGTTATTCTCTTTAGAACATCCTGATACGTTTCTTCAACCTTGCCCAGATCTCTTCGGAAACGGTCCTTATCCATCTTCTCATTTGTGTTTACATCCCACAAACGACAGGTATCCGGTGAAATTTCATCTGCTAAAATCACTTCGCCGTCATAAAGTCCAAATTCAATTTTAAAATCAATCAGCTTTAATCCCCGTTCCAGAAAAAATGCCTTTAATTCTTCATTTACACGGTGTGCATAGCTTCGTACTGTCGCCAGCTGTTCTTCCGTAGCAAGCCCCAGTGCAAGAATGTGATCATCATTGATGAGTGGATCTCCTAAGTCATCGTTCTTATACGAAAATTCTAATGCGGGACGTGCAAGCGCCTTTCCTTCTTCCACTCCGTAACGCTTCGAGAACGAGCCTGCCGCTACATTCCGGATAATCACCTCAAGAGGCAGGATTGCCACTGCCTTTACTAACGTCTCTCTATCGCTGAGCTTCTCTACAAAATGAGTTGGAATGCCTTTGCCTTGCAGCATCTCAAAAATAATGTCAGACATTACATTATTAACAACACCTTTTTCTGCGATGGAACCTTTCTTTTCTCCGTTAAAAGCAGTCGCATCGTCTTTGTAATCTACAATGTAAAGCTTTGGATCGTCTGTCTTAAATACTTTTTTTGCTTTTCCTTCATAAATCTGCTCTAATTTTTTCATTTGTCTTCTCTCCCTCTCCTAGGATGCCCTCTGGCTTGTCACCTAGAAAGCATGCTTTTCACCCATTTTCTGAATGGTATTTTGCTTTATTTTACGCTCATTTTATTTCGTCTTTTTTTGCTTTTCCGCTTGAAATTGCTCATCTAAGCAAATAATCTCTTCTTCCATCTTCTTTTTATACTTCTTCATCGCTTCTCTCAGCTCTCCATATTTTACAGACAGTATCTGCACTGCCAAAAGTCCGGCATTTTCTGCACCGTCAATCGCAACTGTTGCTACAGGGATTCCCTTTGGCATCTGTACGATGGAAAGAAGGGAGTCCAGTCCGTCCATTGTAGAAGATTTAATCGGAAGCCCAATGACCGGAAGCGGTGTAAATGCCGCCATAACTCCACCAAGATGCGCGGCTTTTCCTGCTGCGGCAATAATGACCTCAATGCCTCTCTCTTCTGCGTGAGATGCGAACTCCTCCGCCGCACGCGGCGTTCTGTGCGCTGAAATGATACGGGTCTCAACGTCCACACCAAACGTATTCAATACTGTCTCTGCTTTTTCTACAACCGGGTAATCTGATTTGCTTCCCATTATGATAGCGACTTTCATTGGTTTTCCTCCTTATTTAATAAAGTAATTTACACCTGCTTCAAAGAGTTTTTGATCCGTTTCTCCATCCACATTTTTATACAAGTTGTTTCCGATTCTCTCTGAGTGTCCCATTTTCCCGAAAATTCTTCCATCCGGAGAGGTGATACCGCAAACGGCAGCTGCACTCCCATTTGGATTCCATCTCGGGTCCATCGTCGGTACATCATTTAAGTCCACATATTGTGTTGCAATCTGCCCGTTTTTCGCAAGTGCTTCTATTAGGCTGGCATCTGCAATAAAACGTCCTTCTCCGTGTGAAATTGGAATCGTATGCACGTCTCCCACCTCAGTAAGCGCAAGCCACGGTGATTTAACGGAGGCAACCCTTGTTCTCGTTAAGCAGGAAACGTGGCGCCCAATGCGGTTATAGGTCAAAGTCGGACTTTCCTCTGTTGCCGGTGTAATTTTTCCGTATGGTACCAAGCCTAGCTTTATTAAAGCCTGAAATCCATTACAAATACCCAGCATCAAGCCGTCACGTTCTTCCATTAGCTCCGCTACCGCTTCGTGAATCATTGGGTTTCGAAACAATGCGGTGATAAATTTTGCGGAGCCATCCGGCTCGTCGCCTCCAGAAAATCCTCCCGGAATCATAATCATTTGGCTGTTTTTTATTTTTTTTGCCATTTCTTCAATGGATTCGTTTAAGTCCTGTTCACTGCGGTTTCGTATTATTTGAATTTCTCCGATTGCACCGGCACGCTCAAAGGCTCTTTTCGAATCCATCTCACAGTTTGTCCCCGGAAAAACCGGAATAAACACTCTCGGCTTTGCATGCGAAATCTTTGGTTTTCTTTGATTTCTTTCTTGGTAGGAAAAGGCTTTCTCTTCTTTTTCTCCAAGGACTGTTTTTGCCTGGGTCGGAAAAATTTCTTCTAAAGGTGCCTGCCATGCGGAAATCAATTTTTCCAAATCTTCTTTTTCTGTATTCGCAGCTTCATTCTGAAATGAAATTACGAACTCTGAAGCTTCCGTTGTCCTCCCGACAGTCTTATACTGGCTTCCTGTAAATAGCTCGGCGATATTTTCATTTTCTGAAACCTCCAGCAGCAGCGAGCCATATGCGCTTTGATAGAGCTCTTCCTGTGTAACCTCTTCTAAATGTACACCAATCTTGTTTCCTGCTGCCATTTTTAATGCGGATGAAAAAAGACCTCCATGCCCAACGTTAAGTGCTGCCAGTATTTTCTTTTCTTCCACTAACTGCTGCACTCGCTTCATATTATTTTTATATTGTTCAAAATCAAGTATTTCTTCTTGATCGCGGTCCGCATAAACCCAGACTAGATGGCTTCCTGCTTTTTTGAATTCCGAAGAAATTACGTTTTCTGCATCAACGGCTGTCACAGCAAAAGAAATGAGGGTAGGCGGCACGTGAATATCCATAAAGGTACCAGACATGCTGTCTTTTCCTCCAATTGCGGGAATTTCAAGCTGTAATTGGGCTTTTAACGCACCAAGAAGGGCGGAAAACGGCTTTCCCCATTTCTCTGGATTTTCTCCTAAACGCTCAAAATACTCTTGAAAGGTCAACCGCGCCTTCGAATAGTCTCCGCCCATCGCGACAAGCTTGGTCACAGAATCTACTACTGCATACAAGGCACCGTGGAACGGGCTGTTCTTTGAAATCTGTGGATCAAATCCGAAGCTCATCAGCGTTGCGGTATCTGTATACCCTTCTGTGAGCGGCAGCTTCGCCGCCATGCCTGCCGCCGGGCTCAATTGATACTTGCCGCCCAATGGCATCAAAACGCTTCCCGCGCCGATTGTGCTGTCAAACTGCTCTGTAAGACCTTTCTGGCTGCAGCAGTTTAAATCAGCGGCAGCTTCTCGCATCGTCCCTGGCTTTCTGTTTTCAAAAATAGGTACAGACGGAGTCTTTACCTTTACCGCAACCTGTTGTGTTACTCCATTTGTATCTAAAAATGCCCGGCTTAAATTTAAAATACATTTCCCGCGCCAAAACATACGGAAATACCCCGTATCTGTTACGGATGCAACTACCGTTGCTTCTAAATTCTCTGCATTTGCATACGAAATAAAGGCTTCACAGTCTTCTCTGGAAATCACCGCAGCCATGCGCTCCTGTGATTCGGAAATCGCCAGTTCCGTTCCATCAAGTCCTTCGTATTTTTTAGGTACCAAATCCAGATTGACATCAAGGCTGTCTGCCAGTTCTCCAATGGCAACGGAAACACCTCCGGCACCAAAATCATTACAGCGTTTTATCAGCTCCGCGACTTCTTTTCTTCTGTAAAAACGCTGAATACTGCGTTCAACAGGCGGATTTCCCTTCTGCACTTCTGCGCCGCAGTTTAAAATAGATTCCTCTGTATGTTCTTTCGAAGAACCGGTTGCTCCTCCGCATCCATCTCTTCCCGTTTTCCCTCCTACAAGAACAATGCAGTCACCGGGAACCGGACGCTCTCTTCTTACCTGTGCGGCAGGCGCCGCTCCAATAACGGCACCGACTTCCATCCGCTTTGCTACATAGCCGGAATCATAGATTTCCGTTACCTGCCCTGTTGCAAGCCCGATTTGATTTCCATAGGAGCTATAGCCGTCAGCTGCGCCTTTTGTAATCTTTCGCTGCGGAAGCTTCCCGCTCAAGGTCTCTTCCATTTTCGTTCTCGGATCCCCGCTCCCGCTCACGCGCATTGCCTGATAGACGTATACTCTTCCTGAAAGCGGATCGCGAATCGCACCGCCAAGACAGGTCGCTGCGCCGCCAAAAGGTTCAATTTCGGTCGGATGATTATGTGTCTCATTCTTGAACATGACGAGCCAATCTTCTTCTTTTCCGTCAATCACAGCTTTTACCTTTATACTGCACGCGTTGATTTCTTCTGATTCGTCTAGGTCCTCTGCGAGGCCCTGCTGCTTTAAATATTTTGCGCCGATTACCGCCATATCCATGAGGCATACATTTTTTTCACGCTCCCCGTAAACCTCTTCTCGGATTTTCTTATATTGGCTGTACGCTTCTTTTATCATCCCGCCATAGGTGTCTTCATCAAATTGGACATCCATAATTTTTGTATTAAAGGTAGTGTGACGACAATGGTCTGACCAATATGTATCAATAACCCGAAGCTCTGTAATGGTAGGCAGTCTATCTTCCTTTTTATAATACTCTTGCACAAAATGCATATCTTCTTTGCTCATCGCAAAGCCGCCATTCTTGCGAAACGTTTCTAACTCTTCTTTTTCCCAAGAGAGAAAATCGGTAATGGATTCCACGTCTTCCGGTGCTTCCATGTCCATTTCCAAACGCATCGGCTTTTCCCAGTTCGCTTCTCTTGAGTCAACCGGATTGATACAGTATTTTTTAACCGCTTCCTGCTCTGTCTCATTCAACTTGCCTGTAATCACATATATTTTTGCAGAACGAACCAATGTCTTTGCACTGGTATTCAACATCTGAATACACTGCGCTGCAGAATCCGCACGCTGGTCGTATTGACCCGGCAGATATTCCACGGCAAAATAAAAAGAATCCGCACCTAAATCCATCGCTTCTTCCCAGACTCTGTCAATCGCAGGTTCTGAAAAAACGGTGTATTTCGCAGATTCATATACAGCTTTTTCTAATCCTTCTATATCGTAACGATTTACTACTCTTACACTCTTCACCTGCTGTAAGTGCAAGTGAAGACGCAAATCGGAAGAAAGTCTCTGTGCCTCAATATCAAAGCCCTCTTTCTTTTCCACAAAAATCCGCCTTACCATTGGTCATCCTCCCATTTTACGAACATTAATCTTCTTTAATTTATCAATAGTTCGTTTTTTAACAGTTTTATTTCCTTTTTCACCTTTATATTAACAGATAAAAAGTATAATATCAAACAAAATACGAATATTTTATATTTTTTCTTGTCATTTTTTCTTCGCATCGGCTTCTTTCTTTTTTACTGGGAAGATTCTATGTTTTTTTCAAATTTTCCCGCGGTACTCCAGACTTCCCCTAAGGCCTTGAGAAAGTAACCATATACCGAGACAACAAAAAGGTACCGCCGAAATCCGGCAGTACCTTTTTTAATTTCTATATTATATGCTTTTTATTTACTTTCCCTTTACTTCCCAGTTCCGTATCCGCCACTTGATAAATAGGACTTCAAGTTGCTTTGCGTGCTGAGAATTTTGGCTGCGTACCGCGTAGAATAACTTCCGCGGTTTACGGCTACTGACCCCTGATTGTAAGCCGATAATGCTTTCGTTACATTCCCTCCGTAAGCGTCGATTCTTTCTTTTAAATACTTTGCACCGAATCCGACATTTACATTAGGATCTAAAAGCTGTGTAGCGCTGATTCCGTATCTTGCCGCAGTGGACGGCATAATCTGCATCATCCCCAACGAACCGCTGGATGATTTTGCTGATGCGTTAAATGTGCTTTCCCTATGGGCAACAGCCATAAGCAACATTTGATCTACGCCGTAAATATTGGCTTCATGTTGAAATAAAAAGACCAAGTTTTGTGCTTTGTCTGTAGTGTAGCTGCCGTTATATTTTTTAATATAATTTACTAACCCCCGGTTGTATCTTGAGCGTGGCTCATTAAACAGGGATTTGGCTTTCACACTTTCTTTTGTGCTGATATAAATGCCTGTATACGAATCAAAATATACATCCCATCCGAATAGTCCATTGCTTGTAATTGCAGTAACCGGAATATACGGTACCTTTCCTTTTACTAATACCGGCATTCCCTGCATGTCGAGCTGTTTTGCATCAAGCTTTGGCAATTCGATTACCGTGTCCTGATCTGACTGTGCTTTCGCATCTGCCGTTTTATTTACGGCATCTTTTGCGGTTTCAGCAGTCTTTTCCCCTGCAGTCTCATACGCTACCACAGAGACGTTACTTAAAATTTCCGTTTTCACGTCCTGCTTGTTGTTCTTCATCCATCTTTGCGACAGATTATTTTGCGTAGATTCTGCTTTCCAAAGTTTCAATGTGCGGCTTTCCATGTCCAATTCAATCTTTAGCCCAAGAATTTTTCCCATCTCTGCGTTCAACGGCAGATAAGTAGCATTCTTGTAAAGAAAGACTGGATCATCCATTTGATAGTTTATAATTTGTTGTCCGTTAATTGAAATGTCCTTAATAAAAAAATCCCCTCGGACATTATCTCCAGCATATATAGAAATTGATGAGAAAAGTAAGATTGTCAACGAAAGCCACACAGATATAAGCTTCTTTGCCATACCTATTTCTCCTCTCTTCCTTGTGTTCATTTAAAGCTGAACACTTAGCTATTATACCATAATGAAAATAAAAGTATACACTTTTTTGTTATTTATTTCTTTATCGGGCATCAAAACCCTTATTTTCCAACGTTTTTACAGTTGCAAAAAAAATATTTCCAGGGCTTCTTTTTTTCCATATTTTTCATAATATTACTTTTTATTTCACAAAAACCTTAGTGTCAAAAAATAAGCTATTAAATCGAAATTAAAGGGATATTTTGGATGATTTTCTCCTCTTTTTTCTAAGCATATGACTTTGTATTGACCTACATTTTTTCCTTTTTTAAAAATAATTTATCATTATTGGAATCCTTTTTATACCCTTTAAAAACATTCTATTTTTCCTTCTGATTCAATTGGAACATAATTTTTCAAAATATGCTATAATCTATAATATAAATTTTACAAGTAATTCATTTCATCAGAAGGGACTATTTATGATTAACCAAGTACAAAAAAAAATCTTGATTCTAGCTCTGTTCGCCGGAGAAATCATGTTAAAAAGCGGAGCTGAAATTTATCGTGTTGAAGATACAGTTACCCGTATCTGCAAAGCGTGTAATATACCATATGCCGAAGTATTCGCCACAACAACGGGTATCTTCGTTTCCGTTGATGACGGTTCTGACCACAGCGATATGCACACCTTTTTAAAGAGGATTCACAGCAGCAGCATTGATCTTGAAAAAATATCAAAAATCAACCAGTTTTCAAGGAACTTTGCAACAACAGAGCTTTCCGTCGAAGAGGGCATGGCATTATTAAAGGAAATAAACCGCTCTTCACAATTCGCCTTTTTATGGCGGGTTCTCGGTGCCGGCTTAATTGCCTCCTTTTTCACACTCATGCTTGGCGGGAGTTTTTTGGACTTCATCGCCTCCTTTGCCATCGGTGTCCTCACTTATTTTATGACAATCTTTTTAGAACGGCTAGAGCTGAATCTTTTTATCAAGGATTTCTGCTCCTGTGCTCTCGTCGCCTTTCTTGCTCTGCTGTTTTCAGGAATTGGCCTCGGTCATAATCCTCATTTAATTATCATTGGGTCCATTATGATCTTCCTTCCCGGTGTGTCCATTACCAATGCCGTCCGCGATTCACTCAGCGGGGATTTGGTTTCAGGACTTTCTCGTGCAATGGAAGCTATTCTGGTCGCAGTTGCTATCGCAGCCGGAGTGGGCCTTGTTTTGAAAATTTTTGGTGCGTTCGGGGGTGTCTATTAATGCTTTCTCAATTCTTTTACGCTTTGCTGTCCACCGCCGGCTTCTGTTTGATTTTCAATGTGCCCAGAAGACATATGGTCAGCGCCTCTGCAGTCGGCGCACTGGGTTGGATTGCATTTCAGTATGCACTTTCCTTCGGCTATGGAAATATTGCGGCTTGCTTCTTAGGCTCTTGTGCCGTAGCGCTTCTCAGCGATATCTGTTCTCGGCTTTTAAAGGATGCAACCACTCTTTTCATCATTCCCGGTATTTTACCTCTCGTCCCCGGTGCCGGCATGTACAATACCATGCTTGCGTTTCTGGACGGCAACTTCGAAAAAATGACAAAGATAGGATCTGAGACCATTCTTATGGCCGGATCCATTGCAGTTGCTCTGCTTATGGTAGCTTCGTTCGTCAAGGCGATTGTAACGATTAAGCAAGGGATTTCGATTTTTTTAGAAAAATACAAATCACGAAAGAAAAGCCGTTAAGGCTTTTCTTTCATTTTATTTGCATGATTTCCATGAACTTGAAAAGACTATTTCTTGACAGAAAAAAGAAAAAATGCTATGTTTATACCACACCCCCGTGGGGTATTATTTCTGTAGGAGGATATAGTTATGAAACAAAAATTTGATATTACAGGAATGACCTGCTCCGCTTGCTCTGCAAGAGTAGAAAAAAGCATTCATAAATTAGAGGGAATTTCCTCTGCAAATGTAAACTTACTGACGAACAGCATGCAGGTGGAATACAACGAAGCACAACTAAAAGAGGAAACGATTATCGACGCGGTAAAGAAAGCAGGCTATGGCGCTTTTGTTCATTCAACAGAACCGCAAGGCAATTCTGCTTCGAAGGCCCGTTCGTCCTCTGCCCCTTCGAATTTGATGGAAGAGCAGATGCAAACAATGAAAATACGTGTATGGGTATCCTTCTTATTTTTAGCTCCCCTGTTTTACATTTCAATGGGATACATGATGGGTGCTCCGCTTCCTAATTTTCTTACAGGAATCGAAAACGGAGTCGCTTATGCACTGACACAATTTTTACTTTGCCTTCCTATTGTATACATCAACCGAAAATACTACCAAGTAGGTTTCAAAACCTTGTTTCGCGGCGCTCCAAACATGGATAGCTTAATTGCAATTGGTTCCAGTGCCGCTCTTATTTACGGGGTATTTGCAATTTACCGTATCGGTTATGGACTCGGCGTTCAGGATTATGACCTTGCACATAAGTACCACATGGATCTTTATTTTGAATCCGCCGCTACAATTCTCGCCTTGATTACCTTAGGAAAATATTTGGAGGCGCGCTCCAAAGGGAAAACCAGCGAAGCAATCACAAAGCTTATGGATTTGGCTCCTAAAACCGCAATTGTACAGCGAAATGGAGAAGACATAGAAGTACCGATTGAAGAAGTAGTTGAAGGCGATATTTTTCTGGTTAAGCCGGGCACCAGCGTACCGGCTGACGGGATTATCCTCGAAGGCTCCTCTAGCTTGGATGAGTCCGCTTTAACCGGAGAAAGCATTCCGGTAGAGAAAAAATCCGGGGATTCAATTACTGCTGCCACGATGAATAAGGCCGGTTTTTTGAAATGCAGAGCGACGAAGGTCGGCAACGACACTACGCTTGCACAGATTATCGCCTTAGTGGAGGAAGCCAGTGCCAGCAAAGCACCAATTGCAAATATGGCGGATAAAATTACCGGAATCTTTGTTCCGGCCGTTATCCTTATTGCGGTTGCTGCCTCTGTAATATGGCTGCTGCTCGGTGCAACCTTTGAATTTGCGCTTTCCATTGGTATTGCAGTTCTGGTTATTTCTTGCCCTTGCGCACTTGGTCTTGCAACTCCGGTCGCAATTATGGTCGGTACTGGAAAAGGGGCACAAAACGGAATTTTAATCAAATCCGGCGAAGCACTGGAAACTGCTCACAGTATTAAGACTGTCGTCCTTGATAAAACCGGAACCATTACGGAAGGAAAGCCTCAGGTTACAGATATCCTGCCGCTTGGCAGCAAAGAAACTTTTACAGATACTTCCCTGCTCCATCTAGCCGCAGGTTTAGAAAAACAGAGCGAGCATCCGCTTGCAGAAGCTATTTTAGAAGCAGCGCTCCACAAACAGATCAAGCCGGCTTCCGTCACGGATTTTTCCGCAATCTTCGGTCGCGGCGTAAAGGGTTCCATCGACGGTACCGTATACCTTGCCGGAAATGCGGCGCTCTTAAAGGAAAACAACATTCCCATTGACGCACACGAAGATAAAATTGACCAATTAGCGCAAGAAGGCAAAACGCCCCTGCTTTTCGCATCGGAAAAGGAATTCTTAGGAATCATCGCCGTTGCTGACGTAGTAAAGCCTACAAGCAAGCAAGCCGTAAGCGCATTAAAGGAGCTTGGTATCCATGTTGTCATGCTGACGGGTGACAATAAAAAAACCGCTTCCGCGATCCAAGGGCAGCTTGGCATCCCAACTGTCATTGCCGAGGTTCTTCCTCAGGATAAAGAAAAAGAAATTGTCGCTCTACAGAAAAAAGGACACAAAGTCGCAATGGTCGGAGACGGAATCAACGACGCTCCGGCGCTTGCAAGAGCCGATGTCGGAATCGCAATCGGCGCGGGAACAGACGTTGCGATTGAGAGTGCTGACATCGTGTTGATGAAAAATGATTTACTTGACGCCGTCACTGCAATCAAACTAAGCAAAGCCGTAATACGAAATATTAAACAAAATTTATTTTGGGCCTTCTTTTACAATACCGTCGGTATACCGCTTGCCGCAGGCCTTCTTTACGGTCTTTACGAATTAAAATTGAATCCAATGTTTGCAGCCTTTGCAATGAGCTTGAGCAGCGTCTGCGTCGTAAGCAATGCGCTACGCTTGAAATTATTTAAAGTTGACCATTCTGCCCTACTAGCAGATTCCAAACAGCCAATTGTACCACAGGCTGAAAAAACACTTATTTCTGATGAAAAAAAAGGAGAAGAAAAAATGAGTAAAACATTGAAAATGAACATTGAAGGTATGTCTTGCAGCCATTGCAGCGGTCGTGTAACCGAAGTTCTAAACGCAATTGACGGCGTAACAGCAACCGTCGATCTTGCACAGAACTCTGCCGCGGTTACATTATCAAAGGAAGTAAGCGAAGAAAGCCTCAAGAGTGCGGTAGAAGATGCCGGCTATGAAGTGACTTCCATCGAAGAGCAGGCATAAAAGAACGATGCAGGCTAATAAAAACAATGTAGTCCGCTTGCTTAAAACTGCAAAAGGACAGCTTGATGGAATCTTGAAAATGGTGGAAGAGGACCGCTATTGTGTGGATATTTCCAACCAGCTTCTTGCAACGCAGGCGATTCTAAGCAGAACCAATAAGGAAATTCTTCGCAGCCATTTAAAATGCTGTGTAAAAAATGCATTAGAAAGCGATGATGAAACAGAAAAAGAAACAAAAATTGAGGAGCTGCTGTCTCTTCTTGATAAAATAGGCAAATAATTTCATTCCTTTAAGCAGAGGGCTGTATCCTATCAAAAAGTGATACAGTCCTTTTTTTAATAAAAAAACAAAAATTTCTTGAGTGAAAATCCCTTTTTGGTCGAATGTAATAGTAAAGAATTCTTTTTATGATTCGCATTTAATTTAAATTGTTTAGAATGAGGTTTTTATGAATGATCAGCAACTACTCCTTCTGCTTCAGAATTCGCCTTCGCAGGGACTCGCAAAAGCGATTGATCTCTACGGCGATTCTGTTCGATGGATTGTATATAAAATAGTAGGACCAAATTATCCCGAGGATATTGAAGAATGTGTTTCCGATGTATTTATACGCTTTTGGCAAAGCATTCGGCGCTTTGATTCCGAAAGCGGTGTTCCTTTAAAAAGTTATTTATATGGGATTTCCCGTTACGCTGCCTTAGATTTTCGAAAGAAGCAAAGAGAAAGTTCCTCTATTTCTTTTGAAGAGAATATGCTCCAAAGCGATTTGGATTTTGCAGATACGATTGTCGAAAAAACAAATTCATCCATTTTGCATGAAGTAATCGCTGCGTTACCCTCTCCGGAACAGGAAATTTTTATTCGGCGCTATTTTTTGGAGGAACGAGTAAAAGCAATTGCAAACGAACTCAAATTATCAGAAAAAACGATAGAAAATAAGCTTTACAGGGGAAAAATCAGCTTAAAAAAACAATTGATTGAAAGGGGATTTATCATATGAGCAAGCAAGTGGATTTCACAAATATTTGGCTGCCTGATGCAGATAAAATTGATGAAATGAAACAACAAGAGGAAATTACGATGGACTATTCCCCTCTGACCGAAGAGCAAAAAACAGCACTGCTCAATAAGGTATTAGAAAAAATAGAGCTGCTGCCACCGGCTAAAATAGAAGCTGCCGATTCTCGTACTTCCCAAGCTGAGCAAGCAGTGAAAGTAAGTAAGGCTGCTGTTTTGGGAAATCGAACCCTAAAATCTAAAAGACTGCGTTTGCTTTGCGGTATTTTAGTTGCAGTTCTTGCGATGGCGACAATCTCGTTCGCAGCGGTCTCAACAATTATTGATCCTGTTTTTCTTACTTATTTAAAACCCTCCTATCAAGAGCAGATTGATGCACTTGAAAACTCTGCCATTCTCTTAGGGCAAGACGATAGCAGCAACGGCTACACCATAAGAGCACGCCAAGCAATTGGAGATAAGAATACTGTATACGTCTTATTTGACCTCATCGCAGAAGACGGAAGCGTCTTTGAACATCCTTATTATGGATTTTCTTCGAATCTCATAGATTTGAAGAGCAAACCGTCTTTTCCGCTTCAGTTTTTTAGCAATAGCGGTATGGGCTACTCTATTTCGCAAATGGAGGATGAGAATCCGGAGGATAATGTACGAACTTTTCTTTTAGAATTAAACAGCTCAAGCAGTCTTATTAACCAGAAAATCAGCCTACATCTCGAAAATATTTGCTTTTATAATGAAAAAGAGCCCTATGAGGAAGTTTTAGTAAGCGGGAAATGGGATTTAGACTTTTCCTTAGATTATAAAGATACCTCAGTTACTACCTATCCGCTGAAGCGGATTATCTTTCCCGGAAGTGACAAATCGGTACTAGTTACCTCATTGAGAGTATCTCCAATTTCCGTTACCCTTTCGGCAAAAGGACGAGGTGTTTCAGCGCATTATTCTGCACAGCAGCCAGATCCAGCACAAGGAGAAATCAAAATCACCTTAAAAGACGGAACAGAAGTAGACAGTAATTTATCGGGCACGACTTCAAATGGATTTTCTCTCACAAAGGACCAATCTTTCACAAGGATTATTGATCTAAGGGAAATTAAATCCATCCGCTATATGGGTGTTGAGCTTTGGCATTGATTTCATCATACAGTAAAAAATTCGCAGAATCTTTTTCTGCGGATTTTTTTATTCTCGTTTTCTTTTATTTCCACTCCCTTAATATAAAATAATTTGTTCTTTTGAATCTCCTATTTTTCACTGCCAAACAGATTTTAGTTTTTCTCCTGCCGCCTGATTATTTTGATGCGAATACTTTTAAAAAAATATTCGCATACCTATTGACACAGCAATCGGTATATTGCTATACTACATTTGCGAACAAAATCAAAATAATAGTCGCAACGATGAAAAGGAGAATTCAGTATGCCACCCAGAATATTTACCTTAAAGGAACGCGAAATGCTGCGCATAAAAATGCTTGATGCTGGTTTTGCGCTCATAAAGCAATATGGCATGACCCATGCCTCCGTTGAAAAAATTACACAGGCTGCCGGCCTAGGGAAAAGCACATTCTATAATTTCTTTTCATCTAAAGAACAGTTTGTCATTGAAATCATTGAATACCAGCGAGATCACTCCAAGCAGTGGTTTGGCCAAATTTTGAACGGGCGTGAAAAAATGTCTGCTGCCGAAGGCAAAGCATACTTAAAAAAAATTGTATTCAGCAGGGACAGTATCTACCAATATCTAACGGCAGAGGATATGGAAAAGCTCAGAGCCGCTTCCCCTACCGAATATTTCAGCCCGGATGACAGCCTCTATGACAAACGCGAAGCGAAGATTATGCACACCTTATTTGACCATATGGAACAGGTTCGAAAAGAGTTGGATTTGCACGTCATCGCCAATTTAATTAAAATTATGGCAATAGCGAAGCTCAATCGGGACATCCTTCACATCGACGCACTGGATGAGACACTGGAGCACATGTATGAACTTTTGTTCCATTTGATTTTTGAAGATCATGTTTAAATGCGTGTTTTTCTTTAACCACAAGTTAGCATATGCTAACCAGAAAGGAAACTCTATATGAAGCAAACACTAGACACTCCAAAGGAAAAGCGTGGCATTAGCCGCCTCTTCGAACTGGCCGGATCAAAAAAAAAGAAACTAATCCTCGCCTGCTCCCTCTCTGTACTCTCCTCAGCAGCCAGAATTATACCGTTCTTTACCATTTATGGTGTAGTACAGGAGCTGCTTACCCATTATACGCTCTCAGCAGAAGTCGATGGTGACCGCATCATCACACTGGCTACTATTACTTTTGGGGCAGCTCTGCTCTACGGCATCTGTGCCTATTTTTCCTCCGCGCTTTCTCATACGGCTGCCTATGACATTATCTATGAACTGCGTATCAAGCTAATGGAAAAGCTCTCACGCATCTCCTCCTCCTACTTTACCGGTACCACGCAAGGCGCAATTAAGAAAATCCTTTCTGATGATGCCGCTCAAATCGAGGCATTTATTGCCCACCATATCTGTGATATCGCCGCTGCCATCTCCACACCGATATTCACTCTGCTCTATCTTTTCGGGATGGATTGGCGTCTTGCGTTGGTGACCTTGCTTCCTATCTTTATTTCCCTATTTCTGCTGTCATCCTGTCTGAAGCAACCCGGAAAGGCTGCACTTCAGGCCGAGCTTCATGATACTCAGGAAAGGATGCAAGGCACCATCGTTGAGTATATTCACGGTATGAGTGTCGTGAAAGTCTTCAACCGCACTCTCGGGGCCTTCCGGCGCTATGAGGATGACTTAAATGCCTTCACCGATGTGGTGACTCGCACAGCACATTCCAATGCAAAACCTATGGGCGCATACTATGCCTTCTTTGGAGCACAACTGATGTTTCTGCTTCCCGCAGCACTTCTACTCATTCCCACGGCGAAAACCTACCTGGATTTTCTTCCGGTTATTCTTTTATTCTTTCTAGTCGGAGGCGGCCTAAAGGAACCGATGGAAAGTATGATGCAGATGGTTATCCTCTCAAGCCGAATTGTGGAAGGAGTAAAGCGCATTGACAATATTTTAAAGCAACCGGAAATGGATGAGAGCGGCTCAGGAAATCCAAAAGTCTTCGATATTACCTTTTCAAACGTGAATTTTTCTTATATCGAGGGCACACAGGCTGTTTCAAACGTAAGCTTTCAGATCCCTCAAGGGAGCGTTATCGGCCTTGTAGGGCCTTCCGGCGGCGGAAAATCCACGCTGACCCAGCTGCTCCTTCGCTTTTATGAGCCGCAATCGGGTAGCATTAAAATCGGCGGTGTGGATATTCGAGAAATTCCACCACACCGGCTAATGAATTTAGTATCTTACGTTTTTCAAGACTCTGTATTGTTTCGAGATACTGTAGAAAATAATATCCGAATGGGAAATACGGGCGCAAGCTTTGAAGAGGTGGAGCAAGCGGCAAAAAACGCCGGTATTCACGAAGTGATTATGGCATTGCCTAATGCCTATCAAACGAGAATTGGAAGCTCAAATGCTTATCTTTCTGGCGGAGAGAAGCAGCGTATCGCGATTGCACGGGTATTTTTAAAGGATGCACCCATTGTTATTTTAGATGAAGCCACCGCTTATGCCGATGCCGATAATGAGGCAAAAATACAGGCAGCTTTTGCGAGGCTTTCTAAAGACAAAACCGTTTTGATGATTGCTCACCGACTCAAAAGTGTGGAAAAATCAAGCGGTATCCTAGTGCTTGAAAAAGGCCAGCTAATCGGCAGCGGAACTCACGAAGAGCTCCTCAAAACCTGCAAAACTTACACAAATTTAGTAAACGCAAACGACCGCCGCGACCGGTGGAGCATTCGGAAAGGAGCTATGAGCATATGAATATGAAGCAATGGTTTAACACTGTAACGCTTGGTCAACCTAAGCAATACTTTCGCCTTTTGGCTTGGTGTTTATTCGACAGCATCGTAATGAGTGTTCCTTACGGCTTGATGCTGGGCGCGATCTATTATTTACTGCTACCACTGGAGCACCCCGGCACAACACTTTCCCTATGGAATTTGTGGCTTCTTGCGGGTGGATTACTCGTACAATTTGCAGCCTATAATTTCATTCGTCAAAAAACTTATATCGATGCCTGCACCGGTTTTGCCGGAATCATTAAAGATTCTCAAATCACTTTAGGAGAGCATCTGCGCCGCTTATCCATGGGCTTTTACTCCAGCCGTGATGCCGGCGACCTATCCACCGTTCTTTTACGCGACTATCAGACCATCGGTGATTTGTCACAGCAGCTTCTGCCTCAGGTTGCGGTAATTCTGATCCGCTTTACACTGGCCATCGCCGTCCTCTCTGTATTTGACTGGCGCATGATGCTTTCTGTATTCCTTGTCATCCCGCTAGCGCTTCCCTTTGCATTTCTCAGCTTTCGAAAAATGGGTCGTATTAGTGCGGATCTCCAGCAGTCTCAGCAAGAAGTCTCCTCAGGTATTTTAGAATATGTGGGCGGCATCCAGACACTAAAGGCGTTTAACATAGCCGGAGAACAATTTGAGAGCTTAAAAACGTCTTTTGAAAAACAACGCCGCTCTGCCATTGGCCTGGAAACTGGTGCGGCCGCCCCCGTGAGCATGATTGGTCGATTTCTGCTCAATTGCGGAATGGGGCTGGTGATGCTGGTGGGCTCGTTACTTCTGACTCGCGGTGAGCTGCACTCTTTTTATTACATCTGCTTTCTCGTACTTACACTGACCATCTACGAACCGGTATTAACCCTCTTCACCTTTATCGCTGACTTTGCGCGTACCCGCCGGAGTGGACAGAGAATTTCCAATCTTTTTTCAGAAAAGCCTCTGCCGGAACCGGAAAAGAGCTCCATACCGCACGGAACGGACATTGTATTCGACCACGTCTGCTTCTCTTACGGAAATACGGAGGTGCTGCACGATGTCACGCTTCATTTCCCGGAGCGGAGTGTAACAGCACTGGTCGGTCCCTCCGGCTCTGGAAAATCCACCATCACGCGATTGGCTGCTCGGTTTTGGGACGTGACCAAAGGTGAGGTACGCCTCGGGGGCATAGACCTCAAACGCATGAAAACAGATGATATTTTAAGCCGCGTCAGCGTTGTATTTCAAGATGTATATCTATTTCATGATACGATTGAGGCAAATATCCGCATGGGAAAACCGGATGCATCCATGGAAGAAATTATAGAATCGGCAAAGACCGCGGCCTGCCATGACTTTATCATGGAACTGCCAGCCGGGTATCAAACAATCGTTGGAGAAGGCGGCTCCACCCTTTCCGGCGGAGAAAAACAACGTATTTCTATCGCCCGTGCCCTTCTAAAGGATGCTCCCATTGTTCTTCTGGATGAGGCAACCGCATCTTTAGACCCTGAAAATGAAGCGTTGATTCAACAGGCAATCTCCGCACTGGTTGCAGAGAAAACTGTGCTCGTAATCGCGCACCGCCTGCAATCCATCATGAGCGCTGACAATATCATCGTGCTAGAGGAAGGCCGTGTCGCAGAGCGCGGAACCCATGCGGCACTCCTGAATCAGGGTGGCCTATACGCCCACCTCTGGGAAGAACAGAGCCGTGCCGGAAGCTGGCAGTTAAATCATTGATTTTTATCGTTCAAAAAATAGGACAATAAAAAAACAGGGAGGACAGTTAAAACTGTCCTCCCAATGAAAGGTACTTTTCCTTTTTGCTCTATTGCATTACTCCTGAGGGGTAATACTTTTTTTATTTTTTTACAGGTTCAGCTTCTTTCAAACTGAGTTTTCACACATTTCCCTGTGCCTTAAAGTCCTTCAGAAGGGCCTCTGTCTCCGCTTGTTTTTGCCGGATTGCCTGCTCAAGCATCATATCTTTCACCTTCATTAAGCGTGTCTGATTTCCTCTCTCGCTTTCATCCAGCTTCATCTTAATGTACTTGATAGTTTCTTGTAATTGTGGAATCATGATATACTCCAGTGCATTTACTCTGCGCCTGGTTTTTTCAATTTCCTGTGCCAAAAGACTAGCTTCCTTTTCCATGGCCGCAAGTTCAAGCATCACAGGAAATACTTCAGACAAGCGTGAAATCGCATTGTCAAGTTCGCCGGATGTCGATGCAAAGCCATAAGGATAGATATTCGTCAAATCCTCGGTGGTCGTTGTAAATTCGAACACTGGCACATCCACACTCATTACATTTTTTTCTCCTACCTCAATGGAAACTCCCTGCTTTGGGTACATCAACGCCTCCTCCATCATCTGAGAAGACATTACTGCACTGGCAATCGTAAAGTTTCCATAAACCTCTGCCAGCTGTTTTTCCACCTCTTCACGAAGTGTTTTATTCTTTCTCGCAAGCTCTAAAAACCGCTTCATAAGCTCATCTCGTTTATCCTTCATGAGTTTATGTCCGCGAGAAGCGACCGCCAGCTTTTTTTTCAGAGAGGTAAGCACCATTCTGGTCGGGTTTACATTTAATCTTGCCATTGCCCGTCACCTCCCTATTCTATTTTGCCGAGGCGTCCTGCTCTGGCAAATATTGATCAAGGTATTCGTCACGAATACGTTTCAATTCACTTCGTGGTAAAATGGAAAGCAGCTTCCATCCAATATCAAGTGTTTCTTCAATGCTTCGGTTCGTTTCATAGCCTTGTGAAACATATCCATTTTCAAATTCGTCCGCAAACTTTGCATACAGTTTATCAATATCCGTTAAGGCAGCTTCCCCTAAGATTGCCATCAATTCTTTGCATTGCTTCCCGCGAGAATACGCTGCAAACAGCTGATTCATGGTATCTGCATGGTCGCCTCTTGTCTTCCCTTTTCCGATTCCCTTATCTTTCAGACGAGATAAAGAAGGAAGTACGTCTACCGGCGGCTTAACTCCCTTACGGTAAAGCTCTCTGGAAAGAATGATTTGTCCCTCAGTAATGTAGCCTGTCAAATCTGGGATTGGATGTGTTTTATCATCCTCCGGCATCGTCAGAATCGGTATCATTGTGATGGAACCTTCAAAGCCTTTTTTTCTTCCTGCTCTCTCATAAAGAGTGGCAAGGTCTGTGTACAGATATCCAGGGTACCCTCTTCTGCCCGGCACTTCCTTACGCGCCGCTGACACTTCACGCAAGGCCTCCGCATAGTTTGTAATGTCGGTCAAAATAACGAGTACATGCATTCCTTTTTCAAATGCAAGGTATTCCGCAGCGGTCAATGCGATACGCGGTGTGGAAATACGTTCAATCGCAGGGTCATTTGCCAGATTCGTAAACAGAACCGTACGATCAATCGCTCCTGTCTTTTTAAAATCTGAAATAAAGTAGTCTGCTTCTTCATAGGTGATACCAATCGCAGCAAAGACTACCGCAAAGTTACTGTCACTTCCAAGCACTTTAGCCTGCCTCGCAATCTGTGCGGCTAAGTTCGCATGAGGAAGGCCAGATCCTGAAAAAATCGGAAGCTTTTGACCGCGAACCAGTGTGTTCAAACCGTCAATTGCCGATACACCGGTTTGAATAAATTCCGCAGGATAATCACGAGCTGCCGGATTCATCGGAAGTCCGTTTACATCCATGTATTTTTCTGCTATAATCGCTGGTCCACCGTCTTTTGGCCGTCCAAGTCCGTCGAAAACACGGCCCAGCATATCCTCTGACACAGCAAGCTCAATTCCTCTTCCAAGAAAACGCACCTTACTTTCAGCAAGGTTAATTCCAGCCGCACTTTCGAAAAGCTGTACCAATGCATTGCTTCCATTCACTTCCAAAACCTTGCACTGTCTCGTCTCGCCGCTTGGCAGCTCAATTTCACCCAACTCATCAAAGGTAACATTTTCAACATTACGCACAAGCATTAAGGGGCCTGCAACTTCTGATATTGTTTTATACTCTTTCAGCATCGTCTTCTACCCCCTTATTGATTAATTCCTGTACACATGCTGTCAGTTCATTCAAGATATCCTTATAATAAACTTCTACATCTTTTTCTTCCACATATTTAAATCTTCCGATGGATTCACGCACGGACATTGCAACCAGTGCCTCGTAATCCGCACCCTTTGCAATCGCCTCTTTACTCTGCTTATAAAATTCAAGAATCAGCTTTAATAGCTTATACTGCTTCCCGAGTGAAGAATACGTATCTACCTCATGAAATGCATTCTGGTGCAGGTAATCTTCACGAATCGACTTACAAGCCTCCAGCTTCAAGCGGTCTGCAAAAGAAAGTGCATCCACACCAACCAGCTGCACAATTTCTTGAAGCTCAGCTTCTTCTTGAAGCATTCTCATCGCTTCACTTCGCAAAACAGGGAAGTTCTTATCCACATTCTCTGCAAACCAAAGAGAAAGACGATCAATATAGAGAGAATAGCTGTTTAGCCAATTGATTGCCGGGAAATGACGCGCATATGCCAAAGAGGAATCCAGACTCCAGAACACCTTGACAATACGCAAAGTTGCCTGGGAAACCGGCTCTGAAATATCGCCGCCCGGAGGAGATACCGCTCCGATTGCAGAAAGTGCACCTTCGCGCCCTTCTTTTCCTAAACTGATTACACGCCCTGCTCTCTCATAGAACTGCGCAAGACGAGACGCCAAATAAGCAGGATATCCTTCTTCGCCCGGCATTTCTTCCAAACGTCCGGACATCTCTCGAAGCGCTTCCGCCCAGCGGGAGGTCGAGTCTGCCATTAACGCAACAGAATAGCCCATATCTCTGAAATATTCTGCAATCGTGATTCCCGTATAAATAGAAGCTTCACGCGCAGCTACCGGCATATCGGAGGTATTTGCAATCAGCACCGTACGCTTCATCAGCGGCTCTCCTGATTTCGGGTCCTTCAACTCAGGAAATTCCATCAATACATCCGTCATTTCGTTTCCACGTTCCCCACAGCCGATGTATACCACGATATCCGCATCAGCCCATTTTGCAAGCTGGTGCTGTACAACGGTCTTTCCACTTCCAAACGGTCCCGGTACTGCCGCAACTCCGCCTTTTGCAATCGGAAACATCGTATCAATGACACGCTGACCAGTTATCAACGGCATCTCCGGTACTAATTTTTCTTTGTACGGACGCCCCTTACGCACCGGCCACTTCTGCATCATTGTAACTTCAACAGAAGTCCCATCTTCTTTCTTTACTGTGCAGACAGCTTCTTCAACCGTAAACGATCCCGATTTAATCTCACTGAGAGTTCCTTTTATCCCATAAGGAATCATGATTTTATGAAGCACGGTAACAGTTTCTTGTACCGTTCCGATAATATCTCCGCTCTCTACTTTCTCACCTGTCTTCATACAAGGAACAAAATCCCATTTTTTTGTACGCGAAAGTGCTTTGACATCGATTCCTCTCGTTATATTTGGTCCGGCTTTCTCCAGCATATCTGCTAATGGACGCTGGATCCCGTCATACATATTTTCAATCAATCCCGGCCCGAGTTCTACCGAAAGAGGCGCTCCCGTGGTAACTACTTTCACACCGGGTCCCAGACCAGCTGTTTCTTCGTATACCTGAATGGAAGCTGCATCGCCTCTCATTTCAATGATTTCTCCAATCAATCCCTGTTCGCCTACACGAACCACGTCAAACATATCTGCATCCTGCATACCTTCTGCAATTACAAGCGGTCCAGATACCTTTACTACCTTTCCTTGCTTCACTTCACAGGTCACCTGCCTTCCTTTTCTCTTTCATCATTTCCAAAAAGAATGTCCGCTCCAACAGCTCGCTCCACAGACTTTTTGACATTCTGCATTCCGATTCCATAGCTTCCATCCATCCCCGGTATTGGGATAATTGCCGGAATGCGTACATCCTTATATTTATCTAGGTCTTCTGTCATATCCTTGCATAAGCTTTCCGTAATATATATAATGGCGTAATCTTCCTTTGCGATACGATGAAGCGTTTTTCTTGCCTCGGTACTGTCGGCACAAGGAAATCCCGAAAGACCTACCGCCTTGAATCCCAAAACACTTTCATGATCTCCTATGACTCCTATTTTATACATACGATTCCCTCTGTCTTTCCTTTATCTTCGCTTTGGAAAGTCCTTGCAAAAGGCCAGCCATAATGATTCTGACATTTTTAATATCCCCTTCCTTCGCAATGAGATAAGCCGCTAGCGGTTCTACGCCAAAGGAGATATACTTAGCTTGTTTTGCATACTGCAGCAAACGATTATCACAAAGCTTTTCCAATACGGTGAAGCGCCCACTCTCTTTCAAGAGCACAGCACCCTCTGACAATGCTTCATCGAGCCCATAAGGCAAAAGCTTTTCAGCAAATTGCTCATAACTGTCTTCGTAGCTGCTTACAAACAAGCTTTCTGAAATCCGCCCTCCCGGTAAAAATACTTTGGAGAAAAAATCCCAGTTCTTTTTCATCTCGCGCAGACGAACAAAGGTTTTTAAATTCAGGGTATCAATTAAAAGCGCAATATAGCCTTGTATATATTCATTTCCGGAATGCGCTGCCGCCTTACACATAGATTCATAACAAGCTCGGTCTAAAATAAAATCTACTGCCTGCGGGTCGGCGGTCCGCCCAAATACGTCAATGGCTTCCTGCACGGCGCGCCGCATTTCCTCCGGCATACCCATAAAGCTTCTTTCCCGTACCATCACAGCAAGTTTTGATGCGGAAATTGTTCCGATATTCACTAAAAATGCATCGGCATCTGTCTCGGAAAATTCTGCCTTTAAAAGTACCTTTAGGTTATGATAATCGTATGGATATAAAAAGGTATCGAATACACTTTTATCCGGTGCAATCTCAAAGACAAAGGCATATGCCTTCTGAATTTCTGAGGATAAAACTTCATTTAATTCGGAAGGATTGAGATTGCTGTTTTCTTCTGCATAAGCAATCTCTGCTAAAACCTTTAATGCATCCTCTGTATTTTTGCTGTCAACCATTTTATCGGCCTTCTCTTTGCTGAGAAGATTTTTTTCTACACTTCGTACCCGCGCGGAAGCAAATACATAATCCATATTTTTAGTTCCCAAAGCCCTTCCTCCTTTCCATCAGATTCTCTAATTGAAGAGGACTTTTACTACTTCCGGCGTTGCCGCTTCTCTCACAGCATTCACCATCGTCTCCAGTGTGGAGTTCACTTCGACAGCACCTTGTCGAAGAACAAACCCTCCCTTGGCAGAAATCACTTCTTCCGACAAAGTAAAATGTGCTCCATCCTGGTTTACACGCGCAAGCAGCTTTGCTCCTGCACGCTCTTTGTCTCTTTGATTCAGAAGAATCTGTCCTTCTTTCATTCCCGTATTCTTCATGCATTTTTCCAGCAAGTTAAGATACGCGTCTTCTTCCATATTGGACAACTCATCCAGTGCCAAATCAAAGCTTTTGGAAATGACTTCCTGCTTCGCTCCAAGGCGCAGCTTTCTTCCTTCCAACTGCGCAACGGAGTCTTTTCTTTTTTTCAACGTGCTTGCATCATTCTCGCTTCGTTCTTCAGTCTCAGCCTGTATAATTTTCATTTGGTGCTGTGCCTGCCGTTCGAGTTCACGGCTGTCATAGCGGCCTTTTTCAAAAATCCTTCTGGCATCGTCTTTTGCATCTGCGAGTATCTGCTCTGTTATTTTTTCAATGCCCATTTTTTCACATCCTTATTTTCTACAAAGAGTTGTTAGCCAATCTGAATTCCGTTCAGCATCAAGAAAGAAATCAGCAATGCCAATACTGCATAAGTTTCTACCATTGCCGTATAAACCATGCCCTTTGCAATTTCTTCCGGACGTTTTGCAATCAGCATGATGGCAGAAGCCGCTGCTTTACCCTGTGAAATACCGGAAATGATACCAACAATGAAAATCGGAAGTGAGGAAGCAAAAATATAAAGTCCCTCTGCGGTTGTCACTTCTAGCATGCCATCTCCGCCCAAAAGACCAATCTTCAGCATAATCAAAAATGCAATCAACAGTCCATAGATACCCTGTGTTCCTGGAAGAGCCTGCAAAATCAACGCCTGACCAAATTTCTTTGGATCCTCTGCAACGACTGCGGATGCTGCTTCACCGGCAATTCCAACGCCCTTTGCGCTTCCGATTCCTGCCAGAGCAGCAAGCGCTGCACCTAACATAGCAAGGTAGCTTCCATTAAATAGTGTGCTGATAATTTCTGTAAACATTTAGTTTTCCTCCCTTGAAATCTCTACATATTTTGTATTTTCATAAAATGGCTGGAAGGCTTCCCCTCCGCTCTGATAAAACTTTCCAAAAAACTCTACATATTGTAAACGGCTGGAATGTACGAAGGAGCCTAACGCATTGATCGACAAGTTATAGGTATGGCCGATTACAAAGGCAACCGTAAGAAGTATTACTCCGCTGATACCACCGCCTGCAAGGCTTCCTAAGGTATTGATAACGGAAGCGATAACACCGGTCGCAAGCCCTAACGCCAACAGTCGGGAATAGGATAAAACATCTGACAGGTATCCCGTAATTCCATATAGGCTTCCAAGCCCTCCTGTGATTCTCCCAAGCCCTTTTTTATCTCTTCCGCCGGTGAGTAAAATTCCAACTACACCGACAATCGTCATCCACATGCCGATATCCGTTACAGCCGGCCCAACGAGCCCTGCCATTTTACCGCCGAGCCAAAGGACTAATCCAATCAGTAAAACATACCACAAGCCTACATCGAATACTGCATCCCAAGACTTTCCGTCACGAATCGACATATAGGCACTGACACCCATACCCAGAAACAGATGGAGCGCTCCCAAAATAAAGGAAAATATCAGCAGCGTCATCGGCTCTTCCAGCGGACTAAACCAAAGTGGAGGTATTACCACAGTTGCATTGAAGAACGTCTTTGCGATTACCGTAATCAAGTCACCGAAGTATCCTCCAAACAAAACGCCCCAAAAAACGGTGGAAATTCCGCAATAAAAAAACATTTTCATCAACTGCGCTATCATGCCTTCAAGCGGGTATTTTTTCAAGATAACAAACGTAGCAACTGCAATGATAAGCCCATAGGCCGCATCGCTGAGCATCATTCCAAAGAATAACGCATAAAAGAACGAAAAATATGGAGTGGGGTCAACCCCTCTAGAATCCGGAAGCGCATACAGTTTTGTAACGGCTTCAAACGGAGCAGAAAACGCACCATTTTGCATCAGTACCGGAGTTTCTTCTCCCTTCTCAGGGTCCGTAAGCTCGTACCAGCACCCGCTTTCCTCCAGCAATTTTTCTACTTTGCCTGCGGAAGCCCTCGGTGTCCATCCATCTAAGTAAAATGTCCGGTTCGTAATGAGCAATCGGCGCCGAATCAGTGCACGTTCTTTTCGAAGCGCAAGGCTGTCATAATATACTTCAATCTCACGTTTTATGCCTTGTTCCTGTTGAATTTGAAGTTCCAATTCGCGTATTTGCTCTTTTATTTTTACAGTCTGCGCCTCGCAAGCGGAAATTGCCTCTGCCGGTGTCCCTTCTATTTCCAGGCCCTGGCTCGGTGCAAATCCAAACTGTCGAAGTGTATCTGTAATGTCTTCTCTTTCCTTTTTTAAATATAGGAGAGAAAGGTACTGCTGCTCAGCATCGCTTGCCACCAGCTGTAATTCGTGGCGTGAGGTTGTCTCTTCCAAGGCGGCTTTCAGCTTAGTCAGGCTGGCTGCTGCCGGAATCACACCGCGTGCCCATTCGCAGTATTTTGTTTCCTTCACATCAAGCGGAAGATCATAATCCTTCCATGGAGATAATGCAAGCTTTGCAAGGTCAATTCGATTTGCCTCATTCGTTAATTCAGCAATTCCTTCGACCGCTTCATTCATCCGTTTAATCTGGCTTTCCATCGCCTTATCTTCTTCTGCCGCTTTCTGAAAAAGCTCCCGCGTAATTCCTCTTCTAATAGAAAAAAGCGGTTTTTTCGTGGTTTCATATCTTTCAATCGCTTCCAGAGCCTGTGCAGCTTCTACCATACGGTTCTCTAGCTTTGCAGCCTCTGCATCATTTTCATCAAGCGATACCAAATCTGACCACTCTTCATCATTCAGCTTATTTTCCTGAACATTGAGCTGGACCACTCCCAGTTTCATAAGCTTTTCCAAAAGGCCTTCTCTTCCAGAACCGAGTCCAATGGCAGAAAGTTTTTGCATTCTGACAATTGCCATTTAACTCACTACCCTTCCTACAATGATTTTCGCAGCATCCTTTAAATGCGTACTCGCATTTTCAATCATGACGCGGCATTGTTTTTCCGCACTATGGATCGTAATTTCATACGCCGCTTGTGCTTCTTCCTCAGCTTTTACCATTCGCTGTTTGTAAGCATGGTCTGCTTCACGGCGGGCAGCTTCCAAAAGTTCCTGTGCATTCTTTTCCGCTCCGGAACGCAGTTCCTTTGCCTCTGAAGTTGCCTTTCTCCGCAGTTCATCCGCCTCAGCTTCGGCTTGTTTAATTCTCTTTATCTGCTCAATTGCCAACAGCGTCGCCTCCTATTCTTTATTATTTTCTATCATTTTGTGACGCTTTTTTGCTTTTTTTATATACATACCCAAAAATGATGATTGTAAACCATTATACTCTAATTCACCGAAAATTCAAACTCACCTTTTTTTTTGGTTCTTGAAATTTCACGGTAACCTGCCCTTTTTTTCATAATCAATATTGAGAAACCCTGTATTTCTCCACATTTTTTCACTAGAGTGGTGCTTTTTGCATATTAATCACCTATTTTTTATTAAAAATCACAGTTATTTTTATTTATTGTTTTGAAAAATATGAATTTTTTCTTTTTTATTTTCTTGTCTCTAAAAAAAACATATGTTATACTTCCCGTGGGTAGTATTCCAAAAAAAAACTGAGGAAACTATACCAACGCAGGATTATTTTTTTATTTGAAGACAGCCCATATCCTCCGGAATGGGACCGGCTGTATCACTCTTTTTACTACAAAAGGAGGTGGTACGCATGAAAATAGGTTTTATCGGTGCAGGAAAAGTAGGTTTTTCCTTGGGTAAATACCTAAGCCTGTGCGGGCAAACCGTTACCGGCTATTATAGCAGAAACTTTGAATCTGCGAAATTGGCAGCAGCGTTTACGCATTCGTTCGTCTTTTCTGATCTAAAAACGCTTTTGAATGCGAGTGATACCCTGTTCCTCACCGTTCCTGACGGTGAAATCGGAAATGTATGGGATGACATAAAAAAGCTGTCCATTCAAACGAAAAAAATATGTCACTGCAGTGGTTGTTTATCTTCATCGGTTTTTGACGGAATCGAAGCCCTAGGAGCTTTCGGTTATTCCGTACATCCGCTTTATGCAATCAGCAGTCAAACGGAATCTTACAAGGAGCTTCAAGGGGCAGTATTTACCCTGGAAGGCTCCTCTTTTTATTTGAACGAAATAAAAGCAATGCTTGAAAAGGCGGGAAACACCGTTCAAATTATTTCGCCGCAAAGCAAATCACTGTACCATGCAGCAGCAGTCTGTGCAAGCAATCAAATGCTTGCCCTTGCAAAAATCTCACAGGACTTGCTGCAACGCTGCGGCTTCTCGGAAAAGCTGTCTCGACATGCCCTTCATCCATTAATGCAGGGAAATCTGAAAAAGCTATGTGAAAGCAGCCTGGAGGAAGCACTCACCGGTCCAATCGAACGAGGAGACGTTCACACCGTTTCACAACACTTCGAATTTTTGACAGAAGAAGAATGCACACTGTATTTAATTTTATCCAAGCAGTTACTGGAAATTGCAAGAAAAAAGCATCCAAACCGTTCTTATAAAGAAATGGAAGCTCTGTTATCTGAAAAAATGGGAGAAAAATAAAATGAGAAATACAACAGTCACTTTTAAAGAAGCAAAAAAAAATGGGAAAAAGCTTAGTATGCTCACTGCATATGACTATTCTACCGCAAAGCTAATGGATCAAGCCGGTATACATGGCATCTTAGTCGGAGACTCTCTTGGAATGGTCATGCTTGGCTATGAAGATACACTCCCCGTAACCATGGAAGACATGCTGCACCATACCAAAGCAGTGTCAAGAGCTGTAAAAAATGCGCTGCTTGTCGCGGATATGCCCTTCCTTTCTTATCACACGGGAGTTGAGCAAGCAGTTTTCAATGCCGGACGTCTGATTAAGGAGGGCGGCGCACAGGCAGTTAAATTAGAAGGCGGTGCTGCTTTCTGCAAAGAAATTGAAGCAATCACGCGCGCCTCGATTCCTGTCATGGCACACCTCGGTCTGACACCCCAATCCGTTCATGCCTTTGGAGGCTTTAAGGTTCAGGGAAAAAGCCAGGAAGCAGCGCAAATGCTTTTAAATGATGCAAAAGCAGTGGAAGCTGCCGGTGCATTCGCACTTGTACTGGAATGTGTGCCTGAAAAGCTGGCAAAAAAAATCAGTGAACTACTGACGATTCCAACCATCGGGATTGGCGCCGGAGCAGGATGCGACGGTCAGATTCTTGTTTATCAGGATATGCTTGGGATGTATTCTGATTTTGTTCCTAAGTTTGTAAAGCAATATACAAAGCTGGGCGAACGTATGAAAGACGCCTTTTCTGATTATATACAGGAGGTACAAATGGGTACTTTCCCACAGAAAGAGCACACTTTTTCAATAGAAGATTCCATCATTGATAAATTGTATTAAAATACACTACTTATAATAGTAGGAAGGAGAAGATTCATGATTTCTATTGTTCATACAATCGAGGAAGCTCAAGCGCATATAAAGGCTTGGCACTCACAGGGGCTTTCCATCGGTCTGGTTCCTACGATGGGTTTCCTTCACGAAGGTCACAAAAGCTTGATTGAAAGAGCCGTCAAAGAAAATGACAAGGTCGTTGTCAGTGATTTCGTTAATCCGATACAGTTCGGCCCGAAGGAAGATTTGAAGACCTATCCCCGTGACCTAAAGCGAGACAGCGAGCTCTGCGAACAAGCAGGTGCTGTGCTCTTATTCTGCCCCTCTGCGGAAGAAATGTATGCCGGCGATTACACTACCTATATCGACATGGAGGTGCTTGGTAACGAGCTTTGCGGAAAAAGCCGTCCGAATCATTTCCGCGGCGTTTGCACTGTCGTGGCGAAGCTCTTTCACATCGTAATGCCGCACCGTGCTTACTTTGGAAAAAAGGATGCACAGCAGCTGGCCATCATCCGGCGCATGGTAAGAGATTTAAACTTTGATATTGAAATCATCGGCTGCCCAATCATACGGGAAGAAGACGGGCTTGCCAAAAGCTCCCGGAATACTTATTTAAATCCGGAGGAAAGAAAGGCAGCTCTTGTTCTCTCACAATCTCTCTCCCTGGGTAAAGAACACCTGATACAAGGAAAAATTTCTTCCGAAAGACTAATTGCTCTCATGATGCAACGGATAGAAAAGGAGCCTCTAGCAAGGATTGATTACATTAATATTGTGGATGCCGCCTCTTTACTTCCGGTAGAAACAATCTGCGCGCCCGTATTGTGTGCGATGGCGGTATACATCGGCAAAACTCGCCTTATCGATAATTTTTTCTGGCCGGAATAAGAAAGGAGCATCACCATGAATCTTACCATGTTGAAAGGGAAAATCCACCGTGCAACTGTGAAACAAGCAGAACTGAACTATGTTGGAAGTATTACCATTGACGCCGATCTGCTTGATGCGGCAAATATTTTAGAATATGAATTGGTGCAAATTGTCGATGTCAATAACGGCAGCCGCTTCGAAACCTACACTATCTCAGGGGAGCGAGGCTCCGGCATGATTTGCTTAAACGGTGCTGCCGCACGCTGTGTACAGCCCGGTGACAACATTATTATCATGTGCTATTGTCAAATGCCACAATCAGAGGCCAAAAAACACAAGCCACACGTTGTATTTGTAGATGAAGAAAACCAAATTGTTCAAAGTACCCGTTATGAAATACACGGCAAGAGCCGTCCGTAAGCCGTTTTTCTTTATCATTCAAACTTGTCCGGTATTAACAAGCGGCGATTCTTCCGAAATCTCCGCTTGTTAATACCCTGCATTTCATTGTTATGTTTTGTCTTTTTGTTCGGTACCGCTTGGATACTCCGGCGGTGCGTAAATAGTTACGAGTTTCACTGGAATGTCCCCTGTATTCGTAATATTATGCCACTTTCCGGCAGGGATAATGATCGTATAATCCTCATAAAAGCTAGCGCTATACTCCAAAGCGTCCCTTGTATCCCCCATCTGTACCGTTCCATGCCCATCTTCAATTAAGACAAACTGATCTGTATCGGGGTGAACTTCCAGCCCAATGTCTTCTCCAGGCAGTAGACTCATTAAAACAACTTGCAAATGTTTTCCAGTCCACAATGCTGAACGGAAATTTTCATTAAATTCCGCCGCAGTCTGTAAGTTTGCGACATAAGGCGCAGGGCCAAAATCCATTATAATCGGGTTCATTTTTCTCCTCCCTCTTTTGCTTTCTATACCTTATCATATGCACGACTAACAGATTCCTGTCTGGATTAAATCTTTAAATTTAAAAAAAAATATTTTAAAATTTAATAATTTTGATGCTTTTTAAGTTATAATCATATGATGTATCAATAAAATTTATTTATTGCAACTAGAGTGAAAATATTTATTTCCGTAAAAATCTGTTTTTAAGCAGCAGAAATAATAGAAAAGTGAGGAATTTCATATGGAAAGAATGGTCGGAACTGTCGTTCGTGGATTGCGTGCACCAATTATCCGGCAAGGGGACGATTTAGAAGCAATCGTGGTGGACTCTGTGCTGAGAGCCTCTGAATCCGAAGGCTTTACGTTACGCGATAAGGATGTCGTCGCCATTACTGAGGCAATTGTCGCAAGAGCACAAGGTAATTACGCCACAATAGAGCAATTGGCTTCTGACGTAAAAACAAAACTGGGCGGAGAAACCATCGGCGTCATATTTCCGATTCTCAGCAGAAATCGCTTTGCCATCTGTTTGAAAGGAATTGCAAGAGGGGCAAAGAAGATTGTACTGATGCTCAGTTACCCAAGCGATGAAGTCGGAAATCATTTGATTGATATTGACAAGCTGGATGAAAAAGGAATCAATCCTTATACGGATGTCTTGTCCCAAGAGGAATTTGAAGCGCTCTTCGGAAAATCGAAGCACACATTTACCGGCATGGATTACGTCAATTATTACAAAGAATTGATTGAGCAGGAAGGTGCGGAAGCAGAAATCGTCTTTTCAAATAATCCAAAAAGTATTTTAAATTACGCACAGAAAATTCTTACCTGCGACATTCATTCAAGAGTCCGCACTAAGCGCATCTTGAAGTCCGCAGGAGCACAGACCGTATTGGGCCTGGATGACCTTTTAAATACAAGTGTAAATGGAAGTGGCTTCAATACAAATTATGGCCTGTTAGGCTCTAATAAGTCCACGGAGACGACCATTAAGCTCTTTCCAAACGACTGCACAGACTTTGTAAACGGGATTCAAGAGAAGCTCTTTGCAAAGACAGGTAAAAAAATTGAAGTTATGGTATACGGCGACGGTGCTTTTAAAGACCCTGTCGGAAAGATATGGGAGCTTGCTGACCCTGTCGTTTCTCCGGGTTATACTGCGGGTTTAGAAGGAACCCCAAATGAATTGAAGCTGAAATACCTCGCAGATAATGATTTTGCGCACTTGTCCGGAGAGGCATTAAAACAGGCCATTTCCGAATGTATTTTGAAAAAAGACAGTGATTTAAAGGAATCCATGCTCTCACAGGGAACTACACCGAGAAGGCTGACGGATTTAATCGGCTCTCTTTGTGATTTGACTTCCGGAAGCGGTGACAAGGGTACACCGATTGTCTATATTCAAGGCTATTTTGATAACTACACAAAATAAATACAAAACAGGGAGTAAAAAGGTCCTTACATTACGTTAGGCCTTCCGCTCCCTGCTCTTTTTTTACATTACTTTTTTATACTCTTTTTCGTATTTTCTAATTCGTTCTAAAACCACTTTTTTTTCTTCAAATACAAATAGCTTGCCGCTGCAACAGAAATCGTAATTACGATTACAATCGGATAAGCATACGCAAAATCAAATTCAGGCATTTGCAAATTCATCCCATACCAGCCTACAATCAGTGTCAACGGCAAAAAGATTGCGGTAATTACCGTGAACAGCTTCATAATTTCATTTTGCTTAATATCCACCTGTGCCTGATATGCCTCTCTTACCTGAGAAACATAATCCCTTAAATTTACAATGCTGTCCATAATTCGTATCGTGCGTCCTGAAAGATGCCGGAAGCCTCTCGCGATTTTTCCCGACAAAAGCCCGTTTTCATTTTCCTGCATTCCTTCTGCAATATGTAACAGCTGCTCATAATACC
Organism: uncultured Anaerovorax sp.; assembly: GCA_963521065.1. Lineage (GTDB taxonomy): Bacteria > Bacillota > Clostridia > Peptostreptococcales > Anaerovoracaceae > IOR16. The sequence continues at coordinate 53,992 of CAUQTI010000013.1, read as the reverse complement.
GTTTCCAAGAAAGCAGCTTTCGCCGGATTTCCATGATGCCTTGGATATAATTTTCTGAGACAGAATTCAAAAGTGCTTCTTCTAATTTAAAAATCTCTTCTTCAAGTCCTTGTAAATATTCTGCATCCTTTTCTGTTAACAAGTCAAAAAATTCGTATAGAATTCTCTCAAGGCTTAAAAATTTCAGGCCTCTTGTCTTAATCCCATCCAAAAGCTTTAATAAAAACTGCTTCCCCTCTCCATCTTCATAAAAGAAAAGAAGCTGGTTATTGCGATAATAAATCTCTACCCAGTGTTTGTCCTGTGTGTTTTCCTTTGCACTCGGAATCGACACCGTAATATAATCAAAGCCGTCATGGCTTTCAAACTTACAGCTTTTCTCTTCGAAGAGCTCTTTGCTGACAATCGGACTAATCTCCAAATATTCCTTCCAGTCTTCTGTTTCCGCTTCATCAAAAATGCCAAGACACGGACGGAAATCTATCGAATCCTTCTGGTTTGGTTTTCCCTCTTTCAGCCGGTCATCCTCTAAAAAATAAATCATAAAATGCTCCCTTGTACCTTCTAAATAAATATTTCACCCTTTGCCAGTATCGCGCCGCTGCCACCTACCTGAATTTTCACTTCTCCATTTTCCTCTTTCAGACAGCTGATAATTTTAGAGGATCTCCCCATTGCTTCTCCCTGTATAAATAAAGTTTCGTCTCCCGGTTTTACAATGCCATTCTGATACAGATAATACGTCAATGCCCCATTTGAAGTGCCGGTGGCCGCTTCTTCATCAATGTCATACAGCGGCGCAAAATTTCTGCAATGCACCGCCTCTGCATCGTCTAAAGTAAACGCATGGACTCCAGTTACCTGATAACGCTCTGAGAGCTTAGAAAGTGCCGGAAAATCAGGAGAAATTTCTTCCAATTCCTTCCTTCCTGCAACAGGCAGCATAATATCAAATAATCCTGTGGAAACCATTTGCGGCAAGAGCTTCTTTTCCGCCAAAAACGCTTTCTGTGTTTCGTAAGAAATTCCCATGATTTGATAAAGCTCTTTTAATTCCTCTTCTTTTTCCATCACAGGCAGGCTCTGGGGTTTCCCCATATCCATCATTACAAATCCATCATTTACTTCTATCGTAAGGCGCCCCGCCAAGGTTTCGCTATAGTACTCCTTTCCGGAAGCAAGCATCCCGTCCTGCTGCATTGCACTAAAGGAAGCAATCGTAGCATGCCCGCAAAGGTCAACCTCCGCTGCCGGAGTAAAATAACGGATATTAAATTCGTTTTCTCCCAAAGTACGGATAAATGCAGTCTCTGAATAACGCAGCTCTGCCGCAGTTTTTCTCATCCATTCATCCTCGGGAAAATCCATTCCTTTTTCAAGCAAAACTACACCGGCAGGATTTCCGCCAAAAACTTGCTCTGTAAACGCATCCACAATATAAAATTTCATTTTCTTCCTCCTTATTTCATCTCACTATTTTTTACAGTCTCAATCACAATCTGCCTCGTCTGTGAATCCCACTCCACAGAAAAATTCAAAAAGTTCCCCATGTCTCTCAGCTTATAAAAATTATTCCCATTTATAGTATAGGCTGGAACTGAAATTTTTTTATGGTCCAAATACAACTCTCCCTGACTTTTCTTTGCGGCTTGCGCGACGGACTGCTTTGGCAGAGAGAGCTCCCCGCCCTTAAGCGTATAACTGCTTTGTGTCTCTATTTTTATTGTATTTGTCACTGAATCAAAGGCAACTTCAAATTGCTTTTCACTCCCATTCAGTGCCGCAGCCAAATCACGCAGCTTAAAATAAGTATTGTTCTCTATTGTATATGATTCAAATGACTGCGTTTCTCCATTTATTATAACTTCACTCCGTGCCGGCGTTGCCACCGTACCTGCATTTATGCCGGTTTTGACATTCCCTTCCGTCAAAAAGGCAAGGCCATTGTTTATATTGCGTCCTTGTATCGAAATCCCTGCATCCTTATCATAAAGTCCGATTGATCCACCGCCATCTAAGCACATCGCATTCACTAAATTAAGAGATTCACAAATGGAAGCTGCTTCCTTCAAGGTTTTCCCTCCCATGTTTCCAATTACAATTTTGCCGCTCTTTGTTGCCCCGATGAAAGAACGCCCGGCACGATTTGTATTAATCTTCGCCTCCGTAAAGCCCTCCTCCTGTCCATTTGCGGTAACCTTTCCATTGATAATCAGACTCGGTCCCGCACCTAGCCCGGCAACCACACTCTCCCATTGAAAAGCTTGTGTATACGTCGTCTGAATGGACTCCTCATATGATGCAGAATCCCCGACTTCAAAGCGTCCGGCTCCACCTGCTACTGCCTTATTAAATACGATGGCAAAGCCGCCTGACGGCACGGAAAAGGAAGAAGAAGAAATTGCACTGACAATCCCGCTTTTTACAATGACCGCTTTTGCTCCTGCCTGCAAGGTCACGCCGCTTCCATACTCAGCGGTAAAAACAGTAATCGCACCATCTTCGCTACTCGGGTGATTGATTCGCCACGGATACGCCGCTATGCTTCCGTTTGCATATGCAGTCAAGGTAATTTTCAGTCGGTCAACCAACAGTTGATTGTCATCGGTAATCCCCATAACAGCACCGCCCTGCCCTATATGAAGCACTTTCCCTTCTTTTATAATGGTACCCCAGGGTACGGGTGTTCCGTTATATGCTTCAAAATAAGTTCCATTGATTGCGCTGAATGCATTGACAGACTTGGCCATGGAGGATAAGGACTGCGTACTGCACATTTTCCCATTTGCAAGCACGACTGCCGGTTTAATCGAAGAATCTGCCATATCCAATGTGATATATTTTACCGTAGTATTCGCAATATTTTTTGAAGTGTATACATGTGAAGCGGCAAACGAAAACTGCAAGCTCCCCATTCCTGTAAAAAAACAAAGCATACTGATACAAAAAATCCACATTTTATTCTTCATCGACGTCCTCCTGCACAAAGTATTTCTTCGATTCTTCTCTATTTTATGCTTTCTTTTATTATACACTTTCTCACAAAGTTTTTCATCTCTTCCTTCCGATTTGTGATAAACTATTCAGAGAAAATATTTATCTGATTTTTACAAAAGAAAGAAGTGAAATACATGGCGAATAAAATGTTTGTGTTAAATCTGGGTTCTACCTCTACGAAGGTAGCTGTTTTTGAAGACACAAATGAGATTGTGAAAGAAACACTGCAGCATTCGCAGGAAGACTTACGTCAATTTCCCAAAATTACAGATCAAAAAGGGTTCCGAAAAGAGGCAATTCTATCCTTTCTAATAAAAAACAACTTTCCTCTGGATACCTTTGACTGCATCGTCGCACGCGGCGGCTGTACAAAACCAATTGAGGGTGGAATCTATTACATTACCCGGGAAATGCTTTCTGATATGGAATCTGGCCTTTACGGGATGCATGTATCCAATGTCGGCTGCATGATTGCTTATGAACTGGGGCAGGAGTATCAAATCCCCGTCATTACAGCAAACACAGTTAGTACCGATGAATTATGCAGCTTCGCCCGTTATTCCGGCATCAAGGAAGCGCCCAGAGTCAGCACCTTTCACGCCTTAAACCACAAGGCAATTGCAAGAAGCTATGCAAAGCAAATTGGAAGGGCTTATGAGGATTTAAACCTTGTTGTCGTTCATCTGGGAGGAGGCATTTCCGTCGGTACGCATCAAAAAGGCCGCGTGATTGATACAAACAATGCTTTGGAAGGGGATGGTTCTTTCTCTCCCGAGCGCGCAGGCACCCTCCCGGTCGGTGCAGTGGTGCGCATGTGCTTTAGCGGAAGCTATACTGAGGAGCAGATGATGCATCATCTGCGCGGCGGCGGCGGATTGATGTCTTATTTAGGCACTAACAGCGGCCTTGAAGTAGAGCAACGGGCAGAAAATGGCGATGCTTATGCGAGAGAAGTCTTTGAAGCAATGGCGTATCAAGTCGCAAAGGAAGTTGGCGGAGCCGCTACTATTTTAAAGGGTAATGTGGATGCCATCCTCCTCACCGGAAGTATGGCTTATTCCGATATATTTACCGGTTGGCTCATAGATCGAATCTCCTTTTTAGCACCCGTTCTTAAATTCCCCGGAGAAAACGAAATGCTATCCCTTGCGGAAAATGGCATACGCTTCTTAAATAAAATAGAAGAGGTAAAAGAATATTAAGTACGAAAAAGCCACAGCTCTTCAAAACTGTGGCCTTTTATTTTCCGCTCTATATGAACAAGGCTCTCCTTATTACGCGCCTTCTTTTTCATCGCAAGCCTTCACGGCTCATTTCTCATTTCTATTGCTTTACGAACTCCGCACCGCGTTCTTCCAGCACCTCCAGCTTGGTAACCTTTAGGTACAAATCCTGAAAGTCTCCGTCTGCCACCAGCTCCGGCGTTCCCGTCACCTCAATCCAATCGTTCTCTTTTGGCAGCTCCCCGTCATACTTAAGAAGAAAGCCACCCCACCCATCATTTCCGCAGCAGCCGGGTCCGCGCCGATAGACTGCCGAAGCAAATGGCGCTCCTTCTTCATCGCAAAGCATCGTATACATCCCCTGCACCACAACTGTTGTATCCTCATAGCCCTCAAAATTATAATAAATATCATCAATTTGTGTCAAAAACATCGTTTCGCCAATCACTAGAACCTCTTCTTTTTTCTCCTGCATATCTAAGTTGGCGCTGTTTCCTTTTTCATTTGATTGCCCAGAAACACATCCAGATAAAAGTAAAACTAACAGCAGGAAAACCATTCCTCTTCCCGTTTTTTTCATGCCCTTCTTCTCCTTCCGAGTACCCATGCAGCTGCAGAATAGAGAAGAAATGCAACGATGTTTAAAATGGCCACACTCGCTCCCGTCGGCGTGGCATAGACATAAGAAATTGTCAGACCTGAGGCAAAGCAAATGACTGAAATGCAAGCAGAGCTCACTATCACTGCTTTGAAGTTTTTACAAAGGCGCATAGACGTCAATGCGGGAAAAATAATTAAACTTGAAATCAAGAGTGAACCCATCGTACGCATTCCCAAAACAATTGTCAAGGCTGTCAAAACGGCAATCAACGTATTATAGAAGCCTGCTTTCGTTCCGGTAGCCTGCGCAAAGGCTTCATCAAAGGTCACCGCAAAAATCCGGTTAAAAAACAAACAAAATACAATCAGCACAGCCACAGACAGAGCAATGGTCAGCTTCATCTCATTCTCATTTACTCCCAGAATTGAGCCAAATAAATAATTGCAAACATCCGTGTTCATTCCGGTTGTCAGTGAGATGACGAGCACCCCAATAGCGAGAGAACCGGTAGAAATCAGAGCAATTGCTGCATCCCCTTTAATCTTGCTATTTTCACTGATGCGCAAAAGTAAAAAAGCAGCGAGAATTACGACAGGTATGGAAATTACAAGCGGCGCTGCATTGAGCGCAGTCGCAACCGCAAGCGCTCCAAAAGCAACGTGAGAAAGGCCGTCCCCGATCATAGAATAACGTTTCAAGACCATACTGACTCCTAGAAGGGAAGAGCATAAGGAAACGAGGATTCCCACCACTGCAGCCCTGACCATGAAGGAATAAGAAAACATTTCTTGCATTAAATTAAGCATCTTTTCCTCCTCTGGTGAACCGGTGCCCCACTTCACTTTTCAAATATTCATCCAGTGTCCCGAAGAAAAGCTGTTCTCTCTGCAGGTGCAGAATATGATCGGCGTATTTCACTGCGCACGGAATGTCGTGTGAGACCATAACGACCGTAATTTGAAGCTCCTTATTAATTTTTTCAATCATACGATAAAGCTCATTGGTCATAAGCGGGTCAAGTCCTGCGGCCGGCTCGTCGAGTAAAAGCATTTTTTTCGTCGCACAAAGTGCCCTTGCTAAGAGAACGCGCTGCTGCTGCCCTCCGGAAAGCTCTCTGTAGCATCGCTTTCTTAAGGAAAGAATGCCTAAACGTTCCATATTTTCTTCTACAATTCCTTTTTGCCGCTTTGTGTAAAAGGGTTGAAACCCCAGCCCATTAAGGCACCCTGATAAAACCACTTCACCGACACTCGCCGGAAAATCCTTCTGTACCTTATTTTGCTGAGGCAGGTACCCAATTTGATTCATTGCAAGGCCGTCTCCCGTAAAAATTTCTCCTTCAACTGGTTTTTTCAAGCGAAGCAAGCCCTTTATTAAGGTACTTTTTCCTTCTCCGTTTTCCCCTACGATACAAAGATAGTCTCCGCTTTGTATCACAAAATCAAGGTTTTCTGCTGCAATTTTTCCGTCATAGGTAAAGACGGCATTCTTACAAGTAATCAATGCCATATCAGTTTAGTGCCTCCTTCAAATTCTCTGCATTCTTCGCCATCAGCGAAAGGTAGCTTTCTCCGTTTTCAATCTCTTCCTTGCTTAAGTTATGGCAGGAATGTAACATCAGTTTCTTCGCCCCTGTTGCTGTGCATATGGAGTCCGCAATTTTTCCATTGGAAAATTCAATCGTAAAGACAACAGGAAGCTTCTCCTCTTTTACTTTATCAATTAAAAAAGCGACGGTTGCCGCACTTGCTTCCGTATCGGTTGCACAGCCCGAAAATGCGGCATGATATTCTAGCCCATATTCTTCTGCCAAATAGCGGAATGGGAAACGGTCACCAAATAATATCGTTTTCCGCTTGCTGTTTTTTACGATTTCTCTAAACTCTGCATCCAGTGTTTCAAGCTGCTTTGTATACTCTGCACTATTTTCCGAATAAAATGCCGCATTTTCTGAATCCGCCTCACTCATGGCTTCTGTGATTTTCTCAGCAATCTTTATTACGTTCTTCGGAGAAGTCCAAACATGTTCATCCACTTCGCCCTCATGCTCATGGTCACTCTCCTCTAATTCTGCCTCATGGTCATGCTCACCCTCTTCGCTCTCATTCACATCTGTATCGTGCGCATCCTCATGCTCGTGCTCCATCCCTTCTACAATTTCTTCCTCTACGGTTGAAACGCAGTCTAAGAGCTTTAGCGTCTTCGGTTTCTTTTCTTTCATTGAATCCAGTATATCCTCAACCCATACATCGTTTTCACCGCCAACATAAATAAACAAATCGGCGTTTTGTATGGTTTTTATATCCTGTGGAGTCGGCTCGTAGGAATGGCTTTCTGCACCGGGCTTTAACAGCATAGCTACATCCGCTTTGCCTCCCGAAATCTGCTTTGCAAAATCATACTGCGGAAAAATTGTAGTAACGATGCTTAGGTTGTTACTTTCTCCTTCCGGTACCTCTTTATCCGTTTTTCCGCAGCCGGAGAAGGATAAAAGAAAAAAAACAAAAATAACTACCAGCACAACGTGCTGTTTTAAGTAAAATTTCATATTAAAACCCCCAAAATTCTTTCTTTTACACATAACAATAGAAGGGTGTTGACCCCTTTACAAATACAAAGAAAAAATTTAATTGTTCATCTTCACTTTTAAAGAAACCGGTGTCTTAAAGACATAAGAAAAAATAGATGTCGTAAATTTTATTAGATAAGAAATAAAAAGAAGTGTTATAAAAAACACAGAAAAACCATCGGAAAGCAACTGCTGATATGCAGATTCCACTTGGTGAATCTGATCACAAACTGTACAATTTGTGCCAGCACAGTCGTGGTCTAGCTCCTGAACGATATAAGCAAAAGAAAACGCAGTTACGAAAATGACGCAGCAGCAAAGCAAAAATGCAAGTCTTTGTTTTTTTTTCATCTGACGGACATCATACATAGCAACTGCCTCCTTCTCGCCTTAACTCTTTGTTTATACGTTCTCTCTGCAATGCGCACATTGCCCATAAAATACAGTCTTGCCTGAATTAATATCAAATTGATGGGATTGCATCATATGTTCTTGCAAAGACTCCAATTGCCTGCATTGGAAATGAATCAGCGTTCCGCAAACTTCACATTTAAAATGAAAGGTCGCGGAATCGTCAGAAAGTGCCTCGTCTATATATTGAAAGCAAGCCCCAGTCAATCCGTCGAACAAATACTTCTTTACAAAGCCTTCGTTTACCAATGCGTCCATGTAACGGTATACTGTTGTCATCCCCACTGGTGTTTTAGCGTCTTCCAAATGCTTTGAAATATCATGAATCGTAACATGTCGGCCTCTCGTTGACTTTAAATAATCAAGAATTGCTTTCTTCTGGCGCGTTTGATAGCTTATTTTTTTCATATTGGTGCCCTTCTTAATTTGAAAATCATTTTCAGTTTAACACGAGAAATGAAACACTGTCAATGCTGTTAAATCATCAATTTTTATCTATATTCGTTTAAAAAGGCAAGCTGCACTCTCACAGCTTGCCTTTTCTATATCTCATGAATTACATTTTTCACCCATTTTTTAGATAAAAACCGCTTCATACAAAGTAAAAATTTTGTCGATTCCTCTAACTGCACCATAAGAACAACCACATAAATCGGCAGCTTCCAAACGAGTGCTCCCAGATACACAATGGGAACTCCAATCAGCCACATCGTACACAGTTCTGCTCCCATCGCATACTTTGTGTCACCGCCTGCACGCAGTGTCCCTGTAATATTCATACCATTAAAGAGTTTTATTATCATGAAGATTCCGTAAATGCGCAGAATATTTATGGTGTAAAATCGACCGTCTTTTGTGAACTCAAAAAACTGTACAATGGAGGGGGCTGTAAGAACGAGCAAAAGACCTGCGATGGCACCAATCAGAACCCCTATTTTTAATATTTTTTTCGCCAATTGGTATGCATACTCCAACTCGCCCTTTCCCAAATGCTGACCCACTAAAATCAATAAAGCGTCTCCCAAACTGAAAATAGCCAAAACAAACATACTGTTAATCGTCGTACTTGCTTGAATTGAAGCAAACTCCGTAATCCCCATATGGCCATAAATCGCGTTATATGCCGCCGTACCCATTCCCCAAAGCGCTTCATTTAATGTAGTCGGCACCGCATTATTCAAAATACGAGATATGAAATTACGTTCCCAGCCAAAGAAATCCCGAAATGTGCCGCACAGGATATTCTTCTTTGCAAAGATGACAATCAAAAGCGACGCCAATTCCAGAAGCCTTGAAATCACAGTCGCAAGTGCAGCTCCGGAGACACCGAGTGCAGGCGCTCCAAAATTTCCAAAGATAAATGTGTAATTTAAAAAAGTATTGACTGCAAACGCCATGCTGCTAATTTTTAGCGGTATACTGGTCTGCTGTGTTGCGCGCAGGGCCGTAGTGAACGGTACCGTGATACTGACACAAAGGAAACAAAGGGCACCGGTACGCATATACTGTGAACCAATTTCAACGGCCTCCGGTATGTCTGTAAAAATATGAAGCACACGCTCCGGAAAAAAGGAAGCGGCACAAAAAAATAAAATTCCAATGCCTGAGCATACGGTAATTGCAAATCCAATTACTTTTCGAATCTGTTTTAAATTCTGGGTACCCCAAAATTGTGCCATAAACGTCGAACAACCACTGGTAAAACCAAAGAGAATCATCCACTGGATGAAGAAAAGCTGTGTAGCCAATCCGCTCGCAGCTAAGGATGACTCTCCCAGGCTGCCAATCATCAAATTATCTACTAAGCTTAAGGAGGATGCAATCAAACTTTGCAGCGCAATCGGCAGAGCCACTACTACCAAACTGCGGTAGAGCTGTTTGCGGTTAATTACAATTTCACGCTCGTTTCCCATACTCCCTCTTTCTTTTTAAACGAGCTTTATTCCCTCGTTTCTTTACTAAAATATTCTTTCAGTGCATCTACAATGTGTTCACAGGCATTTCCGTCTCCATACGGGTTGGTTGACTGTGCCATACTCTCATAAGCTTCTTTGTTTTCCAATAACTCCTTTGTCATGGAGTAAATGGTATCCTGACTTACGCCCGCAAGCTTTACGGTCCCTGCTTCCAGTGCTTCCGGCCGTTCGGTCTCTTTTCTCACAACCAAAACTGGCTTTCCTAAAGACGGTGCTTCCTCCTGCATCCCGCCGGAATCTGTAATCAAAAGATAAGATTTTGCCATCAAATTTACAAACGGCTGATACTGCAACGGTTCAATTAAATGTACCTTTTCAGAATCACCGAACACTAATTTTGCAGTTTCTCTAACTTTTGGGTTCATGTGAACGGGGTAAACCACTTCCACATCTTCAAATTCATCAGCGATATCCCGAATCGCTTTAAAAATGTGAATCATATTTTCTCCCAGATTTTCTCTGCGATGGCATGTGACAGTTATGATTCTCTTTTTTTCAAAATCCAGATTTTTTAATGTTTCTTCTTCAAATTCATACGGCTTTCCCGCAACTTGAAGCAATGCATCAATTACGGTATTTCCCGTAATTACAATTTTATCTTCGGAAATATTTTCTCTCCGAAGGTTATCCACATTTCGTGGTGTAGGCGCAAAGTGCAGGTCTGCGAGATGTCCGGTTAACACTCGGTTCATTTCTTCCGGATACGGAGAATACTTATCATAGGTGCGCAATCCCGCTTCCACATGTCCCACCTTAACTTGCTGATAAAATGCTGCAAGCGCTGCTACAAAAGTCGTCGAGGTATCTCCGTGCACCAAAATCATGTCTGGTTTTTCTTTTTTCAGAACCTCTTCCATACCTTGTAATACATTTGCGGTAATCATGCTAATGGTTTGATTTGGCTTCATAATATTCAAATCGTAATCAGGAACAAGCTCGAACAAGGATAGTACCTGGTCTAGCATCTCTCGATGCTGTGCTGTCACACACAGAACGGAATCAATCTCAGGATCATCTTGCAGCTTCCTTACAAGCGGTGCCATCTTAATGGCCTCCGGCCTTGTCCCGAATACAGTCATTATTTTCATTTTTTCCCCTTCTTTCTCAATGCCTACATTCATTTCTTACTTTTTCTTTTTCTTGCGTTTCTTACTTCCTTTGTTCTCTGGCTTTTGTGCGCTTTCTGCCTTCAACTGCGGAATTGCGCTCTTTGCATCTGTTAAAAAGATATAAATAAAGTTTCCTGCAATTAGAAACAGCCCTGCCGATTCTAAAAATAAATCTCTGCTGAAAAGAATTGCTGCCACACCCATTACCGCACTGATTCCGTACAGCGTAAGCACCGAACGCCGCTGCCCCATACCCGCGGCCATAAGCCGATGGTGCAAATGACCTTTATCGGCCTCCATAATCGGCCTCTTATTTACAATACGCCGAAAAATTGCAAAGGCAGTATCAAAAATCGGTACACCCAGTACCAGAACAGGAACGATTGTCGCTAAAATAGCGGCGCCTTTTACCGGCCCGATAATGGATACCGATGCCAGCATAAAGCCTAAAAATAAGGAGCCTGCATCGCCCATAAAAATTTTAGCGGGATGGAAGTTAAATGGCAGGAAGCCTAAAGCACCTCCCGCGCATGCAAGCATTGCCATCGTAACAGTATACATTCCGTGAATATATGCAGTGTAGGCAATCGCAAACGATGCAACGGCAGCGACTCCCGCCGCAAGCCCGTCCAACCCATCGATAAGGTTAATGGTGTTTGTAATTCCCACAATCCACAAAATAGTAATAATGAAGCTGACGGCAAACGGAAGATACCCGTGACCGGCTCCAAAGTGATTTGTCACAAATGAAATGCGTATTCCATAAGCAAAGACCACGCATGCACAGGCAATTTGAAGTAAAAACTTCACCTTCGGCGGTAATCCTTTTAAATCGTCAACGACTCCTACGATGTAAATTAACGTCCCTCCGATTAATAACCCAAATATCTTTTCAACTGGCTCGCCCTCCGGAAGATATTGTGCAATTGCAGGCAATGCCGCATACACCGACACAAACAGTGCCGCTATACTTCCTAAAAAAATAGCAATCCCCCCAAAGCGCGGCATCGGCTTCGTATGCATGCGCCTCGCATCCTTCGGTATATCAACCGCCCCTATTTTGGGAGCAATCTTAATTGCCAAAGGAGTGCAAAGCAACGAGACTAAGAAGGCCGTCATGAAAGGCAGCACAAAACTAAATCCAAAACTCATTTCTCCAACTCCTTATTCATCCTTTTTCTCTAACATGTTAATTTTAAGACCTGCCTCATTCAACATCTCCACAGCAAGAGTATCCGGATAGCCTTCCCTGACGACAATCCGCTGCATCCCTGCATTAATCAGCATTTTGGCACAAATGACACAAGGCTGATGCGTCACATAGATTGTCGCTCCTTCAATGCTTTGCCCAAGCGTCGCCGCCTGAATGATTGCATTCTGCTCTGCGTGAAGTGCCATGCAAAGCTCATGGCGTTCCCCCGAAGGGATATTCAACTTCTGCCGCAAGCAGCCGCCGCGATCTTCGCAATGCTCAATCCCTCTGGGTGCACCATTATAACCCGTTGCAATGATATGCTTGTCCTTAACAATCACGGCGCCTACCTGCCTTCTCATGCAGGTGGAGCGCTTTGCTGTTACCAATGCCATTTCCATAAAATATTCGTCCCAGCTTGGTCTTTCCATCGTAATCCTTCCCTTTATACTCTTCTGTGCCCATTCACACCGTCTTAATTATTTTTAAATACAGAATTAGCCGCTTTAACGGTATCCATTGCGTCTTTACAATAATAGTCAGCACCGATTTTTTCTGCAAAATCCTTTGTCAGAACAGCGCCTCCCACTGCTGTTTTACAGGTCAATCCCGCTTCTTCCAGCTTTTTAATGGTCTTTTCCATGCTGACAACGGTAGTCGTCATCAATGCGCTGAGTCCGACAAGCTGGATGCACTCCGTCCGTGCGACCTCCACAACCTTCTCTGCCGGCACATCTTTTCCCAGGTCAATCACTTCATACCCGTAATTTTCCAGTATTACTTTTACGATGTTTTTCCCAATGTCATGGACGTCGCCCTCTACAGTTGCCAAAATGACTTTTCCATAATTAATGCTCTCTCCAGACAACTCCATTTCCGCTTTCAGCACCTGAAATGCACGCGTCACTGTGTCAGCTGATTTCATCAGCTGTGGTAAAAATTTTTCACCCGATTCATATTCTTTGCCCACCTGCTCCAAGGCCGGTATGATCCGTTTTTCTACAATTTCTAAAGGTTTTTCCGTTTTTAAAAGCTCTTCTGTAATCTGCGCCGCACGCTCTTCGTAGCCATTTAAAATAATATCCTCTAGGTTCGAGTCCTGCACCAGAGATTTTATCTCTTTTTTCCGCGTCAGAACCTCACCAGATGCAGGTGTTGACGAACCACCTCCATAATAAGAAATATAGTCCTTCGACTCAACGTCTTTCCCGCTCAAAGCCTCAAACGCACTGATTGTATTTACATAATCCGGCACAAGCGGGTCGGTAATCGGTGCGTCAAGCCCTGCTTCCAGTGCCATTGCTAAGAAGGTGCGATTTAAAAGCACGCGTTCCGGCAAACCAAAGGAAACATTGCTTGCACCTAAGGTTGTTTTCACACCATACTTTGCTTTTACTCTGCGAATCGCTTCTAAGGTATCTCTCCCCGCATTTTGCTGCGCAGAAACGGTCAGAGTCAAGCAGTCTACAAGAATCCGATCGGGTCCAATCCCGTATTCTGCGGCACGGCTAATAATACGGTCCGCAATGGCAAGCCGTTCCTCTGTGTCTTTTGGTAATCCATTCTCATCTAAAGTCAGTGCAATCACACAGGCTCCATATTTTTTCGCGATTGGAAAAACGGCACTCATCGTCTCTTCTTTTCCATTGACAGAATTGATAATCGGTTTTCCGTTATAGATACGCACTGCGGCTTCCAGCACTCTGCTGTCTGCACTGTCAATCTGAAGTGGTACATCTACAACTGCAGAGACCCTCTTTACAACAGAAAGCATTGCTTCCAGTTCATCTACTTCGGGCAGACCCACATTAATATCTAAAATCTCCGCACCAGCCTCAACCTGCTGAATTGCTTCATTTTCAATATAAGCATAATCTCCTGACTTTAGAGCTTCTTTCAGCTTCTTTTTCCCCGTAGGATTAATGCGTTCCCCAATAATGCGGATGCGGTCATCCAAAAAAACAGTCCTTGTCGAAGAGCTTACTGACATCACTGTCGGTTTGTCCATTCGAGGCTGTAGAGGTTTTTCTTTCAATGCTTCTGCCAGCGCGCAAATATAATCCGGTGTCGTCCCGCAGCATCCGCCGCCAATTGCAAGGCCTTCTTCTACGAAGGAGAGCATGATTTCCGTGTATTCTGCTATCGTCACATCATATACTGTTTTTCCGTCCACAAGGGAAGGCAATCCTGCATTCGGCTGTACTAAAACAGGAATTTTAGAATAGCGCAAAAACTCCCGCACCACAGGAATCATCTGCTTTGGTCCGAGAGAACAATTCAATCCTAAGGCATCTATGCCCATATCTTGTAATATACTAACTGCCGTTACCGGATCCGTACCCATGAGCATACGTCCATCCTCTTGAAAAGTCAAAGAACAGAAAACAGGCAAATCACAGCATTCCTTTGCCGCAAGGACTGCAATCTTCATTTCATAAATATCAGTAAACGTCTCTAAAAGAATCAAGTCAGCGCCTGCTCTCGCGCCGGACTCGATTTGCTCGCGAAACAACGCATATGCAGATTCAAAGCTCAACGGGCCATAAGGCTCCATCAGTTTTCCGATTGGCGCCACGTCCAGAGCAACGTATTTCGAGCCGCCTTCCCCTTTTGCTTTCGCCGCTTCTTCAGCCTGTCTCGCCGCGCGCTTCGCTAAAGTTACACCCTGTGTAATAATTTGATCGACAGTATACCCACAGCCTTCTGTTTTATAGGCATTGGCACCAAATGTATTGCTAGACACCACGTCACTTCCCGCAGTGAAATATGCCGCATGAATCGATTCAATCACATCCGGATGCGTGAAATTTAATAATTCAGGCACCTTACCAACAGGAATTCCTGTTTTTTGAATCATCGTGCCTGTCGCTCCGTCAAAAAGGAGCACCTTCTTTTTCATCTGCTCTCGTATATCCATATCAATCTCTTTCCAGCAATTTTTTCAGCTTAAATAAAAAGTCTTGAATATTTGCTACAATCGTAGTTACTTCCAATGTGCCTCTGTCTCTTATTTTATTCAAAACAAATTCAGAAACGTCCACCGCATAAATAAATACCGGTCTTACTTCACCGTCGCGCACAACGTAGGAAGGGGTCAAATTCCCAGTCGCAATCGTGTGCAGCTGAGTCGCAAGACAAACAATCGTAGTCGCTTTCTTTGTATGTGCCCGCATTGCATCCTGCACCTTTGTCGTACTGCTCACAACCTGCGGCAGGGGACCATCGTCTCGTATAGACCCTGCAAGCACCATCGGCACATTTTTTTTCACACAACGGTACACGAGACCATTTTGAATATATCCCTGCCGGACAGCTTCTTCCGCAGAACCAAGACGGTGAATCAAATTGATCGCATCTAAATGGTGATAGTGTCCGTTTGGCAGATTCGCAGTGGTGCTCAAGTCCTGCCCAAGTGCGGTATGGAAAAGCGCTCCCTCAATATCGTGTGTGGCAACCGCATTGCCTCCAAAGACAACGTGGCAGTATCCGTTTTCAACCATAAATTCCATCGCATTTCTAGATTCCTCATCGAAAACAGCAGCCGGTCCTAACACCCATACAATGTGTCCGTTATCACGATCGTGCTTTAAAAGCTCCGCTAAACGAAGGTAATCATTTGTAAAAGAAGTTTCTCGCGAACGCCCGCTTCGAAATGCAAATGCATCGCTCTTTGATTCTTCCATCGCAAATCCTTCTGTATAAAGATAAATTCCTTCGCTTCCATCCTCTGTGCGTCCCAAAATCACCGTATCACCAATATGCAGTCTCCGAAATTCTTTCGCTTGGAGTGTCCCGTTCCTTTCAATGACCGGAACGCAATCCATACGGGTGTCATCAATGAGCTTCCATTCACCGTTTATTTTAAAATATTCAGGGTACATTGAAGTTGAATGATAGCCGTCCGGCGCCACCCCTTCCATCTCGACCATTGCCGTCTTCACATTCGGCGCCTGCGCCAGCGAAGGAATATTAAAATTTGGTTTTCTGTATCTTGGTAATGTAAACATGCTTTCAACTCTTTCTTCTTATTATATTGCTTTTTTATCGCAATTTCCGGTTCTCATTTTATCATAAGGCGGTTTTCCTTGCAAGAAAATACCCCGGACCTACGCTTGCAGACGTCGGATGTTTTCAATGTTTGTGAGGATTCTCCGCGCGGTATCCGGTTTGTTCATAGTATACAAATGAATCCCTCGGACTCCCCAAGTCATTAAGTCAATAATCTGTTCAATTGCATATGCCTCTCCCGCCTCGCGAAGTGATTCCGGATTATTTTCGTAGCGATCCACAATACGCTGAAATTTCGGAGGCAGATAACACCCGGAAAGCTTCGTCATGCGAAGAATTTGGTTCTTGTTCATAACCGGCATAATGCCTGCAGAAACCGGCACTTCAATTCCTGCGATTTCTAATTCTTCCATAAAACGAAAGAAGCGTTCATTATCAAAGAACAGCTGGCTGATTAAAAACTCAGCTCCCTTCTCGACTTTTCCTTTTAAGTGCTTAATGTCCGCAATACGGCTCTTGCACTCAATATGCCCCTCTGGATAGCACGCCGCCCCGATGGAGAAGCCGCCTTCTTTTCGTATTTCTGTAACCAAGTCGCTTGCATAATCATATTCCTTCGGAATATCTAAAAATGCAGGGTCTTCCGGGGTATCTCCCCGAAGCGCCAGTATATTTTCTATATTGCTGTTTTTCATTTCAGAAAAAATTGTTTGAATCTCTTTTTTCGTTGAAGAAATTCCCGTCAAATGAGCCAGACTTTCGATCCCATAGTCATTTTTTATCTTGGATGCAATTTCAACGGTACGGTCTTTCGCCTTACCTCCGGCACCGTATGTAACGCTGATAAAGTCCGGCTTTAATCCCTTTAACTCCTCCAGTGTTTTATAAATTGTCTCTACAGGCATTTCCAGTTTTGGCGGAAAAACTTCCAATGAGATTACCGTCTTTTTCTGGTTGTATAACTCTTTTATTTTCATATTTCATTCCTCCTATTTTACATCCAATCCTGCTTTTCATAATACACTTCTACCAAATACAATCCTTGCGGCGGTGCAGTATGCCCCGCAAGACACCGGTTCTTTCCTGCTAAAATGGCGGCTGCATCTTTTATGCTTTTTTTCCCCATTCCGACTTCTACTAGAGTTCCGGTAATGATGCGAACCATATTATAGAGAAATCCATCCCCTGTTACTTCTATCTCGATTGACTGTGCTCCATCTTTTTCCGCTTGCTCATTCTCCCTCACGAGGAGGCTGTAAATTGTGCGAACCGTGGAATCCGGCACATTCCCTCCGGCAGCCATAAAGCATTTAAAATCGTGCGTTCCTTGAAACAATGCCGCGGCTTCCTGCATTGCCGGCACATTCAAAGGCGGCTCGACTTGATAAACACAATTTCTCTGAAAAAGGTCTGGTTTTCCTCCATTTCGAATGCGATAAATATATTTTTTCCCGCAGGCGTCAAATCGGGCATGAAACCCTTTTGGCATCTCGCGTGCTTCTACAATCCGCACATCTCCAGTTCCCTTTTGCATCCCGGCTTCTCCTGCCAGCAAATGATTCGCCGCAAGAGAAATCCGTTCAACCGGAATTCCAAATTCCGCTTCAAAGGAAGCACGCTGCCCGAAGGCGTGAACACCGGCATCGGTTCGACTCGTACCTGCGATTTGTATGGGCTGCCGACACAAGACGGACAATACCCTCTCAAGCTCCCCTTGTACGGTTCTTTTATCCGGCTGCCTTTGCCACCCTGAAAAATTCGTACCGTCGTAGGAAATTGTTAACAAAACATTCTTCATTCTACGTCCTCAATTTCTCTTGAATAAAAATATTTTAATGTATATTGTATCATAAAGCAACTTTCCCTACAATTTATTATCTGTTTCGACGCTTTTCCTCGCATTCGTCGAATTTTAGGGAAATTTTCTTCCCTATTCTATGCCATATTTTGCCTAATTTTGATTTACTTTTCCAATTAAAGCGACTAAAATACTAGCGAGAGACGTATGTTCGATAAAGGGGGAGGAGAATTTTCTCATGAAGCAATTAAAATCCACTGTAATTGTCGTTTTATTTTTGACTTTTTTATTGATTCTCAATACAATTGGAATCTTATTTTACCGCGAAAGCCTCTTATCTTTTGAATCACAAAAAGATAATATCTTAAAATTAACTACTAAATATGAAATATTACCCAGTGCGCTCTATAATACCGCAACACTTTATTTTTCAACAGACAATGAAGTGTATCAGGCAGAATTTAATCGCTTGATTCAAACTTATTACGTTTTTAATATGATCTCAATCGGAGGTCAAGTATTTAGTGAAGATAGCTCAGATCCATCTTATTCCACCGATAACACCACTATGAGAAGCCATGTAGAGAATTTGGAATTTACGCCAAAAGAATCACAATATTATCAGAGCTTCCAGACCTCCTTTCAGGAGCTTCTTCATCAATTGGAAAGTGCAGTCATCAAGGAAGATCCTTCTATTCTGTCTTCCGCATCCTGTCAAAAACTTTATAAAGATCAAAACCAGAGTCTGCTTAAGCTTTACCACTCTTATATGAAACGAGTTCACGAAAGAGAATCGGCGCTTTTAAAAAATCAGCTTTTATTGGAGGGTACGCTTATTTTTCTGTCGATTCTATTATTTTTCATGGGCCTTCTACTTTTCTATCTGCTCGTGAAAGAGAATGCTTCCAATCTCTATTTCAGAAAGCTCTATCGAACAATTGTTGAAAATATTAATATAGGACTTTCTATCCAGGATCAAGATGGAAAATATGAGTATATGAATCCAAAGTATAAAACTCTTTTGAAGGTGGATAAGCACAGTTTCAGCGGACATACTCCGCAGGAACTTTTTTCTTCAGACCTTGCTTCCCTTCTTGAAATTTCCGACACACGCTCTACGGAAGGAAATCTAAAGGTAACAATCTCTGATAACGATTGCTATATGTACTACAACTACTTTACCATTTTTGATGAAAATAAGCAGAAAAAATACATTGATCTGCTGCACGATACAACTGAGACGGAGAAAATGAAAAACCAGCTTCAACAGCAGTTGGAAGAAATCGAGTTTCATTCCTGCGCCAAGGATGCGTTTCTTGCAAATGTATCCCATGAGATTAAAACTCCAATCAACGCAATTATCGGCATGACCTACTTTCTGAAAAGGACATCGCTAGATCAAAAGCAAAGAGATTTAGTCCAGAAGATAGAAAGCTCCTCTAACTTACTTTTGGGAATTATCAATGATGTTTTAGACCTTTCAAAAATCAAAGCAAAAACACTGAATTTCTATCCGGCTCCGTTCTCGCTGCTCAACATCCTGAAAGATGCAGAAGACTTATGTGCCTCTAATATTCTCAGAAAAGGCCTCGACTTTAAATCTCGTTATGATTTTGACCCTAACTTATGTCTATGTCTGGATCACACCCGCTTGCTTCAAGTCTTTGTAAATTTAATTACAAACGCGACGAAATTTACAGACAGCGGCTTTATCCGCGTGTCTGCGGACGTAAAGGCAGAGACGGACGAGGATATTGATCTTCAATTTTGTGTAGAAGATACAGGCATCGGAATCCGCACAGAAGATATGAATAAGCTGTTTCAGGAATTCGAACAGCTGGAAAATCACCTGACGAAAACACATACAGGCACCGGCTTAGGGCTCACTATATGTAAGTATATTGTGAAAAAAATGAATGGCGAAATATGGTTGGAAAGCGATTTTGGAAGAGGTAGCAGATTTTACTTTACCATCTCTGTCAAAAAAGTCACACAAGCGCAAGCAGCTCTCGCCGCAACGGCAAGCTATACTGCCGAAAAGTATGATGCGGAAGGCGCAAAAATTCTTCTCGTTGAAGATAATGAAATTAATCAAGAGGTTGCAACAAATCTCCTAAAGGAAATAAACTGCATCTGCGAGACTGCCAGCGATGGATTAGAAGCCATCGCACTTTGCGAAAAACGCCCTAAAGACTATTATAAAATGGTTCTTATGGACATCCATATGCCTCGAATGGACGGTTATACCGCCTCTTCCATATTGAGAGACAAGCTTCATCTTACCTGCCCTATTTTAGCCGTCACCGCCACCTGTCTGGATGAAAATACAAAGCAGCAGCACGAGAGTGTTATTGATGATTTTATTTTGAAACCATTTAAAGTGGATATCTTCTATCACTTAGTCTGTAAGTACTTATCCAGCAAGGAGCAGAAGAAGGATTGCGAATGCCCTTCACTTTCGCTTCTTCCAACGCAAAAGGAAGTCACTGTTATCAAAGAAAATCCCAACAGTCTTCAACATCCATTTTCCGGACGGCAGGAAGCCATTAAAAACTTAGGCGGGTTGGAAGCCGCCTACTATAAACATGTAGGAAAATTTCAAAGCAATTACAAAGATAGTGCGATGCAGATCCGTCAATTTTTATCTGACGAAAATTATGAAGAAGCAAAGCGTTTAGCCCATTCTGTTAAGGGGCTTGCCGGCACCTTAGGAATGAGCGGCCTGCATCAGGCTGCAGGTGCTTTAGAGCAAAGTATTTCCGAACGCGCTTCTAAAACAGAGGAACAATTGGAACATTATCAGCTTGAATTAAAAGCCGTACTGTTCGCGGACCCTCATGCAGAAGTTTCATAATTATACCCGCCCACTCAAATGCATATATCCTTTTTTGATATAATGCAGTCTCAATAGAAGAAGGGAGCGAACTACATTCTCTCCCTTTTTCTATTGAATACTTATGGCGAACCACGTCCTCCTCTTTCGCTTTGCTTCTCACTTTTAAAACTCTAATACTTAGAACTCATTTCATAGTTCTCCTCAAAGCCCTCTGCATACCCAGTTTTTTTCCTCCCTGCCGCTTCTTCCTCTTTAAAATTGCCCATTTCGTAATCGATTTCTTTTAGTTTAAACTTTGAAATGAGTTCTCTTAACAAAGAAGATTGACCTGCCAGCTCTTCACTTGCTGCTGCGCTTTCCTCCGCCGTCGCAGCATTTGTTTGGACAACCGCAGAAATCTGTTCCACCGCTGCATCCAACTGCGAAATTAGGCCTGCTTCTTCTTCCGAAACATTTGCAATTGTATGAACCAATGAAACCGCATCCTTTGTCAAATCCGCACTTCGACTAAGTGATCCTGCGGTTTTCTTTGCTACCTCGGAGCCATGCGCAACTGCGGATAAGGTTTCTTCAATCAAGCTTGTCGTATTTTTCGCTGCTTCTGCTGATTTCCCTGCAAGATTTCTCACTTCATCGGCAACAACTGCAAACCCTTTCCCTGCGCTCCCTGCTCTCGCGGCCTCTACCGCAGCGTTGAGCGCCAAAATATTTGTCTGAAACGCAATATCTTCAATTGCCTTTATGATTTTAGAGATCTCAGAGGATTTAAAAGTAATTTCCTCCATCGCATGCACCATATCTTCCATAAATGCATTGCTGCTATCAAGCTCGCCTGCTGCCAATTGTGCTTTATCACTTGCCGACTTTGCATTTCCTGCGCTTTCCTTTACTCGTGCAGTAATTTCATTGATGGAGGAAGAAAGCTCTTCTATTGAGCTTGCCTGCTCCGTTGTTCCCTGTGATAAGGCCTGCGCAGCATTTGACACCTGCATCGCACCGCTGTTTACCTGCTCACCGGACTGTGTGATTTCATGGAAGGTAACGTTTAAATTCCGGATAAGCGATTTCATATTTTCTTTCAATTTTTCAAACTGTCCTACATACTCTTTATGCAATTTTATAGTTAAATCCCCATTTGATACGTCGAGCAAGGCTTCAGATATTTCATCAATATATTCCTGATAATTAATCAATCTGTTGATTGTCAAATTAAAGGCTTCTGCGAGCTGTCCCACTTCATCTTTCGTATTCACAGAAAGTGTGACATTAAAATTCCCATCCGCGATTTCCCTGGCTGCTCTTGTTATAGTTTGAATCGGCTTTGCAATTCTGTCGCTTACAAAATAAATAAGGATACCACCGATGAGCACCACTGCCAGGCATAAGCCAATCAATAGATTCCGAAGCGAATTTACTTCTTTTAAAACCTCCTCTTTTTCCATTTCCACAACCAAAATCCAACTGCTTTCTTCAACTGGTGCAAACCCAACAATCCGTTCTTTTCCCTCATATTTATAATCGCCGCTCCCAATCTCTCCCTTTAGCATATGATCCTCTGTAAGTGCGGCCTGCGCTTTCAAGGAATCATCTTGCTTCGCATTTTCAATTACATTGTCACGATTCAAAACAAGCTGGATGTCTTTGTCTGCTACCATCGTCCCCTCATTATTAAGCAGATAGCTGTACCCTGTTTTCTTGTAGGTGAATTCACCGACTACATCATTTAAATCCTTTGCCTCTTTTCTTCCATAAAAGACACCGCTCACTTGTCCGTTCTGATAAACCGGTGCTGCAAAAACAAGCACCAACTCTCCTGTCGCACTGCTTATCAGAAGGTCGGATGCTGTAGCTTTCCCTTCCATCGCAGATTTAAAATAGTCCCTCTCCGCTACGTTTGTAGTCTCTCTTGCGGTATTATAAACGGTACTATTTCCATTTTTATCAGCAAAAGCAAAGGCCTGGTAACCGCTTCTTTCAGCTTCTTTTTCACAAAATTTTATTTTCTCTTCTAAAGTAATCTCTTGGTTCACAATCAATGTATTCTGTGCGAGCGCATCTACATACCGCTGTTCTGTTTTCATCATAGACTGGATGTATTTTGCTTCTTCCGATGCGAGCTTCGATAAATCATCGTGTGCCCGCTCCATCAAATTTTGACTTACAATCCGTATCGAAACAGATCCCATTACCACCGTTAAGGAAAAAATCACGATTGTGAATATGAGCACTAATCGAACTTTCAATGATTTCATTGCGTTATATCCTCCTAATTAAATATTCCACCTATAGCGGCACCTTCAAATATAATAAAATCACTAAAGAATGGCCTCCTTTTTCAATAGGCTTTCTTTATCAATTCAAGGTTGGTAGGTTTTGAAAAATAATATCCCTGTGAGAATTCGCTGCCCAGCATCATTAATTGATCCAACTGTGCTTTCTTTTCAACCCCCTCCACTATGACGCGGATATCAAAGGCTTTGCAGGTCAGAAAAATCTCCTTCAAAATTTTTTGTATTTTTATGTTTTCTTCGACTCCCTTTATCATAGACTTATCAACTTTCAGGGTGTTTAAGTTCAGCTCAAATGCCAATGGAAAATTTGCAGAATAGGCTCCAAAATCATCGAGTGCAATTTGAAACCCAAGCATTTTTAGTCTTTCTGTAACAATGATCAGTTCCTTTATCTGGTCTAGCGGAATGTTTCTTTCTGTAATCTCAATTTCAATTTTGTTGCAAAAGGAATAGGAAGAGGTAAGCTGAATGACTTTCTCAAAAAAATCGCTTCTCAGGAGCGTTGAGCAACACATATTAACAGAGATTGGCATAATCCATTCCCCTAGTTCCTCCCATTTTTTCATCTGCTCAATTACGCTTTGAAGTACATAGTAATCAATGAGGTAAATGAGATTATTTTTTTCAAGCTGTATGATAAAGCTTTCAGAAGAGTTTTGAACAGCATTTTGCTTCCAACGAATTAAAGCTTCCGCGCCAACGACACGACCACTCACGTTTTCAATCTTCGGTTGATAAAGTAAATAAAATTCTTCTTCCGAAATAGACCTTTCCAAGTTATTTAATTCGGTTTGTACACGCTCTGCCACTTCCCTTTTTCTAGATATCTTTTTTGAAACTTTTACATTTCTTTTTTCCACACTGCTTCGCCTCTGCCCTGTCACCTGAACCTCTGGAAATTCTGCTTCTTGCTTTCCTTTTTTACTGATTAACTCTAAGACGAAATCAGTTCCCCCGACTTGTATGTATTTCACTACAGTGTAATACAGATCT
This sequence comes from uncultured Anaerovorax sp., assembly GCA_963521065.1. Classification (GTDB taxonomy): domain Bacteria; phylum Bacillota; class Clostridia; order Peptostreptococcales; family Anaerovoracaceae; genus IOR16. The sequence goes on along the minus strand of CAUQTI010000013.1, from coordinate 29,988 downwards.
TCTCCAGAGATTTCAAGCTGGGTATGCGTGGTTTTATTCTGTGCTGTTTTCAACAACATGTGCCAGTGACGAGCTTCCGCTTTTGTACACATAAAATCGCATTTATATGCAAGACACCTTATGTTCTCTGATCCGCAAGTCAAATCACACTGCTTTTGCTGGCTTACATCAATCAAGCGCACAACATCAAATGTTTTTTTCAATAAATTCATTTCGCAGATTAATTCGTCCACTTCATAGTTATGTTTCATACGCAATCCCCTTTGCTGCTCCACTTAAAGCGATTACTATAAATTGTATAGAAACGTAATTGCTGCACAAAATACGAGAAAGGCAGTCTGCACTCCCAATACAATAAAGATAATAGCAGAAGAATTCATAAAGATTTTACCTTTATGAATTCTTCTGCTATTTGCTTAATTTATAGGCAATCTACTTTTTTGACTAAAAATTTGACGGTTTATCGGTCCAAAGTGTATCAATTTTTTGCATTTGGCACCTTTTATGCTCAGTGAGAGAATGCACATATTTTTTTAAAGTTACAGAAACATCTGCATGACCTAATATTTCGCTTACATATTTCACATCCATTCCAACTTCAATTGCTCTTGTCGCAAACGTATGCCGCAGAGTATGAAAGCTAGCGGCATTTATTCCGATTTGTTCCGTTAGTTTTTTAAAATAACACTGCACAGTGCGCGGATCAACAAAGCTCTCTCTCTGATTGCAGACAACAAACTCGCAAGGCTCGTTTTCGGAATGTTTTTTATTCAAATAACAGCACAAGCCTTTTGAAAATGGGATATCTCGAATCGAAGAACTGCTTTTCGGAGTTCCTAAAACAATCCTTGTCTTTCTTTTCTCATCCTGTGCAACCAATTTAATTCTTTGTAAATTAGATTTTATCTTTAAAATTCCATTTGATAAATCAACATCTTTCCACTGTAATGCGCACACTTCGCCAAGCCGAAGCCCTGTATAAAGTGCCAAGATGACAGAGACCGACAAATAATGTTCTGAATACAAGACTGCATTTTCAAGCTTTTTTTGCTCTTCTACGCTAAGCACTCGAATACGGCTGTATCTGTCAATAGGAAGCTTAATGTTTGAGCAGGGATTCTTGTTAATTAAGTTATTATCCACTGCCTGCTTTAATGCGGCAGATAGAATCGTATAAATATCCTTGACACTTTTCGGGGATAGGCCCCCTCTCCCATCCATACGCCCATCTGTCAATTTTTCATTAAAAAACAGTTGCAGTTTCATTGTTGTCAGCTGATTCAGCTCAGTTCCTCCCAATTGCGGCAGAACATGATTGAAAACACAGTAATAGTAATTGGAAAAAGTGGAGTCTTTGACGTTAAATTTAGCATACTGATTGAGCCATATAGAAAGCCATTCTCGCAATTTAAAGCTTGTTTTTGGAATCTCAGAATTTATGTGAAGCACCGCTGTCTGCTTTGCGGCAAGCAGTTTTGTTTTTATCTCTGAATAAGATTTCCCGTAAATAGACTTGTATTTTTTCTTTCCTGTAAGTTCATCGATTAATATAGCATAGCGTCCTTCCCAGCGGCCATCCGAACGTTTATAAATATTTTCACCTTTTCTTGGCATTGACAGTTCCTCCTGATGCATAAAATTTGACCAAAATAATTACCATTTATAACGATTCCTACAATATCAACTTGTAATGATTGCTAAAATAATTTGATTTTTATAGAACCAAATGATACTATATAGGGGATATATCACCATTTTCTTCTATAATCAGACAGCCTTCGACACATTATTTATAAATTTTAGCTTGTTATTCCAGGAGTGTCTATAGTTATAAGTATATTTATCCATTTATTTCCATTCATAAAGGTAAAATCTAAACGAAATAGTTTATGAACAAATGAAGTGTTCTTTCTCGCAATGAAGGGAGCCTTCTCATGCTGATTATTTCAAGAATTTCATATAAAAACCATGCACCTTAAATGAATTTTCTTCATTATCTGCATGGTCTTTTTTCGTGAATCTGTCATTTTTTATTTTAAAGTGTTTTTCTGTATGACCTTCCTATATTTTTCATCTGTGTGAAACACTCCGGTTTTTCAATAAAAAAACTGCGCTGATAAGCAAGGCTTATTGGCGCAGTCCTTTTTTATTTTTTCCACGAGCTTTTTAAATCCACAATTTGATTGAATACTTTCTGTTCGCTTGTCATCAATTTTTCATCTGCTACATAGTAGCCATGCCGGAAAAATTGAAAACGTTCCCCTGGCTCAGCCTGCTTTACAGCTGGCTCTGCATATGCTTCTTTTACGATTAAAGAGCTAGGATTCATCGCATTTTCGCCCTTTTCATCTTCAAGCATTAAATAGCTATATACTCGCACCTGAATTTTTTCAGCAGTTTTAGCATCTACCCAATGAATGGTACCTTTCACTTTTCGCCCTTCAAATCCGCTTCCGCTCTTCGTCTGCGGATCGTAGGTGCAGTGCAGTTCTTTTACTTCACCTTTTTCATCCTTAATGACTTCATTACAGGTTAGAAAATATGCTCCTTTAAAGCGAACTTCATTTCCGGGGAACAGGCGGAAGTATTTCTTCACCGGAACTTCCATGAAATCATCCCGCTCTACATAAAGCTCTCTGGAAAATGGAACCATCCGATTTCCTTTTCCTTCATCTTCTCTGCTGTTTTCAATCTCCATCTCTTCTGTCAAATCTTCCGGATAATTCGTAATTACTACTTTTAGCGGGTCCATAACAACCATACGGCTCTCGACCTTCATCTTTAAGTCTTCACGAATGCAATGCTCCAAGAGGGAAATGTCTACGGTACTGTTTGCTTTTGCAACGCCAATGCGTTCACAAAAATCTCGGATGGCTTCCGGTGTAAAGCCTCTTCTCCGCAACCCTGCAATGGTAGGCATACGCGGATCGTCCCATCCTTCCACTTCTCCGTTATCTACAAGCGCTTTTAAATAACGCTTGCTCATGACAGTATTGGTTAGATTCAGTCGGGCAAATTCAATCTGCTTTGGCGGATTCTCCCACTCTAGTTCACGAAGCACCCAGTCATACAGCGGGCGATGGTCTTCAAACTCTAAAGTACAGATGGAATGTGTAATTCCTTCAATTGCATCTTCAATCGGATGTGCATAATCATACATCGGATAAATGCACCATTTGTCTCCTGTATTATGATGAAAGGAATGTGCAATTCGATAGATAACAGGATCTCTTAAGTTGATATTCGGCGAAGCCATATCAATTTTCGCACGCAGCACTTTCTCGCCATCCTCAAAAATACCTTGACGCATTTCGTCAAAAATTTTCAGATTCTCTTCCACCGTACGATTACGATAAGGACTTTCCTTTCCCGGTTCCTTTAACGTGCCCCGGTAAGCTTTTATCTCGTCGGCTTTCAAATCGCAGACATATGCTTTTCCCTTTTTAATCAATGAAACCGCGCATTCGTACATGCGGTCGAAATAATCGGAAGCATACAGCACTTGATCCCACTCAAATCCAAGCCATTTTACATCGTTTTGAATGGAATCGACATATTCCGTATCTTCTTTTACAGGATTTGTATCGTCAAAACGTAAATTGCACTTTCCGCCATATTTTTTTGCCGTAGAAAAATTCAGGCAAATCGATTTTGCATGCCCGATATGCAAATACCCATTTGGCTCAGGAGGAAAACGAGTATGTACTCTTGTCCCATAAACCTGATCCTCCAGGTCCTTATCAATTATATTATGAATAAAGTTGGATGCAGTTTCATTCAGCTCCGCCACTTTTAATGTCCTCCTTATTTTTTCTGTTTTACGACTCTTATTTTACTGCTTTTCAAGCAATAGTATACCATTATCCACGTTTTAAGGCAAATCTTTCGCAAAAAATATTCTTATTTTTTTTGATATTGTTAGCAATTTCTATTGATTTATTCGAATTATTTTGGTACTATTACAACAAGTGTTTATATTCTTATAGAGTCAACGATTTTTCTCAAAAAAATATAAGGCGGTGAATAAATGGATATTATTGACGTAAAAATTCTGGAGGTTCTTCAGGGAAATTCCAGAGTCTCTATATCAGAACTGAGTAAAAAAGTAAATCTTTCCTTATCCGCAGTCAGCGAAAGACTGAAAAAATTGGAAAGTTCAAATGTAATTGAAAAATATACGGTTATTTTAAATTCTCACTCTCTGGATAAAGAGCTTTCTGTGATTATGAATATTAGTTTGGAAAATCCACATCACACCAGTGATTTTTTAGATTTTGTACGTTCAGAAGATGAAATCCTGGAATGCCACTATGTAACCGGTGAATACGATTATGTATTAAAAATCACAACAAGAAACACCGCTACATTAGAAAGCATTATGAACCGGATTAAGAGCATCTCCGGTATCAAACGAACTCAAACTAATGTTGTACTTTCCAGTGTGAAACACCTATACAGCGTTTCACCGAACATCGGAAAATAATTAAAAAAGGGGTTGCAGCAAAATGAAATTGCCGCAGCCCTTTTATAATTCTGTGTATCATCTTCGATGGCAGAAAAGCAAGTACCTTATGTGAAAGCTTTTATAAGTCCTTCTCTTTAATAAATATGCAAATAAAGGTTTTGAATCCCACTCCAAGAAAGTATTTACTAAAGTTTAAAAAAGACCACCGCAATGGTCTTTTTTATTATCTTTTATGCAATCAAAATTCTTTGACTGCTTTCTCTCTTATTTTTTATTCTTTTTATTTTTTTCTTGTCTTGCTAATTCCCTTGCCAGTCTCTCTGCTTTTGCTTTTTCTTGGGCGTCCCTCTTCAACTGATTCTTCTGAAGAACAGATTCCGGCGTGCTTCCTCCTGCAGCTGCAATTGGTTTTCTTTTAGACACGCGCTTCACATCTTCTTGAATCTGGCGATGTCCTATTTCTTCCTCTTGTTTTTTTGCACGTTTTTTCTCTGCTTTTGCTTTTTCTTTTTCGACCTGCTTTACAGCTTCTTCCACTGAAATGCCTTTTTCTTTTGCAAGCTTATATGGATTCAGTGCTTCTTCTTCCAGATTTTCCTCTGCTTCCTTCTTCATCTTACGTTTTGCATCCATTGAAGAGAAGAAAATCATGCCGCCCATCATGCCTACCATCATAACCATATTTATGGTACTGTCTGTCTTTGTATTTCGAATTTTAAATTTGCTGGTGATATCTTTTCCTAGACTGTTCCCGGCAGAGGAGACTAAATCCTCTGAGATAACGACCTTGTACTCATTATCTGAAACTAAATCTTCCTTTAGAATCAGCCATACGTCATTCGGATATTTTTTTTCATCGTAAACCTGTACTAGTTCTATTTTATCTCCGGAAGCATCCGTTACAACGAAGCTTTTCTTATTGGCTTCCTGCGTTGCCTTATCTGTCATATTTTCATTAAAGGTCATCTTGATTGCCACTCCCATTGGCTGCAATCCGGTCTGTCCTTCCTTCGGCGAAATATTTACAAGCGCAAGCCCTGATGCATAGCTGAAAGGACATGCAAATAAAACTAGTAATACAGCCAAGCTTAAAATAGCACCTATTCTTCTCATACTTTCTTTTTCCTCCGTTTTATCATCATTTCATCTGAAGTCGTTTGAAAAATGATTTCATCCTTTGTTCGCATTCTTTTTGCAAGAGCCCTTCTTCTATTTCTACAAAATGATTCAGGCGTTCCTCCTGAATGATATTAAATACCGAGCCACATGCTCCTGCTTTTGGGTTTCTTGTTCCAATAAAAATCTTTTTTATCCTCGCAAGTACAATCGCACCCGCACACATGGAACAAGGCTCTGTTGTGACGTACATATTGCAGTCGAGCAAACGCCATCCACCTAATGCCTCTGCAGCCTGGCGGATTGCCAGAATCTCAGCATGTGCAGTGGGATCTTTTGAACTTTCTACTAGATTATGAGCGCGCCCTACAATTCTTCCATCTTTTTCAATGACTGCACCGACAGGCACCTCCGCAAGCAGCAAAGCCTTGTCTGCCTCAGCCAGCGCTTCTCGCATAAATTCCAATTCTTGCACGATATCCTTTTTCCTGCCTTTTCATTTATCAGATTATCTGTACAAGCATATCATACTTTTACAAGCTTTTCAATGATTGCCGTTGGTAATTTCATGCTTTTTTATCTTACTTTTCTTTTCTCTTTAATCTCTACAATGTCTCCATTTTCACCATCAATTTCTACAATCCAATACCCATAAGCATTCTTCTCTCTTGCCGCTCCATACATTGGCTGCCAATACGTAAAGCCTGACTTTCCTCCATCCGGTCTTTCTACCTCCGTAAATCGTCCCGGAACTGCGATGAAATATTTTTGTGCCACGCCCTGCATATCACCTTTTGCCCCAAATAGGTAATGTCTGTATTGAGTTGAAAAATACTGTGCACCCGGCGAGACAATCGGCATACTCCCTACATTTTTTATCTTTTTCCACTTTGCTCCGGTTATATCCGAAGCAAACGGCGTAACATCCTCATAAAATTCAGCAACTCTGCACATATGACCGCAAGCCTGTAAAAGATAATCGTTATAAAAGCGATTGTAAACCTTCGGCAGCTCTTCCTTATACGCTGTTTCTTCCGCTTTCTGCTCCTCTGCTTTTTTTTCATACTCCGCCCTATCCATCTGCATATGATTTTTTGCGCGCTGCGCCGCTTCCAATTCTTCTAGGCGCTGCTCCGTTTCCGGTACTTTTTTTTCAGAATTCTGCTGCCTGCTTTCCGTTTCCTGCAACATTTCTTCCATTCTTTGTTCGGAATCGTCTCCCTCTTGCTCAGAACCGGCTGCTCTTATCGGTTCTTCCTTTTTTGTGCTGGGTGCGGGCGCATTGCCGGTTTCTCCTTTCAGTACAGGATGCAGGGGTTCTTTTTCATCGTAAGAAGAAACCGCTGCTACAATGACCGTTGAAAAATCTGCGTATTCATTCCCTTTTCCGTCAATATCTCTGGGATGAAAGCGAAAATAAGTCTCTCCGCTTCCATTTTTGTTAATCATAAGCGTTCCGACAATTGCATGAATGGTACGTTCGTTCTTTTTCCCAAAAAAGATTAGTTTATAAACATACTCTCCTCTGGGATAATAGCGCAGATTCTGTACCTGGCAGCGCAAAGCCCCTTTATTGCTTCCGGTCTCAATTTTCAGATGCCCGCGTACGGCTCCCGCTTTTGCACAGAAACCCGAAGTTTGTTCTTCCAGCATTAACACATCTCTGTGATATCTCATATAATTCATAGTATTCTCCCCCATTCCTTTCGGAGTTTCTTGTATTTTATCGTACAAATTGGTAATATAAGATATATGCAAAAATAGGGGGGGTTAGACCATGTGGATGGACATTGCCATTGGCGTCATTATTTTCGTTTCTTTTATATTGGGATATATCCGGGGTTTTATGAATACTTTTCTTCATACAGCCGGGTGGATTCTATCGGTTGTTTTGTCCTTCGTCTGCTATCCAAAAATATCGGTATTCTTAAAAGAAAAAACTGGATTTTACACAACCATAAACACAACGCTTTCTCAGCGTATCTCGGCTGAAAATACAAATGCGACAAATCAAGCTTTGGAAGGAATCCCTGACGTCCTGAAGGAAGCAGTAAATACCGCTACAAATACGCTCGCAGAATCTTTGGCCAGCGGCCTTGCCGACATATTATTTGGTATCATCAGCTTTTTGATTGTTGCGATTGGAATTAAACTGATTTTTTTAGTTTTAACTTCTCTTTTTAGTAAGCGTTCCAACGATGGATTGACTGGTTTTTTTGATGGTGTCTTTGGTGCAGCCTTCGGAGGGTTAAAGGGAATCCTTATCGTTTTGGTTCTTTTGGCGCTTCTGATTCCAGTTATGAATCTGACGTCCAGCGAATTTTTACAAAACGGGCTGGATGCTTCCCGTTTCGCCAAAAATTTATATGACAGCAATCCTTTATTCTCGATATTCCATCTTTTTTAGGGCGTGACACTATGCGAATATTTTACATAAAAGGAAAAGGAAATTAAGGGAAACGGTTGCCTTCACTCATAATTCGGATTATAATAGGAAAGCGGTTAGATGTGTCTCCGTAGCTCAGTGGATAGAGCAGTGCTCTCCTAAAGCATGTGCGGTGGTTCGATTCCACTCGGGGATACCACGAAATGAGCTGAGGCAGATATGAAATCATATCTGCCTCAGCTCATTTTTTTACATCTCGTCATCTCGTCGAAATAATAACTACAGCCTACACTCAAGTACAAGTGATTTAAATCAAAAATAGATTGAACTTTAAAAGGAGACGACATGAATATTGTTTCAATGCAAGGGTATCATCCTTGGGGAGAAAGTTCAAGAATTTATCAGATTTCTTTGTAAAGCGTACTGCACTTCTAAAAGACCTCTCCAAAGAAGCTTTTTCGGAGAGTCTTTTCTCCACCTATTATTTAGGTTTTATTCTCGATCTCTTACTCTCATTTCATTGAAAGAAAAAATTTTTTAATGAAGCATTTTTATGATGTTTTTTTTAAATAGGAGCAAGCCTCAATTCAAATAACCTATTGACTTTATCGACTAAGTAGGTTATTATTTTTTATATCATACTATTTATATATACATTATAAAATTTATGAATAATTATTTGATACAGGAGGTATGCCTAAATTGGATTGGAGCTTTATTTCACAACATGCGCCGCTTTATGTGCATGCCGCAGGACTTACGATACAAATTGCTTTTTGGGGCATTCTTTTCTCCTTTTTGATAGGAATTTTTTGCAGCCTTGTAAAATACGAGCGGATACCGGTTCTCCAAGTCATTATTTCCTTTTACATTGAACTGAGCCGTAACACCCCCTTACTGGTACAGCTGTTTTTTCTTTATTTCGGCTTACCTAAATTGGGACTTCGTATTAGCTCTGAAAATTGTGCCATCATTGGTCTGGCTTTTTTAGGCGGAAGCTATATGGCAGAAGTCTTTCGCAGCGGCCTTGAATCCATTGATAAAGTACAGCTGGAATCTGCCCTCAGCCTCGGGATGAACCGCCTGCAGATTATGCGCTACGTCCTTTTTCCGCAGGCGATGACCGTCTCCGTTCCCGGCTTATGTGCAAACGTTATTTTCCTTATCAAGGAAACATCTGTTGTCAGTGCCATTGCACTTGCAGATCTGATGTATGTGACCAAGGATCTAATCGGGCTGTATTATCAAACTGGGGAAGCTTTATTCTTACTGGTAACGTCTTACTTAATCCTTCTTCTTCCGATTTCTATCTTGGCATCTTTTTTGGAAAGGAGGCTACGTTATGCAGGATTTGGCGATTGAGCTTCTATTCAGAGGTGCTAATTTTTCAAGGCTCTTAGAGGGACTTTGGGTTACACTTCGCATCAGTTTGATTTCCGTTGTACTGTCGGTATTTTTCGGGATTTTATTCGGGTTGTTTATGCGCCAGAAGCATTGGATTTTCCGCACGATATCTCGCATTTACCTTGATTTTATACGCATTATGCCGCAGCTTGTACTGCTTTTCCTTGTATATTTTGGACTCACCAGGGCATTTGGATGGAATCTATCTGCGGAGTTCAGCTCCATCCTTGTTTTTACCCTATGGGGAACTGCAGAAATGGGAGATTTGGTACGCGGTGCCTTGTCCAGTATTCCAAAGCATCAATATGACAGCGCTACCGCTTTGGGATTGACACGAGCACAGTCTTACCTGCACGTTATCCTTCCGCAAACGCTGCGTCGTCTGCTTCCTCCGGCGATCAACCTGACGACACGGATGATAAAAACAACCAGCTTGGTCGTATTAATCGGCATTGTTGAGGTTTTGAAGGTAGGGCAGCAAATTATAGATGCAAACCGCTTTGAATTTCCAAGCGGCGCCTTATGGATTTACGGTGTTATCTTTTTCTTATATTTTTTCACATGCTGGCCCATCTCTCTTTTGGCCATACATCTGGAAAAGAAATGGAGGTGATGAAATCACATGAAAGAACAGCTTCGAATTAAAGATTTAGTAAAGCGGTATCAGGATAATGTTGTTTTAAATGGTTTAAATTTTTCTGTCAAACAGGGCGAAGTCGTAGTGATTGTCGGCCCCTCCGGCTGTGGTAAAAGCACACTGCTGCGTTGTATCAACGGATTGGAAACAACAGATGGGGGAGAAATCGAATTGGAAGGTGCCCCTCTGCTTTGGCAAAATAAAAAAAACAATGAAATGCGGCAAAAAATAGGCATGGTTTTTCAAAGCTATGATTTGTTCCCTCATATGACGATTTTGGATAACATTACACTTGCACCTATAAAAGTACAAAAACGCGCTAAGAAAGAAGCCGAACAGGAAGCCCTGGAATGGCTGAAAAGAGTCGGCCTTGCTGACAAAAAAGACGCATTTCCCCGCCAACTTTCAGGTGGACAAAAGCAACGTGCTGCAATTGTTCGTGCTCTGTGTATGCATCCTGAGATTATGCTTTTTGATGAGGTAACTGCCGCACTGGATCCTGAAATGGTCCATGAGGTATTAGACGTTATTTTAGAGTTAGCGAATCGAGGGATTACCATGCTCATTGTCACACATGAAATGCAGTTTGCCCGTGCGATTGCTGACCGAATCCTATTTATTGACAAGGGACAGATTGTAGAGGATTCTACGCCTGAGCTTTTTTTCACCGCTCCTGAAACACCGAGAGCAAAAGATTTTTTAAAAACCTTTTCTTATAAAAAACGTGAATCGAAATCCCTTATTGTAGAATAAAAGAAAGAAGGTATTATTATGAAACGACAAAAATTATTTTTAACCCTCACTCTGATGATCCTGCTTGTCAGTGCCCTGTTCAGCGGCTGCGGCACAAAATCTCCGGATGAGGAAACGAAAAAAGATACCCCAAATAGCCAAACCGCGCGTACTTTAGAGGAAATAAAAGACAGCGGAAAAATTACGATTGGTGTATTCAGCGACAAAGCCCCATTTGGTTATGTGGACGAAAATGGAGATTATCAAGGATATGACGTTTATTTTGCAGAGCGAATTGCAAAAGACCTTGATGTAGATGTGGAGTATGTCTCATTGGAGCCTGCAAGCCGCGTTGAGTATGTGCAAACTGGAAAAGTCGATATCGTTTTAGCAAATTTCACAGTCACAGAAGAACGTGCCGCACAGGTAGATTTTGCGCTTCCTTATATGAAGGTAGCTCTCGGCGTCGTCTCACCGGATAATGCGGTAATTCGTGACGTAAACGAATTAAAAGGAAAAACACTGATTGTTTGCAAAGGAACCACCGCCGAAACGTATTTTGAAAAAAATCATCCGGAGGTAACGCTTCAAAAATATGATCAATATGCAGACGCATACAATGCATTATTAGACGGACGCGGTGATGCGTTCTCCACGGACAATACAGAAGTGCTCGCTTGGGCCATCAATACCGGCGGCTATACGGTAGGCATCGAATCCCTCGGTGATATCGATACGATTGCACCAGCAGTTCAAAAAGGAAATAGCACGCTTCTTGAGTGGCTGAATGAGGAAATCAAGGCATTAGGAGAAGAAAATTTCTTCCACAAAAACTACGAAGAAACGCTTGCTCCAGTTTACGGCAGTGCAGCCAACGCAGACTCTCTTGTGGTAGAAGGCGGCATCATCGACTAATTGACTAAATAAAATAAGCACATGTATTTTGCAGCTGTATTTGAATTTCAAATACAGCTTGTGCGCTTTTATAGAAAGGAAGGGAACTCTTCTCATGCAAATTTATATGGATCATGCCGCAACAACAAAGCTGAGCGATTCCGCTTTAAATGCGATGCTCCCTTATATGAACGAGCTGTATGGAAACCCCTCCAGTTTACACGATTCCGGTGCCGTAGCTGCCCGTGCAGTTTACTCGGCCCGAATCTCTATGGCAGCGCTGCTTGGATGCTCTCCTCGTGAACTTTATTTTACGGCAACCGGCAGTGAATCCGATAATCAAGCGCTTTTATCGGCTGCCGCCTGGGGGAAAAACCAAAAAAAGCAGCATATCATCACCTCTTCTTTTGAACATCCGGCAGTGCTTCGTACATTGGAACATTTGGAAACACAAGGCTTTTCTGTCACTCGTCTTCCGATTGCAGCAAACGGCACTCTTCTTTCAAGCCAAGTCGAAGGCGCGTTTCGAGAAGACACGGCACTTGTCAGCATTATGGCAGTAAACAATGAAATTGGTACCATACAACCATTGACCGAAATCGGTGCTTTGTGCCGCAGCCGGGGCATTCTATTTCATACTGATGCGGTTCAAGCTGCCGGAAACCTGCCGCTTTCTGTTCAAGAAATGAACATTGACCTACTATCTATTTCGGCACATAAATTTCATGGGCCAAAAGGAGCTGCCCTTCTTTATATCCGAAACGGCATTGCACCCGTTTCTCTTATTCACGGCGGGGGGCAGGAACGAGGAAGCCGTGCGGGAACGGAAAATGTTCCTGCAATTGTAGGGATGGCAAAGGCCTTCGAAGAAGCGATTTCTCAAATGCAGGAAGCCACGGCTTATCTTGCTACTTTAAAATCTGCCCTTGCTTCCGGCTTAAAAGAAATTCCAAACACATTTTTCATCGGTGCTTCATCGCACTGTGTCCCTGGAATTTTAAATGTTTGTTTTGAAGGGATAGAAAACGAAACTTTACTTCTTCTTTTAGCCAAAGAGGGCATCTGTATTTCCGCAGGCTCCGCTTGTTCATCCGGTGCTTTAGAACCAAGTCACGTTCTCCGAGCAATCCGCTTACCGGAGTATCTTTTAAAAACTTCGGTCCGTTTTTCCCTCGGACGTGAAAATACACTCGATCAGGTGGCTACCGTAGCTCATTGTGTAAAAACCACCGTCGAAAAATTAAGAAAGGAATCCCTATGAAACGAGTATTGATCGCGATGAGCGGTGGTGTGGACTCCAGTGTAACCGCTTATTTATTGAAAGCGCAGGGTTATGAATGCATCGGCGTAACGATGAAACTATATGAAAATGAAATGGTAGAGCAGAAATGTTCGAACACCTGCTGCAGCTTAGATGATATTGAGGATGCGAAAAGTGTAGCGCACCAGCTCGGAATCCCACATCATGTATTTAATTTCACTGATGATTTTGAGTCCAGCGTAATCGAAAAATTTGTACAGGCCTATGAAAAGGGAATGACTCCAAATCCTTGTATTGACTGTAACCGCTATTTGAAATTTGAGCGTCTGCTCCAGCGTGCCTTGGACTTGGGCTGTGATTATATTGCAACCGGGCATTATGCACGAATCGTTTCTGACACGCCTTCCGGCCGTTTTCATTTGAAAAAAGCCGTGGATCAAAGCAAGGATCAAAGCTATGTGCTTTATGCCATGACGCAGCGCCAGCTTGCGCATACACTTTTCCCTCTGGGTTCTCTTCACAAAACGGAAGTGCGTGCCATTGCACAAGAGCAGGGGTTTTTTAATGCACGCAAGCATGACAGCCAGGATATCTGCTTTGTTCCAGATGGAAAGTATGCTGAATTTCTGCAGCGTTATACCAAAAAAATATACCCCAAAGGGCATTTTATCGGCACAGATGGTACTGTACTAGGGGAACACAAGGGCCTCGTCCGCTATACTACAGGCCAACGCAAGGGGCTTGGCATTGCCGCTTCGCGCCCGCTATACGTTAAGAGTAAATCTATCCCTGATAATACGATTACGCTTTGTGAGGAAGAGGCGCTTTATACAGAAGTCTTTACAGCAAATGAGGTAAATCTGATCAGCGCAGTAGATTTAAGTACCCCATTTCGTGCAAATGTGCGCATCCGCTACCATCAACAGGAGCAGCCTGCAACTATAACAAGGCTGGACTCGGATACGCTTCACATCCGGTTTGATGCTCCACAGCGTGCAATTACTTCCGGCCAAGCCGCTGTATTTTATCAAGAAGATATACTTTTAGGTGGTGCAACGATTTTATCCTGCTAGACGGTGTCCTGCTTGAAAGGAAAACTTTTTTTTCTGCTCTTTTTTTCTATGTAATGGAATAAGAATATTTCTTGTATTCTGACTTTCCATCCGCTATACTGAGTGCATATCTATGCGCAAGAGAAAACAAAATTGTTTTCTCACTTAATTATTGCATAAAAATTTTGGGTGAAAACTATGAATGCAGAAAAAATAAAGCGCCTTTTACGGCTTCTTTTAGGACTTTTTCTCTATGCTCTGGGAACTGTTTTTATTATGCGAGCCGGGTTAGGCTACGGCCCATGGGAAGTCTTTCAAGCCGGCCTCACAAATATTCTTCCGATTACGATTGGCCAGTCTACGATACTGGTAAGTATCGTGATTGTCGCCGCCGATTTTTTATTAAAGGAAAAAATCGGAATCGGTACGGTTCTTAATATGCTCTTAATCGGATTATTTATGGACTGGATTTTAGCCACTTCATTGATCCCGTCCATTTCGGTCCTGTGGGGAAAAGGAATTTTGTTAATCGCAGGGCTTTTTATCATTGCCTTCGGCAGCTATTTTTACATTGGTTCCGGTTTTGGTGCCGGACCCAGAGATTCCCTCATGGTTTCAATTCGCCGCTACAGTGGCTTACCCGTCGGTATCAGCCGCGGAATCCTTGAATTTTGCGCAGCTGCGGTCGGTTATCTTTTAGGGGGTCCTCTGGGAATTGGTACATTGCTTACGGCGTTTGGAATTGGCCTTTGCATCCAGATTGTTTTTCATTTATTTTCTTTTGAGACAACACAAATCGTCCATGAGGACTTGTCAGAAACATTCCATTTAAAGCCCGCAAAAGAAGCAGAGCCGCCGGAATCGGATTCAAACAATCAGTGAAAATTGTTTTTTATCTTTCTGCTGATAAAAAAAATGGGCACGCATAAAAAAAACCATAGAGCGGAAAATAGAATACAAATCTGACCTAACACATGGAAAGGCAGCATAGAGTAATCCCAAACATCCCAACCGAACCAAAGATTTACGATACATCCGACAATAAATTCCACTCCCGTAATTACACTTGCTCCCAGTAGGCAACGCTTCCACAGTGCAACGGTTTGAAATCGCTCATTGATCTCATATAGGAAGCAAAAACACAGACCTCCGGTCAAAATCATCGTCCAATGTGTATATCCACGGAAGGCAATTTCCAACGTACTATAACCAATTGCCCCAATAAAAAATAGGATTGCATACTGTGTCTGTTTTCTCATTTTATTTCTCTCCTTCGCGAAAATTTTTATTTTCTTTCGATCTTATTGTCTCTCATTTTCGCAATAGAAAACCCCGCATTCCGTAAAAAAATGCAGGGTATTTGTGCCAGAAAAAAAATTAAATGACAAAGCCACCATTCACACCTAAAATCTGCCCTGTAATAAAGGAAGATTGCTCTGAAGCGAAAAAGAAAACAGCTTTCGCAATTTCCTGTGCACTGCCTAATCGCATCATTGGCGTCTCTTCACAAAGCGTCTTCTTTATTTCGTCGGAAATTTCACGCATCATATCGGTCTCAACAACACCGGGTGCAATGCAATTCACTCGAATATTGCTTGGTCCAAGCTCCTTTGCCAAAGCTTTTGTCAATCCAATGACAGCGGCCTTGCTTGCGGAATAATGCACCTCGCAGCTGGCACCCACCTGCCCCCACATCGATGAAATATTGATAATGCTTCCAGCCTTATTGGAGATCATATCCTCAAGTGCACATTGTGTGCACAAAAAAGAACCTTTGCAATGAATTGCGAACATTTGGTCCCATTCCTGTTCTGTGATATCTGTAAAAAGACGAATTTGCGAAATGCCCGCATTATTCACGAGTGCATCAATACTTCCATACGTTTTTCTTGCCTCGGAAAACAGTTTACTCACCTGCTGACGGTCTGATACATCTGCTTGAATTGCACGTACAGAAGCTCCTTTCCTTAAAAGTGCCGCTTCTAATTCCTTTGCTGCGGCCTCGCTTTGATGGTAGCCGATTACCACCTGCCATCCTTCCTCAGAAAACAGCTCCGCGCACGCTTTTCCAATTCCCTTTCCTGCGCCCGTAATCAATACTGTTTTTTTATATTCTTTCATGCCGCTCTCTCCTTGTTTTCATTTTTGCTGTCTATGGCTTTCTATTTTCATTGATTAAAAATCACGATTTTTCTCTCATTGTCCAGTGTCTCCCCGCCATTCTTCTTTCATTCTATTTTCCCTGATTTATTCTTCCAAAAACCTGTGCGTAAAACAGTTTCTAGCGTCTCGATTCAAAAAAGAACTTCCCAACAGAACTCTCTGGCTTTGTTTCATAGAACGTACTTATTCTATCACATTTCGCGGGCACTTGCAGGGTTGAATTTGAACGAGCAGAGGTATATAATTTAGACATTATGTAAGCTTGCTAAAAGAAAGGACGTATGTATCATGTATAAGGAAGCGCTGAGACCAGCTTGGGCGGAAATTAATTTAAGTAACTTGGATTACAATATGAAACAAATCAAACAAAAAGCGGGCAGCCGTGATCTCATTGGTGTTATTAAAGCCGATGCGTACGGACATGGTTCCATTGAAGTTGCGAAGGTCCTTCAGGAAAATGGAGTGAAAACCTTTGCGATTGCGACTCTGCAAGAGGCAATTACGCTGCGGGAGGCCGGATATAAAGAAGCCATTATCATGCTTGGCTTGACACCAGACATGTATGCAAATACCCTCATCGAATACGATATTACACCAGTGACCTGCTCGTTTGAAAATGCAAAGGCAATTTCAGATGCCGCCAGTGCAAAAGGGAAGGTTATCGAAGGCTTAATTGCTGTGGACACGGGCATGGGGAGAATCGGCTACCAGCCTTATGATGCGGAAGCGATTGCTGATGTTTCTAAAATCAACCAGCTATCCAACTTTAAGATCAAAGGCATCTTCTCTCATTTTTCCACCGCGGATGCTTTAGACAAGACCTATACAAAATCACAAGAAAAAAAATACGCTGACTTCTATGATGCACTGACAAAAGCGGGTGTAACGATTCCTTTCCGTACCTTCGCAAACAGTGCCGCTATTATGGAGGTTCCAACTGCCCACTACGATGCAGTCAGACCTGGTATCATTCTCTATGGACTCTATCCGTCCGACGAGGTTGACCGCAAAGAGCTTTCCATCAAGCCGGTCATGTCTGTCAAAGCAAATATCATTCATTTGAAAAAGGTCGGAACCGATTTTTCTGTGGGGTACGGCCGACGCTTTGTATCAGAACGGGAAAGCGTGATTGCCACTTTAGCTCTCGGCTATGCAGACGGTTATCCCCGCCCATACTCCAAGGATGCAAAAGTCATCGTAAACGGCGTATTTGCCCCGATTGCAGGAAACATTTGCATGGATCAGTGCATGGTTGATGTAACAGACGTTCCAAATGTCAAATTAGGTGACGAATGTATCATTATGGGAACGGATGGAACAAACACGATTCTGGCAGATGATATTGCGAATGCAACCGGAACCATTAACTATGAAATTGCCTGTGCATTTGGTCAAAGACTGCCAAAAGTATATGTAAAATAAAGACGGCAAGCAAGAACAATCACGAAAAAAAGTATCATTTGTACACGTTTATTTTCTATATTTATAGAAACGTATCTTGACAGAAAAATAAGGAACTGACTCAATCGATTTGAATTCAGTTCCTTTTTGATTCGCTGCAACTTAAAACAGTGGAAAACGGAGGATAAGATGAACCACCTTTTTTTCTATGAAACGAAATTAGGAATCATCGGCTTTGCCGAAAATGGAAAATGCATCACAAATGTTATTTTCGGAAAGCAGTTTAACAAAACACAGTATGCGGAAAAAGAAACACCGCTCCTGCAAGAAGCAGCAAAGCAGCTAAACGAATACCTTGCTAAAGAAAGAGAATTATTTGATTTACCTTATACTGCAGCGGGTACTCCATTCCAGCACAGCGTCTGGGATGCTTTAAAAACCATTCCTTACGGGCAAACCTGCACTTACCTTGATATCGCAAAGCAAATTGGAAAGCCAAAGGCCTGCCGGGCTGTAGGTATGGCCAATAATAAAAACCCACTTCCGATTTTGATTCCCTGTCATAGGGTAATTGGTAGCAGCGGAAAGCTTGTTGGATACGGCGGTGGTACGGATATAAAGGAAGCATTGCTGCAATTAGAAAAAAGTAACGGGTAAAAACTCGTTACTTTTTTCTAGTGAAAGCAACTATCCTCAAATTATAAATAATTTCAAGGCAAATATCTTATATTGTTTAGTTTATATCAATAGATACCCACTTTATAATAATGTCTAAAGAGCCCGGACAGAATAAATAAAAATTATATTCTCCATTCTCCGGTATTTCAAACTTTATTTCTTTCTCTCCATCTTCTGAAAATGTAAATTCGGTTTGTCGCTCATCATCTATCTCAAATATCTTAATATTACGGCATTCTTCATCCTTTAAATATCCAAATCTAAGGACACCTCTGTTAGAATATTCCCGACCAAACTCATTTGTTTTTGGTCCAAATCGTTCTACATCCGCATATATATGAAGCTTTACCGTATCGCCCTTCTTTAACTTCCACGGTACACCAGAATCGCTTGAATAAATTGCTCTTTCTCCATTTCCCAGTACATGCGGTTCTATGCAATTATTTACCGCATTAAAATATGAATCAAATTGTGATAAATCAAAGTCTAATAATTCCTGTTCGGGTGGCTCCATTCCGACTAATGCATATACTTCATAAATATCATAATCCCCGTTCTCGTCCATAACCTGACTTGCCAATTCATCAAAATTATCTAATTCTTTAAATGGAACATTCTTATGTTCTGTAAGCCAAGCTTTCCTGGCAGCTGCTTTATCTGCGATTGTCTTTTCTAACAGCTGCTGATATTCCGGACTTTCAAAATTCGGCACACCTTGGTCACTTGCATATGCAAATGCGCTGGCAACTAATAAAATGATCAATGCGATTAAAAAATAAAATTTCCCCTTTCGCTTCTCATGACTAAAGATGTTTTTAAACCGCGCTTCCATAACCTTTCTATCTCCCCCCATGCATGCAAACAGCATCCCTTTCACTTGCATATGATTTACAATTTCTCCCATTATGACATCGCTATACTCGGCCCTAAATTTTTGCCCTTTCCCTTCAATCGCATCTCTGTCACAGCACATCTCCATATCCTTTCCCGCGGCCCTTGTCATTATATGTATAAAAGGATTATACCAGTGTAAAATAAGTGCCCCTATAAAGAGTGCCTTATACAGCAAATCATTTCTCAGATAATGCGTTAATTCGTGGGTTATAATGATTTCTAAATCTGTAGTTGTATAATTCCTTTTTGGAATAAAAATAGCCGGTTTGAAAATTCCCACAATCATAGGCGACGAAATTGCGGTGCACTGGTATATTAATAACGCTTTCTTCCCTCTATGCTGTGATAAGAGTTCTGCCTGCGTTTGAATCAAACAATCATTTTCAACTTTTTCACTGTTCGTTCTTATCGCTCTAATAAAATGCAGATAGATTCCGATTAAATAAAGTGCTGTTAAACAAGCACCTACGCCCCAAAGAATTGGAATCCATTGAGGCCCCATATCTACAATTTTTTCCCAAATCGAAATAGATCGATTTTCTGCAAGCATCTGAAATCCAACCGACTCTATCGGAGCAGCCGCCGGCATCGTGACGCTACTCCTTAGTGTTGTTATGCTACTTTGCGCCTGCTCGCTGGACGTCAGCCATTGTAGAATAAATCCCACTGGTACAATAAGAAATATTGTGAATACCTTCCAAATGTTAAGCCTCCATCCGATTTGGTGTTTTTTATTAAGCATTGGGGAAATAAGAAATACTCCTAGGATTAAAATTGAAAGAATCCCCCCCATTGTGAGAGTGTTATAGAATAGAGTGTCAATCACGCTGGTCACCCTCTTTCAACTTCGCAAGGAGTGTCTGTAAGCTATCAACCTCCTCTTCCGTTAAATTGTTGCTGTTACATACCGACGCAACAAATTTTTTTATAGAATTCCCATATAAAGTCTTTAAAATATTTTTACCTGCAAAGCCTTTGTACTCTTCCTCACTGACCAGGGCACTATACACATACTCTTTTCCTCTATGGTCTATTTTCAAAAATCCACTTTGGCTCAATCGATTTAAAAAAGTATTAAGGGTAGTTATTTGCCACTGGCTCCCATGCAGCCTCTCTTGAATTTCACTCCTCGACACCGGCTCTTTTGCCTCCCAAATAGCAAGCATTACTTTAAGCTGCGCTTCCGATAAATGTTTCATATTTTTCCCCATTCCGCGCCGCTTCGCTTGCGGCACAAATAATTTATTAAAATATTGCCAACATTCTTTTTTGTGATAAAATCTTCTTAAATAGCAGTACACTACAGAGCACGGTGAGGTGAGTGGAAGAGCTTCCAACTCAATCCGCATATTTATATGTGCCGTCACCTTTTCAAGCACAAATAATTGGGACACAGAGCCCGTACACTTATCTTTGTTTAACAACAGATTTGATGTTATGCTTGGTTGACAGTCAATGCTGCTATTTTTTCATACCTTTTTTGAAAGGAGTGATTTTATTTGAAAATTGTTTATCCTATTTGCTGTGGTGTTGATGTTCATAAACGTATGCTCGTAGCTACTATTGCCTCAACCGACCGCAGCAACATCACATCCTACACTACTGAAACTTTTTTTACCTCAAACTCAGAACTTGAGCACTTCAGGGTTTGGCTTCTTTCTAACCATTGCTACCATGTCTGTATGGAATCTACAGGCAAGTACTGGATACCAGTGTTTAATATCCTCGAAAAAGATATCCACGTCATTCTCACACATCCGAAGTATGTTAGGGCCATCAAAGGTAAGAAAACTGACAAAAAGGATTCCAAATGGATTGCTGATCTTTTCAAGTTTGATATGGTCAGAAATTCCTTTATTCCTCCTGCAGATATTCGTGCCTTGCGTGAAGTTGCACGATACCGTTTTAAACTTGTTGCCATGCGCTCTTCTGAACGCAACCGTTTTCAAAATTCGATGACGGTTTCTAACATCAGCCTTGCAAATATCCTTTCTGATCCATTTGGTAAAACTTCAACGTTAATCATGGATTATGTTCTTTCTTCTGACGTGTTTGATGAGAACTATTGTCGTAGTCTCATTCAAAAATCTGCAAAGAAAAAATCCGATTTGATCCTTGATTCATTAAATGGTTTTAAAATCCAGCCTGATCAATATTTTAAAATGAAAGCTGCCAAGAAGCATATGAATTATCTTGACCAAAGTATTGTCGCAACAGAAGCTGAATTGTTCACTCGCATAAAGCCTTATTATCCTTTGATAAAACATCTTGCTGAAGTCCCCGGTATTACAGAGCTCTCTGCTTCATTAATCCTTGCTGAAATAGGCGTTGATATGACCGTCTTTGAAGATGCTAAACACCTAACCTCCTGGGCAGGTCTTACTCCTGCAAACAACGAGAGTGCAGGAAAGAAGAAATCTGTCCGAATTTCCAAAGCAGGACAATATCTTAAGCCTCTTTTAGTTCAATGTGCTCTATCCGCAACTAAATGCACTAAAGAAACCTATTTTGCTAGAAAATATCTAAAGCTGAAAAAGCGCAGAGGACATAAAAAAGCCATTATTGCTATCGCACGTATGATGCTTGTTTGTATTTACCATATGCTTTTAACAGGGGAAACCTTTAATCCTTCAGATTATGAAGAACTACAGAATCCCAAGCCCGCTCATCAAGAAATGACCGTTTCTAATGCTCTTGCATTTCTTGAAGCTCAAGGATTTGATATTTCAAAGTTAGTAGTGTAAAAGCTTTATATTTTTAAATTATTTGTTTCAGGGGCTTTTTTGTAATGCTTTTTTTACTACTTTAATTTTCACACTTCTCCTCCTGTCTTATGTCCTGTTTAGCATATATTACATAAGTAGTACATCGGTGTCAATAGTAATATTTCTTTCAACTCATAATATTTTCAATTTCATAGGTTATTTGAGTGCTAATAGAAAATAGAAAAAAGTAACAAATTTTTACTCGTTACTTTTTTCTATTAGGTTTATATAGTAGATTAGATGAAAAGGCTCTGTTATTTAGAGTTTACTCCTGTCGCTTCAATCACCGCTTTGTGTATTTTTCAAACGCTCTGGGATATGTATTGTCTCAGCATTCGTCGAGTCGATTAAATATTTATGGCCTCCGCTTCCTTGCACAATGCGCATCTTATCCTGATCCTCCGCAGAAGAAAAAACCGT
Source organism: uncultured Anaerovorax sp. (assembly GCA_963521065.1). GTDB lineage: Bacteria > Bacillota > Clostridia > Peptostreptococcales > Anaerovoracaceae > IOR16. Next base: position 7,720 of record CAUQTI010000013.1, on the reverse strand, counting down.
AAAACTTATAATAATAACACTGAACACCAATAAAAAAACTTTTCCTTTACTCATTCTTTTCTCCTTTACGGCTCATATTTATTCAATCGGGATATACAACCCTTAACAAATTATCTAAGCTAAGCAGCATACTACTTTTATTATACTGCCTCAATGATTTCATCCCAAATTTCAGAATAAGAGCTAGGCCCATTCATTATCTTGATCTTGCTATTTTTATTTTGCATTGTTTCAAAATAGTTATAAGTTACTTCATCGCTGTTCAGATCTACACCGATATATCCCTGCCGAGGACTCATTAGAGAATATGGCATCGTTAAATCATCCATAGTGAAATCCATTAAGAAAAATATCCCCTGTTCTCCTACGGAATAATCTATAAAGTCTTTTACGCTAGCAAGCTGTTTCACTTCGATTACCGCTCCGACCTCTAGATTCCCCTTTGCAACAGAATTGACTTTCATAGAATAAACATCATAATCAAGTATATCTTCAGCCAAACCTTCTGAACCTTCCCCAATATCAATTTTTCTGGTCGTTTTTCCTAGTATTTCAGCTGTAACTACTACATCTGCAGCTTCTACTTCTTCTTGAATTGTATTAAATGAAGCAAAATCAAAACTTTGTTTTATTTGAGTATCTTTTTCATTCGCATAATTTCCAAGCAAATAAACAGCTGCTATTGTAATCAATCCGCATAGTATTAAAATGTAATTTCTTTTATTCATTAATATTTTATTCATTTTGAACCCTTTTCCTTTCATTATAAGTAATTTAATTCTTTAAATATGCTGCTTGCTCCTTTGCTCCTGTTACATCATCACTAGATGGTGAAGTAATTTTTTCACGATTTCTGTCATGATCCATTAAATCCTTTCCACTCCCATTGATATCATCTAATCCCAGTGAATGTCCCAGTTCGTGACAAATAACGCTGTGTATAAAATTATTCGACTTGCTTGAGGGTACAGTTCTAGTATTAATTAATATAGAAAATTGAGTCGCCCTATTATTAGTAGCACTATTTGTTTTGAGCACACTATACTGTCCGAAAAAAGAATCTTCCTTTTTCGCTGATTTGATATAATTCGCATATGGGCTTGTCCCTAAATTAATTGTTCTGTATTTTTTAAGATAAGTATTCCATATAGCTGCAGCATTTTCTGCCTGCTTTTTATATGTTTTCCCTAAATCTGAGGTATTAATATAAATATCTCTTTGATAATACCCTAAATTTGTGGCTTGCCAAGCCGCGAAAGATAATGTAACACTACTAATTATTAGGCAAGCTATACCTACTATTAAAATTACTCTTCTCTTTATTATGCTCATTTCCCTACTTCCTCCTATATGAATTTAGAAACTGAAATCTTAAAACCCTTTATAGCTAAAAAATTATAGAAAGCTTTCTATAATCAATATAATATAATCATTTATATTTGTCAATACTAAATATTGATTATTATATTACTTTAATTTATACTATAACTATCTTATCGATAAGGTGATGATTATGGCTAGAAAAAGCGAAAAACTAGAAAGTAACCCAAATTTAAAAGAAAGTGGTCATTCTTTTGAAGACTATTTTAAGCGCGCCGTAAATCCTATGTTAGTTTTACGCCTGTTGTCTGAAAAACCAATGTATGTTTATCAGATGACGCAGGAATTAAAACAACGGGGTGACAGCGAATGTACAGTGTCTTTTTTGTACCCTGTACTTTATCGTCTGCAAAAACTAGGATATGTGGAAGAATCGGGAAAACAAATTTCCGAAGACAACCGTGTTCGTAATTATTATTCCATTACAACAATGGGACAGGAACACTTAGAAACGTTGTTAAAAGAATACCAGCAGCTTATTTTATCAGTTGAGAAGATTATGAAGGGGTAGCATAATTAGCAGAGTTATCAGGGGGCTTCTATGTTGAATAAAAATGCAATGAATATATATGTAAAAAAAGTAAAAAAATCTCTTCCTGTTTTCTGTCCAGACCAGAAAAAGTTTTTAATTGGTTTAAGGCAGGAGCTTCAAGATTATGTGACTCTCCAATCTGATTACAACTTAGATTCTTTATGTGCAGCTTTCGGCACACCTCAAAATATGGCAGCACAATTTATAGACACATTAACCCCTGCCGAAGTGCATGCATCTCAGAAAAAAAGAAAAATTATAGTAATAGGTCTTATCCTTTTATTGTTTTCAACTATCTTTATTTTAACCATTTATTTACATGAACAAATTCAAATAAATCCTAATCGAGTTGAAGTTACAATAAAAGAATCTCAACCTTACCATCTTACCGATGAAGAAATCGAAGAGATGATACATCAGGAGGAAAATAAAAATGAATAGAAAAACTCTATCTATGATAACAGTGCTCCTTATTGTGACATTATCTGTAGTCCCTTGCTTTGCTTCTACAAAAAATGATTTGTCCGCAGAAACAATTTGTTACAGCGATGGCAGCTATGCAGTCATTACAACCACTATACATCCCTCTTTTATGAGCACTTCATTAAATAAAGCAGCCAGCAGTTCAGCGAAATCTGCCAGTAAAACGTATGATTATTATGATAAATCAAACAAAAAAGTTTGGTCATTCACGGTAGACGGAACCTTTACTTATGATGGAACAACCGCAAAAGCGATTCGTTCTTCATCCTCCGCATCTACAAATTCCGGATGGGCATGCACACAAAAGACAAGTAAGTGCTCCGGCGCAACAGTGACCGGTAATGCAACCTTTAGCCTGGACGGCGTTTCTAAAAAGGCCACAGTTAAGCTAACCTGTTCCGCCAACGGAAGTATTTCTTAATCTTATATCCATTAAAACAATTCTTCAAAAGTATATCTGCAAGGGCTATCAATCCGATGGCCCTTACTTTATTTCATAATGCAACGAAACATCGCCTACTTATGCAAGTCCAATATAAATCAATTGTCGCCTATTCTAGTTCCGGATTATTTTGAACGATACTATATAACATATTGTTTTTCTCTGCTAGCCCATTTACCGTCTTTTCTATGAGCTGCACATTTTCTTTCGTTTCATAAGGAATATAACCCCAATTTTTTTGTGCATAATACCTTTTTTGGAAGGTAAGCTCTTCTTCTCCTTCTATATCAAAATAAGGAATGACAATATAGCGATCCAATTGCTCCGTAATTTCGTTCAGCTCTACGACAGTGCCTTTAGCAAAAAATCCAATAATATCAAAACTGAAATCCGTACCTAAATAATTTGCTTTTATGGTATCTCCAATTGCATGACTGTCTTTATACTCTGCGCCTAGCAACACAGGAATCTGATAGTTACTTCCGTAATTGTAATCCTTCTCCTCAAATGCATTTCCACTTTCAATTTTCTCTGATAACTTCCATTCTTTAAAGGCATATTCTCCTATTTGCATGCTTTTCAGTTTAGTGATATAAGATTGATCTTTAACTTGCAGGTTATATACATAGTCACCAGATTCATATCCTTTTGCAAACTTTGGATCTATCTTACAATACTCATAAATTTCTAACGGCTGATGTTGAAATTCATAAAAATCAAATGCTCCGTTTAACTCTTTATTCATATTTTTTAATCGTTTTAAAGCATCCTGTTCCTGTAAAAAAGCGCTAAAAGGTTTATCCTCCGTTGCGTCATATAAATCGATTACCCTTACATAGTTTGTTACTGTTTCGTTTTCCATTTCTATGTTTTTATTTTCATTCTTTACCCCAGAAAATTTACAAGAAGAAAGCAATACACTAGACAGTGCAGTCAAAAGCAGCAATAAAAAAATTATGTAATGATGTTTCTTTATCCCCAAATAATTTTTCATAATCCCTCCCTTTGATATATTAATTCTAAATCTAAAAATGGATTCTACGTTATTGCAATAATTTATCACTTATACGCTACTACCAGCCATAGAAAATCCTTGCCGTCGAATTCGCCGCCGCTGTTGACTGAGATATCCCTACGGACTCTGCAGAAACAATACCGCTTCCCCATTCCTTATCACTGGATGCAATCACTTTTCCTTGATAGACTAACTGTGCCAACGTATAATGATACGCAGCGTTTCCATTCTCGTCTGCTACGTTTGTCCAGCCACGAGCTAGATATTTAATTGTATCATGGGAGGTCGGCCAACGCTTTTGTATTTTTTCCACCTCACTCCCCACTAATTTGTAATTAGAACTTGCACGATAAAGGCGTATATTTCCATTCGAATTGTCAGGTAAAAATTCTGCGGTATTTACATAATGCTGTAACACCTTTTCCTCATACACATTTCCTTTATCTGCATCTGCAAAAACAGATATCATCGAACCTAAAATCATAACGGATATGATGAATAAAGATAAAATCAAGTTATTTTTTTTATTTTTCATTTGTCTTTTCCTTTCTTAAATACGTAGAATCCAGTCTTACTACCATTTTGAGAAAAAGCTTTGAATCTTGATTTGCGTTTATTTCCTTCCACGCCTCCCTTCTGAAATTCCGGAAATAGTTAAAAATTATCTTTAATTAAATAATAACATCTCATTAATATTTGTCAATAATAAATATAAAACATTGCGAGTAAAATGACTCATTTTCATATTTTTTATGTCAGATCCTTTAATAATTTACTTGCGAATAAATAGAAAAACGACCTCCTCAATCAGAAGCCGTTAAATACACGGAATAAATGCTTATCTATTTTGTTCTTTATCATAAGGCAATCACAATAGAGTGACCTCGTTGTCAATCACAAAGACAATAAGTCACATTCATTTCTATTTCAGCGAACTAGGGTTAGTGTTATTAGGAATACTTCAATAATCAGCAAAGAAATATAAGATCGTTGAAATCGCAGCATAGACATATAGCCAGAAATACAATATATTACCCACATTTTAAAGACATCAACAATTATAATTTCATTCTTTGCATTTAAAAAAATTGCAATGCTAACACAAACGCTTCCCAGCAGTATTACAAATTTAAATACGTCACCCATGCGAAACAGTGCGTCTTTCAATTTTGTACGGCTATCGAAATACAGCCTACCATCTATAAATATCCCTCTACCTGCTAGGATATCATGCAGATCGCCTGTAAAGTAAAAAAGAAAAGCTATAATTAAAGCTATGTAGAGTCCTAAGCTTAAAAAATTGAGACCCAAGCTTCCATCTTCTATTGACAATATTTTTAGTCCCAAACTAATGATAGAGATTATAAGCAAAATGGAAATGTAAGCGATAGATTTTTTTACAGGAACAGAAAGTAAAATGTTTTGTTTCTTTTCCATAACATCTGCTTTCTCTCTGTTAATTTCGTTCTCGAATACAACATACAGATTGTTTTGATAGGAAATCTTATCATTTCCGGCTTCTATTTTTTTAATTTCTTCATCTATTTCTTCACCTAAATGCTTGCGAAAAATAGTGTATGACTTCCTGTCTTTTGTAAAACAAAATTTTAGTATATTTAAAAACGGACCAATTGCACCACAAAAACTATAACCTTCTGCGCCCTGCTTATCTATGAATCGATTCAATGCAGCATTCTCATAAAACTGATAATTATTATATACTATTTTATTTTTATAGCTTTGCTTCTCTATCACTTCATTTAATCCTTTCAACCTTTTAAATAAAAAACATAGCTTTAAATAATGTCAGGGAAAACCATGAAACCTAATGACTTTCCCTGAATTATTTTATATTTTTTGATTCGATTTAATTTTCCTAGAAATCTTAAATTTAATTAATATCATAGATACTTTTAATAAACTATAAAGTGTTCATAACTGATCTGTTGTGAATATGTTCCTTTACAACTTCTATCTGCATAAAATCTATTGACATATTTGTAATCGGCAGCCCCGGATGTGTAAGTTGTATATTTACACCCTAGCTCCTCAGTTTTAGGATTAATGTTAATTATAACGTCTTGAACAGCAGAAGCTACACTTGCTAATGATACTACTATTCCTATATAGCCGTGAGCAAAACTAATAGCAGTTCCTAAAGCAGTGCTTGTAAGTGTGTCTAAAGCCTGCCCTAGAGCGATGTTCTGTTTCCCCGAACTTAAATAATCATTATAATCAGATGCCTTTTTGCTACCATACGGTAAAAGAGATTTTTTCCCTTTATAAGTAGCTTTTGATATAGTATTTGTTGAATCAGCTGGAGATACTTTAATTTTATGTCCATCAATTATCAGACTACCATCCGCCATGAAACAAATTATATTACTATTTTTTCCATCACTAGCAACAATAGTCGTGCTTTTATTATTACTGCTTTTTACTATTACTTTCTCATCATAGTTTAAAGTATATTCGTTATAGTTTTCAGATACATCAATTTTTTTAATAATCGATGCATCTATATAGTGATTATTTAATATCGCAATCTCTGATTCAATTTGAGTAGCCTTTTCTTGAGTAAGTGACTGATTTGCCAAATTAGAAGAATCTATTGCGTAAGACACTTTTGGACTGTCTGTTGAAGTCGCAAAAGATGGTACTATATTAATAGAAAACAAAGCTATAATTAATAATAAAGAAATATTTTTTTTCATTTTCTAACCCTCCTCTATTTTTCAAGATTTTATAAACCCGTGTTAGTAAAGTAGAACCTATCCACTTTACTCTAAATTAAATTTAAGTAGCTTATAACAAATGTAGAATTAAAAATTTAAATAACTTTTCCCATGCATAGGAAGCCTTCATTGTGTAAGATTAATCTTTTTTGAAAATAGATTATAAACTCTATTTGTTTAAATAATACTACTATATTTATATTTGTCAATATAAAATATTATTTTTTTATAATTAAAAATGTTTTTTATGCCAGATAATTTAACAATCTACTTACGAATAAGTTGAGTAGGAGGTAGGTGATTAGTTCATCTACCGACCTCTCACAGCACAGTGCGTACGATTCCGTACACGGTACTTCAATTTTGTACTAAATATGAACTGCCTGATAGTGGTCTAGTAAGAAATACCAGCCCCTTTCTTTGAGTTCACTCATTCCCATGCTCTGCCTTTAGATATGACAACTTTTATCAAAGGCTTGTATCTGGTTTTATGCATCTTTCACTGCTTCCATACGCACGTTCGCAATCGGAACTTCATGTGATAGTCTACCTCCTTTCAAATCATTTTCAATGTTTGCCACTCGAAGATAGTTTACCCAGTTTAGCTACTTAATTCTGTAGTCCATGCTGGGCGCACATGAAAAAACGACCTCCTCAATTGGAAGCCGTTAAATACACGGGGTGCATGCTAATTTATTTTGTTTTTTATTAGATATATCCTAATAATGATTTAGTCTTTCCACTTCTATACCCGGTATTGATTCAAAATATTGATAAATTTGCTAAATGCGTATAGGTCTCTACAAGATTTACATTCATTTTTTCATTTCCTTCAAGGGCATTCATGGTATCTCCACTGATACCAAAAGCAGGTTCTGTCCAAAACTCATAAAGCATTTCCTTTTTTATCACATCTTCAATATTATTAATAATATCTGTAACGGCAATTTCCTCTTCTGACGGAATATACTCCCCTTGATTATGAATAGGGTAATTTGTGGATTCAGAGCAATTGATAATTTCTATTGGCTCTTCAGCAAAAATATAATTAGAACTTGCGAATAAGATTACAGTTAAAATAATTGAGGAAATTGCATAATTCCAATTTTGTTTATTCAATCAAAGAATCCTAG